>JBOEGK010000013.1:0-124601 GCA_050633385.1 Hyphomonas sp.
AGAACGAATTTTGTGAAATACCAGCGATAGTCGTGCCCGATATTCTTAGTCATCGGGGATCCAATATATTTTGCCGTCGATATGTATGTATTTTGGAGGTCTACGCTTGTCTAAAGAATCTTTCGAAGTGACACTGGCGAACAACCGTTTTTTCCGACCATCATTGTACGATAACTCCAACCAATTTCCCACAAATGCATATGTGCCTGTCGCGGAATCATTATCACTACTGTTATTGCTGGCGATCGTTGGTGCATCAATGCTGAAATCGCTGTTCACGGTCGTAGAGACGCTTGACAAATTATTCGAACGGAATCGCCCATCTGCTGTGAACTGAAACCCGCTTTCCCAAACCATCGCTGTGCTCGACGAAGACAGCGGCCCCCCCGTTGTATGCCCTCCCTGGTTCACATAAAGAGCGTCCCAAGTGTGACCGGATAGATCTAGTGTTGCTTCGTGTATTTCGCCATCAATTTCGAAACCATCCCCTACGCGCGCAAAAGACACCCATCCGTCGTCCCACCACACGCCGGGCGAATCCTCAAGACGAATCCGATTACCTTTCTTTTCGTACCGCAGGCAAAAAGGTTCTCCATTTGGTTTCAACCGCGTGCAATCGATATCTATACCATCAACAGGCACATCATCGCTGAAGTATCCGTTTGCAAAGAAGTGACGCGTAACTAGGTCGAAACTAGAACTATATAAATCCCGAGTCCTATAAATGCCAGAGATCCCACCGCCTCTTCCGGGCGGTGCTTTCCCAAGCCCGAACATCGCCTCAGGCCTAGCCTGTCCGCGCCCGCTTAAGGTCGCGACAAGCTTCGTTTCCTCACTAACCATAAAGGTGCTCGTCTTACGAATGGTAAGAGAAATTTCCAATGCCCTGTTACCTGAATTATCCTCCTCATAAACTCCTACAGTTTTATCAAGCACCCCCCCCTTAAAGTAGTGTTTTGTTCTCCAAGGATTTGATCCATACGTAGACAGCTTCGTCATCGTCTCTATACGCCCGGTGACATCATCAACCTGATAGGTACCGTCAGAAAATTTTATTTGAGCCGGCTCACCTGTCGCAATATGTCCTCTCATCACTCCGGGTTGTATCATGCTCCGCGACAGCATGAGTCGGGCCTGATCCGCCCTTGGTCCTTGCTGGAAGCAATAAATTTTCCGCTCTAGGCGGCGGTCATAGGCCTCAAAACCCGCTCCAAATTCATCAGTATCGACATAACTCTCATTGTCGGATGACCGCCCTTCAATCCCGCCGGTCATCTGAATTTTGTGGTACTCTCCATCATCGTTTGCCTTTAACCGCCACGACCCCTGAACCCGACTGGTTCCACTCACCCACTCATAGCGACCAGGCTGGTTAAGTTTAAGCACACCAACTGGGTTGAGGTCTGCGGGGGCCTCCACGTCCAGTAGATAGCAATCATACCAATCCAAAGGGACCGTGTCCCCATAGGGAAGGCCTCCCGTATCCGTGTTTGTTGCGTTTGCCCGTGAGAGTCGCGCCGTTGTGCGTCCACCTACCGGGTGACCTTCGATTAATTGTGTGCCCTGAGGCGGCCGTAAAGTGCGAACAGGTGATGGAGTCACTTTCACCTTAGGCGCAGGCGTAGGCGTCGGCCGGGACGGCAATTCAACCCGCCTTGTGTCCTGTCCTGACAAACCAGCAATCACGGCATCAGGATCTCCACCCGCATCCCGGATCATCTGAGAGAAAACTTTGACAAGAGCTGGGTCCATGGGGAGACCTGCCGCAGTACGATTGGCGTAATACTCCTTCAATCCGGATATCCCCCGCTCCAGATTTTGCTCCTTTTCTTTAGCCTCTAATTGAGCGCGCACTGCCGGATTGGCAGCCAAGCGCCGTTCCACCTCCGGTGTAAACTCCATCCACTCTGTCAGCAAATCTTCCGGCGCCATATCCAGCTGTTCCGCAAGCCACTTAAGCTCAGGGTCTTCAGTAACAGGCTGGGCCACAGCCACCTCGACAAACAGCAGCAAAGCCACCGCAGAAATAATCCATCGCATATTAAACCCTTCTTCAGCGCTGCTCGTCCCTAACCTCAACGCATCTACTGTCACCCTAAGAGAGCATTCCCTCCCAATCAACCGCTCGCCCCTTCCCCCTCCCCCCATCTGCCGCTAAACCCCACACATGACACTAAAAACCCGCATCATCCCCTGCCTTGACGTGAAAGACGGGCGCACCGTTAAGGGCGTCAATTTTGTTGGCCTGAAAGATGCGGGCGATCCCGTTGCGTTGGCCAAGGCCTATGACGCGCAAGGCGCAGACGAGCTGTGCTTCCTCGATATTACAGCCACCCATGAAGGGCGCGGCACGCTGATGGAGATTGTCTCGGCCACGGCGGAACAGTGCTTCATGCCCCTCACCGTAGGCGGAGGCGTGCGAACGGCTGAAGATATGGTCGCCCTGCTGCGCGCCGGGGCCGACAAGGTAGGCATCAATTCGGCCGCCGTCGCGGACCCGGAGGTGATCAGCCGCTGCGCCGCAAAGGCAGGCAGTCAGGCCGTTGTTGTGGCGATTGATGCGCGTCAGAATGGCGATCGCTACGAGATCTTCACCCATGGCGGACGCAAAGAAACTGGCATCGACGCGGTCGAGTTCGCCAAAGAAGCCGAAAAGCGCGGCGCAGGCGAAATCCTGCTGACCAGCATGGATCGTGATGGCACCAAAATCGGCTATGATTTGCCGCTGTTAAAGGCCATTACAGGCGCAGTGAACCTCCCCGTCATCGCTTCAGGCGGCGCCGGACATGTCGATCACCTTGCACCAGCGGTATTGGAAGGCGGCGCAACTGCCGTGCTCGCCGCCTCAATCTTCCATTTCGGTGAAGCGACAATCGCAGATGCCAGAAACGCCCTTGCCGCGGCCGGCGCGCCCGTAAGACCCCTGAACTAATCAGCTAAGGATCAGACTTCATGTCAGAGAATGAATTGGGTGACTTCCCCCGCCTCGGCAATGCATTGCGCCACCTTGCCGATACAATTGACGCGCGCGCACTAGAGGGCGATGCTGGCAATAGCTGGACGGCTAAACTTCTGTCCAAAGGGCGAGAATTGTGCGCCGAAAAAGTTGCCGAAGAAGGCGGTGAACTTGCGGATGCGATCCGCAACGAATCCGACGAACGTGTCGCGTCAGAAGCAGCCGATTTGCTCTATCATATTTTTGTCGCTCTACGTGCGCGCAACATCCCCCTCGATGCCGTCGGTGAAGCCCTCGAAAAGCGCCAAGGCATTTCTGGGATAGCCGAGAAGGCCAGTCGCTAACAATCGACAATCTGGCAGCATTGCCTCGGTCTAAACCTCTTAGTTTAGCCTCAAGATTTATTCTTAAAATTGTTTAAGCTGAAAATATCCAAACGTCTGATTTCATTTTCTTGAGCAGGCATAGCTTTGCGTTAAAGGCCTCATAGGAAAAAAATTTTTGCAAAGATGGACGCCATTATGTGGTGAATCTGCAACATTTTCCGGCAAATCACGACTTACTCCTCCATAAGTAGTGTTTTTCCTGCATGTTTTACTATCCGCGAATAAAATGCTGAGCAAAGGTTATCCATCGCAATTTATCGGAGGAAGACATGCGAAACAAATTATTAGCCGGCGCCGCGATCGCGGTAAGCATGACGAGCTGGACAGCACCTGCCGTCTTCGCTCAAGAAGAAGATACAACGGCCGTTCAGGAGACCGTCATCATCACCGGTACGCGCCGCGCCGCTCGTTCCGCTGCAGACTCCCCTGCTCCGGTAGATGTTGTTTCAGGCGCAGAGCTTACCAATCAGGGTGACAATGACGTCTCCAACATCCTGCGTACGTCAGTGCCCTCAT
Source organism: Hyphomonas sp. (assembly GCA_050633385.1). Lineage (GTDB taxonomy): Bacteria > Pseudomonadota > Alphaproteobacteria > Caulobacterales > Hyphomonadaceae > Hyphomonas. Next base: position 3,859 of record JBOEGK010000013.1, read on the forward strand.
ACAATGTGAACACACAGTCTATCTCCGATGCGGCGACGCTGATCCGCCCAGCTAACCTGCGCGGTCTTTCTCCAGACAACACGCTCGTTCTGGTAAATGGCAAACGCGTTCATCGCGGCGCTGTTATCGCCTTTCTCGGTGGTGGTTTGTCTGACGGCGCTCAGGGCCAAGACATCTCCACAGTGCCAGCCATCGCGCTAAAGCAAGTAGAAGTTTTGCGCGACGGCGCGTCATCTCAGTATGGTTCCGATGCGATTGCGGGTGTCATCAACTTCATCCTCAAGGATGATGCTGAAGGTGGTGCAGTCGAAATCAAAAAAGGCCAAACCTATGAGGGTGACGGCGACACCATCCAAATTGCTGGCAATGCCGGTTTCCGCATCAATGATGATGGCTTCCTCAATGTATCTGCCGAATGGCAAGAAACAGACGCAACCAGCCGTTCCGTTCAGCGTGACGATGCGGCTGGCCTAATCGCTGCGGGCAACACTGCTGTCGGAAACCCTGCGCAAATTTGGGGTCAACCAAACGTCAAAGGCGACCTCAAGCTTTATGCAAACTTCGGCCTCGACCTGAATGAAAGCGCGGAACTATACGCTTTTGCAAACTATGCTGAACGCGAAACAGAAGGCGGCTTCTATTTCCGTAACCCAACAAATCGCGGTGGCGTTTATTCAAATGATGGCGGCACAACCCTCCTCGTTGGCGACCTTACCGCCGATGGTTCTGGCGCATGCCCAACCGGTTCACCTACAGATGCAGCATTGCTCGCACAATTGGCCGCCGATCCAAATTGCTTCGCATTCACTGAGACGCTTCCGGGCGGCTTCACGCCTCGCTTTGGTGGTGAACTCGAAGATCGCGCTTTTGCCGTTGGCCTTCGCGGAGATCTGGCTGTCGGCACCGGTCTCGGCTATGATGTCAGCTATCGGTATGGTGCAAACCAAATCGACTTCTTCATCAACAACACGATCAACGCGTCGCTTGGGCCAGATACACCTCGCAACTTCCGTCCCGGTGGCTATGGTCAGGTCGAAAATCTTTTCAACCTAGACTTCTCTTATGGCTTCGATCTGGGCCTTGCTTCAGACCTCAACGTGGCATTCGGTTATGAATATCGTGATGAAGAATTTGAAGTCCGCGAAGGCGATGGTGCGTCATTCGAAATTGGCCCACTTGCGGCACCAACCACAGCATTCCCCGTTGGTCAGGGCTTCTCGTCCAGCTCCAACGGCTTTGGCGGCTTCACACCTGGCAGTGCTGGTAAGAACGCACAGTCCAACAATGCCGTATACGTTGATGTTGAAGCAGACGTAACAGACGCCCTCACCCTTCAAGGTGCTGTACGTTTCGAAGACAATGAAATTTTCGGTGACTCAACCAACTTTAAAGTTGGCGGCCTCTATCGCGTCACAGATAACTTCCGTCTGCGCAGCACGTTCTCAACAGGCTTCCACGTGCCAACCGCGGGTCAAGCCAACGTCGTAAACGTCACGACAGCGTTCTCGAACGGTGTATTGCAAGACGAAGGCACCTTCCCGCTAATTTCAGCGGCCGGTACCGTCGTAGCAGACTTCATCGAGTCTCAAGGCGAACCGCGTCCAACGCTACAGCCTGAAGAAGCAGAAAACTTCACCATCGGTGCTGCATTCGGCGTTGGCGATTACAATGTGACGGTTGATTACTTCAACATTTCTCTGGATGATCGTATTTCGCGGTCTTCTGCTCAGGCATTCGCTCCTGCTCTGGAGTATCTGGCCGCGCAGAACAATGTCACACTGACAGCCGGGTTGAGTACTTCGCAAATCATCAACGAGCTAGACGCAGCTGGTGTGGTGAATGCGGGTGATTTCTCCGGTGCGGAAGATCTCACCTCTTTCGCCTTTTTCAACAATGCGTTTGATACAGAGACAGAAGGTGTTGACGTTGTTGTGTCCGGTCCGATGAACTTCGTACCTTATGGTGACACCACACTGGCGGTCGCCGCAAACTACACTGAAACCACAGTAACGCGCAGCGATTCAACCATCTCAGCTGGTCGTATCAAAGTGCTGGAAGAAGGTCTTCCAAAGTTCCGCGCGAACGCCACGGTTAATAACACGACCGGCGCATGGCGCTTCCTTGGACGGATCAATTACTATGGTGAAGGCTTTGAGGATCACCTCGACTCCAACCTCGATCTACCAATTGATATCGACTCTGCAATCACATTTGATGCGGAAGTCGGATACTCAGTCACGGAGAATCTTGAATTGGTCGCTGGTGCACAAAACCTCTTCGATCAGTACCCGAATGACAATCCATGGGCTGGCGTTGCCGGTGCGCAATACCCTGTTACCAACTCCTACGGCTTCAATGGTGGTTCTTACTATCTGAAGGCACGTTACAATTGGTAACCTGACTTCACCTCAAACCAGAAAGGGCGCCTCAACAGGGGCGCCCTTTTTTTGACTGCAACAATCCAATTCAAGCAGCCCGTCGTAAGCAAGGTATGAAAACGTCATCTCTTGTCTCCGCCGGTTTTGCACTAACGCTCAGCGCTTGCGCTAACCGCCCCGCCCTCCCGCCCCAGACCACGGGCAACACTTTTATCATAGAACGTGATTTGCTGGGCACCCAAACCGCAACCGGAACCTTCAAAACCATAACGGGCGTAAACCGCGAATTCACAGCGACATTACAGGGCAGTTGGGACGGCACCACGTTCACGCTGTTGGAAGATTTTAAGTTCGCAGATGGCGAAAAAGATCGCAAGACATGGCAACTGACACGCACCGCGCCCGGTCAATATACTGGCACCCGCGAAGATGTTGTAGGTCTCGCCAAAGGGTATCAGGATGGGAGAGCTTTTCGTCTAGAATACGACATGCGCCTACCATCGGAGAATGGCAAAGGGCGTAAAGTTCAGTTCAAGGACGTAATGGTTTTCACTGAGCAGGGTAATGTCTTGAACAAGGCCACCGTTGGCTGGCTTGGATTTCGCGTCGGCTCGGTTTCGCTCGAAATCAAACAGAACCCGGAAAACTAGTCGAGATTTGTGCTATATTCCTCGGCAAACGCCAATGGAGCGGTCTCAAAACCTAACCCCCGCGCGGTCTCTAAAATCCGATCTATCACGCTCGATGCTGGTTGCTCTGATCGAGCGAGTATCCATAAATACTTCCCGCTAGGGTCACCTACCAGTGCCGCTGAATAATCCGGCTCAAGGTGAAAAATCCAATAGTCCCCTTCTGCGAACGGCACCCAAGCAGGCGCAAACTTTACCTTCAGTTTCGCACCGGCGGACCCTTCGACCTTTCTGGCGCGGCCTTCAGCTACCTTCATGGAGCCATCCGCCAATTTGCATGAATTAGTAACGGCGACATCTCCATCACCACGCAACGCATAGTTCGCCTTGGTGTTCATACAGCCTTTTTCGAAAGAGTTTGGGTAGCGGGCAATCTCATACCACGTGCCAGAATATCGCTCTAAATCCACCGATGCTACTGTTTCTGGAATATCTGTCCGCACCCGGTAATCAGGCTGGTTCATACAGGCAGTCAGCCCGGCTATCATCGAAATAGATACTATCAACACAGAAAGTTTCATAACTTGGTCTCCCTGCAGCTTACGAGCGCAGGCACAGAATAGATCATTTCAAGAAAGTGAAAACCAAAACCCCACCGACGCTTATTAGACCTCCTTAGGAATTTTCATTCGGCGTTTGGTTTGATGCGTTTCTGCCTTATCGCCAGAAGGTTTTTCCCCGCGCATATAATGACGTTGCCAACGTTCCTTCATCGCGTTTTCTTCACCCCCTTTTAAGCGGGTGTTGAAATCCGCGCGGCTTTCAGCCCACGCTTTATACTCGTCGACCAAATCTTGATTGCTAGAAAGAAGCTTGCGCTCAGGCTGGATCTCTTCAAGCTTTTTGTGTTCCATCAGTGTGATGAACGCGAAGGGTTCGCCCTTTTCAAAAACCACTTCACCGGGCCGAGTCATCTGCCAGTTCATGGTGAATGGGAAAGGCAGCCAGTCGGTTTCCACCAAGCCAGTCAGTGGCGAAATACCGTCCTTGGGCCAATTTGGCGGCCCCGTCACCCACACGCCCCACCCCGGCGGCGTACGAAATAAATGCCCCGTATGAAACGTCGCAATCCCCCGCATAAAATGGCTGTCTGCAAAGCTCGCAATCGCGTTCGGGTCTCCCCGTGTGAGAAATTGTATGTCTTCATTCCGGGGCCCGCCATTCCACTTGATCTTTATGTCCATCGGGCACAGCAATTCCCACCCCGTTGAATTTGCCATGGTTAGCGGCAGACACCGATAAGGGTGCCGATCAGTGAAAGCATCCATCCAATCACGATTGCTTCGCGCAGGCACCAAATCGGGCGCAACATCATAGATCTTGTAGGCGTCCAAATGCATGAGGCGATTATCCTTTCGGCGAGCGCTTGACGGCGCAGGTTTTTCTTGGCCCAAAGTATAGGATGACTGCAAGCCCTGATGACCTCTTCGCCTTTTTAGATCAACTCGACATTTCCGTCTCCACCCACTGGCATAAGCCAGTGTTCACCGTCGAGGAAGGTGCAGAGATCAAAGCTGTCTTGCCCGGCGGACACACCAAAAACTTGTTCCTGAAAGACAAATCCGGCGCACTCATTCTCATCTCAGCGGAAGGGCACTCCATTATCCGCTTAAATCGCCTGCACACGCTGATTGGCAGCAAACGACTATCATTCGGATCACCCGAGTTGATGATGGAAACACTTGGGGTTTCTCCCGGGTCAGTCACTGCCTTCGCACTCATCAATGATACAGCAGGCCGCGTCCGATTCCTCATCGACGCCGCGCTCATGGCCCATGATCCCTTAAACTTCCACCCCCTCACCAATACCGGAACAACCGCTATCGCGCGAAAGGATCTATTGAAATTCGTTGAGGCGACTGGTCATTCTTTGGAGGTAGTCGACTTTTCAGAGCTGTGAATCGATCGAACTGGATGGCGCGATCCATACGGCGCGCCCCTCAATATTCGCAAAATAATTTCGGTTCTTTTGCATTATGGCCTTTGTTGCGCCTGCGGCCGCTAAGCGGGTACGTTCATCTTTATGCCCCAACAATGGTTTGATTAGAGCTAAACTCTCTTGATCCAAGGCATAGGCGAGTATCGCCATTGCATCCGACCGGACCAGCCAGGATCTATCCGACAAAGCCAAACGCGCCATTGCCAGTATCGGTGGATAGTCATCATGTCGGCCTATGCAAAAATGCAAAATATATTTCCGCGCCATTGCATTTTTAACATCCGGAAAGGCATCAACGAAGGCAGGCACCCACTCCGTTGCAGCATAGTTTTCGATAAAGTTATGGCACGCATACGACATCGAGGCCTGACTACGTACGTCCATTTCTAAAACGACTTGCGATCCAGTCAGCATCTGTCTCCCACATATTTAACGACGTCGCCAACCATCTAGCAATTTTAGAAGGTCTAGTCACCCATAGGCAGTTCGGTCTAGATTGCTACAATCATCTGGAGGAAACACTTTTGAAAAATAGACGATTAGGCGCAAGCAGCATTTATGTCTCCGACATCTGCATGGGCACAATGACCTTCGGGTCTCAAACGGACGAAAAAGAGGCCTTCAAAATCCTCGATGCGTCCTATGAAGCAGGCATCAATTTCTACGACACAGCAGAGGTTTACCCCGTTCCGCCAGACCCGAAATGGGCCGGCCGTACCGAAGAAATCTTCGGCAAATGGATGAAAACCAAGCCACGCGACAGTCTCATCGTTGCAACCAAAGTCTCCGGTCCATCACATGGATGGATCGCGTCGGCACAGCGTTCTGGCATGACAGCGATGGATAGGCATAACATCACCACCGCCATCGAGGGCAGTTTAAAGCGCCTCGGCACTGACTATATCGATCTCTACCAAACCCATTGGCCGGACCACGGCACTGAGTTTGATGAAACGATGGAAACGCTCGACGAACTGGTTCGCGCAGGCATGGTTCGCATCACGGGCTGTTCAAACGAAGACCCTTGGGGTTTGATGAAATCCGTCGCCACAGCCGAACAACTTGGCACTGTTCGTTATCAAACGATTCAAAACAATTTCAGCCTGAACAATCGCCGGTTTGAAGACGCATTGGCCAAAATTTGTCGCCGTGAAAAGATCAGCCTCATCCCCTACTCCCCTATCGCAGGCGGCGTGCTATCCGGAAAATATAATGGCGGCAAAAAACCAAAGGGCGCACGTTTCTCTCGCTATCTGGAAATGGGTGGTCGCCAATCAGCGATGGCGGATCGCTTCGTCAATGAAAAGTCGCTCAGCTCCACAGAGCGCTTCATGGCGATTGCACAAGAGGCAGGCATCTCGCCCGTAACGCTCGCGACCGCATGGTCAAAGCAGCATGACTTTGTTGCATCCACCATTGTTGGCGCATCTAAATTCGATCAGGTGGCTGACATTCTCGCTGCTGCTGATCTCGTCTTGTCAGACGAAACCATGAAGGCCATCGACAAAGTATCAAAAGATATCCCCTACCCTATGGGATAGGGGCATCTATTAGACCTCTTCACTCGGCGCGCTATTAGCCAGAATTTGCCGCTTACCGGCATGGTTTGGCGCCGAGATGATGCCCTCCTCTTCAAGGCGGTCGATCAATCCGGCCGCCTTGTTATATCCAACTTTAAGGCGGCGCTGCAGATAAGATGTTGAGGCCCGCTTGTCACCAATAACAATCGCCATTGCCTGCGCATACAGATCATCTTCTTCGTCACCAGTGGACGTGCCAAGGATCGCATCCATAACCGCAGAGCCAGTGCCGCCTTCTTCTGGCGCCTCTAGAATGTCCATCACATAATCCGGCTCACCCTGATCTTTCAGCCAATCGACAACACTGCCGACTTCCTCATCCGATACGAACGGGCCGTGTAGGCGCTTAGATTTTTTACCCGGTGCCTGATAAAGCAAATCGCCCATACCCAGCAATTGCTCAGCCCCTTGCTCACCCAGAATGGTGCGCGAGTCGATCTTGGTTGTTACCATGTATGAGATACGTGTCGGGAAGTTCGCCTTAATCGTACCCGTAATAACATCAACCGAAGGACGCTGCGTCGCGGTGATAAGGTGGATACCCGCCGCACGTGCCATCTGCGCAAGCCGTTGAACACAGCCCTCAATTTCCTTACCGGCAACCATCATCAGATCGGCCATCTCGTCGATGACGACAACAATGTTTGGAACATGATCCGTTGGCAGAACTTCAGTCTCGTGAATTGGACGACCATTCTCGTCAAAGCCCGTCTGAACCTTGCGCGCCAGATGCTCACCAGATTCGCGATATTTTTTCGCCTTTTCATTAAAGCCTGCAAGGTTACGAACGCCTGCTTTTGACATCAACTCATAGCGGCTTTCCATCTCGCGCACAGTCCACTGCAAGGCATTCACAGCCTTCTTCGGATCGGTCACAACCGGGGCCAACAGGTGCGGGATGCCTTCGTAAATCGACAGTTCCAGCATTTTCGGGTCGATCATGATGAAGCGGCATTGCTCGGGCGTGTGCTGATAAAGAAGCGACAGGATCATCGCGTTAACGCCAACCGATTTACCGGAACCCGTCGTACCCGCGATCAGCAAGTGAGGCATCTTCGCCAGATCAACAACCGTCGGTATGCCGCCAATGTCTTCACCCAACGCCATCGGAAGGGTCGCCTTGGTGCCATTGTAACCATCAGATTGGAGAAGCGTACGCAGATACACCGTATCGCGATCCTCATTCGGCAGTTCGATACCAATCGCATTCTTACCGGGCACAACGGCCACACGGGCGGAGATCGCGCTCATAGAGCGAGCAATATCATCAGCCAGAGAAATCACGCGCTGTGATTTAACACCCGGCGCAGGCTCAAGTTCGAACAGTGTAATCACAGGGCCGGGGCGCACTTCTTTGACGCGGCCACGCACGCCAAACTCTTTCAACACTTCGGTCAGGCGCTCAGCTTTTTCGATCAGCGCTTCTTCATCAATCGTTTCGCCGCGCTCTTCAGGCACTTGCAACAGATTAATAGAGGGCAATCTGTCGGAGAGGCTGCGGCGTTGAGCATTTTTCACCTTCGGTGTCGCAGCAGATCCTTTGACGGCTTTAGGCAGTTTGAATTTTGGCTTCGCAGCTGGTTTCGGGCGCTGATCTTCCGAATACTCATCATCAATCTCGTCTTCGTCGACGAATTCTTGCGCCTCGTCTTCATAGGCTTCGTCATAATCGTCATGTTCGACAAAGCGCTCCTCTGAATCGAAATCATCTTCGTGCAGGATAATTCGCGCGCCCCGCTGAGCAGGTTCATCATCATATTCATACTCATCGTCGCGGACTTTACGGTTCAGCTTCAACCGGCTCATAACCCCCCAGAGAAGGCCCCCTGCCCCTTTAGCCTGACGCGCTGCGCGGATACTGGATGTTGTCGCTGCGCTTTGAAGCAGCTGCGCATCTCCCCGACGGAAGCCCAAAGCCGACAGCGCGCTCCACAGAGCGGCACCACCAAGCAAAAATCCAGCCCATGTCTCAGGGCTTGGCAACATCAAAGCACGGAAAGGCATTCTCGCAACATGAAACAGCGCGTCACCTATAACACCGCCCAATCCGGTGCTCATTGGCCAAGATTCCGGAACAGGCCAGCTCGCAAAGCATGCTGCGGACAATGGGACAAACAAAGCACCAAGTGACCAACGCTTCAGGCTTGGCGCACCAATCAGCACAGCCCGCATGGCGCCGCCAATCATCAAGGCAAGGCCCGCCGTCCATGCCGACCAACCTAGCATTTGGCGCGACACATCGGCGTAGATAGCACCCGTTTCACCAAACAGATTTTGAACACCCGCATCGGTCGCCGCATTCCAGCTCGGATCACTCGGCGTGTAGGAACCCACAGCTCCACAGACAAACACACCCACACCAAAAGCGGCCGCGCCCGTCAGAATTCTCCACACAGGATCGCTAACGGAAGGTAGGTGTTCGTCATTGTAGGCAATATCAGTCATGAGGTGTGGTCGTCTCCGCATTTGGCTGAACGTGTGGCCACTGTGACCGAACAGGCTTAACACCCTCCAAATAACATTGAAAAAAATTTGATTTTTGGTGTTAACTTTTATGAGACCTCAAAACTCAGCATCCCTTGAGTTCACACCCAAGTCCGCCGTTAAGGGTGTTAATGCCCGATAACATTGCTGGATTGTAATCATATTTAGCCGCTCAGAACGGTCGGTTTTGTCGCTCCTGATGAAGTGGTTCACCGGTTTCAAATTCGACACTGTGTTAACGATCAACACAATCTCTAGCGCCCAAACGCAGAAAAACGGCTTAATTTGTGCCCCCTTCCCTACCTGACGTATAAACCAAGAAAAGCCCCCGGCGCGTCCACGCCGGGGGCTCTTTGATTTTGGATTTCGCTTTAGCCTAGCGGCTTACGAATTCCGGATAAGCTTCGAGGCCGACCTCATGACGGTCAAGACCATCTGTCTCGCCCTCTTCGCTTACGCGAACACCAATCGTGAACTTCAGAAGAAGCCAGATGATTGTTGACGCAACACTTACGAACACACCTGTCAGCGCGATACCGACGAGCTGACCAACATAGCTCGGGTCGCCTGCTTCGTTCGGCATGATGTTGTTGCCATAAGAGGCCGCAACGATCAGCGTGCCCCAGATACCGCACACGAGGTGAGCAGGGATCGCGCCGACAACATCATCAATCTTCAGCTTGTCGAGGATTGGAACGAATGCCACAACCAAGAGACCGCCAACAAAGCCGATCAGTGTCGCCGAACCCATTGATGGTACAAGCGGTTCAGCTGTGATGGACACCAGACCACCAATCGCACCGTTGAACACCATGGTCGCATCAATTTTGCCTTTATAAAGGATCGCAGTCAGAAGCATCGCACCGATGACGCCACCACAGGCTGCCATGTTTGTATTGGCAAAGATTTGCGCAACAGAATTGATGTCTGCCGCTGTACCCGCAGCAAGCTGCGACGCACCGTTAAATCCGAACCAGCCAAACCAGAGGATGAATGTACCCAGCGCTGCCAATGGAATGTTAGAACCAGGCATTGGATTGACCTGCTTACCGAAGTACTTACCAGCACGTGGCCCAATGATGATGGCACCGACGAGGGCAGCCCAGCCACCTGTTGAGTGAACCAGTGTGGAACCAGCGAAGTCAGAGAAGCCCCATGAAGAATCTAGGTAGCCTGTTCCCCATTCCCAGCCTGCGACAACAGGATAGATAAAGGCGGTCAGAATTGCCGTAAAGATCAAGAACGGGATCAGTTTCACTCGCTCAGCAACCGTACCAGATACGATTGATGCAGCGGTCGCAACGAACACCATTTGGAAGAACCAGTCAGATGCAGGCGCGTAACCTGCGTCACTTTCGACAGTTACGTCACCACCACTCCAGAAGAAGGCATCAGCAGCCGGTTGACCGAAGAGTTTCATCCCCTCGTCACCACCGAGCCACGCGCCCGGATAGGCAACATTGTAACCAATGACGTAAAACATAATGCCCGCAATTGAGAACAAGGCGACGTTTTTCATTGATTGCATTGCCGCGTTCTTCGAACGCACAAGGCCGACTTCCAGCATGCAGAAACCAGCCGCCATGAACATCACGATGATACCACCGATCAAGAACAGATAACTGTTATCTACATATGCGCTGGAACTTCCCTCGAGTGCGGCAAGCCGCTCTTCGACACTCGATTCCTGCGCAAACGCATTCGCCGTGGCCAACAATGAAAGTGGCAACATCGCCAATCCACCCGCTAACCGTTTAAGAGATAATGTTTGGCCCATCTTGGCCCCTCCTTCGTCTCAGACACCTTTTTAGAGCTCGGAACCCCCGCGCTCTCCCAGAACTGATATGATTGCCTCTGCTCAGAAAAGTCGCATCGAGTATTAACAATCCGAAGGGTTCGATGCGTAAGTGACTAAGAATTGCGCACTCATGCGGCCTTTCGCCCAAACCCTCATCATTGCTGGACGCCCAATATCGCGAGAGGTATTTTGAACCCATGACGGACTCTGCCCCAAACCTCGATACCAAATTCGATCTCGCTATTGTCGGCGCGGGTCCAGCCGGAGCAAGTCTGGCAATTCTCGCTGCCAAGGCTGGTTTCAGTGTTTGCCTAATAGACGCACGAGATAATAAGGCGTCCACCCGACGCGATACGCGCACCTTTGCCGTCGTTGCCGGCAGTTGGCGAATGCTGGGACGCGCAGGAGTTCATGACGCGCTCGCCGACAAGATTGGACCTCTCAATGGATTAGAGGCTGTAGATGGTGGAAAACATTATTTCGGCGCCCCATCCGTTTTCTTCGATCTGACCGACCTAAATGCCGATAGTGACGAACCGCTCGGGCAAATGGTACCTGCACAGGCATTGCAGGCCGCACTCGATGAGCAACTCACGAAATCAGACAATCTCACATGGCTCAAAAATGCATGGCTTTCAGACATTGAGACGACAGGCGCAACCGCAACAATCTCAACACGGTCGGGCCATAAAGTAACCGCCGGGCTTGTCGCCGCATGCGACGGCGTCAATTCACCCGTGCGCAATGCCCTCAATATCCCAACCGTCGGGCGCCCGTATGGGCAATCGGTGTTCGCAGCGGATGTTCGCCTTGAGATTCCTCACAATGGTATCGCCCGGCAACTGTTCACTCCGGAAGGTCCATTCGCGACCCTGCCAATGCCAGATAATTGCGCCAATCTCGCTTGGTATATGAAAACTGGCGCTGCTGAGGCATTAGCGAAATTTCCCGTCGAAAAAATAGAAGCCCAGCTGAATGAGCGTTTCGGCGATTTTGCCGGCCCCATGAAGATCATAGGCGCTCCCCTCGCCTATCCACTGCACCTGCAATTGGCTGAACGTATGATCGGCCCGCGCACAGCACTGGTGGGTGACGCCGCTCACCGCATCAACCCCCTCGCGGGTCAGGGCCTGAATCTTGGTTTCAAGGATGTCGCTGCGCTCATTGAGGTGATGGAAGACTCGCAACGTGTGGGCCTTGATCCGGGCGCAGAAACATCGCTCAAAAGCTATGAAGAATGGCGACGCATCGACACCAATGCCACCGCCTTGTTCATGGATGCCGTCGACCGCCTGTTTACCAATGACAATCCCGTGCTCAAACCTATTCGTAGCTTGGCACTCACAGCTGCAAACACGCTAACCCCCATTCGGCGCGCCATGGCAAAGCAAGCCAGCGCCGATCAAGCGACTCTGCCCCGACTTATGCAATAGCGCGCTGACGCTCAGCCAGCTCCTGCAATAATCGCCACGTATAAAGCCCGCTATCATGACCATCTGAAAACACGATACGAACGGCATATCGTCCAACATGTTCTGCGCGGTCTACAGAAATATCTTCCGGCACGGGGGGTTGCTCAGGCTTCGGTCCGCGACCATGCCCCTGCACTTCTGCTGATGGGCTTTCCTCGCGCAGAAACCGATAGCTAATTATGCCCTGTTCACCATCCTCGAAATCAATTGAGAGCTGTTGAGCTAACTTCTGAAAGCGTAAAGTCACGGGCCAAGAGTCAGTCATCCACACCTCCGTCATTCATCGATGCGGGCATCGGCTGCGGCGTCAAATCCAAATCCCGGGCCTCTTCTAACAGCATGAGTGGAATTCCCCCTCTTATCGGATAGGCCAACCTTGCCTTTCTAGACACCAGTTCATTGTTCACCTCGTCATAGACCAATTTCTGCCGACTGACCGGGCAAATCAAACTCGCGACAAGCCGCGGGTCTATCACCGTCGCGTCTGGCTTTTCGGTTTTGTCATTTGTGTCGTTCATAGGCTTCCTACTGCAAGTTCCCGCTGTCGCCACCGGACATATCCATCTTCAACAATGCGATCAATATATCTGCGCGGGCCTTCAAATCAGGCGCTTCCAACAGGGCCTGCTTCTCGGCCTCCATGAAACGAACGCCGCAAGCCAAAGCATTGACCACAGTTTCAGTGTCAGCCTCTAGAATCGCCTGCCAGCTAATCTGCATTGCATTGGCCTTCACATAAGCCTTCAGAACATCCATCAAGGCGTCACGGTCAGGCATATCTGCCGCCTCCGTGGCCACCAAGTCCCCGAGATAGCGATCATAACGAGGGCAAATTGTCCGAAACTGGTTGGCCGTCTCCAGTTCATAATCAACTTCAAAACGGCAAACGCCGGCAAGAGAAATTTCATACCGATTATCCGGCGTCTCCCGATAACCCGTGATCCGCCCGACACAACCGGTCTGCGCCAATGCACGTTGCTCTCCCCCGCTCTTTGCAGGTTGGATCATGCCGATAAGTCGAGCGCCCGAAAGCGCGGCATCCACCATGCCCAGATAACGTGGTTCAAATATATTCAATTGCAGTTGCCAATGCGGGAGCAGCAGGGCGCCAGCCAACGGAAACACCGGGATCGTATTAGGTAGATCATCTCGTCCCTTATACCGTCCGAGCCGCATGGTTTCGCTCTCCTCATCTACGCAAACATCAGTGACGCCAATCTCCGACGGCCATCAATGGTGACTGGATCAGCATCCCCTGCCGCCTCAAAAATTTGTAACAATTTCTCTTTTGCCTTGCCCTCTTTCCAATCGAGTTTGTGTCCCAAAATCTCGATGAGTTGATCGACGGCCAGCTCATACTTGTTTGCGCCCGCATATTTCTCTGCCAGCTCAAACCGTTTGTCATAATCTGTTGGCGCTGCTGCAACTGCATCAGCCAGCGCGGAAAATTCATCAGGTTCCGCCACTGGCCCGTCATCCATCATTTCAAGCGCAGCCCGCACGCCCTTCACGGCGCTGTCATTCTTTTGCGCCTCAGGTACCATATCCAAAGTTGCCAGCGCGCGCGCCTTGTCACCATTAGCAAGATAACACCGCGCCAGGCCAGCTATCGCTGCGCCATTCTCAGGGTCTTCTTGAATAATTGCAGCATAAATCTGTGCTGCCGTTGGAATGTCGCCGGCTTGGCTCGCGGCATCGGCCTGCGCTAACGCTTCAGCGATCTGCTGTCCCTTATCTGTGCCAGTGAGCTGCTTATCAATAAACGCTGTAATTTGGCTTTCCGGCAACGCGCCCAGAAATCCATCAACGGGCTTGCCCTTGTCAAAGGCATACACAGCAGGAATGGATTTCACACCCAGCTGACCTGCAAATGCGGGGTTCTCATCAATGTTGATCTTTACCAACTTCACAGCGCCCTGTTTGCTTTCCACTGCGCGCTCAATGATCGGACCAAGCTGACGGCAGGGTCCGCACCATGGCGCCCAAAAATCCACAATAACAGGCTGAGTTTCGGAGGCCGCAACGACATCCTCCATAAAGTTGGCGTCAGTTGTATCCTTAGTGTGGAGTGAAGCAGCGTCAGTCATAATCATGTCCTTATATATGCTCTGAACATGGGCCTAGCAGCGCCGATACGCAACCACCGAACCTAACTCTCACACCCTGAAAGTATGGGGCATCATTCATCCAAGCGTCGAATCCGCCTTGATTCGCGCGCTTAGCTGAATGAAAGACAACAAATCACGACGGAATCACCTTTTTTCAGCCCTGTTTATGCAGGGTTCAGCCGATTAGATGTATTCAAGTCTTATTGAAAGGAGGCTGTTCAATGATGAATTTGCTGACAACCCTTAGCGCCGCAACCTTTTTGGCTGGCCTACCCCTATCCCCTTTTGCGCTTCAGGCGCCTACGCCAGCACCGGCTCCACAAGTGGCCGCCCCTGCGATTACGCCACTCACAGACGCCGAGCGCACAAAGCTGCTCGCCGATGTGTCTGTGGCGATGGCAAACGTCAAAACAGCGCGAGGTATCTTCGAGCAAGTCTCCCCAGATGGCTCACTTTCAACGGGCAAGTTCGCGCTCGCCCGTCCCGGTAAAGTACGGTTCGAATATGATGACCCGGTTCCTTTGCTTATCGTTGCAGATGGCACAACAGTCGCGATGAAAGATACCGAACTTGAAACCGTTGACCGCATTCCATTAAGCGCCACACCTCTCGCGCTCCTGCTGGATGACAAATTAGACTTTGATTCAGAAGCTGATGTGCTGGATATCGTGCGAAACGACACGCAGTTGGGCATTACAATCGCAGACCCGAATGGTGAGGTCGACGGAGAACTTCAATTGATCTTCTCGGCTGATGATCTGGAGCTTGATTCATGGGTTGCAACAGATTCCGGCGGCAACAGAACCAACGTTAAGTTGCGTGACGTCCAAACAGGCAAGCGCCTAAATCCGCGTCTATTCATCAATAGCAACTTTGAGGAATAGCAATATCTACTACAGTGACGGAGTTTGACCGCTTATCTGATTTAGATTTGCACGAGTGATATTTTCGTAATGTCCAGCTTTTTTGCTCAATTTCGCTTGTCATTACTTTTCATGAGTGACATAAATACAACTATAGGAGAGCCGGAACCCCGCACAGCTTAAGATCCCCCCTGCTGTGAAATACGAGCTCTTTCTTACCAAGGGTCCTCCTCCTTGGATGACGTTGAAAAACACGTCTCTAGCGCCCGAACTCTCCCCCGCGTTCGGGCGCGTTGACGTTTTGGGAAACCCCGCTTAGTCAAGCGCATGGCCAAAACCCTCAAAATCACCAGTTGGAACATCAATTCAGTGCGTCTGCGCGCACCCAACATCGCTCGTTTTGTCGAAGAAGAAGCCCCAGACATTGTTTGCCTTCAGGAAACCAAATGTCAGGACGGTGAATTTCCTGAGAAAGCATTCCGCGAAATGGGGCTGCCCCATCTCGTTTTGAATGGGCAAAAAGGTGGCCACCACGGCGTTGCGATTGCCTCAAAACACCCCATCAAACGCCTAGACGCCCCTGACCTGTGTCGCGAGGGACATTCTCGTGTTGTTGCAGCCAGCGTCGCAGGTGTTGAGATTCATAATATCTACCTCCCGGCTGGGGGTGATGAACCTAATCCAGATACAAACGACAAATTTGCTCACAAGCTCGACTTCATTGATCGTCTCGGCAAATCTTACAAGAAGCTGGATGACAACAAGCGTATCCTCGTTGGTGACCTCAACGTCGCCCCGCACGAAAACGATGTCTGGTCACACAAGCAACTGCTCAAAATCGTATCCCATACACCGATTGAAACAGAGGGGCTCGAAGCGGCGCGCACACTCGGAAAATTCGAAGATTTGGCCCGTCTTGCGCATACCGACGAACAGAAACTCTATACATGGTGGAGCTATCGCGCAAAAGACTGGGCAAAATCCAATCGAGGACGGCGTCTGGATCACATTTGGGCAAACAAAGCAGCACTGCCAAGCGTCGACCTCAATAGCTACAAGGTACATTTAGGCTTCCGGGGCGGCTGGAAACCATCCGATCACGCGCCGATCAGCATCACAGTCAAGGCTTAGCCATCAATGTTCAAGCGATAACCACCTGCATCGGTCAGCAAAAGACTGGTGGTCGAGGGGTCAGGCTCAACCTTTTGGCGCAGGCGATATATATGCGTCTCCAAAGTGTGCGTGGTCACATTAGAATTGTAACCCCATACATCAGATAACAACTCATCACGGCTAACTGGGGCTCCGCCCGCGCGATAAAGGTATTTGAGGATATTTGTCTCTTTTTCAGTCAAACGAATGCGACGATTGTCGCCATCCTCGAGCGCCTTTTGAGATGGACGAAAAACATATGGTCCAAGCTGAAATACCGCGTCTTCAGACTGCTCAAAACTGCGCAAATGCGCACGAATGCGCGCAAGTAGCACAGAAAATTTGAACGGCTTGGTGACATAGTCGTTCGCTCCGGAATCGAGGCCCAAAATCGTATCTGCATCACCGTGTTGTCCGGTCAGCATAATAATAGGAACCCGTATCCCCCGCTGACGCATCAATTTGCACGCTTCGCGGCCATCCATATCAGGCATATCCACATCCAAAAGAATGAGGTCCACGCGCTTCTCCAGCGCGATTGCCATACCCTCGGCAGCGTCAACCGCTGTAATGGGAGAAAACCCATCATGCAGTTCAAATTGCTCCGCAAGCGCTCCGCGCAAATCAGGGTCATCATCGATAAGCAAGATAGTCTTCAACGTCGCCATAAGGGAGGCTCCATAGCTACAAATGATTAAGTAATTTCCATATCGAATATCGTCCAATAGAACTAAGAATGTATGCAGAATATTCAATCACAAGAACGGGAGCTGTTTGTGATCTCTAAATACACTGCCCACGCAAATGGTCTCTTTATCGGGCCAGAAATGGAAACCCATTGCGCTGTTGGCAAAGGCTCGCTCGTCCCTGTGACCGAAAAAAAGGAAGGCGATGGCGCCTCCCCTATAGGTGCATGGAAAACGCGTCGATTATTCTACCGGCCCGACCGCGTTATACGCCCGGAAACTGGCCTGCCAATCGTCGAAATTACTACACAGATGGGATGGTGCGATGACCCCGATCACCCCAGCTATAACACCCTCGTTTCACTGCCTTTCGAGGCCTCTCATGAGCGGATGTGGCGGGACGACCATGTCTATGATGTCGTGGTAGAGCTTGGCTACAATGACGACCCCATTATGCCTCATGCCGGTAGCGCGATTTTCATGCATATCGCACGCCCAGACTTTAAACCAACAGAAGGCTGTGTCGCTCTGATATTGTCAGATATGTTGACGGTTTGCGCCAATCTAACACCCGAATCAGTTATCGCGTTTTCCACTTAGCCCTCATTTAATCAGGCCTTCGGGCACCAAACATTGCGCTTCCCACGCGTACATGAGTTGCTCCAAACCGAGCGGCGAGCTCATAATCATTACTCATTCCCATGGAAAGCTGGTCGATACCCAAACCATCAGCCAATTTCTTGAGCAGCGCGAAATGCGGGCCGGCAGGCTCCCCTACTGGCGGAATACACATTAAACCCACAACATTAAGCCCAAAATCTTCCACCGCTGACGCGTACAACGATTTAAGGCCTTCCACACTAACCCCAGCTTTTTGCGGCTCGTTGCCCGTGTTCACTTGGATAAATATTTCAGGCCGGCGCCCGCTTTTTTCACACGCCCGCGCCAGCGCCGCCGCCAATTTCTCTCGATCTAGCGTTTCGATTACGTCAAAAAGTGCGACAGCATCTTCAGCTTTGTTCGTCTGCAACGGCCCTATCAAGCGCAGCTGCAGGTCATCATACGTTCCCCGCCTATGCGCCCAATGCCCCTGCGCCTCCTGCACGCGATTTTCACCAAAAACGCGCTGCCCCGTCGCCAATATAGCGTCCAAAGCCTCATTTGACTGCGTTTTCGTCACGGCAACGAGCTCTACTGGTAAATCCGATGCAGCATTCAAAGCACTCAATATATCGGCGCGGCGGTTGGAAATCTGGTCAAAAAGCGTATCAGTCATAAGATGAGTGTGTTCCACCAATCTGAGGCTAAGCGCAAGCTGCTCACCGCTGCACGACAGGCGCAAACTGTACTTCCAGCAAAAAACCCGCCTGTCTTCTGGATGACAGATCCTTCGAGAACCCCGAACATCGTGCATGTTTGCGAAAATTTACCCAAAGGTTGGGGCGTGATTTTTCGGCATTTTGGCCAAACTGATCGCCACGAACATGCTGCGCAAATTGCCTCCGTTTGCAAACGCAGGCGCCTCTCCCTCCTCATTGCAAATGACCCGATGCTCGCAAAACACGTCGGCGCCGACGGCGTGCACTGGCCTCACGCTGCTAAAACCCAAGCTAAATACTGGCGAAAAGCGTTCCCGCTGATGACCGTCAGCGCGCATTCAGCAACAGATGTGAGATGCCTGCGGAACGATTTATATGACGCCGCGATGCTGTCCTGCGTGTTCCCATCAAACAGTCCTACCGCCGGTAAACCACTAGGTGCGCTCTCATTTCGGATGATTACAAAATCCGCCCCGCTCCCCTGCTATGGCTTGGGCGGAATAAATCAGACCAACGCGCAATCAGTAGCATCCACAGCAGGTTTAGCTATGGTTTCGGCGATTGATACAATCTTCGGAATTTAGAATTTAAAGGCTGACTTCAACCGAACGCCGGTCTCAAGACCTTCGTCTTCCCAGCGCAGTTTATTGTTTAATTTGTCAGCACCGACACTCACTTCACCGCCTACTGAGAGGCGCGGTGTCACGCGGAATGTCGCGCCAGCCTTCATCTCTTCGCTTGGAAGTGGTGAATTGCTTGGACGCTTCAGCATATCAAGCTTTAGCTGCCAACGCGTATTCGCGCCGAAACGGAACGATTGATCGTCGGTCGGCTCTGCTTGCCAAGCCGGCTTATTGTCCAAAGACATATCTGCCGTAAAGTTGCGATACCACTCCGCTTTCAGGATACGTGATTTCAATGTCGGCGTCTCAACAAGCTGTGTTTCAGTCGCCAATACTTCATCGGCCGCAGCTGGCAGCGCCAACGCAGCAAATAAAATCGCAAAAGAAGCGGCAATGCCCGTCTTCATGAAACCCAGTCCTTGTTCGTAGTTTATATTTAGCAGGCCAGAGCATTAAAAGAAGCTTAACAATTGGAAAGTGTATAAATTTCAAAAGCGGCGTGTGATTTCTACCACAACCCCTCGTTTATCAGGTGATATTGCTCCAAAAATGGCCGAATTTAGTATTTTTACCCGGGTATCTTGATAAGCCAGCGCGATATCAACGTCATCTGAAGCAACATATCCAAGCTCTAAACTGGTCACATCTGATTCGATTTGAAGGTATTCATCCCTATTTAGCGCGTGAAACACGCCGACGCTCATCTTTCCCCACTGTTTGCTCACTCCGATTGAGGTCGCTGAATAATCAGACATCACGGTGCGGACGCCATTATCAGAATCGACATGATCAATTCCAGCTCGCCAACTCTCCCCAGACACCGACAGCCCAGCAGACAAAGTCGTCATTCGACCATACTCAACAGAGTTCCCAGACGACACCTCCGCTGTGCTCCATGCTGCGCCAGCTTCTATTCTCAACCCACTATCACGCAATCGGCGAGAACCATTCAGCGCTAGCTCCCACGTGTCTTCTATCGAAATTTGCGGCCCGCCCGCAACGCGACGTGCTGGGTCACGATCCAACCCGCGAACCTCAGCCTTGGGTGTGTAACTCACACCCGCCTTCACTCCCAGAATGCGGGGCGTTGTGTAAGTTGCCTTCGCAGCCGGCCCCGTCACATCATGATCTGTTCTCACAAGCAAAGACCCCAGCGGGTCGAGACGTGCATTGGCCGACGTCACAGCCTTCAAAACAGGCTCTGGCCCCACATGAAATTGCTTTGCAATACCCTCATCGCGGCCCAATCTCAGCTCGCCATATCCGCCCTCGATCATCAGATAAGCTTTTTCCAATTGCGCGCGAGGACCAATATGATCAGCTAAAGGCGCAACGGAAACGCCTGAATAGGGTGAAACATATGGGGTTGAGCCTACATACTCTGCTCCAACACCCGCAAACCCTGCACGCGCAGGATGGTCTTTTTGCAGCTCAAGCTCAGCGACCGCCCCGACGATAAGACCAGAATCAAAAATATAGGTGGATTTGCCTGTCGCGCTAACCGCGCCAAGGAATGACTCTCCGCCCTTGTCTTTATCATTTGAGGCGATGGCTAAAACCACCTCCCCTTCCATGCTATGCTCCCAAGGAGAATAATCATCCCAAACATCCTGCCCGAGTGCAGGCGTGGCGATTAAACTGACGAGGCTGAGAAACAGAACAGGCTTAAACATATCAATATCCAAGACGACAGCGCGAACGAATGCGCAGATGAGCACTGGCGGGTGCGATAACCCCTTGTTATACAGACGAGCGTCAACAAGGTCTTGCTTTCAGGAACTATCTTTATGATCAAACACGTTTTTTCTGCGGCCGTCGTCGGCATGCTGCTCGTCACGGGGTGCCAATCCCGCTCCACTGGCAATATTGAGCAACAAATCACATCCGAATCCATCGGTACTGTGAACCCGTATTTGTGGCGCGCATCACTTGATACCTTCACCTCAATGCCCGTTGTAAGCGCAGACCCAACTGGCGGTCTTATCGTCTATGATTGGAAGTCTTTCGAAGACGCCCCAGATGAGCGTATCAAAGCAACAGTTTATATTCTGGACACGCGCCTACGCGCCGACGGTGTTAAAGTAGCGGTTTTCAGACAAACACAGTCAAACGGCCAGTGGATTGATGCTGACGTTGACCCTGAAACCGGGATGCAGCTGGAAAATAAAATTCTAGACCGAGCCAGAAGCCTCAAAGCCTCTCGTCTAGACTAAGCACCAGCTAACAGAACACAATTTAGAGGACGTGGTTGATGGTCACGCGATACGATCCGCAAGCGTCGGAAGCAAAATGGCGTTCAGCTTGGGAACAAGCTGATCTGTTTAAAACGGTCCCGCCACAAGACGCAGGTGACATGCCCAAAGCCTATGTGCTGGAGATGTTCCCCTATCCGTCCGGTAAATTGCATGTCGGCCATGTTCGCAATTACGCGATGGGCGATGTCGTTTCCCGCTACAAACGCGCCACCGGCCACAATGTGCTGCACCCGATGGGCTGGGATGCGTTTGGTATGCCTGCTGAAAACGCTGCGATGGAGCGCGGTGTTCACCCCGGTGAGTGGACGTATAAAAATATCGACGCCATGCGCAGCCAGTTCAAGAAACTCGGCCTGTCACTGGATTGGAGCCGCGAGTTCGCAACCTGTGACCCTGAATATTACGGCGCGCAACAAGCCCTCTTCCTCAAATTCCTCAAAGCTGGCCTCGTCTATCGCAAAGCCAGCAAGGTAAATTGGGATCCTGTCGATAACACCGTGCTGGCAAACGAGCAGGTGATTGATGGCCGAGGCTGGCGCTCAGGCGCGCTGGTCGAGCAGCGCGAACTCACCCAATGGTTCTTCCAGATCACCAAATATGCGGACGATCTGATCGACTCACTGGACACGCTAGATCGCTGGCCCGAAAAAGTCCGCATCATGCAAAGCAATTGGATCGGTCGGTCGCAAGGCGCCACCTTCCGCTGGCCTTTCGCGGGCAATCCGGTCTCTGGCTATGAAGATGGTATCGAGACCTTCACAACCCGCCCGGACACATTGTACGGCGCTAGCTTTGTCGCCCTGGCCCCTGATCACCCGATCACCAAGGCACTGGCCGAAACAAATCCCGAGGTAAAAGCTTTCACCGAAGAGGCAGCCCGGATCGGTACCACCGAAGAAGCTATCGAGAAAGCACCAAAGCTCGGCATCGATCTGGGCCTTCGTGTTAAACACCCCTTCGATCCGTCATGGGAGATTCCAGTCTGGTCAGCAAACTTTGTGCTGTCGACTTATGGAACGGGTGCTGTTTTCGGCTCCCCTGCTGGTGACCAACGCGATCTGGATTTTGCCCGCAAATATGACCTGCCGGTGAAGCCTGTCGTCCTGCCGCCAGAAACCGATGCCGCAGACTACACAATCGAGAGTGAAGCTTATACCGGCCCGGGCACAATAATCGGTTCAGATTTCCTCGACGGGATGAGCACCGAAGACGCCCTGCCAGCCGCGATCTCAAAACTTGAGGAACTGGGCCTTGGCGAGAAAACCATCACCTATCGCCTGCGCGATTGGGGTGTGTCCCGCCAGCGTTACTGGGGCTGCCCAATCCCGGTCATCCACTGCGAAGACTGCGGTATTGTGCCTGTGCCAGAGGCAGACCTACCCGTAAAACTGCCCGATGATGTCAGCTTTGACCGCCCAGGCAATCCGCTTGAACATCACGCGACGTGGAAAGACACCCCCTGCCCCACATGCGCAAAACCTGCGCGGCGTGAAACAGACACACTCGACACCTTTGTCGATTCCTCATGGTACTATTCACGCTTTGCTGGTGCAGAAGACAAAGCCGAGCGTGACTATTGGTTGCCGGTTGATCAATATGTTGGCGGCGTTGAGCACGCTGTACTCCACCTGCTCTATTCCCGCTTCTTCGCCCGCGCGATGAATGAAGTCGGTGAACTTAATCTGCCTACGGGCGAACCTATCGCTGGCCTGTTTACACAAGGCATGGTGACGCACGAGACTTACAAATCATCCGAGGACAAATGGCTAGAGCCGACCGAGGTAGAGCAAAAAGATGGCACCTGGATTGAGATCGCAACTGGCAAACCCGCCACAGCCGGTCCAATCGAAAAAATGTCAAAGTCCAAGCGCAACACAGTTGATCCGGATACGATCATAACAAACTTCGGCGCAGATGTTGCCCGCTGGTTTATGCTTTCCGACTCCCCACCAGAGCGTGACGTGGAATGGACGCAATCTGGCGCAGAAGGTGCAGCACGCTTTGTCCAGCGTGTCTGGTCTGTGTACGACGCGCTGCCGAATGACACAGCTGCCCCTATCGGTGCGGACGAGGCTTCACTCGAAATCCGGCGGGTCTCCCACAAGGCTGTTGTAGCGATTACCAAAGCTATTGATGAGTTTCGTTTCAACTCCGCCGTTGCAACAATTCACGAATGGGTTTCGACCCTGAAAAAGGCCAGCGGCAAGAACCCCGCAACACTTGGTGCCGAGTTTGAAGGCGCATCTATGCTTGCCCGCTGTCTCACACCTTTCATGCCCCATCTGGCAGAAGAATGCTGGTCACGCATCGGACAGGATGGCTTGGTGTCGGCCGCGCCGTGGCCAGAAACCGACAGCACGCTTCTCGTCGACGATACTGTGACCCTGCCAATTCAGGTCAACGGAAAACGCCGCGGCGAAATCAAGGTTGCCAAGACACTTTCCAAGGATGAGATTGAAGTGATCGCGCTAGCTAATGACGAGGTTTCGGGTTTCCTCGCTGGCAAAGACATTAAAAAAGTTATTGTCGTTCCCGGCCGTATCGTGAATATCGTAGTGGCATGAAACGTCTCATAGTTCCCTTCTTAGTCGTTTTGGCCGGTTGCGGCTTTCAACCCGTCTACGCCCCTGGTGCAAACCACGTCTCAAGCGCAGTTATCTCTGTTGAAAAGATCGATGGGCGCTCCGGATATTTTCTAAGGCAAGAGCTTCAAAAACAGCTCGCCATAGGTCTACCCGGCCAAGAAATACCAGCAACACTCAACGTCAGACTCGACGAACGCCTCGGTCGTCTCGCTTTCAGTCCGGATGGCGCTGCATCGCGGTCTAACATCAATTCCTCCGCGAACTACACACTGGCAATGGAAAATGACAGCCTGACTGGGCACGTTCAAGCCACAACTACATTCGCTGTGCCTGCACAGCCCTACGGCGATATTTCTGCGCAAACAAACGCGTCAGAACGAAATATGCGCCTGTTGGCCAAGCGTATCGTCGATGACATTCGTCTCAAAAAGTCGACAAAAAATGCTCCTGAAGGGTAAGCAAGCTACCAATTTCAGCAAACGCCCAGATGACAAAATCTGGGCTGTCCTCGCATTCGGAGAAGACGAAGGCCTCGCAGCTGATGCCGCGACTGCACTGATCAAAGCCTGGACGCCTAAAAATCAACAGCTCGAAGTCATTTCCCTTGATGATGATGCGATAAAAAAAGATCCAAGCCTGCTCTTTGATGCGTTAGACGCAGTATCCCTGCTCGGCGATGACCGTCTTATCCGCGTCCGCACCAAGGGTGACAAGATTGGCGCCCTGCTCGTCGAGGCATTGACGATGGCGGAGACCAGCCCAAACAGATTTGCTGCCAAGCTCATTATTGAGACTGGAGCACTCACGACAAAATCTAAACTGCGAAAGTTCGCTGAGGGGGCAACCCATACAGCCTGCCTGCAATTCTTCGCCGACCAAGCCGAAGATGTAACCCAACGCGTTGAAAGCGCCCTGCTTGATGCTGGAATGGCAATAGAGCCAGACGCACTTGCTCTGTTTGTGGGTGATCTTCCCGGCCATCGCACTTTAGCAAACTCCGAAGTCGAAAAACTAATTCTCTATGCGATGAACTTAGGTCGCGCTGTGAATACAGCTGACATCCGCGCATTGTGCGCAACTGACCTAGAGCACGATATGTCTACAGCCATTCGTGCAACTCTGTCTGGTCAAACGGCGAACGCACATTCTGCGCTCGATCGCTTGGAGCAAATTGGCACCTCCCCTGTCAGCATCTTGCGGTCGCTTCAAATGGAAGTGACCCGCATGTTGGATGCTCACACAAAAATCGGTGCAGGCAACGGCAACCCGGGACGAATGTTGCGTCCACCCGTTTGGCAATCTGAGTGGCCCGCCTTCCGGCAGCGTCTGTCAAAATGGCCAACGCGTCATTTGCTGCGCGTTTTAGAGCGCGTCTATGACGCAGAACGCCAAGCAAAAACAGCGGGGCCAAGCGCAGGCCCAACAGTTCGTATGCTGATCAATGATTTAGCAAAAGTCGCCGAGCGCTCGAACTAATTTATGACAGCGGCTTACGCTTTGCGGTCAACCTCCGGCACACATCGTCCAACTGTTCCAGGTCCCGATACTTGATGCGCAACTCACCACCCGTTTTGCTATGACGAATATCGACCACGAGGCCAAGCTGCCGGCTCAAATCTGCCTCTAGCGCTTCAGTGTCGACATCCTTCTCAGATGATGAAGACTTTGACGATTTAGTTTCAATCGGCCCATCTTCCGCTCGCTCAGCCTTCGCCCGCGCCTCGACTTCCCGAACACTCCACCCCTTCTCAACCGCAAGGTCCATCAAGGTTTCAGGGTCAGAAGAACCCAAGGCTGCCCGAGCATGACCGGCTGTTATCTTGCCATCCCGCACATAGGCGCGCGCATTCTCCGGCAATTGCAACAAACGTAATGTGTTGGCGATATGCGCACGGCTCTTACCAACACTTTGGGCCATCGTTTCTTGAGTTCGGCCAAACCGCTTCATCAGCGCTTCATAGGCCTCCGCCTCTTCAATCGGGTTGAGATCTGCACGTTGCACATTCTCAATAATCCCAACTTCCAGCAGTTCCAACTCATCAAGCTCACGCACCATAACCGGGATAGTTTTCAGCCCGGCAATTTGTGCTGCACGCCACCGGCGTTCCCCCGCGATGATCTGGAACTTGCCCTCATCATTTGGATCCGGTCTCACCAGTATGGCTTGAAGAATACCGCGCTGCTTAATTGACTCTGCCAGCTCATTCAGCGCGCCATCTTCAAATGTACGGCGCGGCTGTGCCGGATTCCGGCGGATCGCCTCAATCGGCAATTCATTCGTCGCCGCAACCACCTCCCCTTCGGGAACAGTCGCCGCCTCGCGCTCC
This sequence comes from Hyphomonas sp., assembly GCA_050633385.1. Lineage (GTDB taxonomy): Bacteria > Pseudomonadota > Alphaproteobacteria > Caulobacterales > Hyphomonadaceae > Hyphomonas. Next base: position 30,117 of record JBOEGK010000013.1, read on the forward strand.
ACCGGTTTCAGCGCCTTCACTTCACCGAGTAGCGAATTCATCCCGCGGCCCAAACGGCTCGGCTTATTTTTACTATCCTCACTCATAATGGATTAAGCCGCCCTCGCCTTCTCACGTTGAAGAACCTCAGATGCGAGTCGAATATACGCCTCACTACCAGGGCACCGATAATCATACAAAAGTGCGGGCTTGCCAAAAGATGGCGCCTCAGAGAGCCGGACATTCCGCGGTATAACCGTGTTATAAACCTTCTCGCCAAAAAACCCGCGAACCTCTTCAGCCACTTGGTCTGACAAGTTATTCCGACGGTCATACATGGTCAGCACAACCCCCTGAATATCCAGATCTGGGTTCAAGCCATCACGTACCACATCGACTGTCCGCAACAATTGAGCAAGGCCCTCAAGCGCCAGGAATTCGCACTGCAACGGCACCAAAAGAGAGTCCGCAGCCGTCATCGCATTGATTGTCATTGCCGACAAAGATGGCGGGCAATCAATCAAAATATAGTCATAGCGAACCAATTCAGACGTCGCCGCCCGGGCGGTATATTCATGTAACGCTTCGCGCAAACGATAAGACCGATGAGGGTCATGCGCCAATTGGGTTTCAACACCCGACAAATTCTCGTCACCCGGAACGATATCCAAACGCGGAACAATGGTCGACAAAACCGCCTCTTCCATGGGCACACGGTCGACGACGAGGTCATAACTCGTCATCAAACGTTCTTGCCGCGAAATGCCAAGGCCCGTCGATGCATTACCCTGCGCATCGAAGTCCACGATAAGCACGCGCCGCCCCACTGCGGCCAATGCTGTTCCTAAATTGATTGAGGTAGTCGTTTTGCCAACGCCACCCTTCTGATTCACCACCGCAAAAATTCTAGGCTTCTGTGATGCCACGTTGCAGCTCCCTCACGTTTAAAATGACCCCTTTGCCACTCCGGCTTGGAGTCGCGTCATAGGCGAATGTCCAACTTTGTTGGGCCGCCGTCAATTCCTCATGCCAGCGTTCGCCCTTCAAAAACAGGCCATCTGCCCCATTTTCCATCCATTGAGAGGCGTATTCCAAAAGTTTTGGCAGTGGCGCAAAGGCCCGTGCGGTAACGATATCTACGTCAAAAGCGTCCGTATTCTCTACCCGCCCCTGAATAACCCGCGCCGGAAGATTGGCCGCATCAATTGCCGCACGCAAAAACCCACATTTTTTACCGACTGTCTCAACCATCGTGACATGAACACCCGGAACGGCCGCCGCAAGGATCAGCCCCGGAAAGCCCGCACCGGACCCCAAATCGCAAATGTGCGTCCCATCCTCGATAAGCTCGACCAATTGCAAACAATCCCAGACATGCCGTTCCCAAATATGGGGCCATTCCTTTGGGCCAATCAGATTAGAACGAACGCGCCATTCATCCAATGTCTCGATGATGCGGTCCAATTTTTCCATTGTTTCACGTGAAACATTGTGACGATCTATGAAAATCGCGCGGTCATTATCCTTGGTCAAAACTTATCCCGCTTTCTTGCGTCGTTTCACGTGACCCAAAAGCGCCATCATCGCCCCCGGCGTCACGCCTTCGATCCGACCGGCTTGTCCCAAAGTTTCGGGACGAACCGCTTCGAGCTTTTGACGAACCTCATTCGACAGGCCGCCAATCCCCGAATAATCCAAATCCACCGGAATCATCAAACCCTCATCACGACGCAACGCCGCGACATCTTCCGCCTGACGTTCAATATATCCAGAATACAGGGCCTCAATCGCAATCTGGTCCCGAATTGCGACAGAAACCTCGGTAAGACCCGGCCATACCGCGGTAAGACTGTCAAAAGTCACATCCTTATAGGCCAAATATTCCCATGCCGTACGAACCCGACCATCCTGATTGACGGCCCATCCGGCATTCGCGGCCTTTGCGGGTGAGAGTGTCAGAGATTTTAGTGTGTCACGCGCATCGTCCAATTTTGATTGTTTCACGTGAAACAATTTCATACGGTCGGCCGATACACACCCGATCTCTATCCCGCGAGGGGTTAAACGTTGATCGGCATTGTCCGCGCGAAGGGCCAAACGATATTCTGCGCGTGATGTAAACATCCGATAGGGTTCTGTAACGCCACGTGTCACGAGATCATCTATCAAAACTCCAATATAGGCCTCGGCTCGGTCAAAAATGATCGGCTCTAAATTTGAAACCCGTCTCGCTGCGTTCAATCCCGCAACCAAACCCTGAGCGCCCGCTTCTTCATAGCCGGTCGTCCCATTGATCTGACCCGCCAGATAAAGACCCGGCATTACTTTCACTTCCAATGATGGTTTCAAAGCCCGCGGATCGACATAATCATATTCAATCGCATAGGCATGTTGGAGTATCTCGGCTTTCTCCAATCCCGGTATCGTTCGGATAAAAGCCTCCTGAACATCTTCTGGCAGGGAGGTCGATATCCCATTCGGATAAACCGTATGATCCTCCAAACCCTCGGGTTCCAGGAATATCTGGTGGCGGTCTCTATCGGCAAAGCGATGAACCTTGTCTTCGATAGAGGGGCAATATCGTGGGCCGCGCCCCGCGATCGCGCCGGAATACACCGCTGACTTCTCCATATTGTCCGCAATAATCGCGTGGGTTTCGGCTGTCGTCCACGTGACACCACATGCAATTTGCGGAACCTCAATGCGGTCAGTCAAATAAGAAAACGGGATAGGCGCCTCATCTGCCGGTTGGCTTTCAAGGCTCTCCCAGTCAATGGTTCGCCCATCCAATCGCGCGGGTGTTCCTGTTTTCAATCTCCCCAGCGGCAAACCCAAATCATAAAGTCGATCCGCTAAAGCAATCGCTGGTTTTTCCCCGACGCGACCCGCTGGAATACGCTTATCACCAATATGGATTTCGCCCTTCAGAAACGTTCCGGTCGTAATGATAACGGCCTCGGCGCCATACGTTTTCCCAGATGCACCCACCACTCCAGAAATTCGTTCTTCTTCTAAAACCAAGTCTTCAACGCCATCTTCGATTATCGTCAAATTGGCATAGTCTGAAAGTTCGGCTTGCATGGCTTTACGATACAGCGCGCGGTCAATCTGCGCACGCGGCCCCCAAACAGCCGGGCCTTTCGAACGGTTGAGCATTCTGAATTGTATGCCAGATACATCCGCCATCCGTGCCATGACGCCATCAAGCGCATCAATCTCTCGCACCAGATGCCCTTTACCCAAACCACCAATGGCAGGGTTGCAACTCATCTCTCCAATGGTCGAAAATTTATGAGTGACTAGCGCCGTCTTCACACCCATGCGCGCAGCGGCCGCAGCGGCTTCACACCCCGCATGTCCGCCACCAACGACGATCACATCAAACATCTTATCCATCACATTTATCCCGCCTACGTTTTGGTCGTAAGTCTGATCGTCTTATAAGCAAAAAGAGGGCCCAGCCCTAGAGGTCATTTCCCGATACAAAATTCGGAAAATACTGCGCCAAGTATTTCCTCAACACCAATATGACCGACGATAGAACCCAGATGCCGAAGTGTCATGCGTAAATCTTCCGCTGCCAACTCTGCGCCCATTCCGTCAATTAGGTTTGCTCGCGCAGCTAAAAGCGCACCTAGCCCGGCCGTGATTTTCTCTCTGTGCCGCGCGCGCGTAATCACAGGAGCCTCAACAATTGACGCACGGGATTGAACAAAATCAGCAATTTTTTGTTCGAGAATATCAAAATTCGTCCCGTCCAATGCAGAGATCATCAAGACCCCTGCTTGTGGTGTCTGGTTAACACCAAGGTCAATCTTATTAACCATTACTATATCTGTCGCCACTCGGAATCGCTCCGATTCTTCGGCCAAATTCGGGCACTCTGGCGTTGTAAGAAATAGACGTAGGTCTGCCTCTGCCGAAACGCGTTGCGCCCGCCTTACACCCTCGGCCTCAATTTCATCAGACGTTTCGCGTAATCCAGCCGTATCTGAAAACCAAACAACATGCCCGCCAATAACTTTTCGTACTTCAATAACGTCACGCGTCGTACCAGCTTTTGGCGTTACAATAGCAGAATCCCGCCCCGAAATCCGGTTTAAAAGCGTCGATTTACCAGCATTTGGCGGGCCAATAATTGCGACACGAAAACCATCGCGTATCTTTTCCCCAACACCATTGTCACCCAGTGCATCCTGCAAACTCTCTATCAAAGCATCGAGCTTTTTGATCACCGGCGCATCGGTATCCTGCGGCGCATCACCCTCATCCGGAAAATCTATCGCCACCTCGACGAGCGCCAGCAACCCCGTCAATTCATCTCGCCAACCATCATAAACATCTGATAAGCCGCCGCCCAACTGCCGCAAAGCTTGTGCTTTTTGGGCCCTGGTTTCTGCCTCGATTAAATCAGCTACACCCTCAGCCTCGGTCAAATCCAGCTTCCCGGCTTCAAACGCCCGGCGCGTAAACTCGCCGGGTTCCGCTAATCTGACATTCGATCTTTCGATTAGCGCAGCAAGTGCGTGCTCAATAACTGCCTGTCCGCCATGTAAGAAAAGCTCCAGCGTATCTTCGCCCGTATAGCTGGCTGGTCCTGCAAAATAGATCGCAATTCCCTCATCGACCGCCTCTCCGGCAACGTCGCAAAACGTTGTTAAAACAGTCTCGCGTGCCTGTGGAATGCCTGTGGATAACTGCTCACGCGCAATTGTCTGAACCAACGGACCAGACACGCGAATAATAGAAATTGCTGACGGGGGCGCACCAGAAGCGAGTGCGCAAATCGTATCGCGCTCGCTCATAGCCTAACGCTCCTTAGTTCTTCATCGCTTCGAAGAATTCATCATTATTCTTCGTCTGCTTCAGCTTATCGATCAGGAATTCAACGGCATCAGACGTGCCCATCGGCCCCAAAATTCGGCGCAGAATATAAATCTTCTGCAATTGTGCGGCCGGCGTAATCAGCTCTTCTTTCCGCGTACCGGATTTCATAATGTCGATAGCCGGGAAGGTCCGCTTATCCGCAATCTTACGATCCAGCACCACTTCGGAGTTACCGGTCCCTTTGAACTCTTCAAAGATAACTTCGTCCATCCGCGATCCTGTATCAATCAGGGCGGTGGCAACAATCGTCAAAGACCCGCCATCTTCAACATTCCGCGCTGCACCAAAGAAGCGTTTCGGCCTTTGGAGCGCATTGGCATCCACACCACCGGTCAAAACCTTACCAGATGACGGCACCGTTGTGTTGTAGGCACGGCCAAGGCGCGTGATTGAATCGAGCAAAATAACCACATCACGCTTATGCTCAACGAGGCGTTTGGCTTTCTCAATTACCATTTCAGCAACCTGAACGTGGCGTGTAGATGGTTCATCGAAGGTCGATGCAACAACTTCGCCCTTAACACTTCGGCGCATATCGGTCACTTCTTCCGGGCGCTCATCAATGAGCAGCACGATTAGATAGCATTCTGGGTGGTTTTCCTCGATCGCCGCCGCAATATTCTGCAGTAATACCGTCTTACCCGTGCGCGGCGGCGCAACAATCAGCGCCCGCTGGCCTTTACCAATCGGGGCCACAATATCGATAACGCGGCCAGATCTGTCTTTCTTGGTTGGGTCATTGCCTTCCATACGGAGGCGTTCTTCCGGGTAAAGCGGTGTGAGGTTATCAAAATGAACCTTCTGGCGTGCTTTTTCCGGCTCTTCAAAATTGATGCTGGAGACATCGGTGAGTGCAAAATATCGCTCACTCCCTTGCGGGGCTTTGATCGGGCCTTCAACCGTATCACCAGTGCGAATATTGGCCTTTTTCAGCACTTCCGGGCTAACATAAATGTCGTCTGGCCCAGGCAGGTAGTTGGATTCAGGTGAACGCAAAAAGCCAAATCCGTCTGTCAAAACTTCCAGAACCCCAAGGCCAGTGATCTCAACCTCATTTTCCGCCAGTTCTTTGAGGATCGCGAACAACATATCCTGCGTCCGCATAGATGACGCGTTCTCAACTTCCCACTCTTCTGCATACTCTAGCAATTCCGTAGGCGATTTCGCCTTAAGCTCGCGCAGAGTTACACTAGTAATGGTGTCGAGGGATGAAGATGCCATGACATGAATCCGATTGGAGGGTCTGTAAAAAGACGTATATGAATTTTGGGAAGCCGGGCGACCATCTAGGACGCAGCACGAGGACCGTGCACCGGATTAATCGCCTTATGCGCTCAAAACAGTTCAAACGTCAATAGAAGCTTAACACGGGAATTGGCCTAAAACGGTTCGACCACCGCCATAATCACCACAACAATCATCAGCAAGAATGGCACTTCGTTGAGCATCCGTAGCGTTTTAGGCTTCACGCTGTCATCGCCGCGGTCAATTTTTTTGCCTACGCCAATAAAATACCCATGCAGACCAGACAGAAAAAATACGAGCAGTAGTTTCACATGCATCCACGGCTGCTGCAGCAAGCCCGTATTCAAATAAAGCATGGTCCCACCCAGCAACCAGATCAAGATCAATGACGGATTCATGATGATCTTGCGAAGTTGATTGCTCGCTTTTTTCATCGCCTCAAACAGCGGCTCTCCCGGCTGGCTCGACAATTGGTGAATTTTATAACGCGGATACACCAACAGGCTGGCCATAAAGGCGACAACAAAAATGATGTGAAAGGCTTTGATCCAGTTATACAGCATCGCCATTCACCTTTTTGCCAGCGGCACGCGGCCCACCTTTCAGCGGGCAACCCTTATGGTCATGCGGGCATAGTCGGCTATCCACACAAGAGCGCATCGAGCCTGACATTTTCATCGTATCCTGAACTTCCCGCGCCAATCCGGCAATAAATCCCGGATGCGTGCCTACTGCTTCAACACGTTGATATGAGGCCGCGCCATTGTTTTCTGCAACCAGCCGATATTCCTCACCCAATTCGACCAGTGTTTCGATATGCTCTGACACAAAAGCGATAGGGGCGATCAGAATATTCCGCTTAGCTTTCGCCGCAGCTGCAACCTCGGATTCTGTATCAGGGCTAATCCACTTCATCGGCCCCACGCGCGATTGATAACAAACACGCACATCCCAATCCTGCGGCATCTGCGCGGCGATCATATTCGCCAGCGTTTCACACTGCCATTGATAGGGGTCACCTGCTTTGATGATGGATTCAGGCAATCCATGCGCTGACAATAACAGGGTCACATCGTCCGGCTTGCCAGCTTTAGCATGTGCTTCATGGATACGGTCGATCACAGCATCCATAAATTCGGTCTGGAATGGATAACAACACAGCGCTTTTGTCGGGCCCTTATACACCTTGTTCCACGCGTCCAGCGAAGACCCCGTCGTGGTTGTAGAAAACTGCGGATACAGTGGCAGCAGCACAACCTCGTCCGGTCCCCAATCTGTCACATCAGCAGCCGCTTCCTCGGTGAAAGGGTGCCAATAGCGCATCCCAATAAATATTTTCAGTTCAACATCTTCACCGCGCGCTGCAAACTCGGCCTCAAGCTCGGCCTGCAACGCATCACGCTGGGCCTCGGTTTCAGCCAGTAGGGGAGAGCCGCCGCCCGCATCCATCATCGCATAATTTTTCGCTGCCTCAGGCGCACGCCGTTTAGAGATCAAACGTGCCAGCACAAACCGCACGGGCAGGGGCGCACGAATAATCGCTTTGTCGCGAAACAGGTTTTTCAAAAAGGGCTGAATATCATCAGCCGTCTTCGGCCCACCTAGATTGAACAGAACGACAGCGAGCTTTTTCGGCATCAAATATTATCCCTTACGCAAAATCTCGACGACGCGTTCAACATTGGCAATCGGCGTTTCAGGACGGATACCATGACCAAGGTTGAAGATGTGAGGCCTATTCTCATACGCTTTGACAATTTCGCGCACCCGATCATCCAATCTTGTGCCCCCCTCAATCAATAGCAGTGGGTCAAGATTACCCTGAACCGGCATGCCTTCGGGCAAAATACTGTTCACAAACGCGGGCGTAGCGGCAGTATCTATCCCCACCGCCGTCACCCCTGTTTCGTGTGCATATTCACCTAGCATTGCAGCCGCGCCGCGCGGAAACCCTATGATTGGCACGGTAATACCCATAGACCTCAGTTTTTGAACGAGTTTTTTTGTCGGGTGAATAATAATCTCACGGAAGATATTATCGGGCAGACCCTCGGCCCAACTGTCAAACAGCATCAAGGCATCCGCACCAGCATTCACCTGTGCCTGTAAATAGTGCGCTGTCACCTCGATAACTTCATCCATGACGGCCTGCAATTCATCCGGCCGCCCTTGTGCCCAGCGAAGGCTCGTCGATTTGTCGGTTTTTCCCCGTCCTTCGATGGCATAAAGGCTCACAGTCCAGGGTGAACCAGCAAATCCGATCAGTGTTGCAGTGTCAGGCAAACCGGCTTTAACGCGAGAAACGGTTTCATAAACTGGCGAAAGTCGATCTGCCGCCTGTTTGGCGGGTACATTTTGCAGGTCAGACGCCGCATTTATCTGCTGAACAACGGGTCCAACGCCTTTTTGGAACTCAACATCCAATCCCATTGCATCCAGAACCAACAGAATATCAGCAAACAATATGGCCCCATCCATTCCATAGCGGCGAATAGGTTGCAACGTGGCTTCAGTAGCAAGTGAAGGTGTGTAGCAGAAATCGAGAAAGTCTTTGGCTTTTGATCTCAGCTCCAAATATTCCGGTAAATGACGCCCAGCCTGCCTCATCATCCACATCGGAGGCCTTTTTGCGATGTTTCCATGAAGAACAGACAGGAGTGGTGGCTTGATGTCGTTGCTCATGGGAAACCCTTTTTTCTTCAAACAAAAAATCCGTCAGGATGGTTATGATTATTAGACGGTGTATTACGTGGACAAAGCGCACTCACAAGATTTGTCCAGAGAATTCCACACGGGAGTCACAGGGTGTCGCACCCCGTTAACCTTTGATTAACCCTCAATAGACTCTGGGTTAATGTGAGGTTAATGCGTGAATGGAGTCACACCTTGGAACAGATCGGGATTCTTCGGGAGTCGAATTCTTGTGATTGTGAATCAATTGTGACTCTTTGTGGGTCAACTTCTGGAGTCACAAGAGACTCACACCCCTTGTGAAATTCTCCAGACCCCGGCAAGAACCTTAACTATGACTAAGCCTAATCGTTTAAGTATCTATTTCAACGTCCACCTCGTTTCTGACAGTACGGGTGAAACGCTCAATGCGATTCAACGTTCCGCTTGCGCGCAGTTTGAAAATGTTCAACCACTCGAACATAACTATTATCTGGTTCGTTCAGAGCGCCAATTGGAACGCGTTATCAAAGAGATCGAAGCGGCTCCCGGTGTTGTTTGGTACACAATCTCTGATGAAAAATTGCGGGCGCGCCTGGAAACTTTCTGCCGCGAAAATTCTATCGCAACTTTGCCGGTGCTCGATGGATCTGTTGCGATGCTTTCTCGCCATCTGGGCGTGTCAGCTAACCACAAAGTCGGCAATCAACATGCTCTTGACCAAGACTATTTTGATCGGATGGAGGCGATAAACTACACGCTCGCCCATGATGACGGGCAAAATCTTGATGGTTTAAAACAAGCCGATGTTATTTTGCTCGGTGTTAGCCGCACATCTAAGACACCTACTTGTGTGTATCTTGCCAACCGAAAAGTGCGCGCCGGCAATTACCCTTTGGTGCCGGGCGTTCCAGTCCCAGCATTTCTTGAAGAAATTGGTGATGATGGCCCTATGGTGATTGGCCTGAAAATCAGCGCCGAGCGTTTGGTTCAAATTCGTCGGCAACGTCTACTCTCTCTGAATGAGAATCAGATCACCGATTACGCCGATGAACATGCGGTTCAACGCGAAGTCACCGAAGCCAATCGTCTCTTCCAACGCAACAAGTGGAAGACAATTGATATTTCACGGCGCTCGGTAGAAGAAACCGCAGCCGCAATTCTAAACTTACTTAATGCTCGCCGGGGCCAACAATAATGTCCATTGCCGTCATCCTTGCATCTGGCAGCGCCAGCCGAAGATCTCTTTTGCAAAATGCTGGCGTAGAGGCTGCCTGTATAAAACCTAACGTCGATGAAGACTCTGCCAAGGCCGCCTTCCGCGCGGAAAATATGTCTGTCAGAGATCAGGCCATGCGCCTGGCCGAAATGAAGGCGATGAAGGTTTCGCTCCAACATGAGGGTCTCGTGATTGGTGGCGACCAAATGTTGGCGCTAGGAAATGAAGCCTTCGACAAACCGGCAGACCTTGATGGCGCGCGCGGTCATCTCACCAAACTGTCCGGTAAAACTCACACATTAGAGACCGCCATCGTCGTGTGTGAAAATGGCCGGCCTGTCTGGAGATTCCTGGCAAGACCGCGCCTAACAATGCGCAGTCTTTCCCCCGAATATATTGACGCCTATGTGGATGATGTTGGCCAGCCGCTCTTGTCGACCGTCGGTGCCTATCAGCTTGAAGGTCTCGGCGCGCAATTGTTCACATCGATAGAAGGCGATTACTTCTCCATTCTCGGCCTGCCGCTGCTCCCACTCCTAGATTATTTCAGAACGCGCGGAGTGTTATCGGCATGACAAAATTGCTCGGTGTCATCGGCCATCCTATTTCTCATTCGCTCTCGCCGCTCATCCATAATGCGTGGTTTCGCGAGCATGGAATTGATGCCCGCTATGAGGCGATGCAGGTTCCGCCGGGTGATTTGAAATACGCCCTTGAATCGCTTCAGCGTGAAGGCTGTAAAGGCTTGAACATCACCCTTCCGCATAAAGAGGATGCACTTCGCTTTTCCGATGAACAGGGCGATATCGCTAAACGCCTTGGCGCGGCCAACACATTGATCCGCACGAAAGATGGCGGCTGGCGTGCAGAAAATACAGACGTGCCCGGTTTCTTGTTCGCTCTAAAATCTGCGAACGTAGACTTAGCGGGAAAATCTGTTTTCATCCTCGGTGCGGGCGGTTCGGCGCGCGCGGTGGCTCTATCGCTTACCGATTTGGGCGCAAATATCACTGTTTGCAACAGAACGATCAAACGCGCAGAAGAGCTATGCGCGCTGATTGCGGCGCCGATGACCATATGTTCTTTAAGCGAGGGATTGGAAAATCTCGCCGCCGCAGATGCCGTAATCAACACACTCAGTATAGGGTATAGTGGCGCAACCCTCGACCTGCCCCCCGGCGATGGACGATTGTTTTTCGACATTTCATACGGAAAAGCCGCTGACAAAATATTACACAGTGCAAAGAGCAATAATTGGAAAACGGCTGACGGCCTAACAATGCTTGCAGCGCAAGCCGCCTTCAGTTTCCAGTATTGGTTTGGAATTTTTCCCGATACAGCGACCGCGTTGGAGCGTTGCCGCAAAGCCGTGGAGGCCACACAATGATATTCCTTGGGCTGACGGGTTCTATAGGTATGGGTAAATCCGCCACGGCAGAAATGTTCCGCAAAGAAGGTGTCCCTGTCTATGATGCTGACGCCGCTGTCCATGAGCTTTATGAAAAAGGTGGTGCTGCCGTCATTCCGCTTTCGGCGGCTTTTCCGGGCGTGGAAGAAGATGGGGCAATCAATCGTGCATCGCTTCGCGCCCGGGTGCTCGACGACGCAGACGCGATGAAAACACTCGAGAGCATTGTCCACCCGCTTGTCGGTCAGACGCAGCTAGACTTCCGCCAATCTGTAATAAATTCAGGCGCCCCACTGGCTATTCTCGATATTCCGCTACTGTTTGAAACGGGTGGTCATACCCGGTGTGACTATGTGCTTGTCGTTACGGCTTCGCCTGAAGTTCAGCGCGCGCGTGTGCTGGCGCGCGAGGGCGTTACCGAGGAAGTGTTTGAAAACATTCTGGCGCGCCAAATCCCAGATGCAGAAAAACGGGCAAAAGCTGATTTCATCATTTCCACGGCGCACGGCTTTACCTATGCACATGAATCTGTTCAGGCCCTTGTTGCGTTGATGCGCCGCAAATCCATCGGAGATGATTCATGACTGAAAAAATCAGACAAATAGCCTTCGATACGGAAACCACAGGACTCAAAGCACTCGAGGGTGATCGCGTTATTGAAATCGGCGCGGTCGAGATGATCAATCATATTCCAAGTGGCCCAACGCTTCGTATGCTTATCAATCCGGGCAAGCCTGTTTCTGAAGATACAATTCGTATTACCGGGATCACAGATGCCGATCTAGTCGATAAGCCACCGTTTGAAGCGCCTGAAATTGTCGATGCTTTTCTCGAATTTATTGGTGACGCAGACATCATTGCTCACAATGCCGCCTTTGACCGCGGCTTTATAAATATGGAGCTTGAAAAATGCGGTCGCGCCATCATTCCAGATGAGCGGTGGATCGACACGCTCGAGATTGCCCGTAAGAAATTCCCCGGCGCACCGTCTAGCTTGGATGCATTGTGTAAGCGGTTTGATATTTCACTCGAAAGCCGCACATTCCATGGCGCGTTGCTAGATAGTCAGCTTCTCGCTTCGGTCTATTTGGAATTGTTGGGCGGTCGGGCGCGGTCATTTGAGTTTAATGACGATAAAGGCACCGGCGCGAATTTGGCGCGGGCAGAGGCCAAAAAAAGACCAACGCCGTTGCCATCTCAAATCACCGAACAAGAACGTGCCGCCCACGCCAAGTTTCTGGAACAACTCGGCGAAGGCAAATTCTGGTAGCTTTAAAATTATTTAGGCTTGTGGTGCTGGCGCGCCATTGCCCTGCTGTGCGCGCTGCAATTGGGTTTGGTACAATTGAACGAAATCAACAGGATCAATTAGCAATGGCGGGAAGCCGCCTTCGCGGGTAATTTCTGCAACAATGCGGCGAGCAAACGGGAATAAGAGGCGCGGACACTCAATTAAAAGCATCGGCTCCAATTGCTGCTCTGTTACATTTTGAAGTTGGAACAGACCGGCATAATCAAGTTCAGTAATGAACAGCACAGTCTCTTCTGATTGCGCCTTGGCAGACAATTTAAGTGAGACTTCAAAAAGACCATTTCCATCGGCGTGCGGGGTTGCACCCACATCAATACCCAAATCAATATTTGGTTGGGCTTGCACAGGGCCGTGGCCGGGATTCTCGAATGACAGATCTTTGATATATTGTCCCATCACACGCATGGACGGTTGTTCCGGATTACCCGCTGCAGGCTGATCTGGTTGTGACGGGGCGCTTGTGTCTGTCATGTCTCGTTGATCCTCTACCAATTGACAGGTTCGCGCCTAACACGCACACCCCTAATGCGCAATGTTGGCTGGCATATGTGCTTAAAAAGCCTTATCTCTGTTGATGATACGATGTTGTAGAGGAATTTTGACGGTTTGATGTTTGATCCTGTAGTTGAAGTGCTGATTTTGGCTGCCATTGCTTTGGTTGTTTTGGCGCGACTGTATACGACGTTGGGCAAGGGTGATGATGATCAGCCAGCTAAACGTCCGAGCGCAACGGTGCATTCAATGCCCAACCAGCCTCAACAAGACGCGCCTCCAGCACGATCTGATAATTCTCGTCCAATCTTTGTGGGCCCTGCAGCAGGTGCGCTTGAAGAAATTTACGACGCCGACAATCGCTTTTCAGAGGGTGAATTCATGACCGGGGCGCGCGCAGCCTACAAAATCATCGTCAACGCATTCGGCCGTGGTGATCGTGAAACACTCGCGCCCATGCTCGACACAGATGTATATGAGGCGTGGGATGAGGCGATCGAAGCGCGCGATCCAGACGCTGACCCGTTCTCCGTTTTGCGGTTTAGAAAAGTTGAAATTGACAGCGCCAGTCTCACCGATGGCGTCGCGCGTATTCTCGTGCGCTTTGAATCCGAACTGGGCAATGGCGAAATTGTTCGCAACGCCAAAGAAATCTGGACCTTCATGCGCGGTGTGAACTCGCCAGACCCAAATTGGATATTGGACGATGTCGAAGTCGCCAATTAGGCGAATTTTTCGCTGCTCTGGGGTGACATTCAAAGCCTGAATGATCCATACATGCGTGCATGATACGTGCACGATATCTCACCTTGGTTTTGTTCATGCTGGCGGCGTGTCAAACCGCGCCTGTAATTGTCCCTGATGTAACGCCGGCGCCCACGCCGCCTGCACCTGTTGAGCAACCCAGCGAGCCGCCCGTTTTTGTGCCACCTGCGCCCTCAGAAACAGGCTATTTTGATCATCTGCCTGGTTGGCAACGCTCCCCGATTTTGCCGGCGCTGGAGGCGTTCGGGCGAAGCTGCACCCGCATTGCCAAAAAATCGGCCGAAGATGCCCTCTCCGACAAAGCATGGTGGGCCGGAACAGCAGCGGATTGGATGCCCGCCTGCGCCGCTTTGGATGTCGTTCAAGATGAACAGAGCGCTCGCGTCGTATTAGAGTCGCTTTTTGTCCCCATAGAAATTCAGTCCAAAACAGGGGCGAGCCGTTTTACGGGTTATTTTGAACCGACCTATCAGGCACGTCGGCGGCCCATCCACCCTTATACTGAACCTGTTCCCGCGCTGCCGAAGGATCTTGTTCCGAATGGGTCACAGCCATTGCAACGTCTCAGAAATGGCAAAACCAGACCCTACCCTTCACGTGCCGATATTACCCGGGCAGGCGTTGACGCAATCGCCTACGCGCATCCGTCTGATGTGTTCTTCATGCAGATTCAAGGCTCAGGTCGATTGCAATTCCCAGATGGCTCAACCGTGCGTGCGGCCTATGCGGCGCATAACGGCCATACGTTCAAATCCACTGCCAATTGGCTAATGAGCGGCGGCCACATTTCTCGCGGCGAGGCATCGATGCAAGGTATTCGTGCATGGATGGATCGCGCAAACCCGGCAGATGTGCGCCGGGCGATGAACTATAATCCCCGTTTCGTATTTTTCAGCGCACAACCTGAAGGGGATGCCGCACTCGGACCAAAGGGTGCTCAGTCCGTGCCGCTCACACCGCTGGGTTCCGTGGCGGTCGATACCAGCATTCATCCGCTGGGCATGCCCATGTTTGTGCAAACCACCGCCCCCGGCCTCGGCGGTGATTGGTCAGGTCTATTGATCGCCCAAGACACAGGCGGCGCGATCAAGGGCGCGGTGCGTGGTGATATCTATTTCGGTACAGGCCCCGATGCGGGCAATCGCGCGGGCACGATGAATGCCCCCGGGCGTATGTGGGCATTGGTTCCCCGGCGCGTGGCAGAGCGGCTTCGCATCGTTCTTGAGGGGCAACCGTCCGCGTCTTTGCTTGGCACGATCGACCCAGCGCCTTAAATGGACGTATGTCGAAACGTAACCTCTCCTCAGATGAAGCGCTCGCATGGTCGCGCGTGACGCGGTCTATTAAGCGGATCGACAATGAAGCGGCTGAGGATTTCGAAGCTCTACTGAAAGAGCTCGATTCTCCCAGCGTAGATGTGCCTGCGCGCCAAAATGCACCCAAAACACCTCAAACAACCCCCAAAACGCCCCCTAAACTGCATCAAACTGCACGCAAAGGAATCGCAAATCGCGGACGCGAAAAGCGGGTAAAACGAGGCAAATTAGCGATCGCCGCCAGCTTTGACTTACACGGCCATACCCAAGCGTCCGCCGCGCGCATATTGCCCGGCTTTTTGATCGGTGAGCGTCAGGCCGGGGCCCGTTGTGTTTTGATTATTACAGGTAAGGGCAAAAGCGGTGAGGGGGTCCTGCGGCGTAATTTCCTTGATTGGATCACCTCTGCCGCCGCGCGGCCCATCGTATCTGGTTTCGCCGAAGCGCATCAGCGCCATGGGGGCTCAGGCGCGTTTTACGTCTTCCTTCGTAAGCCAGGTTGATTGCAGACCGCGCCGCAATCAACCTGTGAATAGACGTGTGGAAAACAATTTCAACTAGCTGAAATTCTTGAAAATATCGTCAGCAGAAGGCGTCGCTCCACTGTGAGCATCGTCGGCTTCAACCGGGGCTTCTTCAATTGGTTGAAGGCTTGGGCCTTCGTTCTGAATCAGATTAGCGGCTTCCATTTTGCGGCGTTTATCCGCCGCCTTGGCAATCACTTCATCAAGTTCAATCTGAGAACACAATCCCAGTGTCACCGGGTCAACCGGGCGAATGTTCGCTGTGTTCCAATGGCTCTTGTCGCGCACATTGTTGATGGTCGATTTCGTTGTGCCAATCAGCTTGGAAATATGGGCGTCGGTCACTTCCGGGTGATTGCGGATGAACCATGCAATCGCGTCCGGCTTATCAGCGCGGCGGATCACCGGCGTATAGCGGCTACCCTTACGCTTTGGCTGTGGAATGTGTGCTATCTTCGACGCTTCCAGCTTCAGCTCATAACCGTCATCGGCTTCACCACGGCGGATTTCATCGCGTGACAGCATACCGCCCGCAATTGGGTCTACGCCGCGCATATTCTCGGCCACATCGCCATCGGCAATGCCTTTGACTTCCAGATAGTGAAGGCCACAAAAATCAGCGATTTGATTGAAGGTCAGTGTCGTGTTGTCCAACAACCAAACGGCAGTGGCCTTCGGCATCAATACTTCGGACATGGAACTCTCCTTGAAAAACATAGTGTCTGAAATGCAGCCGCCCGACACTGCGTGCCGGGCGGTCGGGATCTCAAACGAAATATAAGAACCTTAGATGATTATATATATCACGCGGCCCCTAATGGAAAGCCATTTGCGTCACCAGCTTAGAATGATCTTTCCAGAATGCGTGCCTGAGGCCATCTTCTCATGCGCAGATTCTGCGTCAGACGAAGCAAATTTGCTATCCAACACCGGTTTGATCTTGCCGGAGAGGACGTGTGGCCAGAAGTCTGCGAGAACGGCGTCACGGATACGCTTTTTCTCTTCAACCGGGCGCGCTCTTAGCGTTGTGGCGGCTAGTGTAAGGCGTTTCATTAAAACTGGGGCAAAGTTCACCTCAGCGTTAAAGCCGTTCTGATAAGCGATATTGATGATACGCCCATCAAGTTTCGCAGCAGAGATATTGCGCTGAACATAGTCGCCGCCAACCATGCCAAGGATGACATCCGCGCCACCATTCTCCTTTACAACTGCTTCAAACGCCTCGTTGCGATAATTTATGGCGATATCAGCCCCCAGAGAGGTCGCCAGCGCGCATTTTTCGTCTGTGCCTGCGGTTGTGAACACTTTCGCTGCGCTAGCCACCTTGGCCATTTGTATGGCCATCACTCCAATTCCGCTCGTGCCGCCATGGCAAAGAAAGTTTTCACCTGCTTTCAGCACCACCCGGTCGAATATGTTTGCCCAGACTGTAAACATTGCTTCAGGAAAGCAGCAGGCGTCCTCAAAAGATAATGCGTCGGGCAAGGGCAAAAGAGAGCCCTGATCAACAGCGGCAAATTCTGCATAACCTCCGCCGGCGAGCAATGCGCCCACGCGGTCGCCGACTTTGAAATCAACAACATTCGCGCCCGTTTCCACAATTGTCCCCGTCACTTCCAGTCCGAGGATTTCAGACGCGCCGGGAGGGGGAGGATAGGCGCCTTTTCGCTGCACCAAATCAGCGCGATTCAGGCCAGATGCAGCGACTTTCACTAAAACCTCATTGGCTTTGACCTGTGGTTTGTCGATCTGCCCCAGCGCAAGTGGCTGGCCTTCGGAGACTATGATGGCGGACATCGTGTCGGTCATGATGTGTGCTTTTCCTTCGCGTAATTTGAGCGATCAAGTTTTCGTACTAGAGTTGCTACTAAAGTGGCATTCAGAATCTATAATGCAATTGTGTAGAAGGACACTGAGAGATGTTTGACGAAGAACCTATTTTGACAGACCGCAATCAGACACTTGAGCAAATGTCTGTCGATGAATTAGAGGCCCGCATAGATGCTCTGAAAGACTCAATCAAAGCGTGTGAGGCGGAGATAGCAAAAAAACGAAACCAAAAATCTGCAGCCGATGCGCTTTTTGGTGGTGAAAGTTAATGTCACAGCAATGCCTGACGCATAAGATATGCGTGAATGCCAAAGGTAGTAAGGACAGCACTGAATGACTGCTGATAATGCAAACGGCCCACAGGATGCGGGCATTGGCGCTGAATTAACGTTCACTGGCGGCAAATTATTCGACACTGTTTTCACACGCGGAATGGCGCTTGTTGAAGAAGCAGCGAGTTATCTCGATGGTCCCGGTCGTGATCTTTCTAAGGAATTGCCACGAGAAGAGGGCCTTACCTATTCCGCTTGGAGTATGGAATTAACAACGCGCCTTATGCAGGCCGCAAGTTGGCTCGTCATGCAAAAAGCCGTGCGTGAGGGCGAAATGCGCCGTGAAGAGGCATTTTCCGATAAATACCGCATAAATCGTGATGAACCGGCACTGGGCGCCGCAGAACAACGCGGTCATCTCCCAGATCGTTTTCTCGATCTCGTTGAGAGATCCGAAGCGATGTTTGAGCAAATTTGCCGAATGGATGCCGCTCTTTATGTCGATACACGGCCACCAGAGGCTCATAGCCCGGTATTTGATCAGCTCGCGCAATTGCAGGAAGCGGCCGATTCCGGTGCGTTTGACCCACTCATGGTGTGGTCGCGGACAAAATAAGTTCTCTAAACGCTTCGCTTTGCGCCTTTTAAGCGCGCAAAGCCGGGGCGCACATAAAGCGCGTTAAAGTGCGTGTGCCTGATCAGCGCGTGGAAAATGAGCGGCGATGCTGACGCAAAAATAAACACAATTAAACTGGCAAGCCCGACATCTGGGATGATCTGGCTGTTCGCCAAAACCTTTTGAAGGATCTTCATCGGCAAGAAGAAAGTCAGGTAAATGACGATTGAATATTTCCCAGCATGACGCAGAAACTCAGCCCAGTTCTGACCTGTCAGGAAAACGCCAATCGTGACGATGGCCAGCGCGCCCGCAAAACCGAGCAGTAAGCTAACCCCCGGCAAATCAGCAATATTCAGCGCGATAAACAGGGTATTCACCACAGCCCATCCGATGACCAAACCAATTGCAATTCGACGATTGGATGCCGCCCATTTAGCGAAGTCGAAGATGTATTTCGATCCGGCATAGCCAACGAAGAAAAAGACATACCATTCCATAAATCGGTTTGTGACCGACCAGCCCGTATCGATCATGCCGGTCGAATGAAGCACCTGAAGGCCAGCGGCGACTGCGAAAGTGTAATAGGTTGGCACAAATCGAATAAGCCAGGTGATGATGTAAAACACCGCCAAAGCATGGATAAACCACAGGCTACTTTCAGGAATGATCAGTGCCTTTAGAAAGATTTTGAAGAAGGTGACCGGGTCATGCAGAAGCGTCCCGGCCTCAAATACAAAGGTCTGGATCGCCAGCCACAGAATGTAGAAATACGCGAAATGCAGAACTTTGCGGTCCAAATAGTCGATTTTGGAACCAAAAATGCTCAGATTCAGAAACAAACCTGCCAACATGAAGAAATCAGGCATGCGGAAGGGCTTTGCCCACGCAACTCCGGCATGCATCCAGCCGGTATCGTGCACGAGCTCTCCATAGCCGAGGGTGGAGTGCATCATGACAACGAGGAGAATACATATGCCCTTGGAATAATCGACCCAAGCGACACGGTTCTCATTGGCGGGGAGGCTAAGAGGTTCTGACATGGCTTTCGCACTTGCAAACTATGTGCAAAACGACCGGGAACCTAAGTGTTAAAATGTCGCGTAAACACTGAGGATGATTCCGGCCAATCCGTGACAATAGCCCTCCCGGATCGGTGCGCGCATAATAAGCAAGCGATGCAGCATTGGCCCCATCAGCATATCGACGACTTCATCAAGGTCGAAATCACGATGAATAACCCGTTTTCCGGCCAATTCTGCGAGCAACATGCGTAGGGGCTGGCGAATGTCACGTCTTACCCATGCGCGCCATAATTCTCCGGCTTCTTTATCGTCTGATGCTGCAATCAAAGCTGCGCGAATGACTGCATGGCCGTGCCCTGTGCGAGCAGCAGCTTCCAGTGGCACGATCAGCGCAGTAATGCGCTCCTGTGGATCCCGCCCGCCATCAGGCGCGTCAGGCACCAAGGCGAGCGCAGCGTCTACACACATCGCGCCAATGGAGGGCCACCAGCGATAAATTGTTTGCTTGGACGCACTTGCCCGTTTTGCCACAGCATCAACGCTAAACCCTCGCCAGCCGCTTTCTGCCAATTCCACACGCGTCGCGTCCAGTATGGCAGCTTTCGAGGCTTCACTTCGGGTCGGTCCCTTTCGGGAGGCGTTTGATTTTGCGTCTGTGGTGGCCATGGGTCACTCCTGCTAAACACCCGTCCCAAAATACACAGGACTGATCATTTCTGAGCATATTAGATCACAATTGGTTTGCTGATTTCTCAATTTACACTAATCAGACAAAAATATTTTTGGGAGCACTCAAATGAAATCAGTCGATGACCTCATTTCAGGATACCGCAGTTTCCGCAGTGGAGACTATGCGGAGCGGGCAAGTCTTTATCGGGAACTGGCAGACGGCCAGAGCCCAAATATCATGTTGATCGGGTGCGCAGACAGTCGCGCGGACCCCTCTGATATCTTCAACGCGGCGCCGGGTCAGCTCTTTGTCGTGCGTAATGTCGCCAACCTTGTCCCGCCTTATGCGCCAGATAATGGTCTACACGGTGTTTCTGCGGCGCTGGAATATGCGGTGAATGTCCTTAAAGTGGGTCATATCGTTGTAATGGGCCATGGTGGCTGCGGCGGCGTGG
The DNA here is from genome assembly GCA_050633385.1 of Hyphomonas sp. Lineage (GTDB taxonomy): Bacteria > Pseudomonadota > Alphaproteobacteria > Caulobacterales > Hyphomonadaceae > Hyphomonas. The sequence continues at coordinate 50,801 of JBOEGK010000013.1, forward strand.
CGGCATCCCTTGCTGGCGAAGTCCCTCCTGAGATTGGCGAATTTGTGACGCCATGGGTGGCCTTGCTTGATGATGCCCGTCAGCGCGTCATTGAGAGTGGATCGGTAAATCCGCAATTCGCGTTGGAGCTCGAAGGTGTGGATACGTCGATCGCAAACTTGATGTCATTCCCGTTTGTGGCTGAGGCTGTGAAAGCAGGAAACCTTGAACTTCATGGTGCCTGGTTTGCCATTGCCCATGGTGAGCTGCATTGGCGTAACGTGAAAACTGGACGGTTCGAGGTCGTTGCGCCCTAGTGGCTCGTGGCAAAGGTCGCGAACAGGGCAGACGCCAGCATGGCGCCTGCCGCTGATCGGTTGAACCATTTCGCAAAGCTGGGCGACTGAAACTTCACATTTAGCTTCCCTGCGAGGAACGCAAAAATGGTCAAACCGACCATTTCTGTAATGGTTACCGTCACCATCATGATCACCACTTGCATCAGGATGGGGCGCGAGGCGTCAAAATAGCCCGGCAATAAGAGGCCGAAAAACACCAGCGCATTAGGGTTGAGTAGTTGCAGCCCCGCGCCGCGTGCAAAAAGTTGTTTCTTAGGTGGGGCGAAAGCTGCACTCGCTTGCTTCTGCTCGGATTTGGAAGAAACCATGGTCCAGGCGAGCCACGTGATGAAGCAAATTCCTGCAATTTTAATCCCCAACAGAACCGCTGGGAAACTGGCCGCAAATGTTGCAAGTCCGGTAGCGGCCAGCGTGATCCACAATAGATTGCTGGTTGATATCCCTGTTGCGGGAATAAGCGCCGGAATAGGGCCATAACGCAGTGATGTGCTCATCACCAACATAGCTGCCGGCCCCGGTGTTAACCCCCCGGCAAAGAAAAGCGCCAGCAAGGCAAACCAGACAGATATTTCCATCTCATTCCTCGCAGGCGCTTGAATTGGCTACTAAGGGGCGTGTTTAGCCCTGTTTTTCGCGCTCGACAGCTGCCGTGATAAGTTCGCGCGCTTTATCAGCATCGCCCCAACCCTCAATGCGAGTCCACTTGTCTTTCTCGAGGTCTTTATAGTGCTCGAAGAAGTGGGCAATCTTGTTGCACAGCGTTTCCGGTAGATCAGTGTAGCTTTCGATTTTATCGTAATAACCGGTCAGTTTCCGGTGCGGTACGGCGAGAATTTTCTCATCCGGGCCGCCATCATCAGTCATCATAAGCACACCAATCGGACGCGCGCGAACAACTGATCCCGGCACCAATGGGCGGTTGCCAACAACCATCACATCAATCGGGTCACCATCAAGGCTCAACGTATGTGGAACGAAGCCGTAATTACACGGGTAACGCATGTCAGTGTAGAGATACCGGTCAACGAACATAGCGCCCGAGTCTTTGTCGATCTCATATTTGATGGGGTCTCCGCCGAGCGGAACCTCGATCAGTACATTCAGATCATCAGGTGGGCTTTCGCCGGTCGAAATTTTACTAAGATCCATTTTGGTATTCTCACCTTGCTTCGTCTACTGTTGCCCTATGCAGGGCTCATGCCGTGCCCATGTCCTGCTAACGGCTATTCGTCAAGTCAGTCATAGGTCGCGGGGCCTTAATATACCGCTCATGAATCAGAGATGTCGGTGAGCGCATAATTGAAACTGATAGATATCCGGGCGTCCTCGCTATTATTGGGCATGACCTCGTGTCGCAGCCAACTTTCCCATAACAGCACATGGCCTGTTTCTGGCGTGTGATAGATAAAACGGCGAGCATCGTCACTTGCCTGATCAACAGGGGCAGGAGCTGCCATCATGAGGCCCAGTCGGGGGTCTTCCAGCTTTAGCAACCCCGCGCCCTCGGGCACGGCTACATAAAATGTTCCTGAAATGACACTGCCGGGGTGTATGTGCCCGGAATGGCTGCCACCTTCCCCCAATATGTTCACCCACAAGGCATCAAGCTTTAGGGCGCGTTCACTCAAATCCCATTCGAGCGCATCTGCAAATTTGGCTGCCTCTGCATCCAGAAGCTGTTTAAGGGCGGCAAAATCAGGAAATCGTTCTGGAAGATCGTTGAGTGACGCATATGACGTGTAGCCATCATATCCCTCGCTATCACACCACTGATTGCCGGCCTCATCCTCGTCAGATAGCACCCAGCATGTCGCCGCCAGTGCATCACACAATTCTGTGTTTCCAAGCTTTGAATGCCAAATCTGAGTGGGGAAGAGCGAACGCAACATGGCAAAGATCCAGATGTGAAAAGGCCAGCCTACCGCCTTTAAGGCATGGGTGGCTGGCCTTTAGCTGTATCAGTTTTTACTTATTCTGGTTTGCGGAATTTCAGCGTCATACGGTCGCTCTCACCAATGGCGAGTGCAGCTTCGGCATCAAACCCTTCTACAACTGTTCCGTCACGGCCTTTTGTTCGGCTGTTGGGCTGTAGTGTCCACACGCCAAACGGATGATCGGCTGTGTCAGCCGGGTTTGCATTAATTTCACTGGCGGCCACAAATTCAAGCCCGGCAGCGTCTGCAAGACCTTTCACATAGTCTTCATGCACATACCCGGAGGCGCCTGTCGGATCCTGAGTTTGAGTTGAAGGAAGACGGTGCTCAACAATGCCGAGAATGCCACCAGGTTTCAGCGCGGCTGCTGCATCCACGAACAGTTTATCGGCGTATCCATTTGCCATCCAATTATGGACGTTACGGAAGGATACAACGACATCCACGGATTCAGGTTCGGCAATTGGGCCGCTCGCATGTGAGAATGCCGTGTGCTTCACATTACCAAATTTTGGGTCTGAATAGGTTTCAACCGTTTTGGCAACATAGCCTTCATAACGCGCACGTGTATCTGGATCTTCGACTGCACTTGGATCCAGTCCAACCATGATTAATTGGCCTTCGGCCGCTAGATAGGGTGCAAGAATGTTGGAGTACCAACCGCCACCCGGCCAGATTTCGGCAACTGTCGAATTTGGTTCAACCTCAAAAAACGCGAGCGTTTCTTTTGGATGACGCCATTGATCACGGGCTTTTTCTTCATCTGAACGCAGCGAGGAAATCAACGCAGCATCAATCATGCTGACCTTTGCTTCCGATTCTGCGGGGGCAGATGTTTCGGCTTGCTCAGCGGGCTCTGCTGGAGCGTCTTTTGGGCCACAAGCAACAGCGCCGAGCGCGATTGCTCCCAATAGAAATGAAACTCTCTTCATGAAGTCCTCCTAAAATTGCATCTTGAACAATAGGTGTAGCGCCCCACATAACTAATGTCACGGCGCCGAGATCGGGCCGGGACCAGATGCACGCCGACGCCGAAAAACGGGTTGGGTTCTCGAACATCTGAAAAACCAAAAATTGAATGCTTTGTCTCGTGCAAGGTGTTCGCAGTTGCTAAAATTAGGACTGAGTAAAATGACAAATATTGATCTGACCCCCCTATATCGCACGATGGTTGGCTTTGATCGCATGGCCAACATGATTGACACCGCGTCGCGCCTCGATGGTGCGCAGGGTTATCCCCCCTACAATATTGAACGTGTCGACGAAAATGCTTTCGCGATCGAAGTGGCAGTGGCCGGCTTCACGCAAGATGATCTGGACATTGAAACCAAAGAAGGCCTTCTAACCGTCGCAGGCAAAAAAGGTGAACCCGAAGATGGCGGCGAAAAAGAATACCTCCATCGCGGCATTGCCCAGCGCGGGTTTATTCGGCGCTTCCAATTGGCCGACCATGTTATTGTGACAAACGCCCGGCTTGACCATGGTGTCCTCCGCATCGATTTGCTGCGCGAACTGCCAGAGGCCAAAAAGCCACGGAAAATCGCAATTGGTTCTGCCGCTGACAGCACCCAAACGACACTAATCGGCGAAAAATCGAACGATAACGCCGCCTAAAAGCAGCGAATTTGCCCGAAAGTGCATCAAACTGCACGCTATTGCACATGACTGCACGCCTTATAACCGAGGCGTGCAGTTAAGTTTTGGCATGGGTAATTTCCGCTTCATACGTCACCGGAAAGTTCACCGAACGCGCGATGAAACAATACGCATGGATCTTTTCGTGAATGGCTTGGGCGCGCGCAATATCGCCGCCTGCCGCAATGGTGATCTTGGGCTTTAATGTAGCAGAGAGAAAGCGCCCTGCACCGCTCGGCTGGTTCTCTCCCACCGCTTCAGGCGTGTCTTCGTATGACAAAACGCTGATGCCCGCCTCAGATGCCAAGTGTAGATACCAGAGCATATGGCAACCTGAGAGTGATGAGATCAACAAGTCTTCAGGGTTCATCAAAGTTGGATCCCCACCCAGCAATGGATCATTTGAGCAGGGAATAGGGGGCTTACCGTCTACCGCGACTGTCCATGTCCGATCATACCCTCTGTAGGTTTTGGTGCCGTCACCCCGATTTCCTGTCCAGTGAATATGGCTTGAATAGGTATGGTTGTTAGACATGATAAAGCTCCTTCACATCGGCGCTGCTCAGTCGAGCCAGAAGGGTTTTGGCAAATCACCGGCAACAGCTAAGGCTGCTTGTTGCTTAAGTAGATCGATTGCAATGTTCAACAAGTCAGGGTCTGTGTTGGCCTGATAGGCGGTAAACACAGGATAGGTCAACCTAGGGGTATCGCGCGCCTCAAAAAGAAACCCAGCCTCAAGGTGCATCTCAACAAGACGCCGAGGCAAAAATCCCGCCCCTTTTGTCGTAATGATATAATTTGGGCCAAAAAAACCAAGCGCAACACTCGTTCTGGGCTCCATATATTGCGGCAGCAATTGCGCATGTTGGTCGCGATATTCCTCTCCCCAGTCGACATAGATATATCTGTCATCAAATCGGCCATCGGGGTCTGTTGTTACCAAAACCAACTCGTCATCCATTAGATGCTCAACGACAATGTCGGTCCGCAGTTTAGGCTGGTGAAGGACAGCGATGTCCAACAAGCCCTCAGATAGCAACCGAGACAGTGCTAGTGGCGTGCCGGCTTCGGCGCGAAAGGCAACATGCGGGAGCGCCTGTTCCAGCGACCCCATCCAATGGGTTAGCAAACGGGCCCAGAGATTATACTGGCCGCCGACGATAAGCATGTCGGTATATGTTTCAGGCACGCCAACTTGCTGTTTGCCTTTTTCCCATGCCTGAACCATTGCGCGAGCGAAGCGCTCAAAGTGAAAGCCGTGAGAGGTGAGAACCGCCCCTGTTTTCGAACGCGAGAAAAGGCGTTGTCCCAACCGTTCTTCCAGCGTTTTAATGCGAGCGCTCACGGTCGACTGCGTGACGTTCACGCGACTGGCGGCACCTTGAAAGGTTCCCGTCTCGATAATTGCGAGAAATGTCCGTGCTGTCTCAATATCTATCATTCAAGTTTTCGATAATAATCATGCATTAATTTCGTTATTCCGCATCAATAAAACCTCATAGAAGAGGGGAGGTCAACGATACACAAAAGGATTCCACCGATGAAAAACCTGATTGTCCCCGCAATTGCTTCAGTGCTGATGCTTGGCGCTTGTGCCTCTTCTCCTGAAATGGTCAGCAGCGTAGGCCCCATGCCAGCGTTGAGCGGCAAGGCCGTTAAGAAATGGGAGAATGCGGCGAAAGACATCGAAAAAGGCGAGAAGCGCATTGTAAAAGCACAGGCTGAACTCGAGAAAGGCCAGTCTAAGCTACGCAAAGCAAAGAGCGCTGTGAATAAGGCAGAAGACGATATCGCCGATGCACAGGCCGATTTGCGTAAGGGTCAGAAAGCAGTTGCGGCTGGTCAGGCCGTGCATGCAAAATTAAAAAAAGATGCCGACCAGATTCAAAAAACGGCGCAAGACTAAGTTTCAAAAATTCCAGACAGTAAAAAGCCCCCGAACCAGAAGGCTCGGGGGCTCAAATATAGATCGTTTTGGAGATGCTGAGGCGCGATGAGCGCGCTCAGCAATCAATACTTAGTTACAGTTACAAGCACCGCCAACGTTCAGCACAACCAATGACGCACGAACTGTCTCATAACGAGTTGGGTTTGTGATCGTCTCTGTGGTCACGCGTGGGCGACGGATTTCAACCGGTTGTACGAGTGTGCGCACGATAGGCTGGATCACATCACGTGTTGTGACGGCTTCGAAGTATGTCTCGGTAAGTGTTTCACGTGACTCTTCAGTGATTTGTGGGATGTAGTTTACCTGAGTTTCAGGAATAACCGCATCTTCAACAATGCCCGAGAGGCGCTGTTCTTCGTATTGAACTGGCGCAGTAACCTGCTCAGTTGTGCCACGGAGAATCTGGCGCTCAATTGGTTGAACAGTTGTGATTACGACAGGCTGGATCACGTTGCGTGTGACTTGGTCGATATAAACATCTTCCACTTCAAACACTGTACGCTCAGTGATTTGCTCAGTCGTTGTTTCAACAACTTCTGGCGCTTCTTCAGTTTCAACACGAACAGGCAGAACTTCTTCTACATATTGTGTTTCAGCAGTAACCTGCTCAGTTGTGCCGCGAAGGATCTGACGCTCAACTGGCTGAATTGATACGCGAGTCACTGGCTGGATAACGTCGCGCGTTGCAACATAATCCACAGTCACTTCAGTGATCTCTTCAACGGTGTTTTCTGTAAGCGCAGTTGTTACAGTTTCAGTTACAGCTGGAACAGCTTGTGCCTGAACCTGAAGAGGTGACGTGCGTGTTTCGTAACGTGTCTCAGCAGTGACTGTTTCAACAACAGGGCGTGTGATACGACGTTGCACTGGAACAACAATTGTACGCTCAACTGGCTGCGTGAATTCACGGCGGCCGATGACGTCATAAGTTGTTTCTGTAACTTCTTCGCGTGTTTCCGTTGTTTCCTGAGCGATGTTGTTAACGACAGTCGCAGGAACAGGGTCTTTTTCGATGCGTACAGGAAGAACAGTCTCTTCAATGCGCATGTCTTCAGTTACTGTTTCTGTCGTGCCAACAGCGATACGACGCTCGATTGGCTGAATAAGAGTTCTCTCAACCGGCTGAGTGATTTCGCGTGCTGTAACAGCTTCGAAAAATGTCTCAGTTTCTTTGGTTTCTGAACGCTCTTCGATACGCTCTTCAACATTCTCACAGCACTGAACTGTCTCAACGGCTGTTTCAGAACCACCGACATAACGTACGTCAGTGCTTCCTGCTACGTTCACACCCGATGCGCGGGCCTGTTCGATCAGATCGTTGATTTCTTCTTGTGTGAGCACACCATCGGCCATGTCACCGCGAGGTGTATAACGCTCGCCAGCTTCTTGTGCCGTTGCTGCGACTGGGAATGCTGCCATAGCCAGCACGCTCATCGCAATAAAGCTTGTTTTGATTTTCATTCCACCTTCCCCTTAAGGCCGTGCTGGCCTCTAAATAAATAGGTCTGTTTTCTAACGACTGGGTCGCTCATTAAGATATTCTAAACCATTTTAGAACACCGAAACTTGCTGACGCAAAATACGCGCCGTTCCTTGCCTATACGAAACCAGATTTATTGGCGGAAGGTCTTTCTCTGTACGGGCGAGTGGAATCGGGCAGTTCTCGACTATTTGGAGCCGATTCCACAGCTTAATGCTTCGTTAAGTGTTAAAAATACCACACTAAACTAGGCGAAGAAGCGCGCGGCACCTGTGGCATCCAATATGTCCTGTAGCGCCGAATTATCAGATTGTTTCTGAACAGCACGACGCACAGCTTCAAATGCTTTTGCCGCATATCGCTGAGTTTTTTGTTCGAACAATCCATCATCCAGGGTCACAGAGAATTTGTTCTTTTTGCGAGATGCGCTTGCTAGGTTTGCACTAGCCCACGGCAAATATGTTGCCGCGACTTCACCATCAAACAGCGGCTTTAGCGTTGGCGCTAGTTCATCCAGTGATGCAAATGGTCCCCCGACTTTAGGGTCTGCCATATTCTCTGCCCATGCGACGACGAATGGCGCATGATCAGTCATCCAAGAGGCGGGCGTGGTGTCCTGCAGCATTTGCTGAAACTGTGCCGCAATCGCGAAATCTGCTATTGTTGGGTGTCCCCCAAAGATGAATAAATGCTCTTTCAGGTGGGTATTTAACCGCAGTGCAAAGCGTCGGTAGGACGTTTCCAATGTGTTCCAGTTATCAGAATCGGCACCAACCAGCGACAGACGCTCCATCATGCGATCAGCGATTTGTTGTTGCATTGCTTTGCGTGTCCGCGGCGGTTTTCCATTATACAATTGCGCAAGGACGCGTCTGGAGGCTTGTTCCCTGTCTGGCATTTGGCTCCAGCGTTGTTGGAACATGCATTTGTTCAACCACTCATCACCATAGTCTTCGAGGATGAGCGCCAATGCGATACAGGCGTCATCTTCTGGTAGAATGCTTGGGCTGGGATGTTCGGCCTCCAGGGCTGAAAGAATAACTGTCGAATCTTGGCTCAGAGGCTTCCCGCCAGATAAAAGTAACGGCACTGATGGGACTTTTGCGTGGATTTTGAACTCGTCTTCATGATCGCGAGACCGCGACACCCACTCAAAATCCAAACCTTTGAATTTCAGACAGGATTTCACCTTCAAGGAGTAGGGCGAGGTGTCGGCACCAAAGAGACGAAAATCGGTCATATCTTAGCTTTCTGATTCGTGAGCCAATCTGTAACATTTCTTGGCAAACTGCCAAGCGGCGTTTGCGGTGTCACTGCAATGTGGGTATGCGCAGAGGCAGCGACGGTTCCCCGAGTGGGCTTATAGAGTTAGGAGACAGATCATGCGCATTATGCACGTTATGGCGGGCGCCCAAGAGGGCGGTGCAGAAAACATTATGCTCGAATCTGTACTAGCGCTTGCCGAAGTGGGCCTTGATCAGCATGTCGTGACTCGGTCCGATAACCAGTTCCGAATTCAGCAATTCAAGGCCGCAGGTATTGGTGTAAACGTAGCGGCATTCAACAATGCGTGGCCCTTTCCTACGCGTCGCGTCATTCTTGAGGCAATTAATGCATTCAAGCCAGACGTGATTGAGTATTGGATGGGTCGAGCCGGGCAATTTGCGCCAAAAGAGCATCGCGCTAGGTCGGCTGCCTGGTATGGAGGCTACTATAAACTTGCCCGCTTCGTGAATTGTGAATGGCACATTGGCCTGACGATCGATCTTTTGCGCCACATAAGAGAGCAGGGTGTTGAAGACGATCGCTCAGCCATCGTTCACACATATGCAGATTTTTCAGGCGCTCCACCCGCAAGCCGTAAAGCACTGAATACGCCAGAGGATGCTCCGGTTGCGCTGGCTTTGGCGCGCTTGCACGAGAAGAAGGGCCTCGATACGTTGCTCGACGCGACCGCGAAGATTGACGGCCTTTATGTGTGGATAGCTGGGGATGGCCCTCTGGAGACCGAACTGAAAGAACACTGCACACGACTGGGTTTAGATGATCGCGTTCGGTTCTTGGGTTGGCGAAATGATCGCGGTGAACTGCTCGCCGCATGTGATGTGGTTGCTTTCCCCTCGCGATATGAACCCTTCGGTACGGTTACTGTCGATGCATGGGCGGCTTCCAAACCTCTCGTCGCAGCCGATGCGGTCGGGCCCGCGGCCTATGTGAAGGATGAAGTGAACGGCTTGCTGATCCCAAAGAATGATCCCGAGGCCCTTGCGACAGCCCTCCGCCGGGTGATCACTGATAAGGACCTAGCAGCGAAACTGGTTGCGGGTGGGCGTACCTCTTTTGAGCAGCAGTTCACCAAATCGGTCTTTCAAAAAGATTCAATTGCGCTCTATGAAAAAATTAGAGCGAATGCCGGTCCGTTTTCTGCGAAATAATCCTAGAGTTTAATTACATCAAAGAAAGATTGATAAAGACGATCTGCTGCGGGCTTGCGTATGCCGATGGTTAACGCGATTTTTGCGGTTTTGAGGCGAGCCAATCCTTCTTTTGCTGTCGGGTGCGGATCACGCGTCGCACAAACCACGCGAAAAATTTGTGCTTCGATAAGCTTTTGGGAGCAGGAAGCGCCGCCGCTTGTTCTTTCGCGACAGGGCTCCAGAGTGACATAAGCCGTTCCGCCACGCGCATGGTTCCCTGCTTCTTCAAGCGCGATTTCTTCGGCGTGTGGGCGTCCGCCTAAGCCGGTTACGCCTTCGCCCACAACATGCCCCATTGCATCAACAATTACGCAGCCAACAGATGGGTTATCTCCGGTTAGCCCATGGTTCAGACGGGCCAACGCGATTGCGCGGCCCATCCGTCGTTTGTCTTTTCTGAGTGATCTTGCGCCCATTTATGGCAGGGCAGGCAGATCTTTTGCCCGACTGGCATCGAGATAGCGCACAGAGACGGGCTTAAGATTGTCGTCCAGCTCTATGAGCAAAGGATTTCCTGTAGGTATTTCGACTTGCGTAATCACATCATCAGGTACGTTGAACAGATGTTTTACGAGCGCGCGCAGCGAGTTGCCGTGCGCGGCGATGAGTGTATCCGTGCCGCCTTTCAAAACAGGAGCGATACGGCCTTCCCAATATGGCAGCACGCGCTCGAGCGTTAGTTTCAAGCTCTCTGTGTTTGGAATATCTATCCCCTGATAGCGCGGATCTGCAGACAAATCGAATTCGCTATTCTTGTCTAAAGGCGGTGGCGGCACGTCATATGACCGACGCCAAATGTGAACTTGATCGTCGCCATGTTTTGCGGCTGTTTCAGCCTTATCGAGTCCGGTGAGGCCCCCATAGTGACGTTCATTGAGCTGCCAGTCTTTCTCAACCGGAATCCAAACGCGGTTCATTTCAGTCAGGGCAAGCCAGAGGGTTCTGATCGCGCGGGTTTGCACGCTTGAAAAAGCTTGACGTACATCAATGTCGAGTTCTTTGAGCAACGTGCCGGAATTTTTGGCCTCAGCAACTCCCTTTTCAGTGAGATCGGCATCCCACCAACCGGTGAAACGGTTCTCGAGGTTCCATTCAGATTGTCCGTGTCGAACGAGTACGAGTTTTGTCATCTATTAAATTCTCTATTATCCAAGTGAACGTGTTACGCGCCCATAACGCGGATTAGTTCAGAAAAAGCCAATACGACATGGTATCCTGTAGAGGCAGGCATATCTTGTGCCAAGATAGCACCGTCTGCGGCGTAATGATCAATCCATCCCCCCTCCGGGGTTAGATATTCATCCATCAATATATCGAATGTCTTGCAAGCGTCTTGAGCGAATGTCTCATCGCCTGTTGCTTCATAGACCGCCAATTGCGCTTTCAATGCCTCGGTTTGTGGCCATGTTCTGCGCGATCCATCCTCGCTGACACCGTCACGGGATACTTCTTGAACCGAGCGACCTTCCTTGTCACGATTGGATTGAGCGAAGGCAAATAGAGCAGAGGCCTTTTCTGACACGGGTAAATCTGCTGCTCTTGCATAGGCGTGCAGCAACCACACCCACTCAAACTGGTGGCCAGGTTCAACAATTTTCGCATCGCGGCCTGAAGATTCCGTCCAATCGGTTGCGAAAAATTCCGCCAGCAAACCATTGGGGCCAGCTGTAAAGCGCGTTTCGAATAATTCTATTATTTCGCTAGCTCTGATCAGGTGCCCACCCTCAGGCTGAACGCTGTGCAAGGCCAGACAAGCTTCCAGTAAGTGCATGTGTGGGTTTTGATTTCGCTTCGGCCCACGTGGAAGTGTTTCAGCATATCCGCCAGTGACCGGATCAAGCATGTTTGCGTCGACGGCGGCTAGAATTGAATTTGCCGTTTTGAGAGCCTCGGTTCTAAAAGCCTCAATATTAGCGAGGCTCGCGAGTGCAAAAAGTACGAATGCTGTGTCGTACAAATCTCGTGTTTCATCAATAATTTCGCCGGTTTCTGCATTGAGGGTTCGGCCAATCAAACCATCGGAACGACGGCAATGTTCTGAGAGAATTCTCAGTCCAGACTCGGCACGTTCGTACGCTAGGTCGGAGTTCCAACCTAATTGATATGCTTGGGCAAAAACATAAGTTTGACGCGCCTGCACTCTTATGCGGGTCACGTCCTTTGTGACGGCGGTATGGTCCAAGCTCAGCACTTCTGCGAAAAAGCCACTTGGATTTACACCCTCAGCGCTCCAAAGCGCGAAACAATTATCAAACAACCATGAACGCGCTTCTTTTGCGCGGCGCCTTAATGCTGACTTCGCCATGATGGCAGATTCTCCGTTTCAACACGCAATGATGATAAGCCTCGCCAATCAATGCACGCACCTGCTAACAGGTGGCTATTATATTTACCAGCGGCGGGAATGTCGTTTAACTAGTCGAACGAAGGCTTGTCATTCATGCGTGACTTTATTTTCTTTCCTCTCGCGGCCCTTCTCGCATGCGGTATGGTTTTCGTGGCGATTATGCCTGCTTTTGGTGCAAAACCATCAGGTCCAGTGACCGGTGATGGCGTGAATTATGACCGGATCGAAGTGTCTGGGGACCTTCTCTACAAATTGATTGCTGGCGGGGACATAAAAACCGAAATGAAAGAGGCGCCGGATGGAGAAAACCGACTGCTTATTGAGGTGGAAGCTGGCGCTCTCGCTGACGGGGTTGAGTATGGCCCACACTTCAGATTGGCTGCAGATATTGAGACTCAGTTCGCTGGCCGTCGCGTTCGAGTCACAATCAGCGCGGAGCCGGCAGAGATAAAAGGCGCGGAGCAATTGTTGGTGAATTACAGTGCTGGTCGTGCGGGGGAGTCGGGCTGGGAGGTTTTCGATCTTGGCCAGCAAAAACGGGATGTTTCGTTTGAGTATAAAGTTCCCAATGTACAGGGTGATCAGGCATCAGATTATCTGGGTATCCGACCCGTTGTACCCGATGGTTATCGCGGTGTTTTGATTTCAAAAATTGTCCTGCAACGACTACCTGACTAGGGTATAAATTTTTTAATTCCAGTCGATTCACAACACGTCATTTGAATGCCAAAATCTTGGGTAAACTTGAAGTTTGAGGCTTATGACGTGCGAGGCGACCATGCAAAAAATCATTCTCAGTGTGATACTGGTTCTTTTGGCTGCCTGTGGAAACACACCTGAAATGGAGCTTGAATTGTCTCAACAAAATCATCCCGACTCAACCGTGGCGCTGCTGAACACAGATCCCAATCTCTGGATGGAAGAGGTGGAAGGAGAGAGGGCTTTAAACTGGGTTCGGGCGCAAAATGAGCGATCAATTGACCTGTTAGAGGCGCATCCTGCTTATTCGGGGTACGAGGCTGCCGCACTCGACATTTTGAACGCTGACGAGCGCATCCCGTATGGCAACCTCCGAGGCGGGCTTGTTTACAATTTCTGGCAGGATGAAACCAATGTGCGAGGACTGTGGCGACGCACAACTCCAGAAAGCTATGCAACGTCAGCCCCAGATTGGGAAGTCTTGTTAGATCTTGATAAATTGGCTGCCGATGAAGGTAAAAATTGGGTCTATAAAGGCGCTGAGTGTTTCGCGCCCCATGGCACGACCGCCTATAAATGTCTCATCTCTCTCTCGGATGGCGGTAAAGATGCCGTTGTCGTGCGGGAGTTTGATATTGAGGCAAAAACCTTTGTTTCTGACGGTTTCCAAACAATGGAAGCCAAGCAAAGCGTGTCTTGGCTGGACGAAAACACGACCCTCATTGCAACAGATTGGGGAGACGGAAGTGTTACAGAATCTGGGTATCCCTTTGTCGTAAAACGTTGGACACGCGGCACACCAATAGAGGCGGCTGTTGAAATCCAGCGCGGAGAAACTGCGGATGTCGGCGTGTGGCCGATGGTTCTGGAAATGCCGGATGGTGTCCGTATTGGCGGCGCGGTACGAGCAGAAACCTTCTTCACCTCCAGCTATTATCTGTTCGCGGAGAGTGGCGAAAATCTCTTGCAGCTGCCTCTGCCGCCCAAATCGACCATTCAGGATACTTTTGATGGAAAATTGCTAGTTACTTTGGAACAAGATTGGACCTTCAACGCAGCAGAAACCTATCAAACGGGCGATTTGATAGCGGTTGGAATCGAACCCTTTTTACAACATGGTGGTCCACTAAAACTTCAACTTGTTTTCAGACCCGATGAATCCCAAGCTGTTAGCGCTGTGTCCACCTCTAAAGACGCGGCTTTTCTGGCAATTACTGAGAATGTTGTTGGCAAGGTTCTGCGTCTCTCGTTTGATGCCGACACATCGACGTGGACAACAGCGCCAATTGTTTTGCCAGGAACCGGGCAGGCGAGCATTTTGTTTGCCAGTAAAACTGAAGACGCAGTGTATCTGGGGTATGAGGGGTTTTTAACACCGGATTCGCTTCTACAGTATGACAGTGCATCAGGACGTATTTCAACGCTCAAGAGCTTGCCTCCAAAGTTTGATACCACTGGACTCGTCGTGGATCAGAATTTCGCGGTGTCCAAGGATGGAACTACAATCCCATATTTCATCGTCCGCAAAGCAGACATTGAGCTGAATGGGCAGATGCCGACCCTGCTTTATGGATATGGTGGTTTTCAAGTGTCGCTGACCCCCGGTTACAGTCCTGTTTCCGGGCGGCTATGGCTGGAGCAAGGCGGCGCCTATGTGGTTGCGAATATTCGAGGGGGTGGAGAGTTTGGCCCGAGTTGGCATCAGGCTGGTCTTAAAAGCAATCGCCAGCGCGTTTATGATGATTTTATCGCCGTTGCAGAGGATTTAGTCGCTCGCAAAATCACATCGCCAGATCATCTTGGCATAATGGGTGGCTCCAATGGTGGATTGTTGATGGGTGTCATGCTCAATCAGCGCCCTGATTTGTGGAATGCGGTGGTGGTTCAGGTGCCACTGCTCGACATGCTACGTTACCATACCTTGCTTGCGGGGGCCTCATGGGTTGATGAGTACGGATCACCCGAAAATGTTGAGGAACGAGCTTTCTTGGAGACGATTTCGCCATATCATAATTTTGATCCGGACAAGACCTACCCGACGCCATTCTTTGTGACATCGACAAAGGATGATCGTGTTCATCCAGGGCATGCCAGAAAAATGGCGAAGCTTTTCGAAGATGCTGACAAACCATTCTTGTATTTTGAGAACATGGATGGCGGTCACTCAGCCGCAGCGAACCAAACGGCCAGAGCAAAACGCACCGCGCTGGAATTTACTTATTTGACAAAGCAGCTTGGCCTGAAAGTTTCCGAGACACGGGAGTAATTGGACGTTTTATCTGTGAGCGAGCGCTGAAAAATGAAACCAATTTTTTGTTGAGTTACGCGTTGGCAATTGGAAACTTGTGTGACAGCCTGACTAAATGAAGCTTGATGCGCCAAACCTATGCAATAGCGTCGTCCGCCTCAGCTTGCTGAGCGAGGCGGACCGTGCCCCGCTTGCTGATGCAGGTGGTATCGAGGCTATGTGGAACTGGATGCCGGTAATTCCCACCGGAACCAATTATGATTCCTATTTTGACTTCATGTTGGAAATGGCGCGTCGGGGGGAGATTTTTCCATTCACGATTCGACAAGTTTCTGATGATGCATTCGCTGGTGTTATTGGGTTTCTCAACATCTCTCGCACGCATCGGCGTTTGCGTATCGGATATGTTTGGCACCCGGAGGAGTTTCGCGGAACCGCAATAGCGCCAGCCACACAAATGGCAATGTTGGAGCGCGCCAAAGCCTCTAGGATGCGCAGGGTTGAATATTTGTTGGCGAGCGATAATGAGCGTGCCATTCAAGCTGTCTTAAAGTTAGGCGCGACCAAAGAGGGCGTTTTGAGGCAGTATTTGCGACTGGCCGATGGTGGTTGGGCGGATATGACTGTGTTGTCTCTGGTTGATGGTGAAATAAATGCGGCGATTTCACTCCTTCAAGATCGTGTGGCAGAACTGCAGCTTGCTTGACGTTTTTCCACAGGCATGCTTTACGCGCGGCTTACATCAGCGCAAAATTTGAGAAGCGCGCTTTGACTGGCACATGAGGCCAGCGAGGCCCCCCGCCCGGCGAAGTTTCGCTCAGCGGGGCATTCGAGGTTTGTGCGGATATATTTCGCGGCCAATGACCCATATAACAAGGGGCATAAGGTAGAAGGAGATGACACATGTTTGATACGTTAAGCGAGCGTCTTGGCGGTATATTCGACGGCCTCACAGGTCGCGGTGCGCTGTCTGAGAAAGATGTGTCAGCTGCCTTGCGCGAAATTCGGGTTGCTCTTTTAGAGGCCGATGTCGCACTTCCGGTCGTAAAAGACTTTATCACTCAAGTGAAAACCCGGGCTGTTGGCGAAGAAGTTATCCGCTCAGTGAAGCCTGGCCAGCAAGTCATTAAGATCGTCTATGATGGTCTAACCGATATGCTCGGTGGCGCAGAAGCTGACGGTTCGCTGCGTATAGATAGCCCACCTGCGGTTATCATGATGGCGGGTTTGCAGGGCTCAGGTAAAACGACTACGACGGGTAAGCTTGCGAAGCGTCTCTCAGAGAAAGAGCGCAAAAAGATTTTGCTCGCTTCCCTCGATGTGCGTCGTCCAGCAGCGATGGAGCAACTCGCAATTCTGGCCGACCAGTGCAGCGATAACGTATCTTCGCTTCCTATCATCGAAGGACAATTGCCAGCAGATATTGCGCGGCGCGCCATGCAAGCGGCAAAGCTTGGGGGTTATGATGTTCTAATCCTCGATACGGCTGGCCGCACGTCTATTGATGAGCAGATGATGACTGAAGCGGCGGAAATCGCTGCGATTGCATCACCGCAAGAAACACTTCTCGTGGCGGATGCGTTGACGGGTCAAGACGCCGTTGAAACCGCAACACGCTTTCATGAGCGTCTTCCGTTAACCGGTCTTGTTCTCACCCGAATGGACGGTGATGGACGCGGAGGCGCAGCGCTCTCCATGCGGGCGGTTACAGGCTTGCCGATCAAATTCCTTGGTGTGGGCGAAAAGCTTGATGGTTTGGATTCGTTTGATGCCAGCCGTGTAGCTGGGCGTATTCTCGGGCAGGGTGATATTGTCAGCCTCGTCGAAAAAGCGTCCGAGCAGATGGACATGGAAAAAGCCGAGCGCATGGCCGAAAAGATGCGTAAAGGCGAGTTCGATCTGGAAGACATGGCCGAACAGCTCAAGCAGATGCAGCGTATGGGCGGCTTGGGTGGTTTGATGGGCATGCTGCCTGGTGCACGCAAAGCCAAACAGGCTATGGCCAACGCTGACCTCGACGACAATGTACTTAAACGCCAGGAAGCGATCATCTCATCGATGACTCGTAAAGAGCGACGCAAGCCGGCGCTTCTGAACGCGTCGCGCCGCAAGCGTATTGCAGCAGGATCAGGTGTGACCGTGCAAGAGGTGAACAAGCTTTTGAAAATGCACCAGCAAATGGCTGGCATGATGAAGAAGATGCGCAAAAAGGGCGGCATGAAGGGCATGATGAATGCCGCTGCAGCCGCAGGAATTTCACCCGGCGATCTCGCCAAAATGGGTGGGGGTGCACTCCCACCCGGTGGCTTGCCCGGGCTTGGTGGTGGCGGTTTGCCACCGGGTATGGGCGGCCTACCGGGCCTTGGAGGACCAAAGAAGAAATGACGACATCAGACGAAACCCTCGCATTGTTCGAGCTTAACCAGTTGCGCTCTTCCATCGACAATCTCGATGCGATTCTGGTGCACACCTTGGCTGAGCGATTCAAAGCAACTCAACAGGTTGGCAAATTGAAGGCTCGCCATGACATGCCTCCCGCTGATAAATCGCGCGAGAGCCGTCAGATTGAGCGCCTTACTCGGTTGGCCAATGAGTCAGGGTTAGACCCTGAGTTCGCAACAAAATTCCTGAATTTCATCGTGGCTGAAGTTATCCGCCATCATGAGCAGATCCGCGGTCAAGCGACCGACACATAAAACATAGAGACGACACGTTTATAGGAGTATCCCCAATGTCACTCAAAATCAGACTCGCCCGTGGCGGTTCAAAAAAACGCCCATTCTACTCAGTCGTCGTTGCAGACGCTCGTGCCCCGCGTGATGGCCGTTTTGTAGAAAAAATCGGTACTTACGATCCACGCTTGCCAAAAGATTCAGAGCGCCGCGTTCAAATCGACGCTGAAAAAGCAGCCGCATGGCTCAAAAAAGGTGCGCAGCCAACAGATCGTGTTGCTCGCTTTTTGTCCAAATTGGAAGTTGATGGTGCGCCATTGGTGAAATGGGAGCACGGCAACAACCCGCAAAAAGGTGAGCCGGGTAAAAAGGCGCAAGATCGTGTTCAAGAGCGCAAGGACAAGGCTGAAGCTGCGGCTGAGGCTGCAAAAGAGGCAGCTGCTGCGCCTGCAGAAGAAGCACCAGCGGAAGAGGCTGCTGCTGAAGCACCTGCCGAAGAGGCAGCAACCGAATAGGTTGGCTATTTAAGCATATTCTAGAAGGGGTTGGCATAAGTGTGCCGACCCCTTTTTCGTAACTATTGTCGGGGAAGAGAGACCGAATGTCGAAGGCCAGTAAAAGCAAGCTGATTGTGGTGGGTGCCATTAAAGGCGCGCACGGCGTTCGTGGTGATATTCGGGTGAAAAGCTTCACGGCAGACCCTGAAGCCGTATTTGATTATGGTCCTCTGGTTGATGAAAACGGTCTCAAACTGTTCGAACCGGTCTCAGCGCGCGCCGGAAAAGATCATTTTATCGTAAAGCCACGCGAAATGCGCCAGAAAGAGGAGTGGGACGCTCTGCGCGGTACATTGCTTTATGTCTCGCGCGATGCACTTCCGGATGCCGCCGAAGATGAGTTTTATATTGAGGATTTGATTGGTTTAGACGTGTTCTCCGGTGGTGATTCTGCTGCTGGACGTGTCCGCGGGGTTCAAAATTTTGGCGCGGATGATTTGATTGAAGTCCAGGTAAATGGGTTGTCTCACACGGTATTGGTGCCGTTCACACGCGTTGATGTTCCAACCATAGATATATCTGCGGGTCGCGTGATTATCCCGGAGCTTGATACGTGGTCTGAGACGACCGACAAAGAGGAATAGGCCTTGCACAGTGTTGTGTTGCTAAGTGTTCAGGTGGTGTCTGCTACACAAAGCTTATAGCAATACGAAAGGCATGGCCCATGATTAGAAAATTCTTGCGCATCAGCGCTGTATTGGCCGCCCCTCTAGCGCTCGCTGGCGTTGCAAATGCAGACCGATATGATGATAATTACAGTGATGATCGCGCTGCATTAATCCTGTTTAGCGGTGAAAATTTCGGTGGTGATGTGCGCGAGGTGTTTGAGACTATCGCTGCCCTGCCCGACATCCGGTTTAATGACCGTGCGCGCTCGATCGCTGTTCTAGAAGGGCAGTGGGAGGTTTGCGAGCATTCTGATTTTACTGGTCGCTGTGTATTCATCCGTCACGATGTGGAAAACCTTCGATACTTTGGGCTCAACCGAAATATCTCGTCAGTTCGTCCCATTTTTGAGTACACGGACGCTGAACATGGTTTGATGTTCAAACGTGATCGCAATGGTTACATCCGTTACGCGGAAAACGACTATGATTACGACAGTCGGTATTCGACGCATCGTAGTGTGCGCCGAGCGGATGTTTATCATTATGGAACGTCGCATGATTATGGCCGCTTCGGCTATTACAATCCGCATCTCGGTTATGGCCCATATGGCTATAATTACGGCCGCAATTATTCCTCCAATTATGGACATCGCAATTATCGGCGCCAGCATCGCCCTCTGCGCGGCCATTATGGGGCCCGCAACGGGGCAGTGACGGTTTATACTGACGCAAACCGTCGAGGGGCCTCGCTAGGTTTAAATCGGGCTGTGTCTGACCTGAGTCGCTTGCGTTTCAACGACAATGTATCCTCGATTGACATTCGGTCTGGACGTTGGGAGGTGTGTGAGCACGCTAATTTCCGTGGGCGCTGTGAAGTTATCGATGCATCAACAGGGCGTCTCAATGGGCTGCGTCTGAACGATAATATTTCATCGATCCGCCCGGCGGGAACAACCGGGGCGACGGGGCGCAGAAATCGTGGTGATCGTGATGCACGCCGTGGGAATGCCCGTGACGGTAATTTGCATCCGCCACATCGCCGCCTCGGAAACAACACGCAAGAACGTGTCGGGCCTGCTCTGATGGGCGGCGAAAGTGAGACGCGGCGTGGAAACCGAGCCGGAACTAACCGGGCGCGTCCAAATAGAGCGGTACCAAATGATCGCCGACGTATTCGAGCTGAGCGTTTGCGCAATGCTGATCCCGCACCGGTGAGGTCGAATACTCGTGCCGCGCCAGTTGGAAATGGTCGCAATGCTATTCAGGCGCCACGCCGGCAGCAACGTGTGGCGCCTACACCGGCCCCAACGCGTCAAAGACAGGCACAGGCTCCCCGCCAATCTCAACCGCGCACAGCGCCCCGACCGAACCCGCGTTCGCCTGCCGGGATCCGCAATCGTCAGAAACTCGAATAGAGCCGTTACCTAATCTAGTTTTTTGACGTATGTGTTGCCCGTGGATCTTCCCATTCACGGGCAATTCCATATCCGCCCCGACGGGTCAGCCAGAACATTCCCAGTAAATCGAAGATGCCAGCGCCCAGGCGTCCGAAAAACCCGTATTTGGACTGGCCGGCGAGGCGTACGCGATCATTGACCAGTTCTTCTGCAACCTCCCAGCCCGTCCGCTTAATGAGCGCGGGCAAGAAACGATGCATGGATGCGAAATAGGGGAGGTCTTTAAAGGCCGCAGTGCGGATCAGTTTCCAACCACAACCTGTGTCTTTTGCATCATCACGCAGCATGAAGCGTCTCACGCCATTCGCAATGCGTGACTGAAGCCATTTGAAGCCGCTATCATTCCGGCTGTTGCGCCGTCCGGCGATAATGCCGAGGCGAGGCGGCGCGCCGGGGAGAATGATCTTATCCCAGAGGCGTGCTGTGTCTGCCGGATCGTTCTGGCCATCACCATCAAGAAGTTGCACCCAATCGCCAGTGGCTGATTTAAGCCCTGTGAAAAGTGCCGCAGATTTGCCCCGGCGCTGCACATGCGTCAGTACGGTGATCAGGTCTGGATAATCCGATTTTACGGCAGCCAGATCATTCGCCGTGCCGTCTTCGGACGCGTCGTTGACGCAAATCACCTCAAGCGGCAAATGCCCTAGCGTATCACGCACCTCTTCGATGACAGGCCGAACATTACCCTCCTCATTGAAAAAGGGGATGAGAACAGTCAAGCGAGGTGATTTGGTAGCCATAATGATTAGCCGTTGCCTGTGTGGACCAACAAGTCAACGTGCTTGCCGTAGCAAGGCACACCTTTATGCGGTCGAATTGAGGTGAGGGTGACGTTTTGAAGAGCATGCGCTAAAGGCGAGGCATGTACAAAGTTAGCATAGTCACTCTTATGCCTGATGCTTTTCCGGGGCCCCTTGGCGTGTCGATCCTTGATCGTGGCCACAAAGCAGGTTTGTGGGAGTTGGAGACGGTCGATTTACGGGAATTCGGCCTCGGTAAGCATAAAAAAGTAGATGACACGCCTGCTGGCGGCGGCGCGGGCATGGTCATAAGGCCAGATGTGGCGGCGGCGGCGATCGATTCCATTCCGCAAGATGATCGACCGATTTTGTATCTTTCCCCACGCGGAAAACCGCTCACCCAAGAAAAAGTGAGAGAATTGTCTGAGACATCGGGATTGGTTTTGTTTTGCGGACGCTTTGAGGGGCTTGATGAGCGCGTCATACAGGCACGAGGGATGGAAGAAGTGTCGCTCGGGGATTTTGTTCTCGCGGGCGGCGAGGTTGCAGCGATGGCGCTAACGGAGGCCGTGGTGCGCCTATTGCCCGGAATCGCCGGGAATGAAGCGTCTCTGGAGCATGAGTCTTTTGAGACAGGACTACTCGAACATCCGCATTATACACTGCCAAGAACATGGGAAGATCGTGAGACTCCCCCGATTTTACTGTCCGGAGACCATAAACGTATAGAAGAATGGCGATTGAACAGCGCAAAAGCGTTGACATTTGACCGCCGTCCAGATTTATACGCCGCTTACTCTAAGACTCATGAATTTTAACCGCCGGAGAATGGCGATGAACATCATCCAACAGCTAGAAGCGGAAGAATACAACCGCGTCCTAGGCGACAAAAAAATTCCGGATTTTTCTCCGGGTGACACATTGGCAGTAAACGTGCGCATCAAAGAAGGCGACCGTGAACGCGTTCAGCGTTACGAAGGCGTTTGCATTGCGCGCGCTGGCCAAGGCATCAACGAGAATTTTACAGTTCGTAAAATCTCATTTGGTGAAGGTGTCGAGCGTGTTTTCCCGGTGGTCTCACCGCTGATCGAAAGCATCGAAGTTAAACGCAAGGGCCGTGTGCGCCGTGCGAAGCTTTACTATCTGCGCGATCGTCGTGGTAAATCTGCTCGTATTGCAGAGCGCACAACGGGTCACGGTATTGAGGCTGTCGAAATCGCTGTGTCTAAAACAGAGCGCCGTCGCCAAAAGGATGCTGAAAAAGCAGCCCGTAAAGAAGCGGCCGCTAAAGAGCGCGAAGCCGCTGCAAAAGCGAAAGCTGAAGCAGATGCCGCTGCAGCGAAAGCCGCAGAAGCAGAAGCAAAGGCCGCTGAAGAAGCTGCCGCAGCTGCTGAAGAGGGCGGCGAAGAGGCATAGGCCTCCGACTGCTCGATTGAAATTACAAAGACGCCCTTGCAATTTTGCGAGGGCGTTTTTCATTGCTTGGATATCGGTTGACCAGATTCAGCGACACAGGGAATAAATGAGCTATGAAGTATATTTTGAGTTCAATTCTCTGCATGACTTTATTGTCAGCGTGTTCGCCAAAGAGTGAAGCGCCAGCTCAGGCCGAGCCTGACGCGTTGAAAATTACGCCGTTGTGCCGTTCCGAGCAGGTGAGCCCGGCGAATTTAAATGTTGGTCCGGTTGCGTTTATGCCCAAGCATCTGACCGTTTCCGTCTTGGAGCGTCGGGCTCGGATGGATCATTTATTTATTCAGTTTCACGGTAAGTCTGTGAGCGAGTTTCAGGATGTCACGGCGCTTTATGTTGGTAAAGAAATGCCCTTAATGATCGGCGAGATGCGGCTACGATTTCCGCATATCCCTGAGATGATCACCAATGGAGAATTCGTGATTGATGGCAATCTTTACAGCGGTGACATTCGAGAATTAGGGGAAAGACTTGCGCAGCCTTGCGAGGCACCGGAACAGAACTAAAGGATGCTTATGTCGTATCGGGTATTTTTGATTGTATGCTCTGCCGCACTGATCGCTGCGTGTCAGTCCAGTACAGATTATGAGGTTTGCGTACCCAGCCCCACACCGCTGACTTTTGCTGGAGTGGATTTTACTGGGCATATGCTAACAGTTGAGCTGATTACAGATTACGCAAACCACCCCGCGCTCTCCATGTCGCTAGACGACGCGGGCAAACAAAAGCTGGAAACTGTAACCGGAGAAAACCTCGGTGAGGCGATGGCGCTAAATATAGACGGTGAAGTCGTATCTGCACCCGTCGTGCAAGAGGTCATTCGAGGTGGTGAACTCATGGTGTCAGGCGCTCTTGATCGGGCTGAGTTCGTTGAAATCGCCGCGAAACTATCCCGAACTTGCGAATAAGAGACCTGTTCGACAGGTTGGCCACTTTCCTCTTGCGCAGCAATCGCTATGGTGCGGCGCGATGAAGGAAGTACATTATGATCGGTAAGACGCTTTACGATAAAATTTGGGATGCACACGCTGTGCACAATGATGCAGTTTCGGGCGAAAGCTTGCTTTATATCGATCTGCATCTCATTCATGAAGTGACCACACCGCAGGCTTTTGCGGGTTTGCGCGATGCGGGTCGTAAGGTGCGCCGTCCTGATCTAACGCTGGCGACGGCAGACCATAATACACCGACTGAAAACCAAGCTGCCGGGCTTGGCGGGGTTAAAGACGCTGAGGCGCGCAATCAGCTTGAAACCCTTACACGCAATGTGACTGAGCACGGTATTGAGTATTATCCGATGGGTGATGTGCGAAATGGCATCGTGCACGTTGTTGGCCCAGAGCAGGGGCGCACCCAGCCGGGGATGACGATAGTGTGCGGCGACAGCCACACATCTACGCATGGGGCATTTGGCGCCCTCGCGCATGGGATTGGCACATCGGAAGTTGAGCACGTGCTCGCCACCCAAACGCTGCGGGCGCGCAAAGAGAAGAACATGGCCGTCGAAGTCGTGGGCCAATTGGCTGATGACGTGACAGCGAAAGACCTTGCCTTGCACATTATCGCTAAAATCGGGACGGCAGGCGGAACCGGGCATGTGATTGAATATCGTGGTGAAGCCATTCGGGCATTATCAATGGAAGCGCGTATGACGCTTTGTAACCTGTCGATTGAGGGCGGTGCTCGCGCTGGTATGGTTGCGCCGGATGAAACCACGTTTGCGTACATGAAGGGCCGACCATCAGCACCAAAAGGCGGCGCTTGGGATTTGGCGGTCAATTATTGGAAGACGTTGC
Source organism: Hyphomonas sp. (assembly GCA_050633385.1). Lineage (GTDB taxonomy): Bacteria > Pseudomonadota > Alphaproteobacteria > Caulobacterales > Hyphomonadaceae > Hyphomonas. Next base: position 75,210 of record JBOEGK010000013.1, read on the forward strand.
AGTCTGACGATGATGCGAAATGGGATGCCGTCATTACAATTGACGCAAATGACGTTGAGCCGACCCTGACATGGGGTACCAGCCCAGAGCAGGCGATACCCTTGTCGGCAAACATTCCCAAGCCCGAAGATTTTGATGATCCCGCGAAAGCCGCCGCGTGTGAGCGGGCATTAGCTTATATGGGGCTTGAGGGTGGCGCTCCCATCAAAGGCACGCCGGTGCAGCGGGTATTTATCGGTTCTTGCACGAACAGCCGCTTGGAGGATTTGCGGGCCGCCGCTGCAATCGCCGAGGGCAATAAGGTGGCTGAGGGTGTGCGGGCGATGGTCGTGCCGGGCTCTGGCCTCGTGCGGGCATTGGCAGAAGAAGAAGGTCTCGATGAGATATTCATCAAGGCAGGCTTTGAGTGGCGCGAGCCGGGGTGTTCCATGTGTCTTGGCATGAACCCTGACACGCTTGCCCCGCAAGAGCGCTGCGCCTCGACATCCAATCGAAATTTTGAAGGCCGCCAAGGCCGTGGTGGTCGGACGCATTTGGTGAGCCCCGCGCTTGCGGCCCGCGCAGCGATCTCAGGTGTGCTTGGCTAAACCCTCCATTCAGTTGCAATTATGCGCCAGCGGGAAGACACTCGCGGCAAAACTGGTTCCCAAGGGAGATTGCAATGACCGATACGAGAGTAACACTGGATGGTGGCGTCACCGTGGACGGGCCGCGTGGGCGTATTTATGAGAATATTCTTGAAACTGTTGCGTCGACGCCGTTGGTGCGGGTCAGTAAATTTGCCAAAGCGCAGGGCATCAAGGCAGATTTGCTCGTTAAATGTGAGTTCTTCAATCCATTGGCGAGCGTGAAGGACCGTATTGGTCTTAATATGATCCTGTCGCTGGAGGCGAGCGGCGCATTGAAGCCGGGCGGCACGTTGGTCGAATCGACATCAGGCAATACGGGCATCGCATTGGCCTTTGTGGCTGCTAATCGCGGATACCGCCTAATTCTGACGATGCCCGAGAGCATGTCGATCGAGCGGCGTAAGATGCTGGCTTATCTGGGTGCCGAATTGGAACTGACTCCAAAAGAAAAAGGAATGGGCGGGGCAATCGCGAAAGCCGAAGAACTCGCGGCCTCGATTGACGGGGCCCTCATTCCCAGCCAGTTCGATAATCCGGCCAACCCTGCTATTCACGACAAAACAACGGCGCTGGAAATCTGGGCCGATACCGGCGGTAAGGTTGATGGTGTCATCGCGGGCATTGGCACGGGCGGCACATTGACCGGAGTATCCCGAACTTTGAAACAAAAGAGCGCAAGTTTCAAAATGTATGCGGTGGAGCCTGAAGGTAGCCCTGTGCTATCAGGCGGCGGCCCGGGGCCGCACATGATCCAAGGTATTGGCGCAGGGTTTATTCCTGAAAATGCTGATACGGACCAAATTGACGAGGTTATACAAGTATCAAACGAAGAAGCGTTTGATACGTCTCGACTATTGGCGAGTCTTGAGGGCATTCCTGCGGGTATCTCCTCTGGAGCTGCGCTCGCGGCGGCCACGAAAGTAGGCCAACGGGATGACATGTCGGGCAAAACACTTGTGGTGATTTTGCCGAGCTTTGCAGAGCGCTATCTTTCAACCGCCTTATTCGACGGTATCTAGTCACTCGATGGGCGTTTCAGGAACTTCAAAATGATTACAGCGCTGGATCATATGGTCTTGCTCGTTCCTGATTTGGGAATGGGCGAAAGCATTTATACGAGCCTGCTTGGTCGTGGCCCCGATTGGCGAGCTGTGGGCGAGTCAGGCGAAGGCTCGGTTATTTATCAAGTCGAGAACACTGCACTCGAACTCTTGGCGCCGGTCGGGGAGGGGGCTGTCGGTGATCGCTTGCGAGAAATCATTATGGAATCCGGCCCGGGCCTGACCAGTTTGGTCTATGCAACCGATGATATTGGCGATGCGCATCATCGCCTCACGCGACGTGGATTAAACCCGCAAGATGTAATGCCGGGCAAAAGCAAGAATGAGGCAGATGGGCAGGTGCGCCGATGGTCTCGTTTTAGATGTGATGACGCAGCGATGGCCGGGATTAAGACATTCATTCTGGAACACGAGGATGGGCCAGTGCCAGTTGCGGACGCCGTCCCCGGTGCCGTCCACAGGCTGGACCATATCGTCATCAACACGCCAAACCCGGACCGTGCGGGCACGATTTATGGTGCGCGCTTGGGATTGGATCTGAAATTGGATCGCACAGCGCCGCAATGGAACTCGCGTTTCTTGTTCTTCCGTCTCGGCGCATTGACGTTTGAGATCATAAACCGATTGGATGTATCGGCGGATCTGGCGGGACCGGATGAAATTTACGGGCTGACATGGACGGTGGAGAATATTGAAGCCGCGCATGAGCGCTTGGATGAGGCGGGCTTTACCCTCTCGGAAATCCGCAAGGGACGTAAGCCGGGATCGCGGGTATTCACAGTACGGGACGGCACGATGAATGTGCCGACCCTGTTCATTGCGCACGCACCGCGCTAAAGACGGATCTATGAAAGCTTTTACTACACTGATTGGCACCGCTGCACCCCTTCTGGAGAAGGGTAAACCGATGTCGAATGTCGACACTGATATGATTATTCCGAAACAGTTTTTGAAGACGACTGAGCGTACTGGTCTGTCTAAGGGGCTGTTTCACGAACTGAAAACCAATGCGGACGGCTCTGAAAAGGCCGATTTCGTTCTGAATAAACCTCAATATGCCAAGGCGAGCATTTTGATTGCGGGCGAAAATTTTGGCTGTGGGTCATCTCGGGAACATGCGCCGTGGGCGTTGCTGGATCAGGGGATTACCTGTGTGATTGCGCCGAGCTTTGCCGACATTTTCCATAATAACTGCTTCAAGAATGGCATTCTTCCCGTGCGGCTTCCTGTTGAGGTGTGCCAGAAATTGGCAGAGCAGGCGGGTGGTGCAAATCACATGTTTACGGTCGATCTGGAAAGCCAAACCGTGACAACGCCGGACGGCGAGGTGCATGCCTTTGAAGTGGATGCTGGGCGTAAGTCCAATCTTATCCAAGGGCTTGATGATATTGGCACCTCACTTCAAGCGGCAGACAAAATTAGCCAGTTTGAAGCTGAACGGCGACTGCAAACCCCATGGCTGGAGAAAGCCTAGCGCGCTTTGCCGCGTGGGATATTGTCTCGCAAACATTGCCCAACAACATTTGCAGGTTTAGGAGTGGCGCGAACAGTTTAGGAGTGTCCTTCCATGAGCCAAAAACGTCTGCTTTGTCTGCCCGGTGATGGCATCGGCCCTGAAGTGATAGAACAAGCTCGGCGTGTTGCCGATGTGCTTGCGCCAGATGTTGAGGTGAGTGAAGGCTTGATTGGCGGTGTGTCGATCGATGCCAATGGCGTACCCTTGTCTGAAGAGACATTAGCAGCCGCCCGGCGCAGTGATGCTGTGCTTCTGGGTGCGGTTGGTGGCCCGAAATGGAATGATGTTGCGCGCGATAAACGTCCGGAAATGGGTCTGTTGAACATTCGCAAAGGGTTGGACGTTTTTGCAAATTTGCGTCCCGCGTTCTGCTTCCCCGCATTGGTCGATGCCTCAAGCTTGAAGCGCGAGCTTGTTGAGGGCCTTGATATTATGATTGTTCGCGAGTTGACGAGCGGCGTTTATTTTGGCGAACCACGCGGGATCGACACGAATGAAGATGGTGTCCGCCAAGGCTATGACATGTCGCGCTACACGCACCCGGAAGTCGAGCGTGTTGCGAGGGTTGCATTTGATATTGCGCGCGGGCGGGGTGGTCGTGTGTGTAGCGCCGAAAAATCCAACGTGATGGAGACCGGCCTGTTCTGGCGTCAGGAAGTGACACTCGCGCATGCTGAGTATGGCGCGGGCGTGGAGCTGTCGCACATGTATGCGGATGCGTGCGCGATGGAATTGGTGCGCGCGCCCAAGCAATTTGATGTGATTTTGTCTGGCAATTTGTTCGGTGATATTTTGTCGGATGAAGCAGCAATGTTGACGGGATCGATCGGTATGTTGCCGTCTGCGTCTCTCGGAGTGGACGGTACGCCAGGCTTGTTCGAGCCTGTTCATGGCTCGGCGCCGGACATTGCTGGCCAAGGCGTCGCCAATCCATGTGCGGCGATTCTATCGTTGGAAATGGCGTTGCGTTGGAGCCTTGGGCACGAGAAAGCGGCTGACGCCCTTTATAAGGCCGTGGGTAAAGCGCTCGACGATGGCGCACGCACGAAAGACCTCGGCGGCGACCTGACAACGGCCCAAATGGGCGATGCGATCTTAAACGCGCTGTAGCACGCCAATTTGCCGATAGGTTAATATCGTGAAACACTCCTCAAAAATATAATGAGGAGGAAATGATATGACCTACGCGAATGGACGGTTGGTGCATGATGCAGACAGCCATTTGATGGAACTGCCTGATTGTCTGGACCCTTATTTTGAGGCCAAGCTTCTGGAGCGCTATCAACAGCTTCCTGCCTATCAGAAGAAGTTAAAGCGCAATGAGATGTTTCATCGCGCTGCGGCAGACCATGCGGATCCAGATTTTCGAGCCGGCGCAAATGATAATTTGCTGACCCGGAAAAATTGGGATGCGCATGGCGCGTTCTTGCAAGCTGACCGCGTCGCGGCGCTCGATCTGCTTGGGTTTGCGAGCCAACTGGTTTTTACAACGCATTCGCTCGCCAATTTCGGTCTCGATAAAACGGATGATATGGAGCTTTGTTACGCTGCGGCTGATGCTCAAAATCGGATGATGGTTGATTTTTGCGCCGCTGATAAGCGCATGTTGGCGACAGCTTACATTCCTTTAGAGGATATTGACCGTGCCATTGCGACCGCAAAGACAGCCATCGCCAGCGGTGCAAAGGCGCTATTGGTTCCGAGCTATTGTCCGCAAAACCACAGCCCCAGCCATATCGGGCTGGACCCGCTTTGGGCGATGGCTCAAGAGGCTGGATTGCCGATTGTTTTTCATGTTGGGTATGAGGATAAATTGAACCCGACCTATAAAGAAAACGGGTTACCTGCTGTGCCTGACTTTCACGGCGGCGATGATAATTTCACGTCGATCAGCTATATGCCAATCCCAAATTCAGTGATGCAGACACTTGCAACGCTCATCTTTGATGGCGTTTTTGATCGTTTTGAGAATCTGAAATTTGGCGCCATCGAGTTGGGCGCAGCGTGGGTTCCGGGATGGATGCAATCTCTCGATTCCGCGGCGCATGCTTTCAAGCGCAATGAAGAGCGTTTGCAAAAGCTCTCCGCCAAGCCGTCAGAAATTGTTCAGCGTCAATTCCGGGCCGCGCCTTACCCACATGAGGATACTGGCTGGATCATCAAGAATGTAGGCGAAGACATCTGCATGTTCAGTTCTGATTACCCACATGTTGAGGGTGGTCGTAATCCGCTGAAACGCTTCGATATGTTACTCGAAGGCACGTCTGAGACAGTTAAAGACAAATTCTATGCGGGCAATTTCATCGACATGATGGGCGATGGTTTGGCACCGGATCTACGTCGACCCGAGATGCAGGCGGCGGAGTAAGAGTTTTAGTGAAGGATTGGTCGGGGTGGTTTGCATTCCCGGCCAATGCCGCCAGTCTAACTATAGTCAGCGATGCGGCAGAGTAGATTTCCGCGGAATTCGAAAAAGCTGGCGCCGCGCACTTTGACGGTTTCACCAACTTTGACTCCATTGGGTAAGTCTACTGCCGCTTTGCCCTCGAACTCGATTTCAGCAGCGGCTTTGCCAGACCCGATGACAAGATTGACGACCCGCTGGCGTCGATATGAGAAGGCGTTGCCAGAGAGTTCGGCTACTTGGCTCATCATCTCTTTGCCTTCCAGACGCATAGATTGGCCCGAGTTGGAGATGTTTTCGAATATGATGTCTTCGGTCACGCAATCGGTCATACCGTCAATATCTCGTGCGTTATAGCAGGCGATGTACCGGGAGATGATTTCGTCGAGCACGGGTCTTCGCAGTCCTTATTATAAATTTTGTATTTCACTCAGTCCTGCATGAATTACGGATTTGCTGCAACTCCTCTTTCGCATCTTGAGAAAATGGGGCATAAGCCCGGTCTTCTGAACATCGGAGCAAGAAGATTATGGCCATGCGAATAGCGATTGTCGGTGCAACTGGAAATGTTGGGCGCGAATTGCTCAACATTATGGACGAGCGCCTCTTCCCTGCTGACGAAGTGTATGCGGTTGCATCGCGTCGTTCTAAGGGCAAGGAAGTGTCTTATGGCGACAAGACGCTAAAGTGCGAAGCGATTGATGACTTTGATTTCTCAAAGGTTGATCTGGTTCTTATGTCTGCTGGCGGAAGCACGTCTTTGGAATGGTCTCCAAAGATCGCGAAAGCGGGCGCGATCGTGATTGATAACTCGTCGGCATACCGGATGGACCCAGACGTGCCGCTGATCGTTCCTGAAGTGAACGCCGATGCAGTGATGGGCTATACAAAGAAAAACATCATTGCGAATCCGAACTGCTCGACGGCTCAGCTTGTCGTGGCGCTCAAGCCTCTGCATGATGCGGTGGGTATCAAGCGCGTTGTCTGCTCGACCTATCAGTCTGTGTCGGGTGCGGGCAAAGATGGCATGGATGAGCTATGGCATCAGACACGCGGTCTGTTCGTCAATGATGAGCCTGAGCCACAAGTGTTCCAGAAACAGATCGCCTTCAACGTTATCCCGCACATTGATGTGTTCATGGAAGACGGCTTCACCAAAGAAGAATGGAAGATGCGCGAAGAGACCAAGAAGATTATCGATCCAGCGATCGAACTGGTCGCAACTTGTGTGCGTGTGCCGGTCTTTGTGGGTCACTCTGAAGCGGTGAATGTTGAGTTGAACGGGCCGATGTCTGTGAAAGATGCGCAAGCGCTACTTCGCGAGTCACCGGGCATCATGCTGGTCGATGATCCGAAGGAAGAGCAATATATCACACCAAAAGAGTGTGTCGGAGACTGGGCGACTTATATCTCCCGTGTACGCACTGATCCGACTGTTGAGAATGGTCTGATTTTCTGGTGCGTCTCTGACAACCTCCGCAAGGGTGCGGCGCTTAACGCGGTGCAGATTGCTGAGGAGTTGCTCAACCGCGGTGTCTTTAAACCCGAAAAACAACCGGCATAAGCTTTTGATACAAACTAATTGTTCCAAAAGGGCCGTTCGCAGGAAACTGGAATGGCCCTTTTTTATTGCTGTGACGAGGCGTGTAGTTTGAGGGGGTAGGATGACAGGCAGTGTGCGTTTCGGATTGGTGGCGGGGTTTGCCGCTTTCAGTATCTGGGGATTTTTGCCGCTTTATATTCGAGCGCTTGATAGTGTTGGGCCGATGGAGTTGTGGGCGCATCGCATTATCTGGTCGGTCCCTACAGCCTTTATACTGATCACCATCGCGGCACGTTGGGCCGATGTGAGGGCGGCTCTGTCTTCCCGGAATGCCTGGTGGTTGTTGCTGTCTGGATTTTTGGTTGGCAGCAATTGGCTGATCTACATCTTTGCCGTCAGCATAGAGCGCACGCTTGAGGCATCCATCGGCTATTATATGAACCCGATCGTCAATGTTTTGTTCGGGATGCTGTTTTTTGCAGAACGCTTGAGAATTGCGCAATGGTTGTCGGTGGCCATTGCGGCGACAGGCGTTGCGGTCGCGACATGGGCCTATGGACAAGTGCCCTATCTGGCCCTGGCGCTTTGTATAACCTTTGCGCTCTATTCGGTTATTCGTAAACAGATCGTGGTTGATAGTCGCGCAGGTTTCTTGATCGAAGTACTCGGTCTTTTGCCGCTGGCGTTGGGTTGGATGATCTGGTTTCAGTTTCAACCTGATGGTCGCCTAACTGGGGGAGGGGGCTGGACGCTTTCTCTGCTCATGTTGGCCGGACCTCTTACCGCAACACCGCTGATCCTGTTTGCCCTTGCTGCAAAACGGTTGCGTTTATCGACGGTGGGTATGATGCAGTACACGGCACCGACGCTTCAGTTTTTGATCGGCGTGTTGGTATTCCGTGAAAGCTTCACCTGGATTCATTTGGCTGCATTCGGGTGCATCTGGCTGGCGCTGATTATCTTCACGACGGACTCGATGATGGGTGATGCGCGCGCAAAGCGTCTCGCCAGAGCGGCTCGGGTGACCTGACCAAAAAAAACGGCCGCGATAAACGCGGCCGAGAAAGTAAGCATGAATTAGAAAGGATAATGGAGAGTCCGTTCTGATCACGACTTTGCAATGCCCGTGCCATCCTGTGCCAAGGTGAAGTCTCAGTTTGAAGCGGGCTAGTTTGGGTTGGCGGTGGAGATCGCAATCCACACGGCGATGCCGACAAGCAGCAAAGAGAATGTCAGTCGCGCAATGGGCGATGTACGCCAAGTATCGAGATGTTTTCCTAGTCGCGCTCCCAGCAAGACGATGAGGGAATGCACTAGGATTGATACGCCCAGATGTATGAGGCCGAGCATGAGTATTTGCTGCCAGACAGGGCCGGTGAGCGGATCTGCAAATTGGCCTACTATCAGAAGGTAGAACACCAGTGCCTTGGGGTTCAGAACATTTGCGACAACGCCGCGGACAAACCCATTGCGCCCCGAGATTCGCGCCGCAGAGGCTGAGCCAGTGTCGGCGTAGGCCTCCCATGCCAAATACAGCATGAACAAAACGCCCCCCCATCGCAGCAATTCATAAAGAGATGGCACATTGGCCAGCATCGCAGAAACGCCGGTTGCGGCCGCCAAGAGTTGGATGAACAAGCCGAGGGTTACACCTGCGACCGCCATCAAACCGATACGGCGTCCAGATTGAGCGGAAAGTGTTGCCAGCCATCCCATATTCGGCCCGGGCGTTAGCTCGACAATAGCCATCGCCAATAAGAATGCTGTCCAGTCGAGATTATCCGGTAGCATATCAGTTAGAGGCAGCCATACACGGCTGAAACCAACGCTGTCGCACGTGGGTCTCCCACCAGAATGTTAGATTGTTTGTTCATGACATAGGCACATGTGAGGTGCCGGTCTGCGTCAGCGATCGCCATGGACCCGCCCCAACCGCAATGGCCAATTGTACCTGGATTAGGCCCGAAATGCCCGTGGCTGTTCAACATGACACCGGCAGAAAAACTCGTATTCATATCCAGAACGAGGTCGGGCGTGTCGGGATAGAAGGGGCGAACCATGTCTGGTGTCACCGTGATGTGTCGATTGCCTTGCGCGCCATTGGCGGCGTAGGGCTCATACATTTGCGCAATGCTCAGGGCTGTCCCGTGTCCATTTGCGGAGGGAATTTCGATCTCTTTCCAGAGTTTTGCATTCCGGTTGGGGGCGGCCCATTTGGTCATGAATGCCGCACGGCGGGGCGGTGTAATTTTTCCGAAGGCGGCGAGTTGCGAGGGTTTGGTAATTTCCGCGCATCGCCCGTGCTCAGATTCGGGGAGTCCGATCCAAAAATCAATGAGTGGGGTCGGCGATGTTGCATCGTTCATCTGCCCATTGGTGTTGGTCATTGTGCTAGCGATGTACTGGCCGAGCGTTTGGTTGTTGGGTTCTAGCCGCCGCGCAAGCTCGCCCACCATGTAGCCCCACGTTAGCGGATGGTATCCATGGGCTGTGCCGGGTTCCCACATGGGCGCGATTGTCGCCAGAGCGGCGGCACAAGCGGGTGGATCGAGCCATAGTGCCGGGTCGATTTCATCTGTAAAACCCGGCAACCCAGCCTGATGGCTTACGATATGTCCGATTGTCGTGTTTTCTTTCCCATTCACTCCAAATTCGGGCCATACTTCGCTAACAAGTGTATCATAGCCTTTTGAGGCGTAGGCATCGACCAATCCGCCAAGCGCCAATGCTGCGATACCCTTCGTCGTCGAATAGACGGGCACGAGCGTATCTTTGCCATAGGGGACGCTTTTACGCTTATCAGCCCAGCCGCCGGTGATGTGCATGACGGGTTCGCCGTCGAGGATAACGGCGAAACCCGCGCCGAGCTCCTCAAACTGGGTGAAGTTTTGCTCGAACACGTCCAGAACGGGTTCAAATGCGGGAGAGAATATATGTGTTTGAAGCTCCATTCTGTCTCGATAGCGTGATTGTAGGCATTGGCCCAGTCCCCGACTTAGTTTTGAAAAATTTGCAAGGCGCGACGCCACGCCTCTTGCCCTTACGTCGCGGCTTGGGCATTGATCGGGCTGAAGAATTCCAATCACGATGAAAGACGAGACATAGCCATGGCTACTGCAAATCGCCCGCGCCGTTCCTGCCTATATATGCCGGGTGCGAATACCCGCGCCTTGGACAAGGCACGCGGTCTTCCAGCTGACACGCTAATTCTGGATCTCGAAGACGCAGTAGCCCCAGATGCGAAGGGCGAGGCGCGTGATGCAATTCGTGCAGCATTGGCGGAAGGGGGCTACGGCCACCGCGAAGTGCTGGTGCGCATGAATGGTCTCGACACAGCGTGGGGCAGTGATGATCTGAAAATGGCCGTTGATTCCGGCGCTGATGGCGTTTTGGCTCCGAAAGTTGAGACGGGCGCTGATATTAAGCGTCTTGATGATGCGCTGAGCCGGGCCGGCGCGCCGCCAAGCATGGCGCTCTGGGTGATGATTGAGATGCCGTTGGCGATTTTAAACATCAAAGACATTGCCGAGGCGGCTGACGGCACGCGACTCACAACATTTGTCATGGGTACGAATGATCTTGCAAAAGAGTATCGCGCCAAGGCCACACCCGACCGGCTTGCTTTCCAAACGGCGCTTCAACTTTCCGTCGCTGCGGCCCGGGCCTATGGGCTGACAGCAATTGACGGCGTTTACAACGATATCAAGAATGAAGACGGATTGATTTTTGAGTGCGAGCAAGGCCGTGTGCTTGGCTTTGACGGCAAAACGCTGATCCATCCCTCCCAGCTGGAAACAACCAATCGCGTGTTTGCGCCGAGCCCGGCTGATGTTGAGCAGGCCAAAGCCGTCATTGAAGCGTTTGCGGACCCTGCCAATGCAGGCAAGGGCGTGCTTAAAGTGAATGGTAAAATGACTGAACTACTTCACCTTGATGAAGCCAAGCGGACTGTTGAAATGGATGAGGCTATCCGTAAGTTCGAGGCTGCGTAATGACCTATACATTGCTGCACAATCCGAGCTGTTCAAAGTCCCGTCAGGGATTGGCCCTTTTGGAAGAGAAGGGGGTCGACCTAACGGTTCGCAAGTATATGAATGCCGGCGAGGCTTTATCGCTCAAAGAACTCAAAGCGATTGCCGCAGAGATGGGCGTGGATAGCCCCCGGGCGTTTCTCCGCAAAGGTAACGCCAAAGACCATGGCCTGGCACTCGATGCGTCTGACGCGGATGTTTATACGGCGATGGCAGAAAACCCTAAACTTATCGAGCGACCCATTGGTTTGCACAACGGTAAAGCGGCGCTTGGGCGCCCACCTGAAAACCTGCTCGAAATTCTATAACTTCACTCATGGAGGCGGACATGGCCGCAGTACAAAAGTCTAATCCGGGAAATTTCTTCGAAGACTTCAAAGTCGGAATGGAGATTGTCCATGCGACGCCCCAAACGGTCACCGAAGGCGATGTTGCGCTTTATCGTGCGATGACTGGCAATCGGTTCGCCCAGTACTCATCCGCTGAATTTGCAAAAGCGGCGGGAATGCCGGGGCTTTGCCTTGACCCGCTGCATGCCTTCCACGTCGTGTTTGGCAAGTCTGTGCCCGATATCTCCCTGAACGCGGTCGCAAACCTTGGCTATGCGGACGGACGGTTCCTCCGCCCAGTTATGCCGGGAGATACGCTTAACACTGTCTCCGAAGTGATTGGGATTAAAGAGAACTCAAACGGTAAAACCGGCGTCGTTTATGTGCGCACGACGGGGTTTGACCAGAACAAGCGGGAAGTGATGAGCTTCTGCCGCTGGGTGATGGTGAATAAGCGTGACGTGTCTAGCCCTGCGCCAGAGCCCGTCATACCCGATTTGCCCAAAGTTGTCCCGGTTGATCGTCTGACTGGATACCCTGAAATGGGCGCGTGGGATTTCGACCTTGCTGGCAGCAAGCATACGTTTGAGGACTATGAAATCGGCGAAAAGCTGAACCATGTTGATGGTATGACAGTCGAAGAAGCAGAGCATCAGATTGCAACAAGACTGTACCAAAATACCGCAAAAGTGCACTTTGATGCACATGGCCAGAAAGACAGCCGTTTCGGCAAACGGCTCATCTATGGTGGTGTCGTAATTTCGATCGCGCGGTCACTTGCGTTCAATGGTTTGGCCAATGCCGGCCAAATTCTTGCGATCAATGCCGGTAGCCATACGTCGCCACTTTTTGCGGGTGATACAATATATGCGTGGTCAGAAGTGCTCGATAAGGCGGAGCTGGCTCCGGGCGTGGGCGCACTTCGCTTGCGTTTGGTAGCGGTTAAAGATCAGAATCCGGGTGATTTTGCCTATAAAGGTGAAGATGGGAAATATGCGCCGGGCGTCCTTCTCGACTTCGATTATTGGGCGTCTATTCCGCGCGCTCGCTAGCGCGGGGAGCGTGTCCGCCCTATATCTGACGTTATGAGCGGATATGGACCAACCGATGGATTGATGCTCGTTGCTATGGCGATAGCAACGATCCTACTCGCTATTGTTAGTTTGGGCGGCACGTCGACCCGAAAGAAGAATGTCATCGCCGGCCAAGCCCAGACGGCGGATTTGGCCGAACTGACGGGAATTATGGACCCAAAGCTTCTGCTGCAGATATTTGGGCCGCCGGATATGGGGCGCGTTTGGCGAAGTGTGAATTTAATCGAGACTCGGCGTGCGCGGCGTCCGATTGGTTGGTTATTGTCTAGTGACGCTGTCGACTATTGTGGAATAGCCATTGCAGTTCTGGCGATCATCACCCCGTTCCCGGCATTAAAGAATGTATTTGAATGGTTGCTTGTTCCAGCCTTGCTTGCGCAAGCTTCGGGGTGGATAATCGCGACGCGTTTACCTAAATGATACTCTAATTGATGTCATTGCGCTGAAGTGAAAACAACTTAAGAACGTCACCATGAAAGTCTGGAAAATGAACGGCGCAGGCAATGCCTTCGCAATCTTCGATGCTCGTTCGACGCATTTTGCGCCTACTGAAACGCAGGTGCAAGAGCTTGCGCGTGAGATGAAGGCTGATCAGGTGATCGCAATGGAGCGAGATGCTGCGCGCGATGTATTTATGCGCATCTGGAACGCTGACGGGTCGGAAGTTTCGGCCTGTGGGAATGCTTCGCGCTGCGTGGGTCTCTTAGTGCTCGATGAAACGGGTAAAGACCGCATCACGATTCAAACTGAAGCTGATATGCTGCATGCGTTTCGTGCAGAGGGCGACCTAATTACCGTTGATATGGGGTCTCCGTTGATGGGCTGGGAAGATATTCCCTTATCCGAAAAAATGGACGTTCGCGGCGTGGACGTAAAAGTTGGCCCGATGGACGATCCGACGCTGTCCTGTCCCGCTGTTGTTTCGATGGGTAACCCTCATGCAGTTTTCTTTGTCGATGACGTCGATGCTTACAATGTTGAGCAGCTCGGGCCGTTGGTGGAGTGGCACCCGACCTTTCCCGAAGGCACCAATGTCGGATTTGCTCAGATTGTTGACCCGAAAACGATACGCCTTCGTGTGTGGGAGCGCGGGGCTGGTTTGACTAAAGCTTGCGGTACAGGTGCGTGTGCTGCGCTTGTGTGTGCGTCGAGAGCAGGGCTGACGGGGCGTGCGGCGGATCTCATCCTCGACGGTGGGAAACTACACATTAACTGGTCCGAAGAGGATGATCGTGTTTATATGACAGGCCCCGTCGAGAAAGAATTTGAGACCGAAATCTAGCCCCTGTTTCTGGGGCGGACTTTATTACCACTTGATTCTGTGGGCTTTCGGCGCGACATCGCCTGTAAAGACACGACATGACCGATACAAAACACTCATCTGGCCCCCAACTCATAACGCTGGGATGCCGTCTCAACACCTATGAATCGGAGGTGATGCGTGGCCATGCGCGTGAGGCTGGGTTGAACGCGGCTGTTATCGTCAACACGTGTGCTGTGACTGCGGAGGCGGTGCGTTCTGCTCGCCAGGCCATCCGCCGTGCTGCGAAAGATAATCCCGATGCGCCGATAATCGTGACCGGGTGCGCTGCGCAGATTGATCCAGAAATGTTTGGCGCAATGCCAGAGGTTACTCGCGTTATCGGCAATCATGACAAAATGAATGCCCAGACGTGGTCTCCCGTGGAGCTTTTGGGCGGCGCAGAAAAAGTTCGAGTGAACGACATAATGTCTGTCACTGAGACGGCGGCGCATCTGATCGACGGTATGGAGGGGCGTGCGCGCGCGTATGTGCAAGTTCAAAATGGGTGCGATCATCGCTGCACTTTTTGCATCATACCTTATGGTCGCGGAAATTCACGTTCGGTGCCGGCAGGAGATGTGGTTGCTCAAGTGCGCCGATTGGTCGAAACTGGTCATTATGAGGTTGTGCTCACAGGCGTTGATCTTACCAGTTGGGGCGCGGATTTACCGAGCGAGCCGCGATTGGGAAATTTGGTACAGCGTATTTTGAAATTGGTACCGGAATTGAAGCAACTCCGTATCTCTTCAATCGATGCTATCGAGATTGATGACGCGCTGTTTGACGCCTTGGGCGACCCTCGCATTGCGCCTTTCATGCATTTATCATTGCAACATGGGGATAATCTCATTTTGAAGCGGATGAAGCGGCGACATGCGCGTGAGGATGCGATTGCATTGGTTGAGCGACTACGCACCGTGCGGCCCGATATGGCATTTGGTGCAGATCTGATTGCAGGATTTCCGACCGAGACAGAAACGCAGTTTGAGAACTCAGCGAAACTTATTGAGGAATGCGGTCTTGCCTTTGTGCATGTGTTTCCATATTCGCCCAGACCGGGGACGCCCGCTGCGCGGATGCCTCAATTGCAGAAATCTGTTATCAAGGCGCGTGCTGCGCAATTGAGAGAGGTCGCGAGCAAGGCATTATCGAGACATCTCGACCGGCATGTTGGTGCAAAATATGATGCACTCGTTGAGCGCGGAACGCTGGCGCGCTTAGCTGACTTTACACCTGTGCGGGTTGAAGGAAACCATGCTGAAGCTGGACGCGTTAGCCGTGTACATATAACCCGACATGATAATGAAACTCTTTTTGGGACGTGTATCGAATGATTCTTTGGTTCGGGAAAAAGAAAGACAGGGATAAAGCCAAAGCGGCAGGCGCCGCGATGGAAAATCCAGAATTGTCTGCCGACGAATTAGCGGCCAAAAAACTAGCGGATGAGGAGGCAGCTTCTGAAGCTGCCCGGATTCAGCAAAACATCGATGCAGCGAACAAGGCGTGGGAAGAGCGCCAGAAACGAGAAGCGACTGAAGGCGCTGCGGAAGCGGCGCGGTTGGCCGCTGAGGCTGAGCGTGTTGAAGCGGCGCGCTTGGAGGCGGAGAGAGCTGCGGTTGAGGCGCGCGCAAAAGCAGACGCAGACGCCGAAGCTTTGGAGGCCGCAAAAGTGGCAGAGGCTGAAGCGCAACGGCTTGCCGCCGAAGCCGAAGCCGCTCGCGAAGTTGAAGCGGCACGGCGAGCCGCTCAAGAAAAGGCGGCCGCAGAGCTTCAGATCTTAGAAGATCGCCGCGAAGCTGAACGTTTACGGGGCATTCGCGAAGCTGAAATAAAAGCTGCGGCCGAGGCCGAATTAAACTCTCCGGGATTTGCAGAGCGACTTGCACGTTCATCCAGTCGCATTTCTTCCGGATTAGCATTATTCAGTAAGCGGAAATTAGACGACGAGACTCTGGAAGAATTGGAAGATTTGTTGATCACATCAGATCTTGGCGCTCCAGTCGCGATGCGCGTGACAAGTGCTTTAGCGAAAGAGCGCTTTGATAAGGAAATTACCGCAGAGGAAATTCGAGAAGCTTTGGCGCGAGAGGTCGAGTCGGTGCTGGCGCCGCGAGAACAACTGGTCGATTTTTCAGAGGGGCCTAGCCCGCGGGTTGTTCTATTTGTCGGGGTGAATGGATCGGGCAAGACAACCACGATTGGTAAAATCGCATCCAAGCTTAAAGATCAAGGCGCAAAAGCCCTGCTTGTCGCTGGTGATACTTTTCGAGCAGCGGCAATTGAGCAATTGACCGTATGGGGACAGCGTGCAGATATAGAAGTTATGTCGCGCCCTACTGGCGCTGACGCGGCGGGACTCGTGTTTGATGCGATTGAGCGCGCCAAAGCTGAGAAGTATGACTTGGTGCTGGTAGATACTGCTGGTCGCCTTCAAAATAAGTCTGAGCTTATGGCGGAACTTGAAAAAATTGTCCGTGTGGTGAAAAAGTTAGATCCAGATGCGCCGCATGATGTAATTTTGGTGTTAGATGCTACTGTTGGGCAAAATGCGCTGTCGCAAGTAGAGGCGTTTAAAAACACCGCTGGTGTGACCGGCTTGGTCATGACCAAGCTGGATGGAACCGCGAAGGGTGGTGTGTTGGTGGCGATTGCTGAGGCGCACCAAATGCCGATTCATTTTATAGGCGTCGGAGAAAGTGCAGAAGACTTGAAGCCGTTTAGCGCACAAGGTTTTGCCCGCGCACTCGTCGGAGCAGTTGACTAGCATTTAATCCGCGCGATGAGCTCATATCTTCCGATAACTGATTATAACTTCGATGCGACAGCTGAGAATATTTGATAGCGCAAAAGCCGGCGAGAGCGAGGGATCGTAGCGCGCGGCTTCAATCGCATTGATTGATTGTCTGGAAATGTTGAGGCGTTCGGCGAGTTGCGCTTGGTTCCAGCCCTTTTTTGCGCGTCGTGTCTTGAGTGAAATTTTCATCCCTGGCCAATTTTTAGAGAGGTTTGTCCAGTGGATTCGGTCAGCTATCGGCGACGATATGGCCTTCAACCATACAAGATACGAGATGCCGGGTTTCCTTTACACCGACAGACTCGATCTTGTTATTGGATCAACGGCTCAAAATGTCTCTGATTTCGTTCCGTTTGACGCGGTAAAGTGATGTGATGGGCTGTGAAGCGCTCATTTGCCCAATTCACTTTCCATCTATTCTTCTGCAAAGAGGGTGGGCTGATGGAAACTAATCTCATCCCCATTTTACTCTGCATGGTTTCCGCTATTACCTTGGCGGTCTGCAATGTCTTGGTCAAAAAGGGTGGGGACGTACTGACATCCAGAATGTTGGTCTCGTTTTTCATGGGTGTTAGCGTTCTGCCTTTCGTGCCCTTTGTTCCAGCGCTTTCAATGGATCTCTGGCCTCTTATGGGACTGTGTCTTTGTGTGCACTGGGTCTATCAGTTCTGCATGGTGAGGGCGCTTCACCGGGGAGAACTGTCACTTGTGTTCCCGGTTATGCGCGGGCTGGCCCCGTTGGCGACGGCGATTTTCGCCATTTTTTATCTTCATGAAGCGCTAAATGGCTGGCAAGTCATCGGTTTATTGCTGGCGAGTGCGGCAATTGTCGTTTTTGCTGTTCCTACAGGGACGACACTTGATGCACGCAAGGTTGATCGCTCCGCACTTTTTTGGGCTGTCATGGCGGCGGCCGGGATTGGCGGTTATTCAGTTGTTGATGCGCAAGCTTCGCGTAGCTTTCCAAGCGCAGGCACTTTTGCAGTTTATCTTTTCCTGCTCGATTGGATCGGAATTACAACTGTTACGCTGATCCAGCGGCGTGGCCGGGCTTTTATCGCTATTCGGAGCCAGCTGCGCGATAGCGTGATTGCGGGGGTAGCGGGTAGCTTCTCTTATGCGGCGGCCATCTATGCGTTTAGTATGACGAATGCGGCAAACGTGTCTGCCTTGCGCGAAACGTCTGTGGTCTTCGCGGCGGGTCTGGGCGCCTTATTGCTCAAGGAAAGTTTTGGTGCCCGCCGAACCTTGGCTGCGAGCATCCTGGCTTGCGGCTTGGTGCTGATGCAGGTATCGGGCGGATAGGCACGAAACCTGCGAAGGGCGTATTATGAAGATATTTTCCCATCTTGCAGGATACGCGCCCGTAAATTTAGCCGCCGCGATTGCTTCTTTTGGCGGGGTCTATGTCTTCACCCGTCTAATGGCGCCTGAGGAGTATGGTGTTTATGCGCTCGCCCTTTGGGGAATGGCGATGGTGCATACGTTCAGTTTGTGTTGGGTGGAGGCAGCAGGTTACCGTTTTGCCGGGGCGGCTGAAGCGGCTGATGATCTACCAACCCATTACCGCACCGCCCTTCGGCTGCTGCCACGGGCACTATTTGTCGGCCTTCTAATTACGGGGGGTCTCTGGTTCGTCTTTCGTGATCAACCGCTTTATGCGAGCACGTTGCCGTGGATTGGCGTGCTGCTGCCGGTCAACACGCTGGTTCAAACATCTCTGGAAATGCACAAGGCTGGACAACGTGTGAGCCGTTATGCGTTCACAGCGACGTTCAGATTGTTGGTGGGGTTTGCGCTGGGCGCACTTGCTTGTGTGTTTACGGGGCTCGGCGCAGCGGCGCCGCTCGCGGGGTTGGCAACGGCCACAGCTATCATGGCGGTGCGAGAGCTATCTTATATGATCAAAGCATCTCATGGAGGTCGTATTGATAAAGACCGCTTCAAAGCGTGGGCAGCCTATGGGATGCCTATTGCTGCAGCATTGTTTCTTGATCAAGTCGTCTCGGGGATAGATCGCCCAATGATTGCTGCACTGATGCCAGATGGTGAGGCAGCTGTCGGCGCTTATGCGGCCGGGTATGGCGTGGCGGACAAAACGGTTTTGCTGATATGCGCATGGGCTGCGATGGCGGGCAGTCCGCTGGTTATGGCCGCATATGAGCGGGGCGGGGCGGATGCGGCAAGAGACGCTGCACGCAACATGATCTCTACGCTTCTATTATTGGGCGTACCCGCCGCGGTTGGCTTGGCCCTTGTCGCTGAGCCATTGGCTGAGGCGATGATCGGGGAGGCGGTGCGTGATGCTGCCCAACAGATCATTCCATGGATCGCCATTGCTGGTTTGCTAAATGGTTTGTTGATCCACTATTTCTCAGAGAGTTTTCAGCTCGCACACAAAACGCATCAACGCGCTGTGTTGATGTTGGTTCCGGCGGTAGTGAATATTGGGCTTAACTTTGTTCTTATCCCGAAATTTGGTTTAATGGGGGCGGTCGGAACAACACTCATATCCTACACGATTGGCATTCTGCTGCTGGGGATCGTTGGTCGCCGCCACGTTGCTTTGCCGGTGCCGCTGATGGATTTGCTTAAAATCGGGGTTGCTGCGGGCCTTATGTGGCCGGCTATTGCCGTGATTCCCAGTTTAGGAAGTTGGCCGGAGCTGTTCTTGAAGGCGGGGGTTGGAGGTCTCGTATATGTTGTTGCCGCATTTGCGCTCAATGCTGGTGGAGCGCGCCAGTTTGTGCGAGACAAACTAAATCGCGGATAAGTTCCTTACAGAATGAGATAGACATTTTATGACCGATGCTCCGACACCCCCAAGCGACACAAAGATTGCGGCTGAAAAAGTTGGCAGTATTTGGACCGAGCTAGGGCCCGTTTTGATTTTCATCGTGACCTACAATGTCATGTTGCGGTTTCCTGAGGGCGAGGGCCTACTGACCAAAGACAATGCGCTGTATTGGGCGACAGGTTTGCTTATTGCGGCTACTCTTGCTGTTATCGCCACGCGTTTAGTGCGCAAAGAAAAGATCCCTCCATTCTTGCTGATTTCTTCGGCTTTGATCGGATCGTTTGGTGCGATCGGGATAATCTGGCAATCCAAATTATTTTTGTTCATGAAGCCGACGATTATGAACCTGATCTATGCAGGGGGAATTTTCGGCGGGCTGTTGGTCGGACGAAATATTTGGAAAATGTTTTTCGCGTCAGTTTTTGATTTACCGGATTTCGCGTGGAGAACATTGGCTATTCGTTGGGGGCTTTTCTTCATTGCAATGGCTGTTTGGAATGAGGTTCTCTGGAGAAATTTTTCTGAGCTTACGTGGGCAAACTGGAAGCTCGGCAACATCGCTATCAGTTTCGCATTCGCTTTGGCAAACGCTCCGTATACTTTGAAGCACCTCATCCCGCCAAAAGAGGATGGTTCCATGGAAACTAACGAGTAAGAATTTCTGTGCCGGGTGGATTGGAAAAGGCTGCAAAATTTGCAGTGTCTTTGATTTTCGCGAAATGCGTGAGTGCCCAGACGACGGTTGGGAACGCTAATTGATTCCACGGAATCTCGTTCCAGGCGAATAATGCGACCTCTAAACTCTCTGGTCCGGGGGCAATATCAGACACCAAGCGCCCTTTGAACATGATTTGAACTTGAGAAATGCGGGGTACAGAGTAAATTGCCAACATTTTATCTATTTCTATGTCAGCGGTCGCCTCTTCCTGAGCCTCTCGTCGGGCTGCATCTTCTACACTTTCATCCTCCTCCATAAAGCCAGCAGGCAGTGTCCAAAAGCCTTTACGCGGATTAATGGCGCGTCTGCAGAGTAATATTCTGTTATCTTTAGTGACAACAGATCCGGCTACGATCTTAGGATTCACATAGTCTACGAATCCACACATATTGCAGACATTTCGCTCTTTATCGTCCCCATCAGGTACTTTTCTGCCAAAATCTTGGGGTTTGAAAGGATTTGGAAAGTTACCGGTCATGTTTTCTTCAGTCTATCGCGTGTATGGAGAAAAGGATTGATCCGCATACGTGTCACATTAATGATGGCTTAAGTAAACGGATTGAGCAGCAAAACAAACTTTTGACTACATTTAAAGGCACTACATTATGAGCACCAAATTTGATCTACACAAATCACCTAGCCACTTGTTGCACCGCGCGCAGCAAATTGCTTCCAACCATTCAGCAGTCGCACTGAAGAACGCTGGCCTCACGCTTCGTCAGTTCTCAGTGCTTGCTGCTCTGTCCGGGAATGAAGGGGTTAGCCAGTCTGATCTGGTTTCAGCCACCGGTATCGACCGTTCTACTTTGGCCGATATGGTTGCTCGCATGGAGCGCGCTGGTCTTATCAAGCGCACAGCGTCTAAAACTGATGCCCGCGCAAAATCAGTTTCACTGATGGCTAAAGGTCGTAAGGCACTTGAGAAAGCGCAGCCAGCTGTTGCGGCGGCTGATGAGCTTCTTTTCAAAGCGTTGCCTAAGACGAAACAGGACGCGCTCCTTTCAGGCCTCACACAGCTTGTTGCTGATGCAGAGAAGGCTGAAGAAAAGCCTGCGCCGGTCGCTAAACCGGTTGTGAAAGCGGCACCAGCCAAGAAGCCTGCCGCCAAGAAAGCACCTGCCAAGAAGGCCCCTGTGAAAAAGAAGCCAGCACCGAAGAAGGCGCCTGCCAAAAAGGTAGCCACCAAGGCTGCTCCAAAGGTAACTGCCGCTAAGAAGGCAAAGCCAGCTAAGAAAGCTAAGAAGACAAAAAAATAGTCTTCAAAAACCGGCTTAACGGTTCAGGGGCGAGGCGCTTTCAAGTGTCTCGCCCACTTTTTTGGCCGTATCTTCGGTCAGCGGACCATCGATATGCAGCAAAATGTCACCATTCGCTGCAATGACGAAAGTTTCGGGGACACCAGTCAATCCGAAATCTAGCCCGCCTTGTCCATCTTCATCGATTGCGACATCCGTAAACGGATTTCCGAGTTCTGTTAGGAATTTCTCTCCGTTGACGCGAGTATCTTTGTACAACACGCCAAATACGTGTCCTGGATAAGCTTTGTCGAGCGTAACGAGATGATGGTGCTCTGCCCGACAGGGGCCACACCAACTGGCAAACAAATTCACAATTCGCGTATCGCTCGGTGTACTGGCAAAATTGATCGTCTCTCCGGAGAATGTTGCAAACTCACGATCGGGTGCTTTGCGGATTTGGAGTTCAAAGTCTCCTTTCTCGGGGTTGATCAATCTTGCCGCCCCAAGCGCGGCAAGGCCCAATAGTCCGGCAATTGGCACAATGGCGATCCAGCGTCTCATGACTTTTTCAGAGCCTCTGCGCGTTCAAATTTTTTACGAGCCGAACGGGCTTTGAGCACAACGCCTAGCGTCATCGCGAACACTCCGAATGCACCCAGTCCATAAATGGCGTAAATGAAGGGCGCATTGTGATCTAGTTCGGGTAACATGAGCTATCCTCCGTTCAGATGTTTGGCGCGCGCTGCGGCTGTACGTCTGCTCCATATTTCCCCGCGCATGCTCACCATAACCAACGCAGAGAAAAGGAACACTTGCCCTAAGGCGCTGATCAGCAATGGAGTTAGATAAACCGCTGCCATTTTTGGCCCGTCTGCGGTTATTACGCTCGCATCCTGATGCAGTGAGGCGAATAGATCGACTGAAAATTTGATCAGCGGTAAATTGATGGCCCCGACCATTGCGAGAATGGCGCCCGCGCGGGCGGCCTTTTGCCGTGTATCCATCGCAGCGCGAAGGGCGATATAGCCCAGAAAAAGAAAGAGCATGAACAGCACTGACATCATGCGGGCATCGTCCCATTGCCACCATGTTCCCCATGTTGGTTTTCCCCATATTCCACCTGTCAAAAGGCAAAGTGTGGTCCATGTTGCTCCCAAGGGTGCTATAGCTTTCGCGGCGATGTCGGCCAGTTCGTGTCGCCATATGAACCAAACGAAGCTTGCGGCTGCCATTCCGGTATAGCTGCCCATGGCGAGCCAAGCGGAGGGAACATGGACGAACATGGCGCGCATAATGTCGCCGCCCTGTACCTCATCCTTGGGCACGATATACAGTCCTTGCCATGCGCCCCAAACAATCATGGCAACCCCAAGTGCAGCTGCAATTGGCGCCGCAATGCTAGAAAATCGCATGAACCGCATCGGATTGGCGAGATATGAAAACATGCCCATTAAACTAGTCTTTCGTTAGTCAGCCGCCAAGCGCAAGGCAGCAGCCATACCAAATGGTGCAACAGCAAGCGCGAATAGGGTTGTCGCCGTCAATAACAATGGAGCGATAGGGGTTATGGGTCCATCAGCCATGGCCATAGCGCCGAAAATTGCAGTCGGGACAAATAGCGGCAGCACGATGAGTGCGATGAGCAATCCTCCACGGCGAACGCTTGCTGCCAAAGCCGCGCCTACACCCCCCCAGAAATAAAAGGAGAGGCCGCCAATCGCATAGTAACCAGCGTTAATAAAAAGAGCGCTGCTCACCTCGGCTTGGAACAGCAGGCTCAATAATGGAGATAGGAGCGCCAGCGGCAATCCGGCTGCCAGCCAATGCGCAAAGGTTTTGGTGGCGGCGATCCCCGCCATGGGCGCGCGAGTCAATAGCCACAAGTCAAGAACGCCGTCCTCCAAGTCGGATTGGAATAATCGTTCAAGGGTGACTAGGCTAGAAAGTGCCAGAGCGACCCATAAAATACCGGGACCGACCGCGACCAGTTGTGCGCGCTCGGTTCCGATGCCGAGGGGGACGAGGACCGCAGCGCCTGCAAAAAAACCAATAGGCAATAGCGCCCCAGCGCCGTGCGCCCAAGCTTCGCTAAAAGCCTGTGTAAAGGCTGCTCGATAGGGCGCGGGTTGTTTCACAGCACCAGCTCTTTGCTGGTCTCTAGGCCAACCTCACCGTGAATGGCTGCAACGATTGCGCCGCCTTCATTGCGATGAGTTTTGATCAAAGACCTCAGAAGATTTTGTCCGTCAGTATCCAGCGCCGTGAAGGGTTCGTCCAGCAGCCAGAGCGCGCGAGGCTCTAGCAATAAGCGACCAAGGGCAGTGCGTCTGCGCTGCCCAGCTGACAAATAACGTGCGGCGACATCCATCGCGCGCGTCAATCCCAGCTGTTCCAGGGTTTTATCAATGACGCTAACCGATGTCCCCCAAGCTTGCGCCCAATGCTTGAGGTGACTGCGAGGTGTTTCATGGGGCTTTAACCCGTCTCGGTGCCCAAGCCAGTGAAACGGCACCATAATTTTCTTCGAACCAGCCTCTGGTTGCGTAAGGTTAGCGAGGATGCGGAGTAGGGTGGTTTTACCCGCTCCATTGGCGCCCCGTAAGATGATCGCTTCACCGGCATGCACATCAATACTGGCACCTGAAAGGACAACTCGCTCGCCGCGAAGAATGCCAAGATTTTGGGCAGAGAGTAACATGCCGGGCGCAGTCATATTCGGTTAGACCTTTCGTCCAAACTTGAGTGGAGGCTTACCGTCTCAGCAGGCTGGGTCAATACGGTTGTTTGCTGCATCAATTGAAGAGCCGAACTAAAGATGTGGGCCAGCATGGTGTCAGAGTGTTACATAGAGGTCACTATATCCATGTCTAACACTAGTTTCGATTTGGTTTGAAAGAATTTTAACGAATTTTACGATTCAACGATTGGCCAGTAGTTCAAAGTTATTCTATAGATTCGCTTTAGATGTTCAGAATTTTTATAACTCTTTTGATTGCGGGACTTTTTGCGTTCGAGGCTCGAGCTGACGGGCCTGTGCTTGTTGAACTTTTTGCGGCGAAGAGCTGCTTTGCAAGTCCACGAGCCAATAAGTTGCTTTCTAAGGTATCTGAAACGCGTGAGGACGTGCAGGTTCTTACGTGGCCGGTAGATTACTGGGACTATTTGGGCAAAGAGCCACTGGCCCTTGATGAATCCAACGATAGACAGCGTGCTTATGTCGATCGGTTTGGGTTGCGTGGCCCCTATACACCGCAAACCGTTTTCAATGGCAAAACTCAAAGTGTGGGCAGCCGAACCGAGCTTGTGTTGGATAACATCGATGCTGCTGGCCAGACCTCCCCGAGCGGGGTGGAATTAGCCAACACGGCAGGCGGTATTTCTATCTCGGGCCCAGAGGGTGCGGAAGGGGACGTATATATCATCCATTATCTGCAAGGGGAGTCGAACCCCTCACGGATGATAAATCCGGTGTCTGAAGTGAAGCGGCTTTTATATTGGGCCGGAGAAGACTTGCGTATCGATGCGAGTATTTGCCATGGATCATGCGTGGTTGTGGTGCAGGAGCGCGGATTTGGCAAAGTTTTGGCGACGATGCGTTTGCCCCGCTAAGGTGTTGTCTTTGGCGCAGGTGGGCGAACAATTGACGACACTCTCGGTGTAAAGTCGTTCCAGTCATATTCGGATATCTGGAAAGCCCAACCTTCTGCCTTGGCATTGATGGAACTGCCGCGATGCGCCCCTTCACCCGCCTCAATGGCCCGAAAGGTAACATAAAAACCATCCGGTTCGCGGTAGGTCAGCAGGTTTACCTCTAAACCATCATGGGTCTGCGTGATGTGCCGAGTCAGTGCTTTTGTTTTAAGGTCTTTGCTTGGCTTGACGCCGATCGGCTGAAATCTTGAGAGGGCTAATGCGGGGGTAGAGGCGGCAATCCTGCTGACGAGCCGATAGTTTTGATAGGGCGGCGCGGGCCTGAAGCTGCGTTCACCGCTGCCAACACGGCGCTGCAAATAGAGCTCTTTGCCAGAGATATCGAAGATACGAAGTGCCTGTACAGCATCTGGTTTGATATCGAGGATATCAAGATCAAGCCACGCATCGTGATTATGTAGGGGTGGAAGATTGCCCTTAATGCGATAAGCCTTGTTGCTATCTGGGTCACGCGCATACGTGAATTTTCCTTTTCGTCCCGTGATCAGCGCGCTAAGGCGTTCTGAGTTTTCGTCAAACAACTCTATCAGCGCGCCTGTTCCGCCTTCATTTGGATTGCCGAGGCCAATATGGTCCAGTTTGAGTGGATCATGGGTGCGCGGGGCATCCCACACTAACTCCTCGAGACCGGCTGACAGTTCAGCCAGTCGCCCTGGTCGCACGGGGTA
This sequence comes from Hyphomonas sp., assembly GCA_050633385.1. GTDB lineage: Bacteria > Pseudomonadota > Alphaproteobacteria > Caulobacterales > Hyphomonadaceae > Hyphomonas. Next base: position 101,046 of record JBOEGK010000013.1, read on the forward strand.
GCCGCTGGTCCCATCCATCACCCAGCCGCCGTTTGTGTTGGATAGGCTGTAAGTTTCATCTGCGAGCGTAATTCGAATTTTAGTTGCTCGTCCGCGAATGTCGTCAAAATTTTCCATTACGGGGGTGCCTGTCAGTGCATCGGCCGTTCTGGGGCCATCTGCACCCAAGCCCGTAATCAGTGCGAGCAAGCTCAACGCCCCGGCGCCTCCACTCAGGAGAAGTAGTCGTTTTTGTCGTATCTGATCTCTAATTTGTGTCACGCGCCAGCCCCATTTTTTTGCCGCGTACGCCACCAGATTAACAATCCAAGCAATGCGACGAGTATCGGTCCCCCCCAAATATTGATGGCCTTCAATCGGTTTTCCATTCGATCAATGTCGCGCCGATAATCGCGTTCGATATCCCTGAGCAGGCCGCGCAATCTTACGATGTCTTCGCGCAGTTCAGAGAGTTCGGCGCGTTCTGTCTCCGTGAGGTCGGCTTCAAGATCACCGGCGAAAAAACCGTCAGATGAGCCGATCTCCTGCAATTCTTCCATACGGGCCTGCGCCGCGTTGAGGCGGGTTTCCAATTGTCCTTGCTGACGAAAATATTGAGCCTCAGCCCGTTCTCGCATTTGATCAATGCGCTCCATGGGTCGTTGACTTGCTGCGCGTGAGCGCAATCTGGAAAGCGCACCGCCGCCAGACAGCGCATCGATAGCGTTCAGCACCAAAGCACCATTATCAGCAACCACAATGTCCTGACCCGGATAAATATAAAAATCATCAGCGAGTAAATCGACATCTGCAATGACAATGATCTCACTACTTTGAGCTGCGATGTCCAAATGCTTGGGTGCGTTTTCTGCATCGGCGCGCGCAATCTCTGCCATTACCGGATCGTTGGGAAGATCGATTTCCGGCGCACCATCTGGAAACGCACTGTGCAACTTTCCCGAAATGCGCGCAGCCAGAGTTAGAGGCCCGGAAAGCGCTTGGTATGCGCGCAAAACTTCTCCGGGTCCCATATCGCGCACCGCATGTTCCGCGTCGATCAGTGATGGACCGGGGCCGGTTTGCATCAACGGCGTGACGGTTAGACCTTTGGCAGGATTGTCGAACAAGATTGCGCCGGGCGCACCCATGTTCACCGTGCGCGATAAATCTGCAGTGACCAGATCATTCTGATTCATATCTCCAGCGGGCGTGCCTATGAAAAGGGGGTGGGCTCTCTCCTCCACGCGCCCATTGTCCAATTCGACCGGCACGGGCAATGCGCTTGCCGCGTCTGCTACAGCACGCTTTGAAATTGTGACACCCCAAGCCTCACCGAGTACGCCAAGATCAGACGAGAGCGGCGTATCAGAGAACGCGATGGCTTGATTAGCGACTGCAATTTTTGCTGCGGGATCGGCTAGAATGACCGCGCTACCTCCGCGCATAAGGTATTGCTCTATCAGCCATGACTGCCTGTCCGACAGAGGGTTTATGTGCGCCATAAGCAGCACATCGAGATCATCTGGCACTGATTGGAATTCATCAGGAATGGGAACAATTTCGAATGATTTATTTATGTCTTGCAGAAGTTGATAACCGCCCTCGCCACCGGGCGAGTTCATGCCTGAAAGGGATGACAGAATGCCAACCTTTCTTGGATATGGGTCATCTAAGCGAGAGATCATCCGTGTCAGGTCGTATTCCAACGTCACTTCGCGTTCAGGGGCAAGGAAGGGGATAACCCGCGTATCATCGATAGTGTTCCGTCCGATGATACCGAAATAAAGCGGGTCTTGGCCATTTGTGTTTACGGCAGTGATGCCTGCGGCTAGCGCCTCATCCTCTGCGGGGGAAAAGGGGGTCGGGTCGATCTCGCGAATTATAACTTTTCGCCCCGATTGTGATGCGTATGATTCAAGTAACTCTCTGACTCGCGCCGCATAGGCGCGAACAGCTGGAAATTCTTGCGCCACTTGCCGACTGTACACGAAAGTTATGTCGACAGGTTCAGCAAGCTCTTCCAGAGTGCTTTTGGTTCCATTGGATAGCGTGAACAGATTGTTCTCGGTGAAATCTATGCGTGCGCTAGCAAACACCTTCTGCATAATGAGATTGGATGAAACAAAGACGACGCCCATAAGCGCGCTTGCTGCGATGAGATAATGCTTCGATTTCATCCGATTACCCAAGCCGCTTTCTAGAGGCCCATAGGCCGTTCAAGATCGTCCAGAAAAGAATGAAGCCAAGCAAGTAGAACACTGCGCGGAATTCCAACACGCCTCTTTGCGCGCCTTCAAACTGGGTTAGAAAGCTGAATTGTGCGACCCCTTCGGCAAATCCAGTTCCGAAGACTGACTGGACTCCCGACAAGACTAACGGCCAGCCTGCAGCGGTGAAAACAAAGGCAGCAACGACTGAGAGGACAAAGGCTGTGACTTGGCTGGATGTAAGGGCAGATATAGCGGCCCCGATGGACAAGTAAGCCCCGGCCATCAAGAAGCTCATCAAATAGGTTAGAGTGATGGCAGCATTATCAGGTGAGCCAAGATAGTTGACGGTGATCCACATTGGGAAAGTGAGGATGAGGCCAAGCCCTGCCACCGTCCACGCCGCAAATAGTTTTGCTAAAACCAGCCCGGGCATGCCCAGCGGTAGCGATAACAAGAGTTCGTCTGTGCCCGCAGTATGTTCGTCAGACCATAGCCGCATGGCGAGAGCGGGTAAGAAAATCATGTATAACCATGGGTGCCACATGAAAAACGGTGAAAGATCGGCTGCGCCCGTATCGAAGAACCGACTTGCCTCCCAAGTGAACAAGCCTAGCGCCAGCAAGAAGACTGACAGGAAAACATACGCCATCGGGGTCGTGAAATAGGCACTCGACTCGCGCCAATAGGTGGCTCGAAATCCTGCAAATTGTTCCTTGATAAACTCCATTCTATCCGGCCTCATTCTGGTCGGTTAACCGTGCAAATGCACTTTCCAATGTGCCATCTTCAGAGCGTTCAAGTAGCCCTGAGGGGGTGTCGTCGGCAACGATGCGGCCTTTATCGACTACGACGGCTCGCGTACACATCGCAGGCACTTCGGTTAGTGTGTGGGTGGAGATGAGAATGGCTTTGGTTGGCGCCATGCGAGAAATGAGGGCTCGCACCGCGCGTTTTTGATTGGGATCAAGGCCGTCAGTCGGTTCATCCAGCAGAAGGACAGGTGGATCGTGTAAAATGGCACCCGCAAGTCCGACTCTGCGACGATAACCTTTTGATAAAGAGCCGATCCGTTGCTTACACACGGAGGAAATGCGTGCATCAGCGATTGCGCGCTCCACGGCTGATTTTCTGTCATCTCTGGGCAGTTGCCGTGCCTGAGCTAGAAATTGCAAAAATTGTGGGGGGGTCATTTCGTTGTAAAGTGGTGCTCCCTCTGGCAAATAGCCGAGGTTGCGTTGCGCGATACGCCTGTTCTCTACAATGGACTGTCCGTCTATCAAGGCGTCGCCCGTGTCTGGCTCGAGAACGCCGGAAATCATTCGCATGGTGGTCGATTTTCCCGCGCCATTTGGACCGAGAAAGCCAAGCACCGTGCCGGGTTCCAGCGTGAACGAAATCCCATCAACAGCGCGCTTGCTGCCAAATGCTTTTTCCAGATTTTGAATGTCCAACATTCGGGTTTTGTTCGCCTCTCCGGAAAAGTAGGGGTTATCGTGGCTCTCAGTCTAATTGCCCAGAGATTGCATTGGAACCTCTGAGACTGCTTCGGCCATTAAAAATGTTTCAGTTCATTCAGAATGGCCCGAGCAGCTTTGTCGACAATCTTTTCGCCATCTGCTGCATTAGATTGGGTTGGGTCAGACCCGATGCGCCCATCCGGGAAATCTCGGCGATACTGGACAGCATCACTGATAGACCCATTCGGAGCTATTTTCGGGCTCATCTGAACCTCTGGTCGCGCCCGATCTGGGTATCCAAAATATGTGACTGATACTTCAGAAGCGGTTGCATGCGATCCGTGCCCGATAGGATAAAGTTCATTGCAAAGCCCCATCACATCTTTGAAATCCCACCAGTTTCTAAGTTTTAAGGTCAGGTCAGGGCGATTGTGCTCGCCGTTCTTGTCGAAGCTTCGCTGGGCGTGAATCTCTGAAAACGCCGCTTGGATCGTGGCAATGTTTCCGCCATGCCCGTTCAACCAATATATTTTTTCAAATCCATGACGCATCAAACTGTCCGTCCAATCTGTCATCGCTGCGATCATCGTGCTGGGGCGCAGCGTGATCGTGCCGGGAAAGCCTAAATGATGCTGCGCGCAGCCGATGTTAAAGGTTGGGCCAACCAATACGTCGTCTGGTGCAAGGGCCTCGGCATAATTGGCGATAATTTCCGGGCAAAGCGCGTCGGTGCCGATGAAGCCGTTCGGCCCATGTTGTTCCATCGAGCCGATCGGAACCAAAATTGTTTTCGACTTTTTGAGCCAAGCCTCGATGTCTGGCCATGTGGATACGGGAAGGCGCATAAGGCTAGTCCTTTCGTGGAGCAATCCGACGAGTGATATGCCCCATTTTCCGACCGGGCCGCGCGTCGCGCTTTCCATACAGTGTTAGTGTTTCGTTCGGTTTCAGTTCAGCGGGGTCTACAATCCCAGCATCACCGATTAAGTTGCGCATCTCAATATCAAATAATCGCCGCGTATCTCCTAGCGGCCAGCCTGCGACGGCTCTGATATGCTGCTCGAATTGCCCGGTTTGGCACCCTTCTGGCGTCCAGTGTCCTGAATTATGGACGCGCGGTGCGAACTCATTGGCGATCAATGAGCCGTCCTCAAGGACGAAAAACTCAAGTGCTAGAACACCGACATGTTCTAGTTTTTGTGCCAGCAACATCGCTTGCTCGCGTGCTTTGTCTTCAACAGATTGCGTTAGACCACTCGGAACTGTCGAGGTTGCGAGAATACCATTCTCATGATGATTTCGCGGGGGTGCCCATGAGGCGGTTTCGCCTGTTGAGGAACGAGCCACGAGTACGGAAATTTCGCAGGAAAAATCAATCGGTGCCTCAAGAACACATCCTACCTTGCCCAGCTTATCCCAGGCATTTGGCGCGTTGGCTGGTGTATGAACCCAATGCTGTCCTTTCCCGTCATAGCCATCTCGGCGGGTTTTTAACAGGCCAATCCCGCCAAGTTCTAAAAGCGCGGGGGGAATGTCCTCGGCGCTGTCGATGGCAAAAAAGTCTGCGGTTTTGATACCAATCCTGTTCAAGAATTTTTTTTCTTCAACGCGATCTTGTGAGATGGATAAGGATTGTGTCCCCGGGTGCAGCGGCGTTGAGGTGCCTGCCAAAATCTCGGCCGCAGCGACAGGAATATTTTCAAACTCCAGCGTAATGACATCACAGGCATCAGCGAAAGCCTGAAGTGCATTCTTATCGGTGTAATTCGCCGTAATGTGCCCGCCAGCTGTGCGAGCAGCTGGGGCATCATTTTCTGGGCACAATATGAGTGTGTCGAACCCCAATTGGTGCGCAGAGGCCGCGAGCATGCGACCAAGCTGCCCGCCTCCTAAAATTCCAATCGTTTGGCCAGCGGACAATGCATTCATCCCTGCGGAACCTCAGCAACGCCGTCGGTTTGTGCCGCGCGATACGCATCAAGTTTTACAGCGACCGCATCGTCTTGCAGGGCGACGATCGAGGCCGCCATGAGGCCTGAGTTCACGGCACCGGCTTCACCGATGGCTAGCGTCCCGACGGGAACGCCACGTGGCATTTGAACAATGGAGAGCAAGCTGTCTAACCCAGAGAGAGTTTTCGACTGCACCGGGACGCCAAGTACCGGGAGGGGGGTCATTGCAGCTGCCATACCGGGCAAATGTGCGGCACCACCGGCACCCGCTATGATAACTTGCACACCGCGCTCTTTCGCAGTTTTGGCGTACTTGACCAGGCGATCGGGCGTGCGGTGCGCTGAAACGATGCGAGTCTCATGCTCTACGCCAAGTTCTGTAAGAATACGCGCAGCTTCTTTCATCACAGGCCAGTCAGACTGGCTGCCCATAATGATGCCAACTTTAGGTGAATCGCTCATTTTAAAGGCCTTCTCGCGAGAAAGCGCGCACAATAGGCAGGCGGCTCGCCCGGTCAAGTTACCCGTCAAATTCGCCTCAGATGAGTAAAGGATACACAGACCGGATTTCCGTGCCTATTGTGGAGAGATGATGACCAAGCAGACCTCTTCTCGTTTGCGGGCCCGGCAAGCCTTACTAAAGGTTTTGGGGGTTGATCTGACACAGCTGAGGATCCGTGATCGGGCGGCGATGGAGGCGCTAAGCGAAGAAGTTTTGGCGCTGCGTGAGGAAGTGGACGATCTGAAAGATGCACTCGCTGAGGCTGAGTCTCTGGCAGATATTGATGCGCTCTGCCCCATATTCAATCGCCGGGCATTTGAACGTGAGGTGCGCCGCGAGATTGCCTTAGCAGGGCGGTTTAGAACCTCTCTCTCTCTCATTTTTATCGATTTGGATCATTTTAAGCGCGTCAACGATGTGTATGGCCACGCAGCAGGCGATGATGTGCTGGTGACAATTTCGGAAATTCTCGCTCGAAATACGCGTGAAACAGACGTGGTCGGGCGTCTCGGCGGCGATGAATTTGGAATCGTGCTGGCCCATGCCACACGAGCGGATAGCGAATTGAAAGCCAAGCAACTTGAAGAAATTATAGACGGCTTTGTGATGAGACCGCCGGAAGGCGAGGAGGGCCCCGACATCATTCTGGGTGCTTCATGTGGGGTGGTCGAGTGGCGGCCAGGACAAGATGCCGGTATGCTGATCGCGAGCGCTGATCAAGAAATGTTTGTTCGAAAAGCGCGCAGAAAACAGGCATGAATGCCTCAAAATGCCCCAAAATTAGATTAGATTTTATTCGCACTTTGAATTTTTAACCTGACGGCTTGCGATGCTCATGCTTAGTTGATGGCATCATCACATAAGTTCATTAGCAACCAGAAGGAGTGACACTCATGTCAATTGCAGGCCGTATAGACGAGCTTTCCAACAAGCACCGTCAACTGGATACCCAAATTATCCAGGCGCAGAAACACGCCGCAGCGGATGGACTTATGATCAACACGTTGAAGCGAAAGAAACTGAAGATTAAAGAAGAGCTGCAATTATTGAAGGCAAGTTAGCAACAGCCGTCACCTGACCTTCGTCCTGTGTCTGCTTCATCAAAAGGTAGGCGCAGGAAATGCCCACTCACATCGGTTCAAATATTGCTTATAGCCAGGCGGATTGATCTATGGAGCAACCCGTAACTGCAATTCTCGGCCTGGGCCGTGAAGTAGGTGACGCTGTCGCACGACGGTTTAGCGAGCAAGGCCACCGTGTCGTCGCCGCTGATCCTAGAGTCAAACGGTTGGAAGGCGCGCGAGCATCCTTGTCAGATAAGGTTGTGCTGCATCATAGCGAACTTCACACACGGTTGGGTCTTCGCAATGTCATGTCCGCTGCTGATGAGGCATTTGGTCGAATCAACAATATTGTTGTCATCCCAGAAATTAGCGAAAGTGACGCGCTGGTAGAGCTTTCGATTGAGAAATTTGATAAAGCGATGGCGAGTTCGGTTCGTGCTGCCGTGCTTTTATTGAGTGCCTTTTCTGACAGGCTGGCGCAGCTGTCGGATGAAGACATTGATCGACCGTCCCAGCAGGGCACGGTCACATTCATTCTGGATTATCTCGCCAAGGGCGCAATGCCTGGCCAGTTTACAGCGTCTGTTACCCAATCAGCTATACTCAGTGTTGTGCGTGCAGGCGCTTTGGAACTGGCTGAGCGCGGCATTCGGGTCAATGCGATTGCCGCGATTAGGCCGCGCGAGTTGCGCACTCAAGAGTTTACAACAGCGCGTACGCCTTTGGGGCGCGCAGCCCTTGCCGATGAAATTGCGGATGCAGCGCGCTTTCTCTCGTCACCAGAGGCCGCTTTCATTACGGGTGAAACGTTGACATTGGACGGCGGCCGTTCAACCCTTTCCGGCATTCTAAGTTAAGTGCTTTGCCAATGGGGTAAGTGAATTTGAGGTGCGACGCGTGGTAAAGCGGGCAACTGTTTTTGTCGTCGATCGTTCTTCTAGAACTGTCGAGACTTCGCGGTATTCAGCGAGGGCTGATTTATCGGTGAATGTCACGATGGTGTAGCCGTGGCCCTCCGGTTTATTCCATATAACTTCGGAATTTGCCGCCGCCATGCGTTCACCCAGATTCGAAATATCTTTTACATAAGCATCCGTGCCCGGCGAAGTGACTGATGTGCAGCCAAACTCTACACCCCTTTGCTCCCCGGTCGCGTCATGCAGATTATTTGCCCATGCTTCATGCGTATCTCCAGTGAGCGTTATGAGGCGTGCATTTGCTGATTTCGCTGCGGCATAGAGACGATCGCGGGCTGCCGGAAAACCATCCCAAGCATCGAGATTCATGGGCATCCCCAAGGCGGAGAACCCAATCATGTTCTGTACATATTCGATTTGTTTTCCGATCGTTTCTGGGGACAATGTACGGGTTAAGTTGGGAAGTTTAACCCGGGCCATGATCACTTGATTGGCGAGTATTTGCCATGTCTTTCCGCTGCCGGATGATGCTGAGAGTTCATTGGCAAGCCAGTCCTCTTGCTCTTTGCCGAGTAGAGTCCGTTCAGGGGCCAAGACTTTGGGGACATAGTCTTGGACACGATTAGAAATGTCTTCGGGGTCAGTGGCATCGCCTATCGCTTCTGCCCAACTAAGTTCTTCTGAGCGTCCGGTCAGTCGCGATTCCAAGGCGTGCAACGTGGCGACGTCTCCGAAGGTGAAGCTACGCCAAGCGGCTGAGCGTAAATTGCCCTTTGGCTCACGAATTGGCATCCATTCGAAATAGGCCTGAATGGCCACTTGCTTGCGGTCAGACCATGAGCCTTCGCCCTGATCAGGATCGTGATTCTCTGCGCCAGTTCTGTAGCTGTTATTGGTGCTTTCATGGTCATCCCAGGTGCATATCCATGGCGCCGCTGCGTGGGCAGATTGGGCGGAGACGTCAGACCGATATTGCGCGTGCCGACGCCGGTAGTCAGACAGGGTTACAATTTCGTATTCTGGATCATGCTTTCGGTTGAGTGCCTTGGCAGTTTCGCCGCCATATCCATCTATTCCATATTCATAAAGATAGTCGCCGAGGTGTACGATTGCATCGAGCGGTTCTTCTTCTGCAATTGATTGGTATGCATTGAAAAATCCAAACTGCCAATTGCTACACGAGACGACCGCGATCCGAACGGGTGCGTCACCGCTCAATGCTGTTGTGCGTGTGCGCCCAATTGGAGACACAACCTCAGCATCTGAGTTGAGGACCGTGAATTTATAAGTATAGGGCGTTGCTGCGTTGAGCCCCGTCGCATCAACCTTTACCGTAAAGTCACGAGATGCATCGGTGAATACGGCACCGCTCGTCGCGATCAATCCTGTGGTGGCGTCGATCACTTCATAGCCGACTTCGACTTTCGCGGACTTGTCGTCGGGTGTCACACGTGTCCACAGAATGATGCGGTCGTGCAATGGATCACCTGAAGCAACGCCGTGAATGAACCGCACTTCGCCGATATTTCTGCTGCTCCGCAAGAAGTTAGGTGTGGTACAAGCCGGCAGGGTGAGGGTTCCTGTTGCGGTCGCGCTGAGCAGGACTCGTCGTGTGAGTTTAGGCATAGGCTGTCTCCCGGATCTCAACGTGAGCATCGTCACTACTCTTCCCATTACAGGTCTTTAGAGACAATAGCATGACGCGGCGCAGCAACTCGTTTAAGAGGGCGAGGATGCAAGAAACAGAATTCTCAGTGGATGCCGAAGATGCGGGTAAACGGTTGGATAGCTTCCTGTCGGAGCGCTCTGATTCGCTATCGCGTAGTCGCGCTAAAACGCTCGTGAAAGAGGGCGCTGTGGCCTGCGATGGTGCGGTAACGCTCGACCCGCGTAAAGCAGTGGTCGAGGGCCAGTGTTACGTTTTGCAGGTGCCGACACCTATCCCCGCTGTGCCAGAGCCTGAAGATATTCCGCTGGATATTCTGTTCGAGGACGAGCATCTCATCATCGTTAATAAGCCTGCTGGCATGACGGTCCATCCCGCGCCGGGCAGTTGGACGGGGACTTTGGTGAACGCTTTGCTGCACCATTGCGCAGGCCAGTTATCAGGAATTGGCGGAGTTGAGCGACCAGGCATTGTTCACCGGATTGATAAGTTGACTACAGGTGTGATGGTTTCTGCTAAAACAGAGGCCGCCCATAATGGGCTCGCCGCTCTGTTCGCGTCGCATGATATTGATCGGGTGTATCGTGCGATTACCCGCGGTGCCCCTCGTCCACTATCTGGAACGGTTGACGAGCATCTCGCACGCTCCAAAGCGGATCGGAAAAAGATGGCTGTGATGCGCAACCCAGAAGGCGCGAAAGCTCGCCATGCGGTGACGCACTATAAGGGGATTGAGACGTTTGGCCTTAGAGCAAAAGGAACAGGAGAGCCTGCTGCTGCTTTGATTGAGTGCCGATTGGAGACAGGTCGCACGCATCAAATTCGCGTGCATATGAGCCATATTGGTGCGGCGTTGATTGGAGATCCTGTTTATGGCCGGTCGAAGGGTATTTCTGCCTATGGCAGTGGACCGTCATATGATGCAGCGATGGCGGCGGCTCGCGCTTTACCGCGTCAGGCGCTTCATGCCGCCGTGCTTGGGTTTCAGCATCCGATAACGAAAGAGGCGCTCCGATTTGAAGCGCCTCTTCCAGACGATATGAGTGATCTTCTCACTCTCTTACGTAAATTGCCGAAATAGCTATTCCGCTTCGAGAGGCTCAAAGCGCAGTTTACTGGCTTGCAGTGTTACTTTGCCGAGTTTTTTGGAGTCAGCGATTATTTTCACCGGAACGTGTGCGCCATTGTCCAGCGGGGCCAGATACATGCGCAAGGGGCCGTCTATTGCGGTGAGGTTGTCGTTTTGGTCGTCTTTGTCGTAACCAGCGATCTTGTCCATCGTTACATGGCATTCGATGGCCTGTCCGCTCCACGCGTCTGATTTAACCTTTTTCATGCCTGCATTTTTTAGGTGCAAATATGTGAGCTGCCGCCCGTCAAATATGCGGATGGGCCCGCCGCATGGATCTTCTCCCTCGGCGCGCGGTTCCAAAGCAAACGTGATCAAGGCTGTTATCGGGTCATTTGTTTTCAAGACCTGCTCTGTTGAGGCGGCGGGAAAACCTAGATTGCCGAACCGGGGGACAGCCTCCATTTCGAAATCCTTGTCGGAGATGGTCAAGTTTACCTTGCGGTTCTTTTTGCTGTCTCTGTTTTGTGAATTGTAAGAATACGTTTTCAGTTTGTGGTCGTGCGTATACCCACTGGCATTCAAGTGCATGTCGTAATTTACAAACCAATCAGCGATGCCTGTGACTTTAACGCGAGAGCGGATTGTGTAGTCATCTGGCTTCATCTTTACATCGAAATAGGCGCGCCCCGTCGCCGGAATGAACAGCACGTAAGCTTTGGCCTTTAACTCGTAAATCATGCGAGTTGGTTCGCCAGCCTTCACATTGGTCAAAATAGGGGAGGTGAGCGCATCAGCGGTAAGTGGGGCCGTGTCTGCCGCAGAGAGGCCAGCGAGAGCGAGTGCAGCGCCTGCTGTAACAAATATTGACTTTTTCATCAGGTATTTCCTCCCTGGTGTTCATTTTGATGCGATTCGTGCATGGCACCCATATAACGAGTGATAAGCAACACGGGCTGAATGAAACTGCCTAGATCGCGCCGCATTTGATTGGTGAATACAGCTGAGCATGTGGCCAAGGCAATTTTGGGGCAATGAAAACCTTTGGCAAACCTGTCTCTAACAGTTGACAGAACCCCCTTAGCCTGTGTAACGACGCGCCTTCGAGATCAACCAGATTACCTGACGGAGCGTGACCATGTCCCGCGAATGCGAACTTACTGGCACCAAGCCGATTGTCGGCCACCGGGTTAGCCACTCACAAATCAAAACCAAGCGCCGGTTTTTGCCGAACCTTGTTCAAGTGACACTTCGTTCTGAAGCGCTTGACCAAAGCTTCCGCATGCGCATCGCTGCGAAGGCGCTACGTACTGTAGATAAGCTAGGCGGCCTAGACGGGTTCCTTGCAAAAGCCAAAGAAGAGAAGCTGTCCGATAAGGCCCGCAAAATCAAACGCGACATCGCGAAAAAGGCCGCTGCTTAAACGATTTGCCATTGAGCAATTTTGAAGCGCGTCCTGACAAGGGCGCGCTTTTTGTTTGGGCGCGATATTGTGAGGTCACGGCAGTGCGCCTGTGAAGCCAGTAAAATAAAATGCCCCACTATGCGATTGGCGCTGGCGTGTTAGAACAATCGCTGAAAACTATTCCGACCGACGAAGAGACGATCCGCCTATGACCGTTATGAATGATACAGACGTACTTGCTGGCCTCAAACCAACTAAGAAAATTAACGTTCGCAAGGTGTTTGGCCTTGATACGGATATGGTTGTGCATGGTTTTGCCGATCGCACAGAATATGTGCCTGAGATAGACGAGGCGTATCGCTTTGATCCTGAAACGACGATGGCCATTCTGGCAGGATTTGAACACAATCGCCGCGTTATGGTGCAGGGGTATCACGGCACGGGTAAATCGACCCATATCGAGCAAATTGCTGCGCGCCTGAACTGGCCGGTAGTGCGGGTCAATCTCGACAGTCATGTCAGCCGGATAGATATGGTTGGCAAAGACGCGATTGTTCTGAAAGACGGTAAGCAGATTACTGAGTTCAGAGAAGGTATTTTGCCGTGGGCGTTGCAGCGTCCGGTGGCGATTACATTTGACGAATATGATGCGGGCCGCCCGGATGTGATGTTCGTGATCCAGCGGATTCTAGAAGCAAGCGGCAAGTTAACCTTGCTTGATCAGAACCGCGTGATCGCGCCGAACCCTTATTTCCGCCTTTTCGCCACGACCAATACAGTTGGTCTGGGCGATACAACCGGCATGTATCACGGTACACAGCAACTGAATCAGGGCCAGATGGACCGGTGGAACATTGTGACCACGCTGAACTATCTGGAGCATGACGCTGAAGTCGAGATTGTGAAAAGCAAGGCGACTGGCGTTGAAGATGACACTTTGGCCAAAATGGTGACGTTGGCAGACTTGACGCGTAATGCCTTTATGGCGGGTGATCTCTCAACCGTTATGAGCCCGCGGACGGTAATTACATGGGCTGAAAACTTCGCGATCTTTGGTGATCTTGGTCATGCCTTCCGTGTGACCTTCTTGAACAAGTGTGACGAGCTGGAACGTCCTTTGGTGGCTGAGATGTATCAACGGTGTTTTGGTGTCGAGCTGCCTGAAAGCGCCCTCATGGTACGGGTGGCCTAAGAGACGAGAGGAGGCCAACGGATGACGCGCGAAACACTAACGTCAATGGACGGGTTCGCTTTTGAAGTTGAGCGTATTCAGGCGTCTGGCGCCCGCAAGGGTGGGTTGATCCTCATTCAAGAAATTTTTGGTCTCAACTCTTTTGTGATGACCATGGGCAATCGCTTTGCGGCAGAAGGCTATGAAGTCGTCATGCCGTCAATGTTTGACCGGCAAGAGAAGGGCTTCACCCGTGAAGGCCATGACGAAGAGGCGATTGCCACTGGCGTAGCGCACGCGCAAGCAAATGGACGTGACGCGGCTATGGCCGACATTGGCACTTGCATCGCAGCACTCGAAGGCCCCGTTTTCATCACTGGTTTCTGTTATGGCGGTTCAATGGCCTATTTGGCGGCGTGTGAGTTGGACGGCTTGGCGGCGGCGTCTTGCTATTATGGCGGATTGCTGCCGACGCTGAAGAGTTTGTCTCCAAATTGTCCAACAATCGCGCATTTTGGGTATACTGATCCTCATATTCCGGTTGAGGGAGCGGAGGCATTCATGACGGCTCGCAAAGAAGTGCCGACTTATTTCTATGATGCGGGGCACGGGTTTGCACGTGAGGGCGACGACTATGCGCCAGAGGCAGATGCCTTGGCGATGCAGCGCACACTCGATCTGTTTGAGGCGGCGTTGATACGTTAATGACTAAGAACACTAGCCCCCAAGAATTGCTTAAGCAGGCGCTCGCAACCACGACGCGCGCGATGACGGCTGACCGTGATGTTGAGGTCGGGTTTGGCAATGATGTAGGTGATCATGGTGAGCGGATCACCTTGCGCCCGCCACCACTGGAAGTGACAGCGGAGATGGCCGCGCGGATCCGGGGGGAGGCAGACGCCATTGCGCTGCATCGGGCCCATCATGACGAGAGCGCGCATGCCGAGCATCGCCCACAAGGGGAGCTGTCTCGGCGCGTGTATGACGGCGCAGAAACGGCGCGCGTGGAAAGCCTTGGCGCATTGGCAATGGAGGGCACTGCGGGCAATCTCGAGGCTTTGCTGGACCATCGTTGTCAGACTGAAAATTATGGCGCTGGTTCGGACGATGCAAACGCGGTACTCGCCCCAGCGATCGAGTTTTTATTGCGCGAAAAGCTCACTGACAGACCCTTGCCAGACAGCGCTGAGCGCGTTGCCGCCGTGTGGCGCGATAAGGTGGAGGCAGATGCGCCGGGCGCCTTGGATAATCTGACTGAAACCTTGCATGATCAAGAGGCGTTCGCTCGGTTAATTCGCAACATGATCAGCGATCTTACAGCAGCTGAAGATGCTGCGGATTCGGCTGATGAACAGTCCGAGCAGCAGGACGAGGATGATCAACAACAAGACACAGACCAGAATCAGGGCGAGTCTGACGAAACCTCAGAAGAGCAAATGGGCTCGACGACGGAAGAAATGGAGGCGGGCGATTCTGATGATATTGAGGGTGAAGAATCCAATGTTGAGATGGACGCCGAAATGGATTCAGATGAGACGCCTGATGAGGATGAGGGCACAAAGCCCATGCGTCCAAATTTCCAAGACGGCGATGATGTAGATCGTTTCAATTATCAGGTTTTCACACGCGCTCATGATGAGGTCGCTAACGCGCCGGATCTTTGTGACGCGGAAGAATTAACCCGTCTGCGCGCCTACCTCGACCATCAGCTGCAAGGTTTGCAGGGGGCGGTGTCCAAGCTTGCCAATAAGTTGCAACGCCGCCTGATGGCGCAGCAGAATCGGAGTTGGAGTTTTGATTTGGAAGAGGGGGTGCTGGATACGTCTCGTCTTATGCGGGTGATAACCGACCCGACAGCGCCTTTGTCTTTCAAGCAGGAGGATGATTCCAATTTCCGCGACACGGTTGTGACGCTGCTTCTGGATAATTCCGGCTCGATGCGAGGACGACCGATCATGGTGGCGGCGCTGTGCGCGGATATTCTGGCGCGGACATTGGAGCGCTGCGGCGTGAAAACGGAGATTTTGGGCTTCACCACCAAGGCTTGGAAAGGCGGTCTCTCACGTGAGGACTGGGTGGCAGCGGGGAAACCTGCGCGGCCGGGACGCCTGAATGATATTCGCCACATCGTTTACAAGCAGGCGGATGCCCCATGGCGGCGTGCACGCAAGAATCTCGGGCTGATGATGCGCGAGGGGTTATTGAAAGAGAATATCGATGGTGAGGCGCTGCAATGGGCGCATGACCGTATGCTGGGTCGCAGCGAGCAGCGCAAGATTTTGATGGTGATTTCAGACGGCGCGCCAGTGGATGACACGACGCTAAACCTGAATATGGGCAATTATCTGGAACGGCATTTGCGCGAGGTGATTGCGGAGATCGAAAACCGCTCACCTGTAGAGTTGATTGCGATTGGTATCGGCCATGATGTGACACGATATTACAAGCGCGCTGTGACGATTGTGGACGCCGAGCAACTTGGCGGGGCCATGACAGAGCAACTCGCCAGCCTATTTGATGAAAACGGGCCAGAGCCGCGCGCCATGTCGATCCCGCCGCTGACGCAGGCAACAACCCGCGGGTCTGCCAGTGCGGTATCTGGTGCGATGAGCGGGGCACCGAGTTATGGTAAGAAGACGCCGCCCGGCGGAATGAAATCGACCACATTTCAGGCGGTAAAAGGGGCGACCAAGACTCCGTCCTGATCGCCCGTTTTTGGGTTTATGACTTTGTATATTTGATCAGGAACTGGTTCGTCTTACCGCGAATGGCAGGGTCGAACACATTCGACAGCATATTATCGTCTGGATTGGCGAAAATGTCAGACGAGTCTGTTTTCGTCAGACCCTTTGACGCCGCCAGTTTGTCAATGTGGTTGGGGTCAATCCGGTGTGTATCCCCACCTGTTGATTCCGGGCTGCCGGTCGGGGCGGCATGATCAAGCGCGATGAATGTGCCGCCGGGTTTCAGCACGCGAGCGATTTCAGAAAAGGTTTTTTCCTTATCGCCCAATGGGCCGGGCGCGCCTTCTGGTGTGTACCAGATTTCGTGCGGGCCTTGCATCCATGTGACAACGTCTACTGAAGCATCTGCTACAGCGCTGAAGTCATCGAAATTACTGCGCACATAGGTGACATGATCCGGCAATGTAGCGAGGCGGGGTGGATCGCCGCCGCCCCAGAACTGGTCGAAACCGGCCGGGTTTTGCATGTATACAACGCCCTCAGGGCCAACGGCGTTCGATAGAATTGTGGTGAAGTAACCAGCGCCAGCCTCGACCTCCAGCACGGTATCGCCTGATGCGATGCCGGTGAAGGCAAGGGTTTCGGCGGGTTTGCGTGTTTCGTCTTTCGCGCGGTCTTCTTCAGAGCGATTGTCTGCACTGATAGCGGCACTTGAAATATCGACGGTTTCTGTAGTGGCCGTTTCTGTTGGCGTATGGGCGCATGCTGCAATGGTCAATAGAGCTGCGCTGGCTAAAAGGGTTAGTTTTTTCATGTTCGTTTCCTCCAATGATGAGTATGGTTAACACAAGTTAACCATCAAGGTGGCCTACTTTTTCGTGACCAAATGGAAACAATTCTATTCGCTGAGGGCGGTGGCCGCGGCGACGCCGCTGGCCCATGCCCATTGGAAATTATACCCGCCGAGCCATCCTGTGACGTCCACACACTCGCCGATGAAATACAGCCCGCTAACGTGCTGGCTTTCCATTGTCTTCTGACTGAGGCCTGATGTGCAGATGCCGCCGACGGTGACCTCAGCCGTGCGGTAGCCTTCTGTTGCCGTGGGCGTGCAGGAGAAATGGGTGAGCTGTTTTGAAATATCGGCGATTATTGCATGGCTGAGATCGGCCATGCGCGCCTTTGGGTCCATATTTGTGAGGCTTGGCAGCAAAGCGGCGAGGCGGGCCGGGAATAGGCCCTCCAGCGCCTTTGCAAGCGATTGTTTGGGCGCGTTCTGCTTGGCGTTTCGCAAGGCGTCTTCAACCTGCTGACCGGGGGCCAGATTGAGCGAAAGCGCTTCACCGGGGTGCCAATAAGAGGATGTTTGCAGCGCGGCTGGCCCCGATAATCCGCGATGGGTAAACAGCAAGTCTTCATCGAAGGAGGCGTCTGGCACACTGGCGCTGACAGGCAGCGAGACGCCCGAAATGCCAGAAAATGCGTCTTGTAGCGCGCCGGAAAAGGTAAACGGCACGAGGCCGGGGCGGGTGTCTATGACCTCATGCCCTGCCTTGCGCGCGATGTCGTAAGCAAGGCCCGTTGCGCCCATTTTCGGGATGGAAAGCCCGCCCGTGGCGACAACCAGAGCGCGGGATTCGAGGACTTCATCATCGCCCGTTGTGATGTAATGGCGGGTATTGTCATGGTTAACGGTTCGTATATTGGTTGAAAGCCTGATTTCAGCGTTACCCTTCGCGCACTCTGCCAGAAGCATGTCTATAATGGCGCCAGATTTCTGGTCACAGAACAATTGGCCCTTGTGTTTTTCGGTGTAGGTGAGGCCGTGGGCGGCCATCAGGGAAATGAAGTCCCATGGCGTGTAACGGGCCAGTGCAGACTTGGCGAAATGCGGGTTCTGGCTGAGGAAACGGTCGGCGCGTGTGTCGATATTGGTGAAGTTGCAGCGCCCCCCGCCAGAGATGCGGACTTTATCGGCCGGGCGTTTGGCGTGGTCAATCACCAGCACCCGTTGGCCTTTTTGGGCGGCCACGCCAGCGCAAAATAAACCGGCTGCGCCCGCGCCGAGAACGATCACGTCATAGGGGGATATCGTGTTGGACATGGGCTGGCATGTACCGCGGATAAGGGGGCAAAAATAGTCTCAAAAGACTCTCATTTAACTCTCATATGACTCTCAGGTGAGTCTCATTTCACGTTCGGAGGGGGTTTTTGTGGTGATGATGCCCGTTTAAGCTATCGCTATCGAGAAAAATTATAGATTCAGGCTGAACCATAGATCCTTCCAATTTGGGTTGGATTCTCCGATGAGGCGAATTTTTCACGCGCGTTGTCATGCTTTGATCTGGTATTCGCGAGTCTTTGCCGCATCGCGCGTCTCGTGATGTTCATACCAGACAAGTCGGTCGATCTTGTGCTTGCGGGTGAAGGCCGCGCCGTGCCCTTCTTTATGTTGATGCGTGCGCCGAGCGATGTCGTCCGTGTGGCCGCACTAGAGCGTGCCATTCTTCCGATTGGCGAGCAGATAGACATAGAAGGCCATAAGCGGTTGTGTGGGATGGAAGGCGCGCTGGCAAGTTTTGGTGGAAAACAGATTAGCCGAGGATGTCAGCGCAGGCTGGTATCCATCTCTGGTCACCCGCGTTATGGGACGGGTTGAGAGGCTCGGGAGATGGACCCCAGCCTGCGCTGGGGTCATCGGGAGGAGGGATGGTTCCTCAGATGAGGACGGCGAGATCTCGGAGTTAAGGACAAGAACAACTTGATTCGCTGGATCGTTCTCTCCTTCGCCAATCGCTTGGTTTAATGTGTTCGGAGGCGTGCATGCCAGCGTTTCTCGCCTGTGCTTCTCGCTGCTCTGCGTCATACTTGGTTCCCCAAAGGTCGTCTGCATAAGCCCATCCTTGACGAACAATTTCAGCATTCACATCGAGAGTGCCTACATAGCAGTTAGCCACATACCTATTATGGCGAACCCATGGTCGATCAGCCTTACCTTTAACTTTCACGTCACATCTAAAATTTGGACTTGAAGCTAAGGAGCGAAGAGCTTCAGTCGCGCTCATATGGCAATAACTTTTGGGCTTGCCCTCGATACTGCATTCCTGTCCGGGTTCGGGGGCATCAATGCCGTAGAGACGAAGTTGCAGGTTTCCTAGCCATAGAGTGTCACCATCGATTATTTCTGTATGTTGATTGCTCCCCTCCACGACCCAAACACGTCGATCCTCCAGAAATTCTAATCCATCTGGCTCCATTTGAGCGGAGGCGAAGCCAGTGATCTGAGATGTCAGTGTAATTATGGCGATCGAAATGGAAAAATTGCGAAACATGACTTCTCCTCCAAAATTGTATGGTGTGAGGAAGATCGCCTGTCAGGAGAAAATGTCAATCTGTGATTGTGGAGTCTTTCACGCCGAGGATGCCAGCGCAGGCTGGTATCCATCTCTGGTCACCCGCGTTATGGGGCGGGCTGAAAGGTCTGGGAGATGGACCCCAGCCTGCGCTGGGGTCATCGGGACAGCGTGTTCAGGCCCTAATTCTTGCCGAATTTGCGGTCGCGGGCGGCGAGGAGGCGGAGGCGGAGGGCGTTGAGCTTGATGAAGCCTTCGGCGTCTTTCTGGTTGTAGGCGCCGTGGTCGTTTTCGAAGGTGACAATGTCTTCGCGGTAGAGGCTGTAAGGGCTGGAGCGGCCCATCAGGTGCACGCCGCCCTTGTAGAGCTTCAATGTGACGTCGCCCTTTACCCAGCGCTGGGACTGGTCGATGGCGGCTTGCAGCATTTCGCGCTCTGGGCTCCACCAGAAACCATTATAGATCAGCTCGGCGTATTTCGGCATCAATTCGTCTTTAAGGTGTGCGGCGCCCTTATCGAGCGTGGCTTCCTCCATGCCGCGATGGGCGGTGAGCAGGATGGTGCCGCCCGGTGTTTCGTAAATGCCGCGTGATTTCATGCCGACGAAGCGGTTTTCAAGCAGGTCGAGACGGCCAATGCCGTGCTTTTTGCCATAAGCATTCAGCGCGGTGAGCAGGGTGGCAGGGGACATGGCCTCGCCGTTGATGGACACCGCATCGCCGTTTTCAAAGCCGATGGTGATGATTTCAGGCTCGTCCGGTGCATCTTCTGGCGCAACGGTGCGCATGTGGACGAATTCTGGCGCTGGCTTGGCCGGATCTTCCAGCACTTTGCCCTCAGAGGAGGAGTGCAGCAGGTTCGCGTCAACACTGAACGGGGCCTCACCGCGCTTGTCTGTGGCGATCTCGATGCCGTGCTTTTCAGCGAAAGCGAGCAGGTCTGTGCGGGATTTGAACTCCCAGTCACGCCATGGGGCGATGACGTTGATGTCTGGGTTGAGGCCGTAATAGCCCAGCTCGAACCGGACCTGATCATTGCCCTTGCCGGTCGCGCCGTGACAGACGGCATCGGCGCCGACCATGTCAGCAATCTCGATCTGGCGTTTAGAGATGAGCGGACGGGCGATGGACGTGCCGAGCAGGTAAACGCCTTCATACACAGTGTTTGCGCGAAACATTGGGAAGACGAAATCGCGGACAAATTCTTCGCGCACATCTTCGATGAAGATGTTCTCTGGCTTGACGCCGGCGGCCAATGCTTTTTCGCGGGCAGGCTCTAACTCTTCGCCCTGACCGAGATCTGCGGTGAAGGTCACAACTTCGGCGCCCAGTTCAGTTTGCAGCCATTTGAGGATGATGGAGGTGTCGAGGCCACCAGAGTAGGCGAGTACGACTTTTTTCGGCTTAGTTGTGACGGCCATTGAGGTGCCCCTTTAAGATGCGCTGCGGTTTGCCCAGTGCCTTAAGGCCGGGCGGGGGGCAAGGCAAGGCGGCAGAGATGCCGAATTTGCTATGGTTTATCATTTGTTAACGCGTTATACTGGCCTCCAAAGGTAATAAGGGACACGCCGGGAAGGGCGTGTGTGCGATGTAATGTTCAGTAAAGATTACAATAAACCGGATTCTGAAACTGATAAAGATCGGGTCGATGCCAATGCTGCTGCTGAGCAGGATGGTGGTGACTCAAAGGGATTTCGCGAGCGAATGGCCGCGCGCGGGGCAGGGCGACAACAGTCCGCAATGGCCATGCTCGCCGGGTTGGACAAGGATGAGGCGGCGATGCCCTCTGATGCGCCAACACGCAGTTTGATCAATCGGGACGCGGTTGCGACGGAAACGCAAAGCACATCTGCGATGCCGGGAACGGATGCTGAAGCCACAGATCCAGTGACGGCGGCGCAAGACCGATTGGCAGATTCGCGCAATGAAACGTCCGCTTTGCCAATTGCGGCGACGACGATGGCCTCTGACGGGTTGGGTCGCTCTGGTGGTGGCGGCGGCGGAGATGGCGGCGATGAGCGCAGCGGCGGGAGCCGTTTGGGCGACATCTCGCAATTCGCCTTTGCAGGTCTGGCAGTATTGGGCCTAGCGGGATTGTCTGTTCTGGCGGCTGAAAGCGCGCTGAAGGGACAATCTGACGATGGCGACGCGTCAGGTGATCTGGATTTCGCCGATGGTGGTGCCGGCAAGGTGACCCCATCACAGGGTGATACGTCAACGATTGCGCTGGCTGAAGCGGCTGCGCCGGTAAATAGCGGCACTGTCCAGCCCTGGTTTGATTATCGCGGCACGGCAGACCGGTTGGCCGCCCGTCAGGTTGCGATCGACAAAGAAAATAAGCAATTGGCTGCGAACGAAGCAAAGGCTGTCGATGTCAAAGCGGCGAGCGTTATTGCGGAATCTGAAGCCAAGCGTTTGGCAGAAGAAGCGCGTTTGGCGGCGGATACAGCGTCGGCGACAAATAAGGCTGAGCTAGAAGAAAAAGCGCGGGTGGCGGAAGCCGAAGCCAAGCGTCTTGCTGAGGCAGCGGAGAAGAAAAACGCTGCTGAGACAGCCGAGCGGATTGCAAAAGAAGAAGCCGAGGCCGCTCGGGTTGCTGCATTGGATGCGCAAAAGCAATTAGAGGCTGACCAAGAAGCTGCGCGCCTTGCTAAAGTTAAAGCGGCAGCAATTGCAGATGCAGAAGCCAAAGCAGCCGCAGAAGCGGAGGCCAAGCGGCTTGCTGAAGCTGAGGTGAAGGCGAAAGCGGATGCCGAGGCCGCACGGATCGCTGAAGCTGAGGCGAAAGCCAAGGCAGAAGCGGAAGCAAAACGCCTTGCCGAATTGGAAGCGAAAGAAGCTGAAGCGGCACGCGTGGCGGCAGCTGAAGCCAAAGCAGCCGCGGAGGCAGAGGCCAAACGATTGGCGGATGCACAAGCCGCGCGCGCAGCCGAAGCGGAAGCCAAGCGCCTGGCTGACCTGAAGATCAAGCAAGCGGCGGAGGCCGAGGCAAAGCGGGTTGCAGACGCGGCAGCGGCGCGTAAAGCCGAATTGGAGGCGACACGTCTTGCGAAAATTGACGCTGAGAAAGCGGCGCAAGCGGAGCGTAAGCGTCTTGCTGCTTTAGACGCGAAGAAGAAGCAGGATGCGCGTCTTGCAGCGGCGAAAGCCAAACGTGATGTCGCGCAAGTGGCCGCAGCGCAGCCCGCGCCTAAACCGCGGCCACCTGTTGTTTTTGCAGCTTATAATGGTGCGATCCCTGCGCCAGCCTCGACCAAGCCTGTGAAGCCGCGCGTGACATATGCCAGCAATACGACTGGGCAAGTCGTGCGCACGTATGCAAATACCCGTGCGAGCACGAGATCAAACGGCTCACAAAACGCTGCGATTGTGCGCACCTATCCGGTGTCGCGCACTGCGCCGCGTCCTTTGACGGCGACAGCCGACGCTGCGTCTGTCAGATCATTCTCTCGGGCTGGAGCGGCGTTTAAGCCAAGCCCGCGTTTGGCGTCTGATTTTATGAGCGAGCGTGTGCGCCGTACTCAGTTAACTGAGTATCCGAGCGCTAATCTTACGCAGTTTGAAGCGGACTTCTTGTCAGTTGTTGCTACGCAGCCAGATGGTACGACGCGCACCATGACAACGCCTGATGGGCGTCAACTTGCGGTGACGTTGGAGCGGTCTATCAGTCAACAAATGTCGCAGAGTGGCAGCCGCCCATTGGAGTATAATGGGTCTAGCCAGAACACGGTCATGCGTGTGAGCAACCCGAAATCTGCGCATCAGGTCTCTGTGTTGTGCCGTGACATTGCTTATGCATTTGCAGGGCAGGAACGTGGTCGTTTTGCGGCGTGTCAGTCGCCAGATAATCCTGCAGTTTGGAACATGGCGCGTGCATCGCAGGCCGTTGGCGGTGCGCATCTGGTTGCGGAGAATACGGTCACGCAAGCGCCGGCGCGGCGGACAGTGCGCATTGCTGCTCCACAAACTCAAGCGCCGCAGAGTGTGACGACGCGGGTGGCACAGTCAGAGACAACACGTCAGGTGACGGATTCTTATCGCGCTGCACCGCGCGTACAGCCGATCAATTTCAGTCTTGCGTCAAACGATGCGCCGTCTAATAAAAAGCACCGTTATTCAACAGGTCT
>JBOEGK010000014.1:0-3693 GCA_050633385.1 Hyphomonas sp.
GGCCTTCAGCGCCTGATCGAGATCAGCTTTTAAGTCTTCTATGTCCTCAATGCCGATGGAGAGGCGCACGGAGTTTGGCGCGACGCCAGCGGCGACGAGCTGATCGTCTGAGAGCTGACGGTGGGTCGTCGAGGCCGGGTGAATAATCAGCGACCGCGTGTCGCCGAGGTTGGCGACGTGGCTGAACAGTTTCAAATTAGCGACGAAGGCTTTACAGGCGTCATACCCGCCTTTCAGCTGCACGGTGAACAGCGCGCCGGCGCCTTTTGGGCACATGCGGGCAGCGCGGTCTTTGTAGGGCGAGCTGTCGAGACCAGCATAGGTGACCCCCTCCACAGCGGGGTGGCTTTCCAGGAAAGCAGCGGCTTTCTGAGCGTTTGCGACATGGCGCTCCATCCGTAGAGAGAGGGTTTCAATGCCCATCAATGTGTAGTGCGCCGCTTGCGGGTTCAGCGTCATGCCTAGATCGCGCAGGCCAATCGCAATGCCATGGAAGGTGAAGGCAGCGGGGCCGAACGTCTCGTGGAAATTCAGCCCGTGATAGGCCGGTTCTGGCTGTGAAAGTGACGGGAACTTATCTGAGGCCGACCAGTCGAAGGTGCCAGAATCGACAACTGCGCCGCCTGTCACTGTGCCATTGCCGGTAAGGTATTTGGTGAGTGAGTGGGTCACCAGCGTGGCGCCATATTGGATCGGGTTGCACAGATAGGGCGTCGCCGTGGTATTATCGACGATGAGCGGAATACCCGCCGCATTGGCGATTTTGCCGATAGCGTCGAGGTCTGTGACATAGCCGCCGGGATTGGCGATGGATTCGCAGAAGATGGCGCGAGTGTCTTCATCGATTGCGGCTTTCACCGCGTCGATATCATCAAAGTCAACAAAGGTGGCCGACCAGCCAAAGCGCTTGATCGTCTGGCTGAATTGCGTGACCGAACCGCCATATAGACGGGTCGAGACAACGACGTTGCGGCCGGGTGCCATGAGCGGGAAGAGCGACATGATCTGCGCGGCGTGACCGGATGAGCAGCAGACCGCGCCCGCGCCGCCTTCTAGCGCGGTGATGCGGTTTTGCAGGGCGCCAACGGTCGGGTTGGTCAGGCGTGAATAGATGTAGCCAACTTCTTGCAGACCAAACAGCGCAGCGGCGTGGTCAGCGTCTCTGAAGACAAAGGCTGTGGACTGATAAATCGGGACCTGTCTGGCGCCGGTGGCGGGGTCTGGCTCCGCCCCGGCGTGGATTTGCAGGGTGTCGAATCCGTAGTTCGGTGCGTCGCTCATCTGTTTGTTCTCCCGATGTTTTTTCTAAACCCACATAAGCGCAGGTTACCGGGAGGAACAAGACGGAATAGGGCGGGGTGCCCTGGTTATTGTGCGAACGTATCACAAGTATTTGGATCGCCGGTCTGCATACCGCGACGCAGCCACTCAACACGCTGGGCTGCCGAGCCGTGGGTGAAGGCTTCCGGCGTGACCCGACCCGTGGCGCGACGTTGCATCATGTCATCACCAATGGCTTGAGCCGTGCGCAGGCCTTCTTCGACATCCCCGCGCTCCAGCGCCACCTGACCGTTTGAAACGGCTGCGGCATTTGCCGCCCAAACACCCGCATAGCAATCGGCTTGTAGTTCCATGGCCACGGAATAGGCATTGGCTTCGGCTTTGCTGCGCGCGAGTTGCTTGGCGCGATGCACTTTTGCCGAAACGCCGGTGAGGGTTTGGACGTGGTGCCCGAATTCATGCGCGATGACATAGGCGCGGGCAAACTCCGCACCGGACGCGCCAAATTTGGTTTCCATCTCCTGCCAGAAGCTGAGATCGAGATAGACGGTTTGATCTGCCGGGCAATAAAATGGCCCCATCGCAGATTGACCATGACCACAGCCCGTGCTGGTGCCTTGCTCGTAGAGAACGACTGTAGGTGGTGTGTAGCCGCGTAAAGATTGAGACCACACATCATTGATGTTGGCGCCAATCACATCAACAAATTCGCCGCCGAGGTCGTCTGGTGTGCCTCTGACTGGACCGCTCGCGCTGCCCCCGCTGGGTTGAGTTTGTTGTTGTGTCTGCTGGATGACATCACCCAGATTGGGGCCCTGACCATTTTCGCCGCCCCCACCAAGAAGGAAGTAAGCAACAACCGCAAGGACGAGGAAGCCTATGCCGCCACCCGCCGCTTTGCCGCCACTCATGCCGCGCCTGTCCTCTACATTGCCACCTCGGCGTCCACCTTTCCAACGCATGATCTGACCTCTCCCTTACCTTCGAAACTTGCTTCACGCAGACATAGCGCGAATGTGTCGGGGTTTGGAAGTGTGTCGCCTGCATTCCCCTCAAGTTTCATAGCCCCAATCGGCGCGCTGAATCCAGAAGGGAACGCATTTCGAGACTAGCGTTGTGTCGTTTGAAACCGAGTCATAGCCTGGCAAACATTGTCGCCATTGAAGGCAGATTGAGCGGCCGCATTGAACTGGTCTGAGACTGAGGCAGCCCAGACGGCAGCGGCGGAGTCGTGACTGGTGAAGCCAATCTCGCTCATCCCGCGTTCGATGCGGTTACAGATCAGGCGCGCCGTATCTGGGTTGCCGCTATCATTCAGAAATGCAATTCGGTCGGCCAGATCAAGGCGGGAGAAAATATAGTCATACACAGTAAGGTCTTCGCCGACTTCAAAAGCCAGAATGTCGCCTGCCGTCAGGCTCGAATAGTCGGGCAAGGCATCGGCTGTGTATTCGCCAGTGAAGATAGAGGCGACGGGTTGGTCGAGATAAACGGCCCAGCGGCCCACTGCGCCCTTGCCGCGCGTATCTTTGATATTATCGGTGTCTGGCAGTTCAGCCGAGATGACCAGAATGGGCGAGTCTGACCATTCTTTGACGGAAAAGGCGCTGACCGATTCCTCAGTAATAGATTGCCCGAACAATGTGCCGGAGGACGTGTTTAGGAAGTTTGAGGCCTCCTGCATCAGAGGGGCGTTAAAATAGGTGACGAGAGTGGAGGTCGGCGCAATGAGGTTGGCGGCTTGCGTGAGCGCGCCCATCACTTTGGCGCCAGCACCAGATTCCTTCTCGTCTGACAATTGCAGTTTAAAGCGCCCTTCAATGGTCGTGTTGGGGCCGACTTTGAAATAGGGGGTCGCATAGACGGAAATGCTCTCATTGGTGGTCCAGCTTTCGCCGTCACGTGAATTGGAAGAGAACGTCGCAGAGAACAATGCCGTTGATGCCTTGATGTCTGGTTTTGCCACGTCAAATTCGGCCAGCAATGTGCGGGTGATATTGCGCGCGCCTAACATACGGGTCAGCCAGCCACGGCTTTCGTCACGATAATTGCGCATTTTTACATCTTGCGAACGCTCGCCGCGTGAAACGCCATCAATATCGTAAGCGTCAGGCGCAAGTGTCACGATCTGGATGCGGGTATAGTGGTCTTGCAACATATATCCGGTTTCTGAATAGAGTGCCGACTCGTCGATCGCCACGTCTATGAAGGGCAAATAGTCTTTAACGGGCGTCGCTGAGGCGATTCCGCGATTTGTGCGGCGTTCGCTGCCGTCGACTGTTCGCGCGGGTCTGGGGCTGTCATCCGGGTTTTCCACGCTCGGCATCGGGCGTCCTTGGTTGCCGGTTGAGGCGCACGCGGTGAGCATGAGCCCTGCACCCAATGCTGAAATCAATCTTTTATAATGCATAT
>JBOEGK010000015.1:0-19359 GCA_050633385.1 Hyphomonas sp.
CAAGACCTATATTCATGTCGGTATGGCCACTCATGGGCCTTGCAATATAAGTCCCAAAAACCCGATCCCAGATCGAGAGACAGAATCCATAGTTTGAATTTTGCTCACTTCGATGAATGGAATGGTGCACTCGGTGCATATCTGGAGTGACAACGGCACTACGCAAAATGCTATCCAGCCACTTTGGGAGTCGCAAATTGGCGTGATTGAAAATGGCACTTGAATTGAGCAGAATTTCAAACAAGAGCACGGCTAAAACTGCCGGTCCAAGCACGAACACCACCGCTATTTTGTAAACCGCCGAAAGCAAGATTTCTATGGGGTGAAACCGCAAGGCGCTAGAAGCATCGAGGTCGAGATCTGTGTGGTGCACTTTATGAAGCCGCCAGAGAACAGGCACTTTGTGACTCACCATATGCTGAAACCAAATCGCCAGATCCAGCATCGCAATTGCCAGCAATATTTCGAACCAGCTTGGCCACTGTGTTAAGTTGAATAGGCCGATGGATGACTCATGGACGAAAGTTGCAGCCGCCACCGTCACTAGCAACGGCACCCCGAATGACGCAACACGTACCAGTAGCGTAGCGGCTATCAACATGCCTGCATTCGTGCGCCAACGTCTGAACCGGCTCATCCGACGAACACGACGCGGAAACACACTCTCCAGAACAGAAAACAACCCGAATACGGTCACGAAGACGACCAATCTCAAACTGGCTTCAAACAATTGGAATATCGACACAAAATCATTCATTTGCATAGAGAGACACTATCGGATCAAATCGCACCTGCATGCAAATTCGATCTCCCCTCAGATTAACCAACCCACAGCAGCATTGCTTTGATTTTATCGAGATGTCCCGTGGCCGGAGTGAGGTGGCGTCGGCGCTAAGTGGTTTAGAGAAAACTTGAAAGCCTCTCCCGGTCTTCAGCATTCAAATGCAATCCTAACTTAGAGCGACGCCAGAGTATGTCTTCGGCGGTCGTAGCAAATTCGGTTTCCTGAAGGTAGCGTACTTCGGCCTCATACAAATCGCCGCCAAAATTGACACCAAGGTCTGCAACCGTCTTCGCATTGCCAATAATCAGCGGAACCCGTGTGCCATAGGCTCGCGCTAGGCGCCGCACGACAGACTCATCCAACCACGCAAATTGCTGGACTAACCCTTCGCAATATTCGTCAAACGCAGCACCGGGTATGTCCCCGCCCGGCAAGTGCGCATGCTCAGTCCACCGATCAGAAGATTTTCCCAATGTATCCAGAACATCATCCATCGCGTCTTCAGCCAATTCTCGATAGGTCGTGATCTTGCCGCCGAACACAGACAATATCGGAGCACCCTTCTCCTTATCTAGCTTCAACACATAGTCGCGCGTCACCTTGGAGGCATCCGCGGCGTGATCATCATAGAGCGGGCGTACGCCAGAATATGTGTGCACCACATCTTCTGGCTTAATCTTGCGCTTGTAATATTCGCTCGCCCCGGCGCACAAATATTCAATTTCTTCCTGCGAAATCTGAACATCCGAGCGATCACCCTCAAACGGCACATCCGTTGTTCCGATCAGTGTGAATTCCCCCTGCTCATAGGGAATTGCAAACATGATGCGTCCATCGCCATTTTGGAAGAAATAGGCGTGTTCACCCTCATGCCAACGACGCACGATGATGTGGCTGCCCTTCACAAGGCGCAAATGCGTCTGCTCATCGGTCGGATCTGCCAGATCGATAATATCATCCACCCAGCCTCCGGCTGCATTGACGATCATGCGCGCTCGTATTTTGTCCTCGCCATCAGCGTCGGTCAACGTCGCCGTCCAGCCATCGTCTGATCGCTGCAATCCCGTCACCGCCGTTTGGCTTCGCACATCGGCTCCACGTTCCTTTGCATCTACAGCGTTAAGCACCACGAGCCGAGAATCCTCAACCCAACAATCAGAGTATTCGAAGGCAAGTTGGAAGTCTTCTCGCAGCGGATAAAGCTTTGTTGTGCCCCCCCGTCGCAGTGTTTTGGTGGCTGGCAACAATTTGCGACCGCCAAGATGGTCATAGAGAAACAGGCCAAGCCGGATCAGCCATGCCGGACGTAAATCTTTCGCGTGCGGCAAAACAAATCGCATCGGCCAGATAATGTGCGGCGCTGCGCGCAAGAGTATCTCGCGCTCTATCAGAGCTTTACGCACTAATTTGAAATCATAAAACTCCAGATACCGCAGCCCACCATGGATAAGCTTCGTGCTGGCAGAGGACGTATGTGAGGCAAAATCATCTCTCTCACACAGCAGAACCTTCAAACCACGTCCGGCTGCATCACGCGCGATACCAACACCGTTGATACCGCCCCCAATAACTAAGAGATCATACACCTCGCGCTAACCCTTCATCAAGCCAGCCGCCTTTAGCAGCTTGCCTGCGCGGATTACCCGCTGCAATTTATGCTCGGACGACCGATCACCCTGGTTTGAATCTGGGTGAAAGCGACGAACATATTCAGCATAACGCGCTCGAATATCTGCAGACGAGGCGTCTGCCTCCAGATCAAGCTCAGCGAGTGCACGAACCTGCATTGCTGACCTGCGCGCTTTATTTGTTCGTTCCGCGGCAGAGGCATCGTCCATGTCAAAAAACTGACGCCCTCGCCATGTTTTCGGATCGTGCGAGCTAGCCGCCTTTTGACCGCCCATTGGGCCAGCGCCAAATTTCCATGTCTTTTTGTGACCAAACCGCTCATTGCGCGCAAAAGATGCCGCCTCAGCCTGGCTCATCCCTTCGAAGAAATTGAAGCTCTTATTATATTCTGTAATGTGCGCCTTACAAAAGTGGTGGCGCCCATTACCTGTCCGTTTAGGGGCGGGAAACTCGCCCTCGAGATCACATCCGTCATGTTCACAGACACGGGTTTTCTTCGCCTTCGCCTTGGAGACATCCGAAGCGGGCGGTTTAATCCGCATATCAGAAAATTTGACACGGTACTTAAAGGGTTCTTCATCAGACATGGTGCCGCATAATATGGAGAGCTTCTTAAAGATGCCAGAACGAAACAACAGAAAAACGAGAATTCTTGAGATTCTCACAAAAGCTTTCAGTCCTGAAATCTGCGAAATTGTAGATGACAGTGCCAAACATGCAGGACATGCGGGGGCGTCACCCTTGGGTGAGACGCACTATTCAGTACACATTGTCTCAAACAAGTTTATCGGTCTTTCTCGGGTTCAATCACAGAGGCTTGTGTTAAGCGCGCTGCAGCCAGAGTTCGATAAAGGTCTTCATGCACTCAGCTTAAAGGCAAACGCCCCCAAAAAAAACTGACTAACTTTTTTTTCAGAAGGTGCCTTTTGTTCTCGAAACAATCCCCCGCCCCGCCGATTCCCCAATCGGGCGAGTTTTGAGAACAAATCACCAACGGCTTTAATCAGGTTCGATCGCCGAAACATTCAGCGCCGTTACTTGATTGCGCTGGCGGCGTAACACTTTGAATCGATACCCATGAAAGGCAAAATTCTGTCCCGGCTCAGGGATTGTCTGCGCCTCATGAATTACGAGTCCTGCAACGGTCACTGCCTCATCATCTGGCAGGGTCCATCCGGTCGCGCGGTTGAGATCTCGGATCGGCACTGAACCAGCCACGAAAACAGATCCATCTGGATTGGGTCTAACCCCCTCAACAGCTACATCATGTTCGTCGTGAATCGATCCAACAATCTCTTCCAAAATGTCTTCAAGGGTGACCAACCCCTGCAGCTCGCCATACTCATCAACGACAAGAGCAAAGTGATTTCGGTTGGTCAGGAACAGATCCAATTGATCCTGCACAACCGACGTCTCCGGCACGAACCAAGGGTCTCGTAAAATACTATTCAAGTCCAACTTAGACATATCACCGCCCAGTGGGAGAGCCGCGCGTAGCAAATCTTTCGCGTGCAAAATGCCTACAATTTCTTCTGTCTCCTGGCTGTAAAGCGGGAGACGGGTGTGCGGGCTCGCAAGAGCATCCATGACGATTTCTTCAGGTGCCTTATCAGCATCCAGCATTTTAATGTTTTTGCGATGGATCATCACGTCCTCGACGGTCAATCCCTTGAGATCTAGCGCACCAACAAGGCGTAAACGATCTTCTGCGTCCACCCCCCCTTCCGATGCATGAAGGTCAATTGCACCGCGAATCTCTGCTTCCGCGCTCAATTCTTCAGCCGGCGCTCCAAGACCAACAATCCGCAACGTCAGGCCAACAATGGCTTGGATTAATTTTACAAGCCATGATGCTGCCATGACGAGGATGGAGATTGGCCTCGCCACACTCATCGCTACAGTGTCAGGTCGCATAATTGCATAGGTTTTCGGCAAAACCTCAGCAAATACGAGAACCAATACAGTCATCACAGCTGTAGCGACCACAAGGGCGGTACCACCCTGTCCAAACACCATGGTGAAGAACGACGTCGCCAGAACTGATGCCAGAATGTTTGAAACATTGTTTCCCAGCAAAATTGCGCCGATCAAGTTTTCACGATTGGCGATCAAATCATTCACGGCGGTGGCGCGCTTGTCCCCATCCTTTTCGAGTTGGTGCATTCGCGCACGCGAAGCAGCGGTCAATGCCGTCTCCGAACCGGAAAGAAAGCCTGACAAGCAAAGCAAAAAAAGAATGGATACGAGGTAACCGATGATCATGATTGAAAGTCGCTTACAACAATTCGGTTAAGCCCGAAACAATTCGGTCGCCAAAAACGTCTCAACTGTCGAAAGATCTGCATCTGACTGGATGTAGGACTGCCCAATGCCACGCGCAAGAATAAGCGGAACCTTTCCGCCCCGCGCCTTCTTATCCTGCATCATCAACTGGGCCAATTGCCCGGCCTCATACGGCCCTCCGGGCAAGTTCTTCAACTCAGTTGGCAGACCAGAATCAGACAAGAGCTTTGTGACAGCTGCAGCATCTGCTTCAGAAGTCAGCCCCTGCGAAACACTATAACGGAAAGCCAACACCATGCCGATGGAGACAGCCTCTCCGTGCAACACATCCGGGCGATACGCATTCGCCGCCTCCACCGCATGGCCGAATGTATGCCCCAAATTCAGCAAAGCGCGCACGCCGCCTTCACGCTCATCCTGTGCAACAATTTCTGCCTTGGCCTGACAGGATTTTGAGACCGCCGTGCGGATCGCATCCGGATCGAGCGCCAAAACCTTGTCACCTTCTGCCGCAAGCCAATCAAAAAAAGGACGATCATTGATCAGTCCGTACTTTACGATCTCCGCGTACCCGGCTTGCAATTGGCGCGCTGGTAATGTTTCCAGCAACGCCGTATCGGCCACAACCAATTGCGGCTGATAGAACTGCCCGATCAAATTCTTGCCTTGGGGTGCGTTCACCGCAGTTTTGCCACCTACGGAACTATCTACCTGAGCTAACAATGTTGTCGGCACCTGAACAAATCCCATGCCTCGCTTCATCAGGCTTGCGGAAAGGCCTGCAATGTCACCAACAACACCCCCGCCAAACGCCAGCAAAATATCAGACCGGTCCGCGCCAGCCTCGAACAACCAGTCCAAAATGCCTTCTAAATTGCGGAAGGATTTACTTTCCTCACCCGCGGGCAGCGCAAAATGGTGCGATGCGATACCCGCGCCAGTCAACACAGCCTGCAACCGGCCTCCCTGCTCCGCCCAAACAGTTTCATCAGTAAGAACAAACACGCGCGGCTGCTTTAAGATCGAGGTCAGGCGTTTGCCCAGCTGATCCAAAACGCCGTGCCCAACCAAGATGTCATAGCTACGATCACCCAGTTCAACCCGAACTGTATCTGCAACACTCATTGCGGTTTCCAATACTCTAGGGCACGTAAGATCGAGTCGACTGTCGATCCGTGCGGTCCATCTTTACTCCGGACAACCAAGTCCGCTTGCGCATAAATTGGCTCGCGCTCTGTCAAAAGGTCAGACAACACCTGTTTTGCGTCAGGGCGCTTCAGCAGAGGCCGTGTTTGTCGCTTCTGCACCCGCGACCATAGCGTTTCCAAATCCGCATCCAACCAAACAGTCACTGCATGTTTGCGCATCAAGTCACGCGTATCCGCGTTAATATATGCACCGCCACCTGTCGCCAGAACATGCGGTTCCAACGTCAGCAAACGCCCGAGCACGCGCTGTTCACCACGTCGAAACTCGTCCTCGCCATGCGTCGCGAAAATATCAGAAACAGACTGCCCAGCCGCTTTCTCTATTTCAGTGTCGCTGTCATAAAACCTACGGCCCAACTTATCCGCCAGTCGTCGTCCGACCGTGGATTTCCCTGCCCCCATCATCCCGACAAGCGCGATTGTGCGCCCCTGCCAAGATGCGCCATCTGATTGCGCTGGCTTATTCCTGTCATTATCAAGCGACATTCTTGACTTTCAACATAGACCAAACCCGTGTCCTATAGGTCTCAGGCAAGTCGTGCAATCGGGCACAGCGCCACAATGGTGCAGAACACAAAGGCAAACCGCTTATGCGCAAGTTTCTTATTCTTATTGGTATATTGGCGGCGCTCGTCATGGGTGCGATGTGGTGGTTGGGGCAGCAAGCCGTCAAGGGCCAGCCAGAAGAAGGCCCAGTGACGGTCGAAACAGGAAATCCATTTTAGGGGCTCTAAATTTCATCCTTAAGTTAACTGTTAACCATCACTATTCCCGCCATATCACCACAAACGGCCAAGCATTCACGGCGTTTTAATACCAATCTGACAGTCTGAAAACATGTCAGATAGCGCCCGCATTGAAGCCTTCCTAGAAATGATGTCGGCCGAACGTGGCGCGGCAGAGAATACGCTAGAAGCGTACTTGCGAGACCTATCAGACGCCTCACAATTCTGTGGTGGCAGCCTCGCCAACGCCCGGCCAGCGGATCTCTCAAACTTCCTGGCCGACCTCTCCGCACGTGGCCTTGCGGCCTCCACCCAGTCGCGCAAGCTCTCTGCCCTACGCCGTTTCTTCCGGTTCCTTTTCCAAGAAGGCGACCGCAAAGACGACCCCACCGCCCAGCTCGACAGCCCCAAAGCCACCCGCGATGTTCCCGATGTGCTCAGCCGCGAAGAAATGGCCCGGCTACTCGATGTCTGCGCAGAAGATTTACGCCTAACCTGCCTGCTAGAGTTGCTCTATGGCGCGGGCTTGCGCGTGTCAGAACTTGTATCTCTCACAATCGGCAACCTCCCCCGCCGAAAAGGCAAGCGCTGGGTCACTCAAGACATCATTATCCGCGGCAAAGGCGGCAAGGATCGCCTCTGCCCTCTCGGCGGCCCTGCTTTGCGCGCTTTGTCAGACTGGCTGGCCGTACGCGAAGGCAGTTTGCCCGAGGGTTCTCTCGCAAGAGGACGTGCTGAGGCCTTCGTATTCCCCTCACGCGGGAAATCAGGCCACTTAACTCGCCGCAGACTAGGCCAAGTGCTGGACGAACTCGCCATGGAGGCGAATATCGCCCCGGCCCGTGTTCACCCCCATGCCCTGCGCCATGCCTATGCGACCCACCTCCTCCAAGGCGGCGCAGACCTACGCAGCGTGCAAACCCTCCTCGGCCACGCTGACATCTCCACAACGCAAATCTACACCCACGTCATTACCGATGAGTTGGCAGAATTGCTGGAGACTGCGCACCCATTGGCCAGTTAAGCTGAGATCTATTTGAAACTGCTAGAAATTCAAGTAAGGTCTCCTGAATGGAATATGCAAAATCGAATAACAAAACGACCGCGCTCCTCATTATCGCAGCGATCATATCTATTCTGACCCTGTTCGCTGCAGCAATCGTGGGAATCTTTTTTCTGGTCATGGGAATGATGAAGAATAATGGCGCCTATGAAAACGCACTTTCTCAAGCTCAAAACAGCCCACGACTCGAGCGCGCAATAGGCAGCCCGATGACGCCCGGACGCATCGTTTCTGGCTCAATCTCCACAAGCGGGCCGAATGGCGACGCGGCACTGTCTTTCACTCTCAATGGGCCAGACGGGTCAGCCAAAGTAAGTACAGAAGCCGTTAAACGCCTCGATGAATGGACGCTAATTCACCTCATCGCGAAGGTAAAAGATGGCGACCGTATTGTGCTGATAGAAGATGGTGTTTCCACCAACTAGTTCGCTATGCCCTGCGGTAATCTCCCCAATTGACGCGCCGCAGCATTCGAATTACGCAGTCGCCCAACGGAGGATCCCTACCCATGAGCCAGAAGACACCACGCGACTTTTTCAAACCGCTCGCCATCGGCGCTCCAGACCCGATGCGGGAACTCCCCATTAAGCTGGAACGCATGATCCACTTCGTGCCGCCGCATCTCGATAAAGTGCGCGCCAAAGTGCCCGCCATGGCCGACACCGCCGACGTAATCCTCGCAAACCTAGAAGACGCCATACCGGCTGATGCAAAAGACGCCGCCCGCGCTGGCGCGATCGAAATGGCCAACATGGTTGACTGGCAGGCCAAAGGCACAGGTTTCTGGAGCCGTGTGAACCCGCTCAACTCCCCTTGGTTCCAACAGGATGTGTCAGAACTCGTGCTCAAAGCCGGGCATCAGCTCGACGTTATCATGCTGCCAAAGGTCGAAGGCCCTTGGGATATCCACTTTGCTGACCAATATGTCGCTCAGCTAGAGGCTCAGGCAGGCCTCAAGCGCCCCATCCTGTTCCACGCCATTCTAGAAACTGCGCAAGGCATGGCACTGGTGGAAGAAATCGCCCTCGCCTCCCCACGCATGCAGGGCATCTCGCTCGGCCCGGCAGACCTAGCCGCAAACCGCAAGATGAAAACCACTCGCGTTGGTGGCGGCCACCCGTTCTACCGCGTTATTGATGACCCGAATGAGGATGGCAGCCCCCGCGCCAACGCCCAGCAGGATCCATGGCACTACACAATCGCCCGCATGGTAGACGCCTGCCGCATGGCCGGAATCAACGCGTTTTACGGCCCGTTTGGTGATATTTCAGACCTAGACGCCTGTGAACAACAATTCCGCAACGCCTTCCTTCTCGGTTGCGCAGGCACGTGGAGCCTTCACCCGAACCAGATCGGCATCGCCAAAAAAGTGTTCAGCCCGGACCCTAACGAAGTGAAATTCGCCCGCCGCATCCTCGAAGCGATGCCAGACGGCACCGGTGTCGCCATGCTCGATGGCAAAATGCAAGATGACGCCACATGGAAGCAAGCCAAAGTGATCGCCGATCTTGCTGACCTGGTCGCCTCGAAAGACCCTGATCTTGCGGCTGCTTATAATGGCTAAAGCTTGGCCCTTGCGCGGATGCCTTTGACATCCCGCAAGGGCGGCAGCCCGAACAGTCGCCGGTAGTCACGGCTAAATTGTGAAACGCTCTCGAAGCCGACGTTAAAAGCGGCTTCACTCACGCTTGCGCCCTTTGTCGCCATGATGTGACGGGCCTCGATCAAGCGAATTTGCTTCTGAAACTGGATAGGCGTCAGCGATGTCTGTTCCTTGAAATGATGATGAAATGTGGACTGGCTCATTCCGGCAATCTCCGCAAGTTTGCCGACGGTGAGCGTTGACCGGAACTCCGCTCTAACCGTGTCTACTGCACGTTGGATACGAAACCGGTGACCCTCACGAAACCCCAGAGGACGAATATTGGGGCCATGCTCTCCCATAATGAGCCAATGATGCATTTCTTGAATGAGCGATGGCGCAAGAACGGATAAAGATCCGTCATGCTTGTGCAGGTGGATCATTCTTCGGGCAGTGTCTTCGACCTCCCCTTTTGTACTATTCTCGTTCTTATAAAAGTTTGTACTTTTATCGCTCTGACTAAAGTGGCTCCCCGCCGAAACCACCATTTCAGAAATAATTGACGGATTAAGATTCATAGCAAAAGCCAAATAGGGCTCATCCGGACTTGCGCTCACAATTCGGGTAACAGTTGGCTTGTCCCCATTGATGACCCAAGACGTTCCAGCGCAGACTGCGCGGGCCTTACCGGCGATTAAAATCTCCTTTGCGCCCTGAACCACCAAACAGAGCAAAGGTCGCTGTATTTCATACTGCTCCCCTCCCGCCTTTGTTCTTCTAACAATGCTCACGCCGGGCAATTTCGTATCAAACACTCCATCCTGAAGCGCATTTTGATCCGCGAAGTGTTCGATAGCAGAGGCAAGGTCTTGAACCATACATCTGACATAGCACCGACATGAGAGCACCAACAGCATTTTCGGAGAAATAGGCAAAACATTCGGAGTTTGCCGAGGTAAAATTCCCAATAAATGGGTTTACAATGAGAAACCAGAACAATTGGAGACTCATCATGACCGCAGTATCAGGCAATGAACAACACGTTGGAGTGCGAATGACTGGCGAAGATGGGGAAGACGGGCCAAAAGCCTTTCTCATCAAAATCGAAGCCAAACCCGGGCGCGAGGAAGCCGTGCGGAAAATGCTGTCCGATATCAGGGCTTGTGTGGAAGATGAGCCCGAAACTGGGCCTTGGTTCGGTGTTCAATTAGGCCCTTCGAGCTTCGCTATTTTCGAAGCGTTTCCCAGTATCAAAGGTCGCGATGCTCATGTCGCTGGCGGTGGGGGTAAAATTTTCCGGGATGTGGAGAGAATGAATGATCTGCTTAGAGAACCAGCACACGTCCAGAAAGCGGATGTACTGTTCGTGAAGCAACTTTTCGCCTCATCAACTCAAACTTAGACCCTCGACACCGAGCAAAAGGCTACCTCATCAACGCAAGCCATCACCAACGTCTTCGCGCCCCATTCTCGCCCAACACAGCGTGCTATCCTCAAAGGACACCCAAAGGAGACGCTCGCCATGTTCATCAGATCCGCCCTCATCGCCGCCCTTGGCTCCATCGCCCTGCCCGCTATGGCCGATGAAGTTTGGTCCACCAATATTGGTGATGTGATTTATGAGGCCGATCTGGAAACCGGTGAGGCCGTCCTCTCCTACCCTGCAACAGATACCGAGGCGCGCGGGCAAGTCTTCATTGATGGCCTTGCTGGCAATTACACTCAACGCGGCGCGTTCTCAGGAATTTGGATCGAGGCCGACCAGACAGAAGGCGAGGGTTGCGATGTTTCCGTTGCTGATCCCTCCACAGGCATCGCTCACAACAATTGGGGCCGCATTGAAATGATCTTCACCAAGCCCGATTTTCCAGGCGGTTTCGTCATGATCCGCGGTAATTGTTTCGAGGAGCCGTCTTCCTATCTGATCGGCACCCCCGTCACCGCTATGGACTAACCAAGGCATGGTCATTGTCGGTTCAGCCTGACGCGCTTATCATTTGACCATGAAAAAAATCTTCGGCTCATTTGTCACCCTCGCTGCTGTCGCGTGCTGCACACCTGTAACTGCACCCGAGGACGTAACTAATTCTGATCTCGCGGCTCCCCTTTCGACCCAGTCTGTTGAAGACAAGGAGATGGCCGCGACCAGAGCTCTGCGCTCTGGTAAAAACACCTATGCGCAAACCTGCGGACCCTTGCGCAAAAAACTAGATGCCCGCCAGCTCCCCGCCGAAATTGCTGCTCGAATCGAGGAGAATAAAGCGCTCATAAGGGACACTGAGACGCCGAGACTCCTCCAGACTGATCACACGCCTCTGCCCCCAAAACTCTCAAGCCTGCGTATCAGCGTGGTCTGCAATGTCGTGTCTGATCTCAGCACAGACGGCATATCCTCAAACCAACAAGCCATTTGCTCAGACGATCGATTTAAGGCTCACGCAGAGGAAGCCGTTTCAAAGATGCGTTGGGTGCCATTTACTGTTGGTGAGAAAATCGCGCCGCTACCCGGCATGGTCACCAAATGGGAATTTTGTACGAATGACTAAAGCACCGCTCAATGGACACTCCCCCCACCTTCAAGCATGGATCGACTGGATCATGAAGGATCACGAAGAAGCCGGTCTCAGTAAAATACTGGCTGACGATGTCACCTTTCTCAGCCCTGTCGTGCACACGCCGCAGGAAGGCAAGGCCATTACACTGAAATATCTGCTGGCAGCTGGCGACACGCTGGGCGGTGACACATTCCATTACACACGCATATTCGATTGTGGCGACAAGGCTGTGTTGGAATTTGAATGTGTCATGGACGGCATCAACGTAAACGGCATCGATATGATCGAATGGAATGATGACGGTCAGATAACTGAGTTTAAAGTTATGGTGCGCCCTCTCAAAGCCATCCAAACTGTACATGCGGCAATGGGCGCTCAACTTGCGCGCATGCAGGGCAAGTAGAATAAAATGATAACGACCCCACCCATACTCAAAACCGAGCGACTAATCCTCCGCGGTTTTGAGGCAAATGACTTCCAATCTGTCGCAAACATGTGGGCTGATGAAGACGTCGTACGTTTTATCGGTTTCTCCCGTACACCACAAGACGCGTGGTTCGCGTCGATCCGTGTGCGGGGGATGTGGCCGGTGCTTGGTTTCGGCTATTGGATCGTGACTGAGCGGGAAACAGGAGCTTTTCTGGGTGAAACGGGGTTTGCTGACTTCAAACGTGGAATGACACCAGACCTCTCAATTCACCCAGAAGCCGGCTGGGCTTTCGCAAAGGCCGCTTGGGGGAAAGGCTACGCGACAGAGGCCGTTACTGCGACGCATAAATGGTTAGACGCAAACCTACCCGGCCCCAGCCAATGCATAAT
This sequence comes from Hyphomonas sp., assembly GCA_050633385.1. Taxonomy (GTDB): domain Bacteria; phylum Pseudomonadota; class Alphaproteobacteria; order Caulobacterales; family Hyphomonadaceae; genus Hyphomonas. Next base: position 12,649 of record JBOEGK010000015.1, read on the forward strand.
GGACCCCGAACATAACGGCTCACGCCGCGTCGCCGAAAAGGTGGGTTACACCTTCATGAGCGAGTCACTCTATGGTGATAACCCGGTCAACATCATGCACCGCGAACCTCAACCCAGCTGACGGTTTTGACTTTGAGCAACAGGCACCGGATTGGCCCGCCAATTTCGCAATAAGTCCATAAACTCTTCATGCGGAAGACCCGGAGAATATAAAAACCCCTGCGCAATTGTGCAATTCCGTCGCCGTAAAAATTCAGCCTGACGCGGTGTTTCAATTCCCTCGGCCACTGTTTGCAGCCCCAGTGTTTCAGCCAGCGCCAAAATCATCTCAATAATCGCTGGCGCGTGATTATCCTTATCGAGAGCCGATACAAATTGCCGGTCAATTTTGAACACATCAAAAGGCAATTGGGTCAACATCGCTAAGTTGGAATGCCCCGTTCCAAAATCATCAATTGCCAGTTTCATACCCATCTCGCGCAACGGGTTCATAACTTTGGCGACATGGTCTGGATCAGATACCGCCATGCTCTCAGTAATTTCGAGTTCCAAACGGCTTGGCGGTAGGTTTGTGCGATTCAGAATACCCAGCACGCTTTGCGTCAAGTCACCTGATTGGAACTGCCGTGGTGAAACATTTACGGCAATCGAAACGTCATGCCCCTCACGCAACCAAGCACGCGCCGATAAGCACGACGCCTCCAATATCTGATCACCAATCTTATCAATCAACCCAATTTCTTCTGCCAACGGTATAAATGCACCGGGGGAAATGATTTTTCCATTTGGTCGCCGCCAACGCGCCAGGGCCTCGGCGCTTACAATTCTGCCTGTCCCAAAATCGACTTTTGGCTGGAATACGGGCCTGAATTCCTTGTTCTCCACAGCTTGCCGCAACTCGGTTTCCAGCTGATATCGACCCCGTGCCAGTCGGGTTAACCGAGGTGTGAAAAACCGAAAACCAGTCGCCTTCTCTTTGCGAACTTGCCGTATCGCCAAGTCAGCATGCAACATGAGTTTAGCACGCGTGTCGCCCTCTTCCGGCGCCATTGCGATACCACCCGAAACACCAATGGAAAGCTGATGACCTTCCACCATAAACGGCGCCACAAATGCCATGCGCAAAGAACGCGCAATGTTGGCAACCGTCTCGCGTCCCTTCGCATCGGGCAACCACAGCGCATATGTATTGTTCTGCAAAGACACTAATTTGGATCCCTCCAGCGCGTCTTTGGATATGCCAGTCACAGACGCCAGTTCGCGCTCCATACGCTCACCCGCCAGACGCAGCAATTGCTGTCCCACGATCGTTCCATGATGCTCGGTTATGCGATTGAACTCATCCAAATCCAGCAACAACAAAGCGCCCGGCGCATCAAAACTGGTTTTCAAAATAGTAGAGTCAATCGCTCTATCTAACGCCGTCGCATTGCCCAGACCTGTGCGGGAATCAATAAAGGCGGTTTTCGCCAATTGGTGGTTCTTACGGCGCAGCTGACTCACCCGTCGTAATGCCCTGGCCCGAAAATGGCGCAATTCCACAGATGCGAGAATCGCCGGAACGCGCGCTTTATCGTCAAAGGCACCCTCCATTTCAGATGTAAGTGTCTCAATACTGGTCGTTACAAAACGTCCTGTCAGAAAACCAAGCCCTGTCGCGCTAAGAAGCGCAATCGCAGACGCGGTTCCCGCCAAACCCCAATCAAACTCGGCAAGCCCTCTACCGTGAACGACGTACTCATAAGACAGACCAGCCGCAATCGTAGACGCCACGACGCCCGACGCCAAAGTCGCACCTACAGCCGCACTCAGGACCGGCAAAGGTGCTTTAGAGATCGATCTGAAAAGAAAACTGTGCTTTTTCAAAGAAATACTGCCCAAAAATGTTCTATTTGCCCCGTAATCCCAAGCTTTGACCGGATATGTTTAGAATTCAGTGAACAAAGTCGGCTATGCGTAAGAGAAACAGCACCCTATATGAGCGACATGACAGATAAACGCACCGCCACCGTTACCCGCACGACCAAAGAGACCGACATCACAGTTACGGTTAATCTTGATGGCAGCGGCAAAGCCGATCTGGACACAGGAATTGGCTTTTTCGATCACATGCTCGACAGCCTCGCGCGTCACTCGGGTATCGACATGAAAGTGCGCTGTAAAGGCGATCTGCACATCGACATGCACCATTCGGTGGAAGACACCGGCATCGTCATCGGTCAGGCCATTAAACAGGCGTTGGGTGATTTTGCAGGCATCACACGTTTTTCACACGCTTACATCCCAATGGACGAAACGTTGACACGCGCCAGCCTCGATCTGTGTAAGCGCCCCTATCTCGTCTGGAAGGTAGACTTTTCCCGCGACAAGATTGGCGACATGGACACAGAATTGTTCAAAGAATTCTTCCACGCCCTGTCTGGCAATGGCGGCATGTGCCTGCACGTAGAGAATCTCTATGGCGAAAACTGCCACCACATTGCCGAAAGCTGCTTCAAAGCAACCGCCCGCGCCTTGCGTGAAGCGGTCGCCATTGATCCGCGCCTGAAAGGCAAAGCGGCCAGCACTAAAGGCAGTCTCTAGCCCTTTTCGGCTCGCAACCGTTCGATAATCAGGCGAATGTCCATTGTATCGTCGCCCGCATGGCGCGGCGCATATGTCTCGTGGGCGCGTTTCACAACGTCAAACCGCTCCTGAACGTGAACAATATTGTACGGATGCGCTACCGCGACAGGCTCTCCTACCCGCATTTGGGTCAGAATCTTCTCGCCAAATTCATCCGCTGTCATACCCCGCTCTGAAAGCGGCCCCGCCGTCATCTCCGACTGCACAAATCCCGGATAGATCGCCCCGACGGCAATAAAATCCGGCACGTCTTCGCGAAACGACTCGGTCAAACCCACAACCGCATGTTTTGACGCGATATAGGCCGCCGAACGCTTCACCGCTGGGAAAAATGCGTTTTCCGACGACACATTGTAAATCGCCGCTGGTCTCCCCTGCTCAATTAAGCGCGGGGCAAAGGCCGCACAGCCATGCCATACCCCGAAGAAATTCACGTCAAACAGGGCGCGCACCTCGGCCATGTCCTTATCCTGCACACGCGCGCGCGGGGTCGAAACACCGGCATTATTCACCAAAATCGCCACCGGAAGACCGCCCGCAAACGCCGTCTCGGCTAGTCGCTCGACGCTGATCTGTTCACGCACATCACATACTGCCCATGACGCATTGATCCCATCTTGGGCTAAAGTCTCACAAGCCGCTTCCAGCCGGGACTGATCAGGTTCGGCAAGCAGAACCTGACCGCCAGCATTACCGATTGCGCGGGCGAGTCCAAACCCGATACCGCTGGCTCCACCAGTAATAACCGATACAGTTTCGTTCAATTCCAACATTTGCGTCCAACCCTTTGAATTCTATATTGAGCCCCGCAGATTGCGAGTAACAGGTCAGTCCGATTTCGACACCCGTCTAGGCGCTAGTCGCGAAACCCGTTTCTCCACATGCTCAATGATTATTCCCGCAACGTCCAGTTCCGTTGCCGACTCAATGCCCTCTAAGCCGGGAGATGAATTGACCTCCAGCACCATTGGGCCGCTATCCGATTGCAATATATCTACGCCCGCAACATTCAGCCCCAAAGTCCGCGCCGCGCGCACAGCCGTTACCCGCTCCTGCTTGGATAGCTTAATTGCAGAGGCCACTCCTCCACGATGCAAATTTGATCTGAACTCACCTGCAGCGGCTTGTCGCTTCATCGCAGCAACCACCCTGTTGCCCACAACAAAGCAGCGAACATCCGCGCCCGCGGCCTCTTTCACGAAACCTTGCACAAGGAAGTTTGCATCTAGGCCACGAAACGCATCAACAAGACTTTCGGCCGCTTTAGTGGTTTCGGCCAAGACCACGCCGCGCCCTTGTGTGGACGATAACAACTTCAATACCACTGGCGCTTCACCTACTAAACCAACCAAGTGTTTAGTGTCTTTAGGTGAGTGCGCAAATGCTGTCACAGGCATACCAATTCCTGCGCGTCCTAAGAGCTGATGCGCCAGCAATTTATCGCGTGACGCCCCTATCGCTTCCGCATCATTCAAACACCACGCACCCGCAGACTGGAATTGTCGCAAAACGGCCATCCCATAACCTGTCATGGATGCGCCAATACGCGGAATTATCGCATCATAGTGGGGCAGAATTTTTCCGTCATAATGCACTTCAGACCCATCGCGATCGACCCTTAGATAGCATCTGGCCGTGTTGATAATATCAACCCTATGGCTCCGCTCCACGGCACAAGCGACCAAACGTGTAGACGAATAATTTTTGGGTTCACGCGTCAGCAACGCAATACGCAGAGCCTTACGCTCATTCGCCTTGGCCTCCCCACGCTTGGTGTAAAGCGCATAAGACAATTCACCTTGCACAAAACTGCGGGTCGGCGCGATTAGCGTGTTCTCCCCAATCGCTGTGCGCCCCAAAAGCATACGATAGCTCATGCTCTCTCGGTTGGTCAGCGTAATCTCTATGCGTTTGCGTATCGTACCGATCACCATATCGGTTGAAATCACCGGGCGGGTCTCAACCTGTCCATTGGAGCTTGTCACCTCCCGGGTATCAACGACCTGCGCTTCGCATGTTCGCTTCAAACGCGGCCTGTCAGGGGATGGCTGAATGACAAAACGCACCATCTGAACGCCAGAATCGCCCGTAAACAGCTCGACATCATGGGCATGTAACGCAGATGTTTTCGCGCCCGTGTCGACCTTTGCCTTTATTGCTGGCAAACCGAGTTCAGGAAGGGCCAGCCATTCCTCCCAGCCAAGCTCAAGACGCTCACTCATTTTATGCACTCCGATCGCATATTTAGCCTATTGATCATGTCCCAAGCTTTATACAAGACAATTGTTTATCCACCCTATTCAGGAGCGTGTGGCCTCTTATTGCGCCGTCCGAAGCAGCACATAAAAACTTCGTTTCTTTCGCCCCCTTCCCTCACGCGGCCTAGCCCGGTAAGAGCGCGCATATGACGACTGTTGCACTGATAGACTATGGCTCCGGCAATCTACATTCCGCCGCGCGTGCGCTTAACGAAGCCGCACGCTTGTCTGGCGATGTCGTTGACGTGTTAACCACCGCCAATCCCGATGATATAGCAGCCTCGGATAGAATTGTTCTGCCTGGGGTAGGGCATTTCGCCGATTGTGCAGCCAATTTGTTTGGCTCCCAAGGCCTAGTTGAGGCGCTTACTCACGCAATCATCAACAAGGGTCGCCCATTTTTGGGGATCTGCGTGGGAATGCAATTGCTCGCCGATTTCAGCCTGGAAGATGGTGAATCCAAAGGCCTCGGCTGGGTGCATGGTATCGTTGATCGCATACAACCTGGCCCCAGCTATCGGATTCCGCATATGGGTTGGAATGAGATCAGCATTGCACGCGCGCATCCAGTGCTCTCTGGGCTAGGCGATGCACCTCACGTTTACTTCACGCATTCCTACGCGATCAGCCCAGAAGATCCCGCTCACGTCGCCGCATCGGTCACCTATGGAACGCCCTTCGCCACCGCGATCGCTCGCGACAATATTATCGGAACCCAGTTCCACCCGGAGAAGAGCCAAGCCATTGGCCTCAAAATTCTGTCAAACTTCCTGAATTGGAAACCCTAAATGCCATTTACGCTCTATCCCGCCATTGATTTGAAAGACGGCCAGTGTGTCCGCCTCCTGCGCGGAGAGATGGACCAAGCAACTGTTTTCTCAGACAGCCCAGGCGATCAAGCAAAGAGTTTCCAAGAGGCTGGCTTCTCCCACCTCCACGTGGTCGACCTAAACGGCGCTTTCGCCGGAGAATCTGCCAATACCGAAGCGGTGAAATCAATTCTCGCCCACACATCCGCACCTGTTCAGCTCGGTGGCGGTATTCGCTCACGCGCTCAAATTGATACGTGGTTAGATGCGGGCATCTCCCGCGTCATCCTCGGCACAGCGGCACTACGTGACCCGCAATTGGTAAAGGACGCTGCCCGCGCCCTACCCGGCCAGATCGTCGTCGGTATTGACGCAAAAGACGGCATGGTTGCCGTCGAAGGCTGGGCTGAAACCTCAGATATGTCGGCCATTGAACTAGCCAAGGCGTTTGAAGGCTGTGGCGTTGCAGCCATTATTGCGACCGATATCGGGCGTGATGGCTTGAAAACCGGGGTGAATGTGCAATTTACCGCCGATTTGGCCAATGCCGTGTCCATCCCGCTTATTGCCAGTGGCGGTGTCGCCAGCGTCGCTGACATTACCGCTCTACGCGCTGCAAATGCTCCTATTTCCGGCACTATTTTGGGTCGCGCCTTATACGATGGCGACATCAACCCAAGCGAGGCCATAGCATTGGCGAACTAAGATTCAGTCTCATCTGTTTGAAAGGCAATTTGCATGACGCCTTATACAATCCGCCCCATCACCGCTGAAGACCGTTCCGCATGGGATACTTTGTGGACCGGCTATCTAAATTACTACAATTCATCGGTGCCTCATGCGGTCTATGACACGACCTTCGCCCGCTTTTTCAGTGACGACCCATATGAACCAAGGTGCCATCTCGCCATCCAAGGCGGAGCACCCATCGGTCTGGTCCACTTCTTCCAACACCGTCACTGCTGGCACACTGAAAACGTCATCTATTTGCAAGACCTGTTCGTAGACCCGGCCGCACG
>JBOEGK010000016.1:0-169461 GCA_050633385.1 Hyphomonas sp.
TGACAGGGATTTCAAGCCTTTTGCGCGGATTAGCAGGACGCGCCCTCTCGGACGATACTGGTGCGCCAGCAAATCGTGGTGGTGTCGTCAATGATCGTCTCCAACAGGAGGTATGAATTAGGGGTGCCCCGTGCGCTCATCATTTGAACCAGACGCGCTGGAATCACCCTCGCTTGGCAGTTACAAATTGGGCTCGCGTCTTGCGCTTCGCCACAACGCGCTTTAGGCCATCGCGGTAAATTGGAGGCTTTCAAGGCATGACAAAACTCGCTTTCATCTTTCCCGGACAGGGAAGCCAGGCTATCGGCATGGGCAAAGACCTCGCAGAGGCGTTTCCAGCCGCGCGCGAGGTGTTCCGCACAGTTGATGAGGCGCTCGGACAGGATCTGTCGGGCTTGATGTGGGGCGGCGATATTGAGGAACTTACCCTCACGGCCAACACACAGCCGGCTTTGATGGCACATTCAGTCGCTGCGATGCGCGCGCTGGAGACGGAGTTTGGTCTATCGGTGACGGATGCGGCACTGGTGGCTGGGCATTCCTTAGGTGAATATTCCGCACTGGCGGCCGTTGGCGCGATAAGTTTGGCCGACACGGCGAAGCTGCTGCGTATTCGTGGTCGTGCGATGCAAGCAGCTGTGGCACCCGGTGAGGGCGCGATGGCTGCACTGTTGGGCGCAAGCGTCGAGCAAGCTGAGGCGGCTTGCGCTGAAGGGAACAAGACAGGTGGGCAGTGCCAGATCGCCAATGATAACGCGCCGGGTCAGCTGGTTCTGTCTGGCGATAAGGCGGCGGTAGAGGCGGCGTGTGATGCAGCCAAGGCTGCGGGTGTGAAAAAAGCCATGATGCTGAATGTGTCTGCACCGTTTCATTGTTCTCTGATGCAGCCTGCAGCCGATGCGATGGCGGAAGCCTTGGCAGGCACAATCATCGAGGCGCCGCGCGTGCCGGTAGTTACCAATGTTCTGGCACTCGCGACGTCTGACGTCGAGGTCATTCGCAAGGGGCTGGTGGAGCAGGTAACGGGGCGGGTGCGTTGGACTGAGACGATCCAATATATGGCTGGCCAAGGTGTTGATACGACAGGCGAGGCAGGCTCCGGCAAAGTGTTGACCGTCATGCAGCGCCGCATCGAAAAATCACTCAAAGGTTTCACGTTGGGCACACCCGACGATCTCGAAACTTTTGCAAACGCCATGAAGGAAACACAGAATGTTTGATCTTGAAGGCCGCACGGCTCTTGTAACAGGCGCATCAGGCGGTATTGGCCGTGCGATCGCTCAGGCTTTGTCTGAATCTGGCGCGAAAGTCGCGCTGTCGGGCACACGCGAAGGTGTGTTGGAAGAGGTGGCAGGCACGCTGAAGGGCGAGACGGCGATTGTGCCGTGCAATCTATCTGATGCGGAAGCTGTGGATGGCCTTGTAAAGCGCGCTGAAGAGGCGATTGGGCCGCTTGATATTTTAATCGCAAATGCGGGTATCACACGCGACAAGCTATTGATGCAGATGAAGGATGACGACTGGAATGACGTGTTAAACGTCAATCTGGGCAGCTATTTCCGTCTTACTAAGAGCGTTGTTCGGGGCATGATGAAGCGCCGGAGTGGTCGAATCATCGGAATTACATCGATTGTTGGTGTTACGGGAAATCCGGGCCAGTCGAATTATTGTGCGTCGAAAGCAGGTATGATTGGGTTCTCCAAATCATTGGCTCAGGAGGTGGCGAGCCGAGGCATTACGGTAAACACAATTGCACCCGGTTTCATCGAATCACCTATGACCGATGACCTGCCGGAAAAGCAGAAAGAAGCGCTTTTAGGTCAGATTCCTTCGGGACGTCTGGGGCAGGGCGCAGATATTGCTGCCGCTGCTGTTTATCTCGCATCCGCTGAAGCTGCCTATGTCACTGGCCAGACGCTGCATGTGAACGGCGGGATGGCGATGATCTAGTTTTCTGCAGCCTCTTGGTAGCAGGATTGTTGAATTCAAGGGCTTGGCTGTTTCGTTAAGTGTGTGCTAGTCGCAACACCAATGGTCTTTATGAAGGGCCAGCCCCTCAGGCATTTTTAGAGAGGTACTCATGTCTGACGTTCTAGAACGTGTTAAAAAAATCGTTGTCGAAAATCTCGACGTTGAAGCAGATAAGGTGATCGAAGGCGCAAGCTTTATTGATGATCTGGGCGCTGACTCGCTCGACTTGGTCGAACTGGTCATGGCTTTTGAAGAAGAGTTCAATATCGAAATCCCTGACGATGTTCAGGAATCCATCCGTTCAGTCGGTGATGCGGTTACCCACATCAAAGCCCACGTCTAATTTAGCATAAGGGGCTCTTATGTCTGATCGCCGCGTCGTTATCACGGGAATAGGAATCGTCTCACCGCTTGCGATGGGACGAGAAGCAACTTGGGAACGTATTCTTGAGGGTAAATCAGGGGCAGGGCGCATTGATGTGTTCGACCCCGAAGATATGCCTTGTAAGATTGCTTTTCAGGTTCCGTGGAAGTCTGGACGTGGTGGCGGAGAGGGAGACCCTCATGCCTTCGATCCGAGCGAAGTTGTTTCTTCGAAAGAACTTCGCCGGATTGATGAATTCATTCTCTATGCCCTTGCGGCAGCGGATGAGGCCGTTGAGGATTCTGGCTGGAAGCCTGAAGCTGTAGAAGATCAGGAACGCACTGGCGTGATGATCGGATCTGGTATTGGCGGCCTCGAATCCATCTACGAAACAGCGATTACGCTACATGAAAAAGGGCCGCGTAAGGTTAGCCCGTTTTTCATCCCGGCGGCGTTGATCAATCTGGCATCTGGTCAGGTGTCTATTCGGCATGGCTTTAAAGGCCCTAATCATGCGGTTGTGACCGCGTGTGCGACGGGTGCCCATGCGATTGGCGATTCTGCGCGGCTCATCAAATATGGTGATGCTGACGTGATGTTCGCAGGCGGTGCGGAAGCGGTTATCGGGCAACTTGGCATCGCAGGTTTCTGCGCGGCTAAAGCGATGTCTACGGGTTTCAACGACACCCCTGAAAAAGCCTCACGTCCTTATGATAAGGATCGTGACGGGTTTGTAATGGGCGAAGGTGCTGCGGTTCTCGTGCTTGAAGAGTATGAGCATGCCAAAGCCCGTGGCGCGAAAATTTATGCTGAAGTGTCAGGCTATGGCCTGACGGGTGATGCACACCACATTACGGCACCGGCGGAAGGTGCAGAGGGTGGTTATCGCGCGATGAAAATGGCGCTCAAGAATTCCGGTATCGACCCAACGGAAGTTGATTATATCAACGCGCACGGCACATCGACACCGAAGGGTGACGAAGGTGAAGCGGGCGCGGTAGAGCGCGCGTTTGGTGACCATGCCAAGAATTTGTCGATGTCTTCGACGAAGTCTGCGGTTGGGCATTTGCTTGGCGCGGCTGGTGCTATTGAGACAGCGTTTTGTGCGCTAGCGATTCGCGACCAGATCATGCCGCCTACACTGAACCTTGATAATCCGAGTTTTGAGACGGTTATCGATCTTATCCCGAAGACAGCTAAAAAGGGTCAGGTGCGTGCAGCTGTCTCGAATAGTTTTGGGTTTGGCGGCACAAACGCCTCACTCGTCCTGCGGAAAACTGATTGATTCGGCTTTCTTTTGTAAGCGGTGAGTGGTTATTCTGGAGCCTTCCAGAAACGTGTGAAGGCGCGCGCTCATGAAATTTATCAAAGGCCTGTTCTCTTTAATTTGCTTGATCGCCGTATTTGGGGCTGCTGCTGCAGTAACCGGATGGTTGTGGATGCAACATGAAATGGCGAAACCAGGTCCGTCTCTAAGCGAAACGGTCTTTTTGGTTGAACCGGGAGAAGGCGTGTCAGCGGTTGCAAATCGGTTGCAGCGCGACGGGATTATTCGCAACGCAGACCTCATAAAAATTCAGGCGCGAATAGACGGCACACAGAGCGCGATTAAAAGCGGTGAATTTACGCTGCCAGCGCGCATCAGCATGGAAGAAGTGCTTAGCGCGCTCGTCGATGGCAAAGCGGTGATGCACAAAATTACCCTGCCGGAAGGGCGCACAACGGCACAATTGTTGGCGTTGATTGAGAGCAATGAGTTGCTCGTGGGAGATATGCCGGACCCGCTGCCCGCAGAGGGGGAGCTGTTGCCTGATACCTATTTGTTCCAGCGCGGTATGAAGCGAACAGATTTGATCGCCCGCATTGTTAAGTCTCAAGAAAATTTGTTGGATGAGCTCTGGCCAAAACGTCAGGCAGGATTGCCGATTAAAACGAGAGAGGAGGCAATTATTCTAGCCTCCGTCGTTGAGCGGGAAACAGGCTTGGCATCAGAACGCCCCGAGATTGCGGGGTTGTTCACCACACGTTTGTTGCGTGGAATGCGGTTGGAGAGTGATCCAACGATTATCTATGGTATCTCGCGCGGGGAACCTTTGCTGAACAAGGCGGGGCAGCGCCGTACATTGTACAGATCAGAGATAAATAAAAAAACTGATTGGAATACGTATCAAATTGATGGTCTTCCGAAGACGCCGATTTGCAATCCTGGGCGCGATGCGATCGCTGCGGTGCTCGATCCCCCAAAAACGAAAAATATTTTCTTCGTTGCTGACGGTAAAGGTGGGCATTTGTTCGCCGAGACACTGGCAGAGCACAATAAAAATGTGCGAGCGTATCGCCGGTATGAGCGTGAGGAAATCGCGCGAGAAAGGGCGGGCGAATGAGCAATCTATCAGGGATGACAGGATTTGCGCGAGAGACGGGCGAAGCCGAATGGGGCAATTGGGCATGGGAAGCCAAAAGCGTGAATGGGCGCGGACTGGACGTGCGCATCAACACGCCACCGGGCTTTGACGCGCTTGAGCGGACGTTGAAGGCGAGTGCAGGTAAAATGTTCAAGCGCGGGTCGTTGCAGATTTCGCTGCGTATCGAGATGACCGCACGCGAAGGCGACGTCACGGTGAATACAGAACTTTTGCAAACCCTGACACAAGCCGCCCAAGCCGAGCATGGCACCGGGTTGTCAGGCGAAGCGATTGCGACGCTTATGACCGTTAAGGGGGTCGTTGAGGCGGGCAGCCAATCTCTGCGAGACCTTGGCACAGATAAAGATGTCGTGAGCATTTTGGAGGCTGGAGGTCAAAACGCTTTGAAGGGGCTAGCCGCCGCTCGTCATGACGAAGGTCAAACATTAGAAGCTATTTTGAGCGATGCGCTGAACCAACTCGGAACGATCACCAAATCTTGCGCGAGTTTTGCCGGGCAGCAGCCAGAATTGCTAAAGGCGCGTCTTGAAAAGCAATTGGCCGAACTGGGCGCAACTGAGTCAGTGGATGCTGACAGGCAAGCAGCGGAAATCGCGCTGGCCGCAGCGAAAGCTGATGTTCAGGAAGAGCTTGATCGACTTGTCGCGCATATCGAAACAGGACGTGGATTGTTGGCTGAAGGCTCTCCTGTTGGTCGCAAATTGGACTTTTTGGCTCAAGAATTGAACCGTGAGGCGAACACTTTGTGTTCTAAATCGGTCAGCTTGGATTTGACGAATGCGGGACTCGGTCTCAAAGGAGTGATTGACCAGTTTAAGGAGCAGTCAGCCAATGTCGAATGAGCAAATGGGAAACCGCCGAGGCCTGATGCTTGTTTTGTCCAGTCCGTCTGGTGCTGGCAAAACGACCTTGTCAAAAATGCTGCTGGCTGAATTTGATGACGTGAACTTGTCAGTGTCTGCGACGACCCGTCCGCCGCGCCCGAATGAAGTTGATGGTGTGGACTATAATTTCAAAACGGTTGAGTCTTTTAAGGAGATGATCGGGCGGCGTGAGTTTCTGGAATGGGCGCACGTGTTTGATAAGTATTACGGTACGCCGCGGTCCGACACGGTCGCTAAACTCGAATCGGGCGAGGATGTTTTGTTCGATGTGGATTGGCAAGGCGCAGACGCGCTGCATGATCAGATGCCGCGCGATGTGGTGTCGGTATTTATTTTACCGCCCTCGATCGAAGTGTTGGAGCAGCGCCTTGCAGCGCGCCCCGGTTCCACGCCAGAGATTGTTGAGCGACGGATGATCGACGCGCAAAGAGAGATAATGCATTGGCGTCGTTACGATTATGCCGTGATCAATGACGATCTCGATGCGGCTTATCAACGTTTAAGACGGATACTTTTGGTCGAGCGTTTGAAGCGGTTGCGCCAATTGGATCTTGAAGACCACGTTCGTGTTCTCTTGGGTGAAGCATAAATCTACAGTTGTGACTGGCCATCGCGGTGTCTTTACCTTGACTTGTGACATAAGCGTGAGATTCTACGTACAGTAAAGTTAAAAGCCTTTGCTGGTGTGCGCGGTTGCGAGTCGGAAACGCTCTGCGATTGTTGTTAAAATTTAAGACAAATGGGCTTTCAGGCCTGACACAAATGCTCGTTTAGTGACTTTGAGTTTATGTGTGAAATCTTCGATTTCGATCGCGGATGGAGAGGGGAAATATGTCATCACTTATCAAGTCAATCTCTGAACTGGCTGGGCCTGCTGTCATTAGCGCCGTCGCCGGCAAACTCGGTGAGAGCGAATCCGGCGTTGCAAAAGCGATCGGTGCGTTCATTCCGACGATACTTTCGGGAATGATCGAAAAAGTGGGCAGCGCAGATGGACTTGAGAGTTTGTTTGGCACGCTGAGCGCGCCGGAAACAGGTGGATTTCTTGACGATCTAGGCGGCCTCGTCGGTGGTGGAAACCTTGCGCAAGGTGACCCGCGTGATGTGGCGGGTGGTCTCATGGGGGCTATGTTTGGCGACAAGGTCGGGGGCATTCTGAGCGCGGTTTCTGGTTTAGCGGGTTTCAGCGAAAATGGGTCTGCGGGCGGCTTGTTAGGAATGGTCGGGCCGATGGTTATGGGTTTTCTGGGCAAGAAAATTGCGGCTGAAGGCTTGGGCGCAATGGGTCTGAAGGATTTGTTGATGGGCGAAAAAGACGAAGTCTATGCTGCTGTGCCGCCAGCGGTTGCCGGGTTGATCGGTGTAACGGCGCCTGCCGCAACTGTTACTGCTGGGGCAGCGTCAACGACAGCTAGTGCAGCTGCACCTGCTGCGACAGGAAGTGTAGGTTGGCTGAAATGGATGATCCCGGTCATTGCCATTGGTGCATTTGGCTGGTGGTTGTTCCGGGCTGATAAGGCTGCGCCAGTTTCATCTGACGAGGGTTCGATCGTGGTCCAAGATGATGGGCATGACACGGCCGATGAACATTCTGATGCTGGACAGCAGGATATGCCGCTCGTCGAGCGTGTTGAAACAGTCGATAATACTGCATCGGGCACGCTGGAAATGGTGGATGAGCATGATGGTGTGGGCACCGTTGATGAGACTGCTTCTGAAGCTGTAGAAAATTCTGAGGGGCAAATCACGGATGAGGTTGACCTGTCATCAGTTGTGCCCGGAGTGGACCTGACGGAGTTTTCCGACGGTGTAGAGGGCCAGCTGGTTCGATTTATTGAGTCTGACACAGAGCCGTGCACCGCGGCGGAGTGCTGGTTCACGATGGATCGCTTGACCTTTGAAAGCGGATCGTCGCGCGTGGATATGGATCGCTCGATGGATCAGCTCAATAAAATCAAGTCGATCATGGAGGCATATCCGACGCTACAACTGAAGTTTGGTGGGTATACTGATAATACGGGTGACGCAGCCTCTAATTTGACGTTGTCACAGTATCGCGCTGATTCTGTGGTTACCACACTTGTTGGCATGGGTGTTGATGGTGAGCGGATGAGCGCGGAAGGGTATGGCATCGAGTTCCCGGTTGCGAGCAATGAGACGCCCGAGGGGCGGGCGCAAAACCGTCGGATTGATATTCGAGTGAAGCAGCGCTAAGGCGCAGAGTATTCACAAATTTAAACGGCCTCGCATGTAAGATGTGAGGCCGTTTTCTGTGTGGCCTATGCCAAACTTGAGGCCATGCGTTCAAACTCAGCCTGTGTGAGTGTTTCCGCACGGGCTGTTGGATCGATGTCCAGCTCTTTGAGCCAGTCTGCGGCTTTCATATCGCGGCGGCGGGCCAATGGTTTGAGGGCTGCACGGAGCATTTTCCGGCGCTGACCAAAGGCGGCGCCTGTGACCTGTTCAAGCAGATCAAGATGTTCGAAGCGTTCGTTGTTTGGCAGGGGTTTCAGCACAACAACGGCGCTGTCGACTTTCGGTGGGGGTTTGAACGCGCCGGGTGGCAGCGTAAAGGCAATGTGGGGCATCATAACGGCGCGCGTTAGAACGGCTAGGCGGCCATAATGCTTATCATTTGGCTGTGCGCATATCCGCTCAGCAACTTCTTTCTGGAACATAAGCGCCATGTCCCCGCGCCAGTCGCCAGCTTTGAGCCAGTTGATCAAAAGGGGCGTTCCGACATTGTAGGGGAGGTTTGCGACAATGAGTGCCGGAATTTTTGCGTCTGTCTCTATGAGGAGCTTTTCCCAGTGGACTTTGCGTGCGTCTTTCTTGTGAACGATGAGGCGACCTGATTGCGCTTCGGGCCAATCTTGCAAAGCCGTGGCGAAGCGCTCGTCTGTTTCCACCGCGATGAGTTTTTCGGCGCCAGCGTCGAGAATAGCACGGGTGAGGCCGCCTGGGCCGGGGCCGACTTCGATAACGGTTCTGCCTTCAACCGGGCCTGCGGCAAGGGCGGCGCGTGAAAGGATGTTTGGGTCGAATAGGAAGTGTTGCCCCAAAGCTTTTCGCGCCGGAGCCTCCGTGAGACCGGGATGGGTTGGATCGGACTCTTGGCTCATGAAGCTGTCTTTCGGTTATTCGCAATTGTTTGCGCGGCGTGAAGGGCTGCGATGAGGCTATCAGGACGGCATGACCGGGTGGCGGCTGCGTCGTAGGCCGTGCCATGGTCTGGACTGGTGCGTACGATGGGTAGGCCGAGTGTGATGTTGACGCCGCCCCACATATCTAGGGTTTTAACGGGGATCAGTCCTTGATCATGAGTCATGGCGATTATGGCATCGAACTGTCCTGACAGTGCCTCTGCAAATACGGTGTCGCCGGGGCGTGCGTCTGACATGGTGATGCCTTTTGTGCGAAGGGTTGCGGCCGCAGGGTTGATGATGTCGCGCTCTTCGGTACCTATAGTGGCGTTTTCCCCTGCATGAGGGTTCAAACCAGTAAATGCAATTTTGGGGTCTGGTAGCGCAAAGTCATTGACGAGCGCTGTATGAACGAGCGTGCCAAGTTCGACCAATTTATCTGTGTCGAGCGCTGCGGGAACATCTTTGAGTGGCATGTGGATGGTTGCGAGGGCAACGCGCAGGCCGCCGCCCATTAGCATCATAACCGGCCTAAAAGCGCGATCAGATGTGCGGCACAGCTCTGCAATGAATTCTGTATGGCCGGGATGGGTGAAGCCTGCGCCGTAGAGCAGTGCTTTGTTGATCGGGTTCGTAACGACACCCGCGACGTCGCCAGACTGAGCAAAACGAACAGCGTGTTCAATGGCAGCAATGATTGCTGGGGCGGCTGCCGCGTTTGGTGAGCCGGGCTGAATTGAGGGCACATCCGCCAGCGGCAAGACGGGGAGCGCGTCTGGGAATGCTGTGTTGGCTTCGGACGGATGGCTAATGCGCGCGATCGGCACATCAGGCTGATAAAGCTCTGGCGTGCCGATAACGAAAAACGACGTCTCGGAAGCTGAACGCAACTGCCGCCATGCGTTACACGTAATCTGCGGGCCACAGCCTGCAGGGTCGCCCATGGTGACAGCAAGAGGTAAGAGTTCAGTGTTGGTCATTGGCGCGATGTCGCGCCAAATCGCAGCGAAGGCAAGGACTTAGTTGTAAAGAATGGTCGCTTCACGGCGCATATCACGCAGTTCGCGTTGAGAAATCATCCCGAGTTCTTCGTTTTTCAGCGAATCTTTCAGTTCATCGCGAGACGGCAATGCCTCCGCGCCCTCTCGGCGATCACAAACGTAAAGCACGGCGAGTCCACCAGTTGAGACCGTGATCTCGGTCGGAGATCCTACGTCTGTGGCTAGAACGGATGCTTTGCCTTCAGGGCCCAAATCATCCACGTTTATATCCTCGATAGAGGAGGCGCGCAGGCTAGACTTGCTGTTGGCGACCGATTTTACATCATCGCATGACTGGATGGTTTCGATTGCCGCTTTCAAGTCTGTATCGTCATTGGCCGATGTTGCGAGGCGGATGAGATCAACCTTAGTGGTCAGCTTTGTGGGTTCACGCTTGTTTGCGACCTGCAAAATGTACAGGCCATTCGAAACTATGATGGGGTCGAGAATACCGGGTTGCGACACTTCTGATACAGCTGCAGCCAGTTCTTCCGCTAAATCGTCGGGTGACACCCATCCCATATCTCCGCCTGTCGCGGCTGTCGGTGCAGAAGATAACCGCTGAGCTGCAACACGGAAATCTGCGCCTTGGCGAAGTTGTGTAACGATTGTCCCGGCGGCTTGCGTCGCTTGTTCAAGCGTCTCTGGATCAGGGGCGTACAGGAAGATCTCTGATACGCGGTATTGCGTTTTCTTTGAGGCGAGGCGTAGGCGTGACAAGCGGTCCTCGACCTGATTGTCCGAGATGCGAATGCGGCTGCCATAAAGACCGCTCATGATACGACTCCATGCGATTTCAGCGCGCATTTGGTCTTCAAGGCTGGATGGGTTCACCCCTGCAGCTAGCAATTGCTGGCGCAAAGAGTCTTCGGTCAGGCCACCTTGGCCCGCCATTTGAGCCACCGAAGCTGACACTTCTTCCGGCGCGATTTCCAATTCAAACTCTGATGCTTTTTGCATTTGCAAATTCTCATCGATCAATTGCTCAAGTGCTTGGCCGGTGATTTGCTGAATTTGTTCTTGTGTTGGCTGTTGCCCTCCCATGCCGAGCAGCATGAAGCGGGCGCGCTGGCGTACATCGGAATATGAGATAGGTTTATCGTTCACGATCGCGGCGATGCCCTCCAAGGGGAGACGTGAGGTGCCTTCGGCCTGTGCGGTGGCTGTGCCAGACGCAAGGCCGGTGGCCGCCAATGTCAAAACGGATGCAGCGAGTAGCAAATGACGTATCATCAAATTCCTCCAAATGGTGCCAAAGAGCACCCGGATATAGTCGAAAGAACCATACAAGACCTGCAGGTTCGTGCAATCGATGTGCACAGCAATGCCTGTTTTCTTACAAAAATTTGAGAAACGAGCCTATGCGGTGCAGCAAAATGTAAGTCTGTTCGAATCAATCAAATTCGTTCGACCCAAACTGTCCTACCGTCTTTAACCTAAAACGGAACTGGAAGTTTTCGGATGGACCCAATGTTCGGTCACTGATTTCGGATCTCGTATAGACGAGTTCAAAGCGTGAGCAGTCGTCTTCATAGGCAACTCCCAGTTCGCGCTTGGCATTCAAATTGTTAGTGACGTCGGTGAGTTGGCCGAAAATAACCGAATATCTGTCGGTGACTTTTAACTCACCGCGCACCAAGAAGCCTTCATCATCAACCGCCGTAGGGCTGATCCGGCTATCAATTTTATAGTATTGGCCAACCGTGCGCAGACGTTTGTAGTTCGAGGTGAATGACAAATCGATCCGGTTTGGATTGAACTCATCATCGACGCGCAACCGTGTATCGATGCGAAGTGCTGTGCCGAAGTCCGCTGAGAATGTGCTGACCCAATCAGATTGAGTCCCCTGCAGGTTTGACAGCGCATTGAAACTATCATCCGGGCGGGCACGCCAACGACGCCCCACGGTGCTGCTAATATCCACACCATTCTTCCAGAGCATGCGCATGGACAGGCCGGCCGCCATTTTGGCGTCGCCTTCGAACAAGTCATAATTTCCGAATCCATTGGCCTCGAACAGGCTGCTTTCATCATATTCATAGAGCAGGCTGTCTTCGATCGGCAAAACGGTGTTGTTGGTATTGGAAAGGCCCCATGCGGCCATGACTGTCGGCTCGATTAAAATGTCGAAGGATGTTCCGGGGCGGTACATTGGATAGGCAATTCGGCCACCAACATTGCCAACGACCCGTGAAACGCTGTCTTCGCCGGACACGTCTTCGTCGAGTGCATAATAGTCACCTCGCACTTCGGCAAATGGCTCAAACGTGAAGCCGAGGGGCAGAATGTTCATATCTGACCATTCGGCCCCTAAGCTTGCGCGCTGGCTATCAACGCCAGAGGCTCGTGTGAGAAATGCAGTTGAAGCGTTCACACTGGCAAACCCAAGATCGCCGAAGTCGAAATACTTCTCCCCGAAGAAAAGCGGCGCGGCGGTGGGCAGCGCGGCGTCATCATCGATGCCACGAAGCCCCTGAAAATCGAGGAGAGCTATATCAGCGTAATAGGAGTCGCCTTGCCCGGTCGCGAACAGCTGGGAGAGCAGACGCCGGGGCTGGTTCCAGTAAAGCCCGCGCCTATCACTCTGCCCATCCAAATCATAACGGCGATCATATAGGTCGTCAGTCTGACGTTCGACGCCGAAGCCCCATTTCCAATTCTGATTGATCGCAAACAGGCCGCTACCGTAAATGTGCCCTCTGAATTTTTCTTCGCCGAAACGTTCGCCTTCGCTGTCGAAATCAGCTTCATGCGTGAAACTGGTGTTGATGTTGACGGCACCGGAGTAAAATTTCTTGCGATAATCAAGGTCGATCATCGGGTTTACGTTGGCGGAGAAGAGCGGTGCGATCGTCAAATCTGAGGAGTCTGAAATCGCCCAATAATAAGGTTGTTTGTAAAATGCACCGAGCTTGGATGACAGTCCGCCATTGGGGACAAGCAGCCCTGACCGTCGTTCAGATGATGGATCGGGATGGGCCAGAAAAGGTAGATACAGGACGGGAACGCCACCGACTTCGATGACCGCGTCACGATAACTCATCATTTGAGATTCTTTATCCAGTACAGCACGACGGGCGCGGATAGACCATGTCGGCGTTACGTTTTCTTCGCAGATTTCGCAGGCTGTATAAATAACTTGTTCGAGTGCATCGATGCCATTGTCTTGCCGTATGGCTGCATTGGCAGCGACCGTTGCCCCGTCAGGCATACGGGCGCTGTAGCCAATGGCATATCCGTCTGTAAGGTCTGAATCGATTTCGATTTCGTCGGCAAATTGCTGGGAGCCGTCAGCTTCAATGATGACCACATTGCCATTGGCGCGAACCTTATCAGTCGTCTTGTTGTAAACGAGGCGATCTGCGCGTAGCACGCGCCCCTGATAGGCAACTTCGACATTCCCTTCTGCGATGACAGAATCGTTTTCGGTGTTTTCGTAGACGACATCTGCTTCGAGGATCACAGCCTCAGAAGGCCCGATCGTCTCTTGCTCTTGCGCAACAGCCAAAGGCCCAAGCCCCGTCGCCGCAAAAAGAGCGGCGGCATAAGGTTTCCAGTTCGCCAACTTGGCCTCCACTTCGGTCTT
This sequence comes from Hyphomonas sp., assembly GCA_050633385.1. Taxonomy (GTDB): domain Bacteria; phylum Pseudomonadota; class Alphaproteobacteria; order Caulobacterales; family Hyphomonadaceae; genus Hyphomonas. Next base: position 13,415 of record JBOEGK010000016.1, read on the forward strand.
GGCTGGCGGGCTTGGTGCCGCGCCAATCGCACAAGGATAGTCTGGTTTGACTTAGAGGTGCAAACCGGACGCGTCTAGAGAGTGTGGTGATGTGACTGAATTTTCATAAGTTTGGCATGGTAAATGGGTCACAAGCCCTTACTCAATTGTGCGGCAGGCAAGCCCTCCGGAGAATGTTTGCGCATCTCCTAAAATTTCGAGTTCCATCAGTATGGCGGCGCAGCGGTGAGCGCCGATACCTGCGCTGCGGGCCAATTCATCAATAGGCATAGGGTGGAGCGACAGTGCTTCACGGACTTGTTCGATCTGGCTCTGCGGAATATCCGGCTCAACCTCCTCATACAGCCAATCGGATGGGCGCCCCGATTCGAGGCCCAGTGGTGAGAGCGTTTCCAGCACGTCCAAAATGTCGTTGGCGTTGCGCACAAGGGCCGCGCCTTGGCGGATGAGGTTATTAGTACCACTGGCGCGTGGATCCAAAGGGGAGCCTGGAACGGCCATGACTTCTCTGCCTTGTTCACCTGCGACACGCGCGGAGATGAGAGAGCCGGAACGCTCTGCCGCCTCAACGACGACAACACCGCGCGAGAGGCCGGTGACGATCCGGTTGCGTCGCGGGAAATCTCTGGCGCTGGCGCGATAAGAAAAGTGTGGCTCGGCAATGATCAGGCCTTTTGCTGCGATCTCTGCGTAGAGGCGCTCATGTTGGCGAGGATAGACATGATCGATGCCGCCGCCCAATACGGCAATTGTACCTGACTCCAACGTGGCAGCGTGGGCTTCGCCATCGATACCAAGCGCAAGACCAGAAACAATAGTGTAGCCCGATTGAGCAAGCTCTGCTGCCATTTCACGCGCTATTTTGCGACCAGCTGCTGAGGCGTTGCGAGCGCCCACGATAGCGACGCTTGGCTTGGCTGTGAGTTCTATACGACCGAGCATTGTGAGAACGGGCGGTGGGGCACCGATCACCCGAAGAAGCTGCGGATAATCTGGTTCACAACTGGCCACGATGCGCGCTCCATACGCATGCGTCGCGTCTAGCTCGCCTTGCACTTCGTGTTCAGGCGGGGCGATGAGTGGTTTTTTGCGGCCAGCTTTTTTTGCCAATTCTGGTAAAGCATCGAGCGCTTTGGCTGGAGAGCCAAAACGGGTGAGCAATTGATCGAATGTGACTGGCCCTATGTTGGGGGTCCGGGCGAGGCGAATCCAGTCTCGCAATTCATCTTCAGATAGCTTCGTTTGGTTCATTCAACCGTTTTATCAGCCTTTTTTCCACCAAAGCGAGGCTCTTCGCCTCTGAGGAGACGTCCGAGGTTGGCGCGATGGGTGAAGAAGACGAAGACTGAGAGGCAGGCGAGGCCAATTAGAATGAACTCGCGGCGTTCGCCTAACAGCCATGCACCCGGCACGACGAGCGCGGCCGCGACGAGGGCGGCGAGTGAGGAAATGCGGGTGATCGCGAACAATGCGATCCAAGTCGGCATTGCGATAAAGAAGCCGGGGAGGCTGACGAAAGGCAACAGGCCAGCATAAGTTGCAACGCCCTTGCCGCCTTTGAATTTTAGCCAGACCGGATAGCAATGCCCAACAAAGGCCATGCCGCCAGCGACCATGCCGACATTCGGGTTGGCCAGTTTCGTAAATAGTAAAGCAACAAGGCCTGCTTTTAAGCTGTCGAGGATGAGCGTGATCAAAGCCAGGTCTTTGCGTCCGGTGCGCAGCACATTGGTGGCGCCAATATTGCCGGACCCAATTTCCCGTATATCGCCGAGGCCAGCGATCCGGGTGAGAACGAGTCCAAAAGGAACCGAACCGGCAAAGTATCCGCTGAGCCCTGCGAGCAAGAACCACATCCAGTCGGTCATGTATGCCTATTCCTTAAACAACGTCGTTACCGTTGTGTGTAGGGGGCGTCCGGCTAGGCGGCAAGGGCGCTTTAGCGGCTGGCAACCAAGACGCCATCAATGAATGTGCGCATCACGCGACCTTGTAGGTGTTTGCCGTCAAAGGGCGAGTTTAACGAGCGGCTGAGCAGATCCTCACGTTCGCAATACCAAGGCTTGTCAGGATCAAACAGGATGAGGTCGGCCGGCGTGCCTTCACCGAGGCGTCCTTGTGGGAGACTAAGGATATCGGCAGGTCGGTTTGTGACAGGAGCAAGTGCTTCTAGCAGGGTGAGCGCGCCGTTTTGGACGAGGGTTAGAAGAGCCGAGAGGGTTGTTTCCAGCCCAGCCGCACCGAAAGCGGCTTCACTGAAGGGGAGGCGCTTCTCTTCAGGTGGTTGTGGATCATGCGCCGATACAACCGCGTCGATCTCGCCTGCTTTGAGAGCCGCGATCATTGTGTCGCGCGTTTCTAAATCGCGGAACGGTGGGTTCACTTTGCAATAGGTCAGATAGTCGTCCACGTCGGCTTCGTTAAAATAGAGGCTGTAGGCGGCGATTGTCGTGAATACGTTTGCGCCGCGTGATTTGGCGGCTGCGATAAGCTCCAGCGTGCGGGGGGTTGAGGCTTGGTCTACGATGAGGCGGCAGCCGGTCGCTTCTGCGAGGGTAAGATCGCGAGCGGCTCCGATCCATTCGGCTTCAGCGGGCATGCCGCTGAGACCTAAACGGGAGGCAAGCGTGCCAGCATTCATCACGCCGGAACCTGTGAGGTTGGTCTCATCAGGTCGTGACATGATGGTCGCGTTGCGACTGGCAGCGTAGCTCATTGTGCGCTTGAGAATGGAGGCGTTGCTTACTGGCTTGTCACCATTGGTGAAGAAAACAGCCCCAGCTTCAGACATAAGGCCGATCTCGGCCATCGCTTCGCCTTTGAGGCCGACGGTCAGGCCTCCGGCTGGATAGATCTTTGCTTTAGCCGTATCGCGCGCGCGGTCTTCAATGTATCGAATCAGCGCGACGCCATCGATGACCGGCTGCGTATCTGGCATAACGACGAAACTTGTGACCCCACCTGACAGAGCAGCTTTTGAGGCCGTGGCGAGTGTCTCTTTGTATTCGTCACCGGGTTCGCCGGTTTTGACGCGCATATCAATGAGGCCAGGCGCAAGACAGAGACCCCCGGCGTCTATGCGCTCACCCTTGGTCTTGAGTGAGGTTGGGTCGGCTGAGACGGCGGCGATTAGACCGTCTTGTACATGTATCGCTCCCATCTCGTCGCGCCCTGTGGCGGGATCTAGCAGGCGGGCGTTCTCAATGATGTAATCCATGATTACTTACCTCCTGCGAGAAGGTGGAGAATGGCAGATCGCACAGCGACCCCCATCTCGACTTGTTCAGTGATGACCGATTGGGGGCCATCGGCAATGGCACTTTCAATCTCTATGCCTCGATTCATCGGGCCGGGATGCATGACGGTGGCATCAGGTTTAGCGCGGGCGAGGCGGTCAGTGGTCAGTCCATAATAGCTGAAATACTCACGTCGGCTGGGCAGGAAAGCACCGTCCATACGCTCTAGCTGCAGGCGCAGCATCATGATGACATCAGCATCCTTTAGCGCGGCGTCGAAATCTGTTGTGGCGTTATGAGCGCCCCATGTTTCGGTGCCTGACGGCAGCAACGTCTTTGGAGCGCAAAGTGTGATCTGTGCGCCCATCAAATGCAGAGCTTTGGTGGTTGAGCGTGCGACGCGGCTGTGGGCGATGTCTCCACAAATGACCACTTTGAGGCCTTCTATCCGGCCTTTGGCGCGGCGGATGGTGAGCGCGTCCAAGAGGGCTTGTGTGGGATGTTCGTTCGTGCCGTCGCCTGCGTTGACCACTGCACAATCGACTTTGCGAGACAGAAGCTTTGGACCGCCGGACGCCGAGTGGCGAACAACCAGCGCATCGGGCCTCATGGCATTGAGCGTCATGGCGGTGTCGATCAGTGTTTCGCCTTTTTTTACGCTCGAATTGGCGATCGGCATGTTGACCACATGTGCGCCGAGGCGTTTGGCGGCAATCTCGAAACTACTCATGGTGCGGGTCGAGTTTTCGAAGAACAGATTGACCACGGTGCGCCCGGTCAGAACCGGTTCGGGCTGTTTGCCTTCGCGCGTTGCATCAGCGTAGCTGTCTGCCAAGTCCAGTATAAGCGAAATATCTAGGGGGTGGAGTCCTTCGATTCCAAGCAAATGCGCGTGATCGAATGTGTGTTGATATGCCTGTTGGCTCATCGGTGTCCCTTCGGATTTTTGGCGGTTTAGGCCCGATTCCGAAAGTCTGCAAGTCTTAGGCCTGTGCGAACTGCATTAAGACGAACCAGAGCAGCGGCATTGTGAGCGTGGCCAACAGCGTTTGCAGCGCGATCAGGTTAGCGCTGAGTGGTGCATCGCCGCCGAGCTCTCTGGAAAGGATATAGCCGCTAATTGCGGTTGGCGTTGAGGCGCAGATCAGAACGATGAATAGCGACATACCTGTGAGGCCAAATGCCATGGCTGATCCAACGGAGATGATTGGCAGTAAAAGAAGCCGTGCAAGGGCCCAGAAGACGGTGGGAACGCCTGCGAGTTTGAGCGCTGATATGTTGATGCCGGCACCCGCTGACAACAAGCCGAGTGCAATGGCGGCTTGGGCGAGAATGCGTAGCGTCTCATCGGCAAGTGGAGGCAATGGGATGTTGAGCAAGGCGAGGCCGATGCCGATGATGCAGGCGATGATTATGGGGTTGCGCGCGAGGGCAGCAATAGGGCGCTGGCGCGGTTTGCCCGTCGAATCGGCGTGCGCGACAAGACCGTAAACCGCCAGAACATTGGCTGCCGGGATCATCGCTGCCGCGGCGAGCGTGACGAGCGCCAGCCCTTCGGCACCGAACAGGCTTTCGCCCAATGAGAGCGCGACGAAGGTGTTCCAGCGCGAGTTTGACTGGATGATCGACCCAACCGCAGGACGCGGTAAGCCCGGCCAGAACCGCGCGAGGAAACCAAGCGCAAAGAGAGCGAGCTGGCCAATGACGAGGGCACCTGCAAGCAGCCAGGGCGCATCGCTGAAGCCGGTTGTGGCAAGCGCACGGATGACGAGCGCAGGCAGAAGGATGACGTAAGCAAGACGCTCGATTGAGCGCCAGCCTTCAGGCGTGATCCAGCCGCGCCAGCCGATATAGCGGCCTAATGCTACGACGAAGACGATGGGGAGGAGCGCGGCGAGGAAACCGCTCAAGACTGGTGCTCCAGCCGATCCATGGCGGCCTTCAGAATGATTGCCGCGGCTGAGGCGTCGATGATCTCAGCGCGGCGCGCACGTGACAGGTCGGCGGCGATCATGGCGCGCTCTGCCTCGGCGCTTGAAAGGCGTTCATCCTGTAACAGTATCGGCAGATCGCGCTGTTGACAGATATTATGCGCGAGGGCGCGGGCCGACTGGGCGCGGGGGCCTTCAGACCCATCCATATTGAGCGGCAAACCGATGACGAGACCGACGGCGTTTCTGTCGTCGTAAATCTCGAATAATTTTTTCAGGGCGGGGGCTAATTTTTTTCCGCGCTGAATTGTTTCTACCGGGGTGGCGATCATCCGCAGACCATCGCAGGCGGCGATGCCGAGCGTTTTGGTGCCGGGGTCAATGCCAATTATAACACCGCGCTTGGGGAAGGAGGAAAAATCGGTCAGAGCCATATCGCTTCACTTAACGCCTTGAAGTGGTTCTGCCTATGGCGTATCGGCAATTGTAACAACAGATTTGCCCGGAGGCCCCTCATGAGCGTTACCAAGGATGATGTCCGCAAAGTTGCCCGCCTGTCGCGGATTGCGGTGCCTGATGAGCGCCTTGAAGAACTGGCGGGCGAGTTGAATGGCATTATGGGCTGGATTGACCAGTTGAATGAAGTGGATGTCGACGGTGTGGAACCGATGACATCTGTAGTGGCAACTGCACTGCCGATGCGCGAAGATGTTGTAAGCGACGGCAATATTCAGGACCAAGTGCTGGCCAATGCGCCGCGCAGCGAAGACGGGTTTTTCGTGGTTCCAAAGGCTGTAGAATAGCGCGCAGACGCGTGCAGTTTCGGGCAGTTTGATGCAATTCAGTTGTGATTTGCGGCGGTCTTGACGTTTTTTGAAGGTTTTTGTGCGCAGTGTGGGCGTAATGACCGATTTTTCGCGCACCTTCTCTAAATCCAACATTTTCACCTTGGTGAGGTTCCTCCTTGTTGGCGGATTGGCTGGGCTCGTCCACATAGCTGGGGTGGTATTGTTTACGGCGGTTTGGCCTGTTCACCCGATTTTGGCGAATACGTTCGGTTTCTTGATGGCATTCTGCTTCTCAAGCGTCGGGCATATGATGTTTACCTTTAAGGTCAGCGAGGGGCGTGGGCGCGCAGTGGCGCGATGGTTCATCGTCTCGTTTTCGGCCTTGCTGGTGAGCGATGTGGTGCTGCATGTACTCGCAGAGATGCTGCATTGGTACCTGCCGCTGGTGCAGGCCATTGCGATTGCAGTGATCCCGTGCGTGTCATTTATGGCGGGCAAGCTGTGGGCTTTTCAGCCTGCGACCCGGCCAGAACTTAGCCAAGCCTAGTCGTCGTCTTCGACTGTTGGGGCGGGCGTTGCTTTTGGATCCCACTCATAAATCGATTTGATTGTGCATGAGGTGAAGTCGAGCTGTCGGCGGACGTCAAAGATGTTGTCGGAAACGACCAGTTTGTCGCCCGGGCGCAGACAAGTGGAATCGGTGGCTTTGACGCCGAGGCGCTGGGCATTCCTTAGATTGAAGCAGGTGCCATAGGTTTCGATCAGGTAGTAATCGCGGCCTTCCTCAACCACGACTGTGTCGCGCGTGGTCTCCCCGAAGCTATCAATGCGTGAGGCGAAACAGATTTTGCTGACCTGTTCACCCAGCCGGGCGTCTTCAGCGAATTGGGCGACGCCGCGCACGCGGGTTTCGTCTGCTGGGGCCGATGCGCAGGCGACGAGAAAGAGGGCGGAAAGTGGGAGAACGAGATGTTTCATAGCGACTCACCTTTCTAAGATTGGTCCACGATGCCAAGAAAAGGCGCGACTGTGAAGGCAATCTGCAGTGACAGCCCCTTGAACTTTTGGCCCAAGACGTCATAGCAGGGGACAGAAGATTCAATGCAGGTGCCCGTAATGACCGAACTGACAAAACTGACCCTTGCAGAAGCGCTAGATGGCCTTGCTGCGAAGGAATTTTCCTCACGTGAATTGACCGGCAGTTTTGTGCAGGCAATTGAGGATGCGCGGGCCTTGAATGCGTATGTTGTCGAGACGCCTGAAAAAGCGTTGTCCATGGCCGATGCGTCTGATGCACGCCGCGCGAAAGGCGAGGCGGGGCTGCTGGATGGCGCGCCGCTGGGCATCAAGGATCTGTATTGCACCGAGGGTGTGCGGTCGACCGCATGTAGCGCTATTCTGGGTGAGTTTACCCCGACCTATGAATCCACCGTGACGCAGAATTTGTGGAATGATGGCGCGGTGATGCTGGGCAAGCTGAATATGGACGAGTTCGCGATGGGCTCTTCCAACGAGACATCGCATTTTGGCCCCGTGGCCAACCCGTGGCGCCGCAATGGCGACGACAGCAAGTTGACGCCGGGTGGATCATCAGGCGGGTCAGCGGCGGCGGTTGCCGGTGATCTGTGCCTTGCGGCGACGGCGTCTGATACGGGCGGCTCTATTCGTCAGCCTGCGGCCTTTACCGGCACTGTGGGCATCAAGCCGACATATGGCCGGGCCAGCCGTTATGGCATGGTGGCGTTCGCCTCGTCGCTGGATCAGGCAGGGCCGATTGCCAAAACGGTGGAAGACAGCGCGATCTTGCTGCAATCCATGTGCAGCTATGACGCCAAGGACTCGACCTCTTTGAAGGTGGAGACGCCGAACTGGCGCGCTGATTGTGGCAAGGGCGTGAAAGGCATGAAGATCGGTATTCCGAAGGAATATCGGCTGGATGGCCTGTCCGACGAGATTGATGCGATGTGGAACCAAGGCATTGAATGGCTGAAAGCGGCGGGTGCTGAAATTGTCGACATCACGCTACCGCATACAAAGTATGCGCTGCCAGCTTATTACATTGTGGCCCCCGCTGAGGCGTCATCAAACCTCGCCCGCTATGACGGGATGCGTTATGGCGCACGGGTTGAGGGCAACAATCTGACACATACCTATGAAGGCACACGCGCCGCAGGGTTTGGCAAAGAGGTTCAGCGCCGGTTGATGATCGGCACTTATGTGCTGTCGTCTGGGTATTATGATGCGTACTATCTGCGTGCGCAAAAAGTGCGTACAAAGATTTTGAATGACTTTGTTGAGGCGTTTGAAAGCTGTGACGCGATCCTGACGCCGACCTGCCCGAGCCCGGCCTTTGCGTTTGGCGAGAAGTCTGGCGATCCGGTTGAGATGTATCTCAATGACGTGTTCACTGTTACGACGAACCTTGCAGGGCTGCCGGGGATTTCTGTTCCGGCGGGATTGTCGTCTAACGGCTTGCCGCTGGGCCTTCAGGTGATCGGCAAGGCGCTGGATGAGGCGGCTTGTTTCCAAGTGGCTGGCGAGATTGAACGCGCGGCGGGGTTTGTGGCCAAGCCGGAGAAGTGGTGGTAGGCTGGTCGGATAAATGACCCGTTTTATTGTTCTTTTTTCTATTCTGTTTGTGATCAGTGTGGGGCTGATGGCCGCGATGATGGCGGTGAATGGGCTGAACCTGTTCAATTTTTCTGATACGCGGGCGCAGGTGATGCTGGCCGTGGCGCTGGTGGTTGCGCTGTATGTGGCGTTCCGCATTTCGATGATTATTGCGGCGCGGGATAATCCGAAAGATCCGGACTCGCCCTTGCGTGGGGCCCAGAAGAGCAAGCTGCTGGGCGTGTTTGGCCCCAAGAAGAGCGCGGCACTTCAGGCGCGCGAGGCACGGGTGGCGGCGCGGCGCAGAAAGCTGGTCGAAGAGGGCAAGCTGGACCCTGAAGACGTGCCGGAAGTGGCTGACACGTCGGGGGAAGCGCCTGTGCGGGTGTCGGCCTCGGCCTCGATCAAAGACAAAATGGCCGCGCGGGAAGAACGTGTGCGCCGCGCGCGAGAAGCGGGCAAGCTAGACGATTAAGCGAGGCCGGGCTTTCGGGCGTGAGCGGGCTTTGCGGGTTTGGTTTTGACGATGGGTGTGACGGGCGCTGCGGTGCCGCCGCCGGGTGTATCATCGTCGTCATCCTCATCTTCGTCTCGTTTGGTGACGCGAGACATGAAAATGACCGTGCCGAGGAAACCGCCAGCGGTGCCCAATTGAAGGATCATTGCCAGCATAAAGAGCAAGGGAATTTCGATATCGAGATTGCCTAGCGACACAATCAGCCCGAACAGAAGCAGCGCACCGGCCGCTGTGCCGATGGCAAACCCGCCAAGCATATGTTTGAGAAATCCCCTCGCTATGGGGCGTTCTTCATCGCTTGCGGCGTCCAAAATCATTTTGAACAGCATTGTGCGTTCTCCCAGTTCTGGCATTCTTGCGTCCAGACCTTTCAGGGTTGTTGGGTGGCTGAAAATGACAATGCGTAGTTTTACGGAGTTGAAATTATGCAAAATGGCGGATCGGGGTGAATTGATCGCCGCTTGATACTCGACACGGGGGCGCAATCGCCGCTAAAAGGAGCGCTGAATTATCGGCGAAAAGAGGCCAGAAATGTCTGTGCGCACACCTTACACAATTAAAGGCCAATCGGGTGATTGGGAACTGGTTATGGGCCTTGAGGTTCATGCGCAGGTGGCGTCGAATGCCAAGCTGTTTTCGGGCGCTTCGACGACGTTCGGCTCTGACCCCAATTGCAATGTGTCGCTCGTGGATGCGGCGATGCCGGGCATGTTGCCCGTGATCAACCAGTTTTGCGTAGAGCAGGCAGTTCGCACGGGGCTGGGCCTGAAGGCGCAGATCAATAAATGGTCGCGCTTTGACCGGAAGAACTATTTCTATCCCGATTTGCCGCAAGGCTATCAGATCAGCCAGTTTGCACACCCGATTATCGGAGAGGGCAAAATGGAAGTGGATGTCGAGCCAGCCCATGGCGGGGACGCGTATGCGTTCACCTGCCGAATCGAACGCCTGCATCTGGAGCAGGATGCGGGCAAGTCTATCCATGATATGGACCCCAATTCGACCTATGTTGACCTGAACCGGTCTGGCGTGGCGCTGATGGAAATTGTGTCTATGCCGGATATTCGCACCCCCGCAGAGGCAGCGGCCTATGTGAAAAAGCTGCGCGCGATTGTGGTGGCGCTGGGCACGTGTGATGGCGATATGGAGAAGGGTAATCTGCGCGCCGACGTGAACGTGTCTGTGTGCCGCCCCGGCCAGTATGAGAAATTCCGCGAGACGGGTGATTTTAGTCATCTGGGCACGCGCTGCGAGCTGAAGAATATGAACTCTTACCGGTTCATCCAGCAGGCGATTGAATATGAGGCGCGCCGCCAGATCGAGATTATCGAAGATGGTGGCGAGATTGATCAGGAAACGCGTCTGTTTGACCCTGTGAAAGGGGAAACACGCTCTATGCGCTCGAAAGAAGACGCGCATGATTATCGTTATTTCCCTGATCCTGATTTGCTGCCGCTGGAATTTGACGACGCGTTCGTTGAGGCCATTCGCGCCAACTTGCCGGAATTGCCCGATGAGAAGCGGGCGCGGTTCGAGAGCGAATATGGCTTGTCGCGCTATGATGCGGGTGTTTTGACGGCGGAAGCGGAGAAGGCTGAATTCTTCGAGGAAGTGGCCAAGGGGCGTGATGCGAAGCTGGCGGCCAACTGGGTGACGCAGGAGCTGTTTGGTTATCTCAACAAGGAGAGCATTGAACTGGCCGATAGCCCTGTCTCTGCGTCCCAACTTGGCGGGCTGATCGAGCTGATCTCTGACGACACGATTAGCGGCAAGATCGCCAAGGATGTGTTTGCGCGGATGATTGCAGGGGAAGGCGAGGCGGCAGCCATTGTCGAGGCGCATGGCCTGAAACAGGTGACGGATACGGGCGCGATCGAAAAGGTTGTGGACGAGATTATCGCCGCAAACCCTGACAAGGTGGCCGAGGTGCAAGAGAAACCGAAGCTGATGGGCTGGTTTGTCGGGCAGGTGATGAAAGCCTCTGGCGGCAAAGCCAACCCCGGTGCCGTCAATAAAATCCTGAAAGCGAAGCTGGGCCTGTAGCGCTGTCGCTTTTGCGTTCTTTCCATTTCATGATGTGTAGTTGATAGTGAACTACATAAAATGAAAATGGGAGGAAGATGAAATGGCTATCAAACACATAAGAACCGGTTTGGCGGTGCTGGCCACTGCGTCGGTGCTGGCGCTGGCCGGATGCGTACATGTTGGCCCCGTTGATGAGGCGGCGATTGCGGAGCGTGCTGTCGCGTCCGTGCCGATTACGGATGGGCAGACCATTGTAATGGCGACACATTCGTTCAATCTGCCTGTTGGCCCGGCTTGGACGGACCGCACGTTCAGTGAGCGTCGCAATGATGGACCGCTTCAGGCGCTGGCGGACGAGGCCGGAAAAGAGGGTCATGAGACGCGCGCGGTGCAGATGATTGGTGGCTCTACGCCGATGCAGCACTGGAATCAGGGCGGCGGCGATGACACGAAGAATATTGCCAAGGTCGCGCTGGATGAGGGCGGTGTCGAGGTGTTCACCCTGTCACCCAACCGGATCATGCCCGAGCCGGGGATTGATCTGCTGGCGGACTATGTGATCAAGACCAATCCCGATGCACGCATATTGGTGCAGAACTCATGGTCAGGTTGGGACGGTGAAGGCATGACGCCGGCTGTTGGCGGCAAGATGGAGGACATCACCTTTGTCAACGCAGACCGGGACGCAACGACGGATGAGATGATTGAAGGCTGGGTAACCTCGCTCAATGCGCCGAACGGGTATCTTGAGAAGTTGCGCACCCAGCTAAGCGGCATTGATGAGCGCGCAGGCAAAGAGATTACCTATGTCGTGCCTGCGGCTGAGGCCGTTTATGAGTTGCGTCGCCGCGTCATCAAGGGCGAAGTGCCCGGTGTGGAGACGCAATCAGAAATGTTCCGTGATGCGATTGGCCACGCGAATGAGCCCGTTATCAATCTTATCACTTACACATGGTTTGGCGTGATGTACCGCCAAAGCCCAGTGGGGCTAACGGCGCTGGAAAATGCGGACGATCCGACCTCAGCGGCGCGTGAGCAATTGCTGCAAGAAATTGCATGGGCCGCAGTGCTGAACGAAGAAAAGAGCGGTGTGACCGCTGACTGATCGAGGGAGCTAATTTTCTCCGATCTTTGAATTGTCAGAATTAGTGAAGAACGCCGCCTTCACTAGTTCTGCAATCTCAAAATCCTCGTCCGTCCACTCTTCTGGCGGCCCGACGAGCGAATTGAACCCCTTCAAAGTATGAGCTGTTTGTGGAAGTGACTTTGCTTTCGTCGTGTCACTTGTTCTTTTTGACTTTTCGGAGCTCATTTTTCTCATGTCCTGCATTTGGGCGTAAAGGATTATCAAAGATACTCCATGGCTATCTCGGCGCTAGGGCAGAATTAGCCCGGCGCCGATGCCTTTTAGCACGGCGGTGATGCGATTATTGACGCCAAGCTTTTTGAAGGCGCGGCGCAGGATTGTATCGACCGTGTTTTCGGTAATGCCGAGACGATCTGAGATGCCATTATTGGAGAGGCCGGTTGCGACGAGGCTGAGTACTTCGGATTCTCGGCCTGAAAGCTTGGGGGCTGGTTCGCCATCATGAATGTCGGTTGTCAGATCAATATAGACATTGTGCGTGCGCTGGCAGGCGAACTGTAACTCCATGATTTGTTCATGCGGCAGGTCCAGCGTGTCTTCAACGCAGCCAAGACCGAAATAGGCCATTGTGCCCATCGGGCCGAATATTGGCACGGCGATGCCATCTGTCAGGCCTGCGTCTCTAAGTTCAGACAAAAAGAAACGTTGCTCTGCGGTCAGTTTAACTTTGTCTTCAATATCAAACCAATGGAAAGGCTCAGCCTCTAGCCTTGACTGGTTGATGACAGGATCAATTGCCGCAAAGTTTTTGGAGAGGTATTTGTCGATCCACTCATCAGGCAAATTCTCGCGGACCAGACCAATTTCGACGGGAACGGCACGCAAATGCTCAGCGGTTATATGGTAGCTGCTGACATCGACGCCATAACCGCCCACAAACGTATCGAAAAGGAGAAAGAGCCGCTCAGGCTGTTCGACCTCTCCAGTTCTTTCAATGAAGGTCCGCAAATTTGCTGACATTGAGCTATCCTTGCACCAGAAGCATATAACTTTAGTACGCTAGCACGAAGTTGATGGCTAGAGTTCGGCCCGTATTTGATTTGCAATTGTTTGTAATTCTTCGATATCAGCCATTTCGCCCTGAGCGTGGCGGCGCATGGCTTTGTCTTCCCAGCGCGGGATGATGTGGAAATGAAGGTGGAAGACGGTTTGCCCCGCTGGCGCGCCGTTGAATTGGGAGACGACGAGGCCGTCAGGCTGTAGCGCCTTTTCAACCGCCCGGGCGACCGTTTGCACTCGCTCCATATAGGCGCCTAGTTTTGGCGTCGGCATTTCGAGTAAATTACGGGCGGTCACGTCTTTGGGAATGACCAATGTGTGGCCATTGCTTTGCGGGAAGACATCCATGAAAGCGAGGGCGATGTCATCTTCCAGCACTTTTACGGCGGGCATTTCGCCCTTCAGGATTTTGGCGAAAATATTGTTCGGGTCGTAGCTGTCGTGAAGGGTCATCTAGTCTTTCCTGAATGGGGTGTGTTTTGCGAGGAGGGCGATGTCTGAATCAACGGCGTCGCGTTCGTGTTCGAGATAGGTTTGCACCGCGCCGCGCAGACCTGAATGGGCGATCCAGTGGGCGGAGCGCGTTTTGGTGGGCACATAGCCGCGGGCGAGTTTGTGCTGGCCTTGTGCTCCCGCCTCGACGAATTTCAGATCATGGGCGATGGCATAGTCTATGGCCTGATAGTAGCAGGTTTCAAAATGCAGCATGGGGCGGTGAATGACCGAGCCCCAATAGCGGCCATAGAGCGTGTCTGACCCGATCATATTCATAGCGCCCGCGATGATATCTCCGTCGATTTCGGCGAAGACAAACAGGATGTGTTCGGACAGTCTTTGCCGCAGGAGGGAGAAACTCTCGCGGTTAAGATAGGGCGTGCCCCATTTGCGCGCGCCGGTATCCATGTAGAAATGGAAGAAGCGGTCGAGGTGGGCCTCGGTTATATCGTCGCCAGTGACGTGGTGGAAGATGACGCCGTCTTGCGCCTTGGCACGCTCCTTACGCAGATTTTTACGCTTGGCTGACGACAGGTCGGCGAGGAAGTCATCAAATTCTGTGTAGGAATTGTTTTGCCAACGGAATTGTTGGTCTGTGCGGTGCAGAAAGCTTGCGTCTGAGAGTAGGGCGCTGGTGGGCTCGTCAATGAAATTAAGGTGGAACGAGGAGAGGTTCGCGTCTTCAGCGAGCTGTACCGCGGCGGAGTATAGCGCGCGTTTTAGGCGGTCTGCGTCCGGGCCGGGGGCAACAAGCAGGCGCCTGCCGGTGACGGGCGTGAAGGGCACCGCGCTGAGCAGTTTTGGATAGTAGGCGCCGCCTGCGCGTTCAAACGCATCGGCCCAGCCCTGATCGAACACGAACTCACCGCGTGAATGGCTTTTGACATAAAGCGGCATGGCGGCGGCAAGGCGACCCGCAGCATGGATGAGGATGTGTTGCGGGAGCCAGCCTGTTTGAGCGGTCGCTGCGCCACTGCTTTCCATCGCTTCGAGAAATTCCCAGCTGAGGAAGGGATCGAAGCGCTCACCCTGTGGGTTGGCAAGTGTGTTCCAGTCAGCCGGGCTGACATCGAGCAGACCAGCGGCGACCGTGAAAGAGAGGGATGTGTCATCCATGCCGCGTACTTTAGGTGGGGACGTGGCCCTTGGCCAGTTCTAGCGGGACACCTTCATAGATGATGGCCACCCCTAGCAGCCGGGCAAGACGGACGTCATTTTCAGTGCGCACTGTCCATGTGACGAGCGGCTGTGGATGATTGAGCAACGTATCGCTGGCGTGAGTCATATCGCTGACATTGACGGCGATGTAATCAACATTTTGCTCTAGCGCGCGACCGAGAATGGCGGCGAATTCTTCTTTGCCGATGTCTTTTCGCGGTAGGATGAGTTGCCCGCGCATAACGCCTTCGGGCAAAGCGTTCACAGCGTCTTCGGAAAAGCTCATCGCGGCGGCGCATCCGTCATGGGCCAGCAGCATGTCTCCGACTGTTTTGGCGAAGGCGACAGGGTCTGTCTGGCCGTCAATCTTCATTTCTGTGAGAAGAGGCAGATCTGCGGGCCATTCGGCAAGTAAATCGGCCAAGGTGGGGATTGTGTCGTTGCTGCCTTCGATTTTTAGAGCGGAGAGGGTGTCTTTATCCAGTGTTTCGACCGGATCATCGCGGTGGGTTAGACGTTCCAGAGTTTTGTCATGGAACAGCATCGGGGTGCCGTCAGAGGCAGGGCGCACATCATACTCTATGCCGAGACCTGCATTCGCGGCGTTGCGAAAAGCCGTCATCGTGTTCTCAGGTGCCGTGCCTTGTGTCCACAGGCCGCGATGAGCGTAAGTGAAAGCGAGGGGGTCGAATGTTCTGGCCATGTGTGTCTCTACGCCTCGATCTCGAACACGCCATCAATCTCGACCGCGACACCGAGGGGCAGCACAGGGCAGGAGACAGCAGAGCGGGCGTGACGACCTTTTTCTCCGAACACTTCGACCATCAGGTCTGAGCAGCCATTGATGACTTGTGGAATGTCTGTGAAGTCTGCGGCGCAGGCGACAAAGCCGCCGAGTTTTACGACGCGCTTGATGCGGCCAAGGTCTCCGAGAGCACCCTTGCATTGGGCGAGCAGATTGATGCCACATTGGCGGGCGGCGTGCTGTCCGGCGGAAAGTTCCATGTCTTCCCCGAGGCGGCCTTTGATGATGCCGTCGGGCGTGGCGCTGACCTGACCGGAGACAAACAGCATGTTGCCGCTGATCACATAGGGGACATAGTTTGCGACGGCGGCCATCGGGGCGGGCAAGACAATGCCGAGTTCGTCGAGTTTGGTTTCTGGCGTGCTCATCGCTGTGTCCTTGGTCGTAGAAAAAGTTACTTGCCTTCGATGCCGCAGCTAGCGCGGTCACACAAGGTGGACCTATGGTTTTTTCTTTTCACTGGCTTTTCTGGCCTCATATGCGTGATCCCTGCGCATCAATCGGCCTGTTTGTACGGCTTCTTTGCCGAACTTCTCGCGAGCGATATCTGAGGCACGTTCGGCGGCGGCGCGCTTGGCGACCATAGGGTCGAGCAAGTCTTGGCCATCGGCTTTATGTGTATCCAGGTTTGAGAGCCCGACCCCGATGAGGCGGAAGCGCCGGCCCGTAGCCGTTTCTTTTTTGAGTAGCGGCCGGGCGGCGCGGAAGATTTCTTGCGACAATTGTGTCGGGCCACTGAGTGAAATGCGCCGGGTCAGCGTTTTGAAATTTTGAGTTTTCAGCTTCAATGTTACGACATGGCCAACGCTTCCGACAGCTTTGGCGCGATCTGCTGTCTTTACGCAAAGACGCCACAGCTCATCTTCGAGCAAAGCAAGATCGGCTATGTCTGTGTTAAACGTGGTTTCGGATGAGATGGATTTACGCTCCCTATCATTGCGGACGGGGCGGTTGTCTTCGCCATGGGCGCGTTGTTTGAGCCAGAAACCTGTTTCACCAAACTGCCCCGCGAGGGATTTGAGGTCTGTGGCCTGAAGGTCTGCGACGGTTTCAAAGCCAGCGCGATTGAGGTTTGCGGCGAGCTTTGGCCCGACACCATGCAGAAAGCCCACGGGCTTTGGGCCTAAAAATGCCTCTGCTTCGTCAGGGGAGATGACGAAGAAGCCTTTGGGCTTGTCTTCTTCGCTGGCTGTTTTGGCGAGAAACTTGTTTGAGGACAGGCCGATCGACACTGTGATGCCCACGTCGCGTTCAATGTCACGGGCAAGACGGGCGAGTGACACGGCGGGCGGGGCGCCGTGCATCGTCTCTGTGCCGCTGAGGTCCATATAGGCTTCATCAATTGAGACGGGTTGCACGAGTGGCGTGAGCGCATCCATCATTTCGCGGATGGTTTTCGCAGCGGCGCTGTATTTTGCGCCATTGGGCTTTACGACCACGGCATCGGGACAGAGTTTCAGCGCCTGAAATGCGGGCATGGCTGAACGCACACCATAAAGTCTTGCAATGTAGCAGCATGTTGCGACGACGCCGCGCGTGCCGCCACCGACGATGACAGGTTTGTTTTTGAGGCTTGGATCGTCTCTTTTTTCGATCGCGGCGAAAAAGGCATCGCAATCCATATGGGCAATATTTAGCGAAAACAATGAGTTGTGTGTGATGCAGCGCTGATGCCCGCACTTGGGACATTGCGCAAAGGGCGCAAGATCAGTGTGTAAACAATCGCGACAAAGAGACGGCATCTTGACGGTGTTCATGCCATGTTCCGCGCCGTGTCGCAATCGTGTCGAAATATCTCTGTAAAAGCGGTGTTAAGCTTTTGTGGTGTAGCAGGGAGGTTGAAAGAGTGGCGATTCTCGAATCGCGTTTGTGTGTCGGCGGAGAATGATGACAGATCAGACTTCCAGAAAAGTGCTTGTTGTTGAGGATAATGCCCTCAATATGCGTCTGTTCTGCGACGTGCTGGAAGCGTTTGGTTTCACCACATTCCAGTGTCAGGACGGCGGCAAGGCGGTTGAGATCGCCCGTACTGAACTGCCTGACCTCATCGTGATGGATATTCAGCTTCCCGAAGTGTCTGGTTTGGACATTACCCGGTGGCTGAAAGACGACGATAAAGTTGCCCATATACCTGTATTGGCCGTTACAGCCTTTGCAATGCGCGCGGATGAGCAGCGCGTGCGCGAGGCGGGCTGCGAGGGGTATCTCTCAAAGCCTATCCAGATCTCAAGTTTTATTAAGGCTGTTGAGTCCCTCATGCCTAAGGAGCCTGCATGAGCGCTCGCATACTCGTTGTAGATGATATTGAAGCCAACCGCCGCCTTTTGCAGGCCAAGCTGGAAGCACACTATTTCACTGTTATCCAAGCGGAAAACGGATTGCAGGCCTTGGAAAAGGCCGTGTCGGAAAAGCCCGACATTATCTTGCTCGATGTTATGATGCCGGGCATGGATGGTTATGAGGTTTGTGAGCGCTTGAAGGCGTCTGAATCAACCAGTCAAATCCCTGTCGTTATGGTCACCGCGCTAAGTGATCCCGAAGACCGAATTCGCGGACTGGACGCGGGTGCGGAAGATTTTCTGACCAAGCCAGTTGATGATTTTCAGTTGATGTCTCGTGTGACGGCGCTGATGCGATATGGTTCTGTTGTGAACGAATTGCGCCAGCGGCAGGCTAGTGGCCTGCGCGCGGGCCTTACTGATCTGGCCGATAGTGACGATATTGATAAACCAGCGCGTATTTTCATCGTTGATGACAATCCGCGGACTGCGACGCGTATGGCCAAGATGTTGCGCGAGGGCGGACATGTCGCGACAACGCTGACCGAAGCTGGTGGCATGGGCGATCTGGCCGAACAGGGCGTGGATATTCTGATATTGTCGATGAATTCGGATAATTTCGATGCGCTGAAGCTATGCGCGCACTTCAAGATGAACGAAGCGACGCGGGCGATCACGATGATTCTGGCGTGCGATTCTGAAGACACAAAACGGGCCTCGAAAGGGCTTGAGATTGGGGCCTCTGACGTCATCATTATGCCGGTGGATCAGCAAGAGTTGCTGGCGCGTGTGCGCACGCAGGCCCGACGCTTGCGGTATCTTGAGATGCTGCGTCAACGGGTTGACCGTGGATTGGAATTGTCAGTTATCGACCAGCTGACCGGGCTTTATAATCGCCGTTATATGACGAGCCAGATGGGCCAGTGGATGCAACGTGCTGTTATGGGCGACAAGGAATTGTCGATCATGGCGCTGGATATTGATCACTTTAAGCAGGTGAATGACACTTATGGTCATGATGCGGGTGATGAAGTTTTGGTTGAGCTATCGAATCGGTTGCGCGAAAATCTGCGTCCGATGGATGTCATTTGCCGTCCGGGTGGCGAGGAATTCCTCATTATCATGCCGGAAACACCCGGTGATCTGGCCTGTGCGGCGGCCGAGCGCGTGCGTCGCGCTATGGTTCAAGAACCGTTTATCGTGAGCAATCATCCAGAACCTATTGATGTCACCATCAGCGCAGGGGTCGCCACCATTGCGGGGGCGCAGGACACGATGGCGGACTTTATGAAACGCGCTGACTTGGCATTGTATGCGGCCAAAAACGGTGGTCGTAACCGGGTTGAGAGTATTGCGGCCTGACGCGGGCGCTGAAGCCTGCTAACTCTCCGGCGTATGTCTGATCGGTTCTCTGCATTTCGGCATTTTAGTTACCGCCAGTATTTTGGGGCGCGTTTCTGCACGGCGTTTGCGGCGCAGATAACCTCGGTTGCTGTGGCGTGGCAGATGTATGACGAGACAGGTAGCGCGGCTTTGCTGGGGTGGATCGGTCTGGTCCAGTTTCTACCCGCCTTGCTGCTGGTTGTTGTGACGGGGCTGACGGCTGATCGAGCCGGACGGCGATTGGTGATGGGGCTGGCCATTCTGGCCGAGATGTTGTGTGCGGCGGGGATTTTGTATCTGGCGGCAACGCAGCAATTCAATCCGGTCTGGGTGTTGGGAATTCTCACTGTGTTTGGCGTTGCGCGGGCGTTTATGGCGCCTGCCTCATCCAGTCTTGCGGTGAATATTGTGCCCAAGGAAGACTTTGCCAATGCGGCGGGGTTTTCAGCGATGTCATGGCAGACCGCGTCGATTGTCGGGCCGGTGGCGGGAGGGTTGTTATACGGCCTGTCGGCTGTGGCGGCCTATGGCACGGCGGTTGGCCTGTTCGCGCTCGCGGGCGTGTTGATCTTTTCTATCCCTAAACCGGCACAGGTGCGCGGGGTGGGGCCAGCATCGTTGTCTACGCTGCTTGGCGGGTTCTCCTATGTCTGGAAGCAGAAAGTGGTTCTGGGGGCGATCTCGCTAGATCTGTTCGCCGTGTTGCTGGGCGGGGCTGTGGCGCTGTTGCCGATCTATGCGCGCGATATTCTGCATCTGGGGCCGGACGGGCTGGGCTTGTTACGTGCGGCACCGGGGATTGGCGCTGTAATTATGATTACAATGATCACCGCCTTTCCGATCCGCGATCATGCGGGCAAGTTCTTGTTTGCGGCGGTGGCGTTTTTCGGTCTCGCAACGGCGGTGTTCGGCTTTTCGACATGGGCGTGGCTGTCCATTCTGGCGTTGGTCTGCGTTGGCGCGTTCGACATGGTGTCGGTTTATATTCGCGAGATATTGCTGCAGGTCTGGACGCCGGATGAGGTGCGCGGGCGGGTGAATGCGGTCAATTCGATCTTTCTAGGCGCCTCCAACGAGTTGGGAGAAGCGCGGGCGGGATTTATGGCGGCCGTATTCGGACCGGTGTTTACTGTGGCCGCAGGGGGGATTGCAGCCATCGGTGTAGCGGCCGGCTGGGCGATGCTGTTTCCTGATATTCGCAAGACGCGGCATTTGGAACCGCCGGACTAGCGCAGCCCGCAAAGCATTGCGCCGACGAAAAAGCCCGCAGCGATTGCTACGGGCTTTTTGCGTCTCAATAAGGGGAGATCTTACTTGATCTTGCCTTCTTTGAATTCAACGTGCTTTTTCACGATAGGGTCATACTTGCGCATAACCATCTTTTCTGTGGTGTTACGTGGGTTTTTCTTCGTGACATAGAAGAAGCCCGTGTCTGCCGTTGAGTTCAGGCGGATCTTGATGGTCGCTGATTTGGCCATGATAAAGCTCGCTTGTAACTGGCATATAAACTGGAAAGCGGCTTAATGGCGTTGTGAGGCGCGCAAGTCAAGCATTGTTTGTGCGTTTTCAGAGCCGTTCGCGGCTGTGGCCACCCTTGGTCCAGCGCAGGAATGGCGGGCCGTCGGGATCATTTGGGTTCTCCAGTCGGTTTTGCAGTTCTGTTAGCATGAAAATCGTGACGTTGGGCAGATCGAGTTCGCGCGCTTCTTTGAGTGTAACCCATTGTAAATCCGACATTTCGGCGCCATCGATGGGCGGGCGTTCGTCAATCAGGGCAGCTTCGGCATCGGCCATGAAGAAGCGGGCGTCGAAACGCTTGGGCCGATAGGGCGGTGTGATGGCGCGGCCGATGAATTGGAAGTCTTTCAGGCAAGGCATAACACCCTCGCGATAATACTCCTCCCAACCGGGCGGTAATTTTGCGCCTGTCTCACCGGGTTTTCCGACGATGAGTCCCGTCTCCTCGAACATCTCTCGAATCGCTGTTAGCGCAAATGCATGAGGCACGCGGCGGGAATTTATGGAGAGTTTTTCGCTTACCTTTGGGGCGAGCGATGTCAAAGTCGGTGCGCGGGAATCGTGCGGGTCCACGCGTCCACCGGGAAAGACGTATTTGTCTGGCATGAAGCTGTGCTTGCCTGATCGCTTTCCCATAAGGACGCGCGGGTTTTCCTGATCGCGCCTAACGAGGATGAGCGTTGCGGCATCTTTAGGGCGCGGGCTGGGTTTGCCTTTTATTACGATATCGCCATCGTCTTCCTTGTCATAGGCGCTGCCCAGCATTTGTTGAGCGGTGTGTTTGTCGTCGGCCATGGAGTTTCTCTTTATTTTTTTCGGCTGGAACGTTTGTGTTTGGGAAGCGTGTTCTTTTTGAAACCGGGTTTGCCGCCGCGACGATGGCCGCGTGGGCCACGTCGAGGGCCATCGCGTCCGCCAGCGCTTCGCTGGGCTTCGCGGGCTTCCTGGCGTCCTTTTGGGGCAGGCAATGGCTCTGAGAGAATTTCCAGAACCAGGCCACCCTGAAGCGGGGAGACTTCTTTCAACTTCACCTGAACGATCTGGCCGAGGCCATATGTCTTGCCCGAACCACGCGCATAGATCTGCATGGCGGCTTCATCCTGTACCCAGTAATCATTCGAGATGGAGGAGATAGGCACAAAGCCGTCCGCGCCTGTTTCTGCCAGTTGGATGAAGAGGCCAGCGCCGGTTACGCCGGAGATGCGGCCCGTAAATTCCGCGCCGACACGATCTGACAGGAAGATGGCGAGATAGCGGTCTGTGGCTTCACGTTCGGCGGCCATAGAGCGGCGCTCTGTTGTGGAGATATGTCCAGCGATTTCTTCCAGTCGCACAGCGCTTTGTGGGGAGAGGCCATCTGGCCCGATGTCTAAACCGGAGATCAGCGCGCGGTGCACGATCAGGTCGGCATAGCGCCGAATGGGTGAGGTGAAGTGTGAGTAGCGCACAAGGTTGAGGCCGAAATGGCCGAGGTTTTCTTCCGAATAGACCGCTTGGGCCTGTGTCCGCAGCACCATTTGCGTGACCATCTGGTCGTAATCACCGCCATCAATATCGGCGAGGAGCTTGTTGAATTTGTGCGTTTGTGGGCGCTCACCGACATGCCATTTCATATCGATGGTTTTGAGAAATTCGGAGAAGGCCGCGACCTTTGCGTCTGACGGTACGTCATGGACGCGGTAAATGACCGGGCTTTTTGCGCGCTCGAGGCTTTCGGCCGCGCAGACATTCGCCGCAATCATCATCTCTTCGATCAGGCGGTGAGCGTCGAGACGTTCTTTGACGCGAATGCCATCAATTTCGCCGTCTTCATTGAAATGGATGCGGCGCTCTGGCAGGTCGAGGTCGAGCGGTGCGCGCTTGTCTCGTGCTTTGCACATAGCGGCGTAGGCGCCCCACAGAGGCTTTAGCACGCTATCCAGCAGTTCACCGGCGCGACCGCCCGGTTTACCGTCTATCGCCGCCTGTGCCTCTTCATAGGACAGTTTGGCGTGGCTGTTCATCAGGCCGCGTATGAAGCGGTGGCTGCGCTTGTTGCCACTTTTGTCGAAGACCATCTCAACGGCGAGGCAGCGGCGATCTTCATGTTCGCGCAAGGAGCATTCATCTGCTGACAGCTCGAAGGGCAGCATCGGCACAACGCGGTCAGGGAAGTAGGTGGAGTTGCCGCGCTTATAAGCCTCTTTGTCGAGGGCTGAGCCTTCTGTGACATAGGCGGCAACATCGGCAATGGCGACGATTACCCGCCAGCCGTCATCGAGTTCTTCAGCGAAGACGGCGTCATCATGATCGCGCGCATCATGCGGGTCGATTGTGATGAGTGGGGTTTTGGTGAGATCTTCGCGGGGTGTTTCTGCGGGTTGAGCCGTGCGGGCTTGTTCCAGAACCTCGTCTGGAAACTCGACCGGAATATCATGGGCATGAATGGCCAGCAGGCTTGCCGATTTTGCATCGGTGATGTGGCCGATGACTTGTTTGACGATGCCAAAGGTCGGGCCATATTGGCGGCGCCCTTGTGGTTTTGGCGTGACGATGACGAGACTGCCATCTTCAGCGCCATTGCGGTCGGCCTCTTGCACGGCAAACTCACGCCGTTCCTTGCGATTTGAAGGGGTGACCTTGCCGCCGCGATGCGTGGTTTCATAGAGGCCAACGACCGCTTCGGAGAGGCGCTTTTCGATCAGCGTGATCGCCTTGGCGCGCCATTCACCGTTTTGCTCGGATATCTTGCAAAGAGCGCGATCGCCCACGGCAGGGGCTTTTACCTTGCCGCGCGGTTTGCCAGCTTGGCCTGCATAGATGATGTTCGGGCCGAACAGGCCTTTGTCGCCCACGGCTTGGCCGATCAGGTCGCCGTCTTTGTCGAGTTTTGTAAACTCCACAATGCCGGTTGATGGCGGGTTATCTGGCGTGCTCCAGGCGCGTTTGCCTGTGCGTTCTAGCTGGCCTTCTGCTTCGAGTTCGCGGAGGATTTCGCGCAGCGTTGCGCGTTCTTTCCCTTTGACCCGTAGGCCTTTTGCAATGTCTTGTTTTGTTGTTTTGGACGGATTTTCTTTTAGAAATTCAAGAACCGTCGCTTTATCTGGAAATGTCATACTGCCCATATAAGGGCTTTTGCAGAAAAATGCGCGCGGGAAATGCTTTGCCTAGGTTTCCAAGTCCGCATCGCCATAAAAATGGACGAGACGATCGAACACCCTTGGATAGTGTTCCCGCAGCATTTTTGGTTGCTCGAAAAGTGCCTCGGTGGCGCAAGCGAAGAATTCTGCCGGATGGGTTGCTGCATAGGGGTTGAGCGGGGTGAACTCGCCATTGTCAACCTGAGCTTTGAATCGCTCATATTCCTCACCCATGATGCGACGCCAATTGCCGTGACAGACCGGAGAGTGCAGGAGGGGGACACCGTCGACATTCCAGTTTTTGCTATCCAGCTTGTGTGCAAATTCGTGCATGACGACGTTGCAGCCATCATTGGGTAAAAAACCGCCCCGTTTCACGTCCATCCAATTTAACTCGATCAATCCACTTGGAGAGAAACGTCCCATAAGGTGGCGTTGGCGGTCGATCATATCTTCATGAACGAGAATTTTGATGCGTCGTCCGAAGCGGTCTTCACGCCGACGCACCAAAAGGAAACAGGCCTGCGTTGCGATGCTGACAAGAATATGCGGGGTGAGTTGAAACCCATCAGCGCCCTCAAACGTTGCATCTTCAAGGAAAAGATCGACGAGAAAGCTGAGCCGCGTTCGGTTCTGCGCCGACAATCGCCCGACAAGCGGCGTTGCGCCGTCGATCATCTCTTCAATAGTTGGCCGCGTTTGCATGGGCGGTGTGTATCAAAGAACCTTGAAGAATCGGCAAATATTGATCGTGAAATTATTCTTTCTTCGCGGCAGGTTTCTTCTTCGCAGCTGGTTTTTTCTTGGCGGCGGGTTTCTTTTTCGCGGGCGCTTTTTTCTTCTTGGCGGGGCCTTTGGCGGCCTTGGCGTCGATCAGCGCGATGGCTTGCTCCAGCGTCACAGCGTCGGTGGTGACATCTTTGGGTAGGGTCGCATTGGTTTTGCCATGCTTCACATAGGGGCCATAGCGGCCTTCGAAGACCTCGATCGGCTCGCCATCTGTGTGTTTGCCCAGCTCTTTGAGCGGCGTGGCTTTTCCGCGTCCCCGTCCCGGATTGGCGCGTTTGTCTTCGATCAGCGTTACGGCGCGGTTGAGACCGATGGCGAAGACATCCGCGGGATCTTTTAAATTCGCGTAGATTTTGCCGTGCTGCACGTAGGGACCGAAACGGCCGAAGTTTGCCAGAATGGGTTCGCCATCTTCCGGGTGTTTACCGACCTCACGGGGGAGCAATAACAGCTCGACCGCGCGTTCGAGATTCATAGTCTCGGGGCTGTCTGTCTTGGTCAGGCTGGCGCGCTTGGGCTTCTCTCCATTGGCCATTTCGACATAGGGGCCGAAGCGACCGGATTTGAGATAGACCATCTCGCCCGTATCGGGGTGCAGGCCGAGTTCATTTCCATCCGGGCTGATAAAGGCAGCTTCTGCGCCATCGGCCGAGAATTGACGCGTGAACTTACACTCAGGGTGACGCGAGCAGCCGACAAATGCGCCGAAGCGGCCGAGTTTCATCGATAGCTCGCCCTCTTTGCAGAGCGGGCATTCACGCGGGTTTTCAATCGGGTTGCCGTCTTTGTCTTGCTGCGGGAAGACGTATTCTTTCAGCTCTTCATTCAGCGCATCGAGAACAGCAGAGACGCGCAGGTCTTTGGTGCCATCAATGTCAGCGGCAAACTGTGTCCAGAATTCACGCAGGAAGCTCTTCCATTCAATCTTACCGTCTGAAATGCCATCTAGCTTCTCTTCGAGGCCCGCGGTGTAGTCATACTCGACATATTTTTTGAAGAAGTTTTCGAGGAAGGCCGTTACAAGGCGCCCTTTATCTTCCGGGATCAAGCGCTTGGCATCGATCTTCACATAGCCGCGATCAACGAGGGTCGACATGGTTGAGGCGTAGGTGGACGGACGGCCAATGCCGAGTTCTTCAAGGCGTTTGACCATGGAGGCTTCAGAATAGCGCGGTGGCGGCTGTGTGAAGCTTTGATCTGCGATTGCGTCGAGCAGATCAGCGTGATCGCCTTCGGACATTTTAGGAAGTCTCGCGCCGTCTGCGCTGTCATCCTCATCGCTGTCGTCGCGGCCCTCTGAATAGAGGGTGATATAGCCGTCAAAGACGACGACCTGACCCGTGGCGCGCAGCACAGCGCGGCCGTCTTTGGTCGTCATGTCGATTGTCGTGCGCTCGAACAATGCGGTTTCCATCTGGGACGCCACCGCGCGGCGCCAGATCAGCGTGTAGAGCTTTTTGAGATCACCATCGCCGGCATAGTTTTCTGGACGCAAATTGAAGTCGGTCGGTCGGATCGCTTCGTGTGCCTCTTGAGCGTTCTTTGCCTTTGAAGAATAGCGGCGCGTTTTTTCTGGGAGATAACGGTCGCCATAGTTGGACGCGATCATGCTACGCGCTGCACTGTAGGCTTCTTCAGCCATGTTGACGCCGTCGGTCCGCATATAAGTGATGCGGCCTTCTTCGTAGAGCTTTTGGGCGGCCTGCATTGTGCGTTTGGCACCGAAGCCGAGTTTACGAGAGGCTTCCTGCTGCAGCGTTGAAGTGATGAAGGGCGGTGGCGGATTGCGTTTGAGCGGCTTGGCTTCAACGGACGTGACGGAATAGCCGCCGGCTTTAACCGCAGCGAGGGCGGCATCGGCAGCGCCTTTGTCGCCGAGGGTGAATTTTTTCAGCGTGTCGCCATCAAGTGCATAAAGGCGGGCTTTGAAGCTCGTTTTATCTGGCGCGCGCATCTCTGTGTTCACGTTCCAGTATTCTTGCGGTTTGAAAACTTCGATCTCGTTTTCACGGTCGCAAATGATGCGCAGGGCGACAGATTGCACGCGGCCAGCTGAGCGTGAGCCGGGTAGTTTGCGCCAGAGAACGGGTGAGAGATTAAACCCGACGAGGTAATCAAGCGCACGGCGCGCGAGATAGGCATCGACCAACTCGGCGTCGATCTCGCGCGGTTGCTCCATCGCAGCAGTAACCGCTGATTTAGTGATCGCATTGAAGACAACGCGCTGAACGGGCGTATCTTTCTTCAGGGCGCGGCGCTTGCGGAGCGCTTCCACCAAATGCCAGGAAATGGCTTCTCCCTCGCGATCGGGGTCGGTTGCGAGAATGAGCGTGTCAGATTCTTTCAGTGCTTTCGCAATGTCAGAGATACGTTTGGACGATTTGGAATCCGCCTCCCAGACCATGGCGAAATCATTGTCAGGATCGACCGAGCCATTCTTGGAGGGCAGGTCGCGAATATGCCCGTAGGAGGCCAATACCTTATAGTCGCTACCAAGGTATTTATTGATAGTTTTCGCTTTTGCGGGCGACTCGACGACGACTAGTTTCATAAGGGGCACCTCTCAAGGGCAGGACTGATGCGGCGGAGCGGCGCGTTCTGTCAAGAGCCGTCTTGGCTCAACCGTCTTCGCGATACGCTAAAAATGTGAGTGCGCAGAACAATACAAATAGGGGTGGGCTCCAAGCCGCGACAACAGGCGGCGCGGCACCTGTCGCCCCTAAGCTGGATGAAAACTGAGTGAAGAAATATAAGCCAACGGCTGACAGTGTGCCCAGAGCGATAAGGCGGGGTGTGCCGCCGAGTCGCTGAAGACGTAAGCAGACCATGGCACCGATCAGTCCCATCGCAATGAAGAGCGCTGGGGCGGCAAGGAGCGCGTTCCAGCGCATGGCATAGCGCGACGCATCAAGGCCTGCGCTGCGTGTTTGGTGGATGAAACGCGGAAGCCGCCAGAACCCAATCGTGTTAGGTGAAGCAAATTCATCAAGCAAAGTGACCGCGTCGAGCGTTGTGGGAATGGCCAAATTATCTAATCGATCTGGCGTTTGATTTGGCATGTTTTCGATAACATTTTCGAGTTGCCAGAACCCATCACGTAGCGTGGCTTTCTGAGCATCAATCCGGCGGACGAAGACGAAGTCTTTCGTGGGCTGACCGTTTAAGAACATGCGTTCTTCTTCGATCATCTTCACGTCTTCGAGGATGACGCCACCCTCCTGCACTGAACTGGCATGAATGACGATCTGGCTTGTATCGTCACCTTGGCGCAGCCAGACACCCGTGTCGGACACAGCCACTTGCTGGCCTTCATTCAGGAGGCGGGAGCGTTCGAGTTCAAACGATGCATTTAATCGCGCGCCAAACGGATTGAGCACGGCGGTTGTTAGCACGCCGAGAATGAGGGCAAGCACGATAATGGGGGACAAAAAACGCCATGCCGACATGCCGCTGGCACGAATAATGGACAGCTCAGAGCGGCGATTGAGGCGGGTGTAGGCAAGCATCGCCGCGATGAGGATGGCGAAGGGGAGGGTTTGCTCAACAATCAAGGGCAGTTTCATCAGTGATAGGCGTATCGCGCCCACCAGACTGAGGCTGACATCGCCGCCGACCGTGCGCAATTGTTCAACGACGTCGATCAGCATGATTGCGAGTAGCAAAATGCCCATAACAGTAATTAGACCGGCGAGACATTCCTTGAAGATATAGCGCTGGATGCGCGAAATGATCGGCATATCAGGCCCCTCGCCGTGTCAAAGAAAGCGGTGGACGGTCTACTCTGCCAATGCGTCGACCTCGCGCGAAATAGATATAGCCAAGCACGCTGAGAATCAGAAGTGGCCAGACCCAGAGTGCTGCGTTGAGCGCGGAATCATCAGCGGCTGCCGATTGGAGAGACAACTGCACAATCACAATGCCGACGGCAGAGCCGCCCGCAATCATGATACGCTTGCTGTAACCTTTGCGGCTGAAGTCTCCCCCTAGTATTGCGAATAGGGCGAGCATCGCCATGACCAGATTGAGCAGTGGCGTGGTTAGGCGCGTGTGACCTTCTGCCAGAAACTCGTCGGCATTTTTGGACTCGAAATAATTGCTTCGGTCGACATAGAATAATTCGTGCAAATATTTGTCAGAGGCTTTGAGGTTCAGGTCACCATCCTCTTTCATGAAGTCAGTCAGATCGAATGGATATTGGTCAAACTCCAAAATCGACAATTGTTGATTGGCGTCCAATTGTTGGCTGACCGCATTGCGCAGTAGCAAAGTAGGACGCCCATCGACCTGGACGAGCGCAGCGCTGCGAGCGAGAATGTCTGTCGGGTTTACCGGATCTGTCATGTCGGAGATGAGCACGCCGCGAAGCTCTCCATTGACCTGCTCGCGCGCGTAGAAGGTGAGGCGCTCACCATTGGTGGTGAACTGGCCGGGCCGGATCAGGGCGGCGGCAAGATCAGCGCGGGCCTCTGCGACTGTGTGACGTAGCGCCCGTTGCGCGGTGGGTTGGACCCATAGATTAACACCCAAATGCACAATGGCGCAGACAATGGCTAAGCGCAAAATGGGGGAGGCAACCTGCCACCGCGTCATTCCGGCTGCCTGCGCGACAACGATTTCACTGTCCTTATGGATTTTGTTGAGCGACCAGACGCCCGCAACGAATAAGGCGAGCGGCAGCAGCAGCGCAATGATTTGTGGCGCGCCGAGAATGACAATGTAGAGATAGGTGAAGGCGGACTGGCGATTTTCCAAAATCACATCGGTTTGCGCCAGACCCTGTGCCAATAGGGCAAGCATGGCCAAGCCACCGACGATGATGGCGACGGCCCGCAAAACTTCGTTGAAAAGATATGCCTGAATCTTCGTCATGAGTGTTGCTGCGAAAAAGTCCTTCTGCTGGCGCACCGCTTTTTTCCCTGACTAACGAGTTGCGCTGCGCGCGTCGATGCTTACTTTCTGTTGCAAACGGAGATTCAGCATATGAAAATTACATTCGCAGACGACGCCAAGGCCGAAATTGCCGCATTTATCGTCGGTGAGGCAGAAGGCCTACCTGCATCAGCGACAGCACTGGACGAGGCCTCTGGCGGGTTGTTGTCTGAGGCTGTAAACGGTGCGCGATATACGGGAAAAGCCAGTCAGCAGGCGCTTATCGTGCTGCCAAAGCAGGCTGATTCTCGCCGCGCGGTTTTGATTGGTAGCGGGAAAAAAGATGACAGAACGGATCGTACACTTGAGGCGATTGGTGCTAATCTTGTGAAGTCCCATGCGACGAGCGGTTTTGAGTCGATGGCGGTTTATGTCGCGAGCGCCTCTGACGCGGCGCGAATCGCATTGGGCGCGAAACTCGCTGATTATCGTTTCGATGATTATTTCACGAAGAAGAAGCCTGAAACCAAGCCTAGCCTGACTGAGATCACTTTCGTGGTGAATGACCCAAAGGCGGCGCAATATGCCTATGCGCCGTTGGGCGCGGCGGCTTCGGGGACGCATTTGGCGCGTGATCTCGTGAATATGCCGCCAAACGTGCTGAATCCAACCGGGTTTGCTGAGAAAATCAAAACGCTGTCCAAGTCTGGCCTTGAGGTTGAGGTGCTCGGTGAGAAAGAACTCGCAAAGCTTGGCATGAATTCAATGCTGGGTGTGGGGCAGGGTTCTGTTCAGGAAAGCCGCCTTGGCATCATGAAGTGGAATGGCGCGGGCGATGATAGCGATCCCGTGATTCTCGTCGGTAAAGGTGTTTGCTTTGATACGGGCGGCATCTCGCTGAAGCCGGGGGCAGGCATGGAGGACATGCGCGGCGACATGGGTGGTGCAGCAGCCGTCACCGGTACCATGCTGGCGCTGGCGGAACGGAAAGCGAAGGTGAATGTGGTTGGCCTTGTCGGGTTGGTCGAGAACATGCCTGACGGAAACGCAATCCGCCCCGGTGATATTTTAACCTCCGCGTCTGGTCAGACGATTGAGGTGCAGAATACCGATGCTGAAGGCCGCCTCGTTCTGTGTGATGTGCTTTGGTACGCGCAGGAAAAGTTCAAGCCGAAAGCCATGGTTGATTTGGCGACACTGACCGGGGCGATCGTCGTGTCGCTTGGCCATCACCATGCTGGCCTGTTTACGGCGGATGACGCATTGGCTGAGGAGTTGTCAAAAGCGGGCCAGACCGAGGGTGAGCGCGTTTGGCGCCTGCCACTGGGGAGCGAGTATGATTCCCTGCTCAAATCCAAATTTGCCGATATGCGCAATATTGGCGGACGGGCTGCCGGCTCCATCACAGCGGCACAGTTCCTCAAGCGGTTCGTAAAAGACGGCGTGAAGTGGGCGCATTTGGATATTGCCGGTGTGGCATGGGTAGAGGGTGAGAAGGCAGCGCATGATGTGAGCTGGGCATCCGGCTTTGGTCCACGTTTGCTGGATCGCTGGATCGCTGAAAACTACGAAAGCTAGGATACTATGGCTGATACGCCAGCACCTGAATGGTGGTTTTATCACCTCTCCCGCACAGGGCTTGAGCAAGCGGCGCCCCCGCTCATGCAAAAATGCCTCGAAGCGGGGTGGCGGGTGCTGGCTGTATCGCCTGACGTAAATCGCCGCGCGCAGCTAGATAAAGCTCTGTGGACGTATGATAAATCCGCGTTTCTGCCGCACGGAGACGCAGACGCGCCGGGGCTTGAGGCTTCGCGTCAACCGATTTTATTGTCGGCCAAGCTGGATAACGTCAATGATGCCAAGGCGTTGGTTCTGATGGATGGTGTTGAAGCACCCGTCGATGCCGCGTTCACGCGCTGTATGGTGATGTTTGAAGACCAGAATGGGCAAGCTCGATCTACGGCTCGCAAACAATTCAAAGCCGCAAAAGACGCAGGTCTATCCTGCCGCTACTTCCAGCAAACCGAGAGCGGAAGCTGGAAGGAAGCGGGGACGTAGATTATGCGCTAAGAGCGTTGATCTGCGCGTTTGCAGATTGAAGTTTTTGCTCTGCGTCGGCGCCCAGCCCATCTGCGGCAATGAACGTAATATCTTGGATGCCAATAAAATTGAGCGCGTGTCGGATATAGGGGGATGCAAAATCGATCTCGCTACCGAGCTCTGTGCCGCCGGACGCGATGAGGATGATTGCGCGCTTGCCCGTCATGAGGCCAACCGGGCCGTTTTCACTATAGTAAAATGTGCGACCTACCCGGCAGATCATGTCGATCCAGGCTTTCAGGCTGGCCGGTATGCCAAAATTATAAATCGGCATGCCGATTACCAGAAGATCGGCGGCTTGAACTTCATCCACCAGCTGATCGGATTGTGAGAGTTTGGAGCGTTGCTCATTCGTGCGTTGAGCCTCCGGTGTGAAGTTCGCGGTGACCCAAGCCTCGTCAACAAAGGGGAGGCCGCGCGCTACGTCTCGTGAGGTGACTTGTACAGCTCCAAGCGTGGCAAATCGGTCAATCGTTTTGTCGCTCAGTTCGCGTGTGACTGAGTCTGTTTGGCGGGCGCTGGCATCAATTCGCAGGATATTGGTGAGCGTGGTCATGTGTAATCTCCTATGTGGTGACGCTGTTGTACCGCGTACAATTTCTGGAAATTAGCCTCTATTGCGAGAACTCATTGTTTATAATAATAGAACAATATGAGTAGATATGAAGAATTTGATGCGTTTATTCGCACTGTGGAGGCGGGGTCATTCACCGCGGCTGCCAAGCAGTTGAGGGTGGCCAAGTCAGCCATCAGCCGCCGCATTCAAGAATTGGAACAACGGTTGGGCGCGCAATTACTCGTGCGTACGACACGTAAACTTACCCTGACTGAGGACGGCGAGGCCTTGTTTCGGCGAGGTAAAGTTCTTCTCGAGGACTGGCTTGAAGCGGAAGCCGTGGTGAGCGATCGTCAGGATGAATTGTCAGGAACAATTCGTGTCGCCGCGCCGTTGTCTTTCGGCGTTGCGCATTTGGGGCCTGCCTTGCTCGAGTTTCAAAAGGCGCATCCGAATATCCAATTTGATATCGATTTCAGCGATAGGCGTGTCGACCTGATTGCGGAAGGTGTTGATCTTGCCATTCGTATCGGATCGCTGCGCGACTCGAGTCTTATCGCGCGCAAGCTAGCGCCTATAAAAATGATGGTGACGGCCAGTCCAGCGTTTTGGGAGGAAAATGGAATTCCGAAGTCGGTTTCGGACCTAAAGGATCTGAAAGAGTTGCGGTATGCCAACAGAACAGAGTCGAGCTGGACGTTTACAGATGGCGAAGGCCGCACGGAAAGTGTGGCACTCAAAACGGCGCTGACCGCGTCAAACGGAACGTTCTTAACTCAAGCCGCCATTGCTGGAATGGGCGTTGCGATTCAACCGAATTTTATAATAGCGCAAGCGTTGAGAGACGGGCAGCTCGTGAGGGTTTTGTCCGATCACGCCCTACCTGAACTTGGGCTTTATGCGATTTACCCGCCGACGCGGCATCTCTCGAAACGGGTGCGGACCTTGGTTGATTTCATCGCAACCTATTTTGGAGATACGCCTTATTGGGAGCAATCTTAGACATACTTGGTTTTGATGCGGGGACGTGGTGTTGGAGATCAGTCAATTCGGTCATTTCGTCCAACATGTTGAGAGTTGGATGCTGACACATAAGTCACACTTTTGAGGAATGCACGCAATTGATATTGAGAATGAGTTGCATTCTTGGTCAATCCATTTATAGACCTCAATCGAAATCGAGATGAGGACTTGAAATGAAACACAACATAATGATGTCAGCGGGCACATTTGCTCTGACAGCGATGCTTGCCGCGCCGCTGTCGATGGCGCAGGAAGTCGAGCCAGAGCTGCGTCAGGACGAAATCATCGTCACCGAGACTTATCTTGCGAATGAAAAATTTAGCGGCACCAAAACCCAAACGCCGATCATTGACGTTCCGCAAAGTCTTTCCGTCGTCGATTCCGAGAAAATTCGTGAGCAGGCTTTCACCAATATCGGTGATGTTTTGCGTTACACTCCCGGCGCATCCATCGGGCAGGGTGAAGGGCATCGGGACCAGATTACGTTGCGTGGGCAAAACACGACAGCTGACTTTTTCCTCGATGGTGTGAGAGATGATGTCCAATATTTCCGGCCGCTCTACAACATTGATCAAGTCGAGATCCTTCGCGGCTCGAACGCGTTGATTTTCGGGCGAGGCGGCGGCGGCGGTGTTGTGAACCGCGTCACCAAACGGCCGAATTTTGATCGTGATTTCACGGGGGTCACGTTCGGTGCCAACACATTCGGAGAAATGTCTGGCGCGATTGACTATAATGTTTCGCTCACTGAGACATCAGCCTTCCGCATCAATGCCTTTGCGGAATCTTTGAACAATCATCGTGATTTTTTTGACGGCGACCGTTTTGCGATAAACCCGACATTTGCGACGAAGTTTACATCGGCGACAGACTTGCTTCTGTCATATGAATTTGTTGACGATGATCGCGTTGTCGATCGGGGCGTGCCCTCAGAAAACGGAAAGCCGGTCACTGGCTTTGACAACTTCTTCTTTGGAAGCCCGACCGAAAACCTGACGACTGTGAAGGCGCACATCGCCAAAGCCCGGTTAAATCATGTCTTTTCGGATACAATGTCTGCAAACTTTACGGCGCAGTACGCTGATTATGACAAGCTGTATCAAAATCTTTACGCGTCTGACATTGATACCGTGGCCAATCGGGTGGAACTGGACGGCTATGACGACACAACCGATCGTGAGAACTTCATTTTTCAGGGTAATCTGATTTCAGAATTTTCGATCGGAGCCTTCAGTCACACGGTACTTATCGGCGCGGAATATGCCGATCAGCAGACATCGAATGCGCGTAATAATGTTGTGTTTGGCTCGGCGGGTGTTGCTGCTGCCGGTACAGATTATACGACACTGACAACGCCGGGGCGTGCGGTGTTTGATGACGGATCAGCCGATCAGGTCTGGTTCGATCTGGGTTCGCCGCTCGACATTCCTGTGTTCGGGTTTACCGATTCTGCGCGTGAGCGTAGCTCAGATGTGCAAACCCTCTCGGTGTATGTGCAGGATCAGGTTGATATTGGTGATCATTTCAAAGTGATTGGCGGACTGCGCTTTGACCAATTCGAGATCAATGTGAACGATATTGGCAATGCCGCCCGATTTGAACGGACGGATGAAGAGGTTTCACCCCGTCTGGGCCTCATCTACAAGCCGATGGAAAACCTGTCGGCTTATGTCAGCTACAGCAAATCTTTCCTTCCTCGGTCTGGCGATCAGTTCCTGACGCTCAGCGCGTCCACCGCTGAGTTGGAGCCAGAAAAGTTTGAAAATCAGGAAATCGGTCTGAAGTGGGATATTCGCCCTGATCTGAGTGTGACAGCGGCATACTTCAAGCTGGATCGTGATACGAGCCTGTCGACACCTGATGCGGAGAACCGGTTCCTCGCTGTTACGGAAACCGACGGGTTTGAGATTCAGTTGAACGGTAACATCACAGACCGCTGGCGCGTTGATGCGGGCTATTCAAACCTCGACAGTGTGATTGTCGGTGGCGGAAGCGACGGCAATAAAACAGGACAAGTGCCGGAGAACCAGTTCTCGCTGTGGAACCGGTTTGAGGCTACACATAAACTCGGCTTTGGTCTTGGCGTCGTGTATCAAGACGAACAGTTCGTGCGGTCAGATAACTCTGTACTGGTGCCTGATTTCACGCGGGTTGATGCGGCAGTATTCTATGAAATGGACAATGGGTCACTGTTGCAG
Organism: Hyphomonas sp.; assembly: GCA_050633385.1. Taxonomy (GTDB): domain Bacteria; phylum Pseudomonadota; class Alphaproteobacteria; order Caulobacterales; family Hyphomonadaceae; genus Hyphomonas. The sequence goes on from JBOEGK010000016.1 coordinate 48,960, forward strand.
CTCAATGTTGAGAACTTGCTGGACGAGGATTATTTCCCCGATGCGCACAGCAATACCAACATTTCGACCGGCGCGCCGCTGAACGCCCGGTTTACGTTCAGCAAACGCTTCTAGCTTTGCCTCGGACATAGTTTGAGCCCGGTTTCTGCGGTTAAAGCAGAGGCCGGGCTTTTTCTGTGTTGGGGGTGGGCACATCTCAATGCTTGCCCGATACGGCGCACAGGGCTATAGGCCGCGAAATCCCTTTTAGTGAATTCCAACAGGACTTTAGACATATGGCTGTTCAGCGTACATTTTCTATCATCAAGCCCGACGCGACCGAGCGTAACCTGACTGGCGCGATTAACGCCGTTATCGAAAAAGCAGGTCTGCGCATCATCGGCCAGCGCCGTATTCAAATGACGGAAGAGCAGGCTAAGCGTTTTTATGAAGTGCATGCCGAGCGCCCATTCTATGGCGAGCTGGTCGAGTTCATGACCTCTGGTCCTGTTGTGGTGCAGGTTCTGGAAGGCGAGAACGCTGTTCTAGCGCACCGCGACGTGATGGGTGCAACAAACCCTGAGGAAGCCGCTGAGGGCACGATCCGCAAGCTGTTCGCCAAGTCTATTGGCGAGAACTCTGTTCACGGGTCTGACTCTGAAGAGAATGCTGCGATCGAGATTGCGCAATTCTTCTCGCTGGCTGATCTGACCCGCTAGATCTATTCACGCGCATAGGCGTGCAGAAACGGGCAGTTTGAGGCCGTTTCGTGCAATTTCGTAGCGATCCGTACGTTCAGGCGTGCGGATTGTTGCGTTTCTGGAGCTGTTTACAGGCTAAAGCGAGGGCTTCCGGATAGAGCTTATGCTCAACAGGCAGTATGCGAGCGGCCAGTGTGTCGGCTGTGTCCCCCGCTAAAATCGGGATAGCGGATTGGGAAATTATTTCGCCTTCGTCCACACCTGCGCTGACCCAGTGCACGGTGCACCCCGCTTCGCTGTCGCCCGCCTCCAGCGCGCGCTGGTGTGTGTGTAGCCCTTTATACTTTGGCAGGAGGGAGGGGTGGATATTGATCATCCGGCCTTCCCATTTCTCGACAAACCATGGGGTGAGCACGCGCATGAAACCGGCAAGGGCAATGATGTCGATTTTGGCGGCCTCAAGCTCTGCCTGAATGGCGCGCTCGAAGGCTTCGCGGTCTTTGCCGAAGGGTTTGTGGTCGATCGCTGCGGTTGCGACCCCGGAGTTTCGTGCAGTTTCCAAACCCGCCGCATCGGGGCGATTGGAGAGGACGAGTGCGGGCGTGGCCGGATAATTTGCATCAGCCTGCGCAGCTTCGAGAAGCGCTTCCATATTGGAGCCGCGACCGGAGATGAAAATTGCGAGGCGCAATGACGTCATTTTACGGCGAGCGTCCCGAGTTGTACCGGGGTTTCGCCTAGCGCTTCTAGCTTTGCCAATGCCGCGGGGGCGTCAGCTTCAGCAACCGCGAAGACGAGACCTATGCCCATATTGAAGGTCTTGTGCATCTCATCCAGTTCAACATTACCGGCCTTTTGCAGCCATTGGAAAACGGGCGGTGGTGTCCAGCTATCGCGGTCGATGACCGGAACCAGATGATCTGGGCACATGCGCGGCGTGTTCTCTGTCAGCCCGCCACCTGTGATGTGAGCAAGGCCTTTGACGAGGCCGCTCTTTATCAGTGGCAACGCAGCAGCAGAGTAAAGACGTGTGGGTTTGAGCAAGGCTTCGCCCAACGTCTCGTCGCTGAAGGGTGACGGGTCATCAAATGAGAGGCCCTCTCGTTCAACGATGCGGCGGATCAGGGAATAGCCATTTGAGTGCGGACCGGATGAGGCGATACCGATGAGCACGTCGCCGGACACCATATCATCCATACGCGGCAGGAGTTTGGAGCGATCGACAGCGCCAACGACGAAACCAGCAAGGTCGTAATGGCCGGGTGGGTACATGCCGGGCATTTCAGCGGTTTCTCCGCCAATCAAGGCGCAGCCTGATTGTTTGCAACCCTCTGCAATGCCCGCAATAACGGCTTCAGCGATGCCGCCTTCGAGCTTTCCTGTGGCGAAGTAATCTAGAAAAAACAGAGGTTCAGCACCCTGAGCAAGCACATCATTGGCGCACATGGCAACGAGGTCGATACCGACCGTATCATGGCGGCCAGTGTCGAATGCCAACATCAGCTTAGTGCCCACGCCGTCTGTACCGGACACGAGGATGGGATCGTCATATCCGGCAGCCTTGAGATCGAACAATGCACCGAAGCCGCCGAGACCGCCCATAACGCCGCTGCGCGCAGTCGCTTTGGCTAAGGGACCGATGGCGCCAATGAGTTCGTCGCCTGCCTCAATATCGACACCTGCGTCGCGATAAGTGAGGGGAGTTTTTGATGAGTTTGTCATGATGCTCCGCGCGCTAGCATGGGGAAATCTTGAAATCTAGTGCCGTCTTGTGGTTCCGGTTTTGTCTGGAGCTTGTTAGAAGAGAGCAGACAAGGAGTTTTTCTGACATGATTCGCGTCTTCCTCGCCTCAGTGATTTGCCTATTCGCCCTTGCGGTGCCTGCTTTTGCGGACACGCGGCAGGTCTACACAATCAGCAATGTGCCCGTCGATGAAAGCGCGCCAAGCGTGATTGAAGCGCGGCAAAAGGCGATGGCCACGGCTCGCGTTGTTGCAGCGCGTCGTTTGATCAAGAAGCTGACTTTGGCAGAAGACCGCGCAACGGCAACGGGGCTGCAAATTGACTCTGAGATCGCCAATCGCCTCGCGGCAGCGGTCGATGTGCAGGAAGAAACAGCCGGCGCTGGACGTTATCGTGGCACATTGGCCGTGGTGCTGAACCCGCGCATGGTGCGGGCGTTCCTTGACGATGCGAAGGTTCCATATGTCGATACGCAGGGGCCTTTGGGCCTGATGGTACCGATTGCCTCAAATCTAGCGCTCGAAGACGAATGGCGGATCGCGCTTGGCGAACGCAATGACAGCTCACTTTCGCCTTATGTGACCGCCAATGGGCTGGCCTATACAGCCGATACAGATTGGTCGGTGTTGTCTGTTGAGGCTTCTAGCCAACGGGCACGGCGTGGTGTTTTGGCTGAACTCAAAGGGCGGGATGGCGCTTGGCGTGTTGCCTTGTCGACCGTGACAGCGGCAGGAACTGAAGCTGTCGGTACAACATCGCCCCAGCCTACACTTGAAGCTGCAGCAGATGCCGCCGCGACCTATATGGGCGAGGCGTGGAAGCGCGCTTCTATTGTGCGCAGTGGAACCCGGACACGTCGTCAAGCCAATGTGCGCTATACTTCGCTGGCCGAATGGAACACGTTGCGAGGGGCGCTTGTGCGGTCTCCGCTGGTGTCTGAATTTCAGATCAATGCGATTGCGCGTGATGGCGCGATGATTACCTTCTCTTATGCGGGAGAGCCGCCTCGTTTGCAGAATGATTTGCTGCAACGCGGTGTCGCACTCAACGAGCAGGCCGGTGCATGGGTGCTTACCTCTGCCGTGTCTGCGAACTAGCAAGCAGAGAAGGAAGGGCGCTCAGCTTGTCATCTAAAATTCAGCAACTGAAGCTTGGGTTTCCAAAGTGTCAGTTTAACTTTGACGAAATTTGCGTCTCCGACGCGAACCGTTCTGCGTTGCGTATTGTGCAAAATCCGGACAATTGGCCAAGCCCGGTTGTGTGTTTGGTCGGGCCGAAAATGAGTGGGCTTTCAACCATTGTTTCGACGTGGGGCCGCGCCTTTGAGGCTGATGTGTTTTCGGCCAAAGCTTTCCAAGCGTTGAAGTTAAAAGAGGCCAATGGTTTGGGTGAAGGCTTTATTGCGGTTGATGATGCGGATCTGATTAAAGACGTGGATCGCCTGCTCACCTTGATCAATGTGACGACCAACCAAAACGGGCGTCTGTTGCTCGCATCTCACTTACCGCCGCCACAATGGTCGATTTCTTCGCCCGATCTGAAGTCGCGCTTGAATGCAATGACATTGGCAGAGATTGATGCCCCTGATGAAAAGATGCTGTCTGAGAGGCTGCTGGCGTCGGCCAAGCGCGATTTTTTGAAGCTGGATGAAGACACATTGAAATATCTGGTCCCGAGGCTTGATCTTTCGTATGTGGCTATTGAGCGGTTTATCGCGCGATTAAATGAAGCAGTGGTTGAGACCGGGCGGGCGCCGTCTGTGCCGTTGGCGCGAGAGGTCCTTGAAGAAATGGGGCTTGATTCTCTCGATCAACGTCCACTGCTATAGAATATGAGACTAAGGTGTGGGTGAATGTCTGAAGCAGAAGCAATGAGCGCAAGGCAGTGGATGAATTCGCCTGCGCGGTTTTTGAACCGGGAATTGTCTTGGTTGGAGTTTAATCGTCGCGTTCTGGAAGAGACTCAAAACCCCGCGCACCCTTTGTTGGAGCGTTTGCGGTTCTTGTCGATTTCGGCCAGCAATCTCGATGAGTTCGAGATGGTTCGCTATGCCGGTATTCGTGAGCAGGTGCGTGCGGGCTTAGTAAAGCCGAGCCAAGACGGCCTGACGCCCGCCCAGCAAATCGAAAAGATCGAAGAAGCGTCTCTGGCGCTGATTACCGAGCAACAAGCGTGCTGGAAAGATATCAAGCGGGCCATGGAGGCGGAGAATATCCATGTGCTGTCCGTGGATGATTTATCGAAGAAGGACAAGGTGGCGCTGGAGGAGCACTTTCGGAATAATATATTCCCTGTGCTGACGCCTTTGGCCGTCGATCCGGTGCATCCATTTCCCTTTATTCCTAATCTTGGTTTCTCGATTGCTGTCGACTTGTTGTCAGATTCTGGTGAGCAAAGGCATGTTGGGATTGTGCCGCTTCCTGCGTTTGTGCGCCGTTTCACAAAGCTTCCGGGAACAAAGGGGCAGGGGCATCGTTTTATCGCGTTGGAAAATGTGATTGGAATGTTCCTCAGTGATTTGTTCCCCGGCTTTGTTGAACAAGGCCGGTGTTTGTTCCGTGTCGTGAGGGATAGCGACATTGAGATTGAAGAGGAAGCTGAAGACCTTATTCGCGAGTTTGAAGTGATGTTGAAGCAGCGTCGTCGGGGCCGAATTGTGCGCCTGCGGATGCAGAACAATGCTCCTGAAAATTTGCGTGATTTCATCGTGCAGGAGATTGGCGCTGAACCTGAAGACCTTGTTTTGTATGACGGGGTTTTGGGTATGGCTCAGTTAAAAGAGCTGATTATTAAAGAGCGACAAGATCTGCACTTCCCACCCTATGATGCGCGCTATCCGGAACGTATTCGGGAGATGGGCGGCGATTGTTTTGCCGCTATCCAAGCCAAAGACATTTTGGTGCACCATCCGTTTGAAAGTTTTGACGTGGTGGTGGAGTTTATTCGTCAGGCAGCAGAAGATCCGAACGTTGTCGCGATCAAGCAGACCCTGTATCGCACGACGCTAAACTCCCCGGTTGTAGCGGCGCTGATCGAGGCGTCTGAAGAAGGCAAAAACGTCACGGCGCTGGTGGAGATTAAAGCGCGGTTTGATGAAGAAGCGAATTTGCGTCTGGCGCGTGATTTGGAGCGGGCCGGGGTGCAGGTGATCTATGGATTTATCGAGTACAAAACCCACGCAAAAGTTTCATTGGTGGTGCGTAGGGAAGGCAAGGAGCTGCGAACTTACACGCATTTCGGAACAGGCAACTATCATCCGGTGAACGCTCGTATCTATACGGATCTTTCGCTATTTACCGCTGACCCAGCGCTGGGGCGTGATGCGAACCGTTTGTTCAACTATGTGACCGCCTATCGTGAGCCACCGGAAACAGGGCCGGACCTTGAAAAACTGCACATGTCGCCCTTGGATTTGAGCGATCATTTGTTGAAGATGATCCGGGCCGAAGCGCGCGCAGCAAAAAAGGGTGAGCCGTCAGGCATATGGGCGAAAATGAATTCGCTTGTGGACGGCACGATCATTGATGCGCTTTATGCGGCCAGTCAGGCCGGCGTGCCGATTACGTTAGTCGTGCGGGGGATATGTTGCCTGCGGCCTGGCGTGCCGGGCCTGTCTGAAAATATCAAGGTGAAGAGCATCGTCGGGCGCTTTTTGGAGCACTCACGCATTGCGTGCTTTGCGAATGGTGCGCCATTGCCATCAGAACAGGCCAAGGTCTATCTCTCTTCAGCAGACTGGATGCCTCGCAATTTGCAGCGCCGGGTCGAGGCATTGGTGCCAGTTGAGAACCCAACTGTGCATCGCCAAATTCTCAACCAAATTATGGTCGCGAATTTGAACGATGAATTGCAGAGTTGGACGATGCAGGAGAATGGTGAGTATAAGCGCGTCTCCCCAGATGATCTGTCTGCTGATCGGGCCAAGGATGCGAGCCCGTTTTCGGCACATGATTATTTCATGGACAATCCAAGTTTGTCGGGTCGAGGTAGCGCCTTGGAGGTGAAGACGCCGCCGCGGCTTAAGCACCGGAAAGCATCTAAGAAATGATGGATTTGAAATCCAACCGTGCGGCAACGATTGATATTGGTTCCAATTCAATCCGTTTGGTCATTTATGATGTGTTAGGGGCCTCCATCCTTCCGACCTTTAACGAAAAAGTTATGGCGGGATTGGGCAAAGGACTCGCTGAGACAGGGCGCCTGTCTGAAAAAGGTAAGGTGGCGGGGATCGACGCGCTGGAGCGGTTCTACGCCATTTTGAAAGCGCTCGGCCTAGAGCATTTCAGCGCTGTGGCGACGGCGGCTGTACGCGAAGCCGAAGACGGACCAGAGTGGCGAGCACAGGCTGAGCGCGTACTCGGACGACCAATAAGCATTCTCTCTGGTGAAGACGAAGCGCGCGTTTCGGCGATGGGCGTGCAGACCAGTGTGTTCCAGGCCAAAGGCGTTGTGGGAGACCTTGGCGGTTCCAGCGTCGAATTCAAGCAGATTGGCGCTGATGCGCCGCAGGGCGAAAGCCACTTGTTGGGGCCGTTATCCTTGGCCGGGTTGATGCCAGATCTGGACGCGGTGCGCCAAACCGTTCGAGCGCAATTGAAGCAGTCGAAAGTGTTGAAAAATGCGAGTGGTGATTTTTATGCTGTGGGCGGAGCATGGCGCGCATTGGCGAGTTTGAGCATGGAGATGGACTCGTATCCTTTGCGGGTTTTGCATGAGTATGAAATGACGGTCGAGCAAGTGTCGCGCGTCACGAAGCTGTGTCTCAAGAGCTTGTCGGATGAGAATGCGCGCAAAAAAGTTCAAGCGGTGAGTAAGCGACGCACCAGCACGATGCCAATTGCGTCGATCGTTTTGGAAGAGGCAATTCGTGTTGGAGGGTTTGATCGTATCGTGGTGTCATCTAGCGGCTTGCGCGAAGGGGTGTTGGTTGATCTGACCGGCGCTGCGATTGTGGATCCGCTTGTTGATGGTGTCATTGCGTTTGCGCGATTGAGCCGTGAGCAAATCGCTTTTGGTCAGGCTTTGATCGATTTTACCGCGCCTTCATTGGCAAAGGGTTCCCCGGTTTTTGAAACGCCAGAGAATGATGCCCGTATTTTTAGAGCGGCGTGTATGATGGCGGATATTGCTGGGCGGTTCCATCCCGACCATCGCGCGAACATGGCGTATTATCAGGCATTGCGCGCGCCATATTCTGCGGTTCGGCACAGTGAGAGAGCCTTTATCGCGTCTGCTGTTGGACGTCGGTATGGCAAGTATTTTAAAGTGCCTGCTGAGTATCAGCGGTTGCTGACCGCAGACCAAGCCCAGCGCGCCAAACAGCTTGGTAGCGCGATGCGGCTTGGCGCGGTGTTCTCCGGCAGCTCCGGGCCGATCTTAAAACGGGCGACATTGGAGCGCTCCAAAAAAGAGCTGAAGCTAATAGTCAATCAAGCCGATGCAGCGATGGTGTCTGAAAGCGTTCGTCGACGTTTGGAGCAAACGGCCAACACATTTGATCTGGATGCGTCAGTCGTTATTCGCAGCGTTTGATTACACGTCGAACAAACGGACTTTCCCACCTTCGAAGGACACGGCGAGTTTGCCATTGAGCAATGCTTGTGCCTTTTGACCAAACATTTCATAGCGCCATCCTGTCATGGCCGCGATGTCGTCGCTGGTTTCTCCGCGCGCGATGCGATCAATTTCTGCTGCATTGGCGATCAACCGGGGAACAACGTCGTTCTCCTCGCTGACATGTTTGAGCAGCACTTTTAACAACTCAGGTGCGCCGGCCGGGATTTGTGCGTTTTGAGTGCGTTGCGGCATCTCAGGCGCATAATCATCTGGTGAATCAATTGCCTTAACGACAGCTTCGATCAGGCCTTTACCGTGCTTTGAACGAATGAAGCCGTTGGGCACCGCGCGTAGGCTATTGAAATCTGACTCGTTGCGCGGTTTTTGCGCGGCGATTTCCTGCACAGCATCGTCTTTCAAAATACGACGGCGGGGTTTGTTAAGCTGTTGAGCGATGGTTTCGCGCCATTCAGCGACAGCGACAACAATCGCGGCATAGTCTCTCTTTGGTTTGCGCAGTTTCAGGCGCTGCCATGCATTGGCCGGGTCTGTGTCATATTTTTCAGGATCTTCCAGGCTGGTCATTTCTTCCTGAACCCAAGCCATGCGGCCCGCCGCTTCCAATTGCTCGCGCATCATGATGTAGGCATCGCGCAAATGGGTTACGTCTCCGAGCGCATAGACGAGTTGTTTTTGCGACAGGGGACGGCGTGCCCAGTCTGTGAACTGGCTGGATTTGTCGATTTGACGCTTCAGCAGACGTTGCACCAAATTGTCGTAAGAAATCGAATCACCAAGGCCGAGCGCCATGGCTGCGATTTGCGTGTCGAAGATCGGTCCGGGCGGATGGCCGATCAGGCGATTGAAAATTTCCATATCCTGCCGCGCTGCATGGAAGACCTTTACGCGGTTTTCCTGCTCTATGAGGCGCAGGAAGGGGCCGATGTCTAAATCCTCTGCCAGCGGGTCGATAAGGCCCTCTACGCCCGGCGCTGAGGCTTGGACGAGGCATAAATCCGGCCAATAGGTCGTTTCGCGATGAAACTCCGTATCGATGCAGATAAAATCTGATTCAGCGAGTTTGCCACAAAGGTCTTCCAATGCGGACTGCTCAGTAATAGGGATCAAAGTATTGTCAGTCATGGCTAGCTTGCGTATCGCAGGCCCTTGACATTGCAAAGGCTTAAATGCCCTTGCACGCTGAACTTGTTTGTTGCTTTTGTTCGGAGAACGACCCGATGCACGCCTATCGTACCCATACTTGCGGGGAACTCCGCAAATCTCATGTTGGTGAAACTGTAAAGCTCTCTGGCTGGCTCCATCGCCGCCGGGAACATGCGGGCGCCTTGTTTATCGATTTGCGCGACCATTATGGGCTGACGCAAATTGTCGTCTATCCGAACGCCTCGTTCTACGAAGAGGCTAAACGCGCAACCGCGGAGAGCGTGTTGACGGTGACTGGTAAACTGATTGAGCGTGACGGCGAGGCGATCAATGCCGAGTTGCCGACCGGCGAGGTTGAATTGCCAGCTGATGAGTTTGTGATCGAAAGTGCGGCGGAGAAGCTGCCGCTGCCAGTGTTTGCCGAGCCTGACTATCCTGAAGATATTCGCCTGACACATCGTTATCTGGATTTGCGGCGCGAGACGCTACACAAGAACATGACGTTGCGGTCAAACGTGATAGCCTCGCTGCGTCGCCGGATGATCGAGCAGGGCTTTACCGAATATCAAACGCCTATTCTTACAGCGTCCAGCCCCGAAGGCGCGCGTGACTTTCTCGTGCCGAGCCGGATTCATCCCGGCGAATTCTATGCGCTTCCGCAAGCGCCGCAGCAGTTCAAGCAATTGCTGATGGTGTCGGGCTTTGACCGTTATTTCCAGATTGCGCCTTGTTTCCGCGATGAAGATGCCCGCGCAGACCGGTCGCCGGGCGAGTTTTATCAGCTTGATATCGAGATGAGCTTTGTCACACAGGACGAAGTGTTCGGCGCGATCGAGCCTGTGATGCGCGGCGTGTTCGAGGAATTTGCAGACTGGGAAGGCAAGGGGCGCTCTGTGCCTGCCGAACCGTTTGTGCACATTCCTTACGCCGAAGCGATGGAGAAATACGGGTCTGACAAGCCTGATCTGCGTAACCCTATCGAGCTGTCGGATGTGTCTGACTTCTTTGTCGATGAAGGCAAAACAGGGTTTGGCATTTTCGCCAAGATCATTGCAGGCGGCGGCAAGGTTATCGCTATTCCCGCGCCGAAAGCGGCGGCGGAAAAATCCCGTAAATTCTTCGACGAAATGGATAAATGGGCGAAGAAGGAAATGCAGGCTCCCGGCCTTGGTTATGCGCGTTTGAAAGACGCTGATGGCGGCGGCGTGGATAGCCAAGACCCCGTGCTGAAAGGCTTTGAGCCAAGCCATCTGGAGGCCTTGCTGAAGCAAATGGGCCTTGGGGCGGGCGATGGTGTGTTCTTCTCCGCTGGTAAAAAAGGTGATGCGTATAAGCTCGCCGGTGCGGCCCGTAACAAGATTGGTGCAGACCTCGGCCTGATCGAAGAGGGCGTGTTCCGTTTCTGCTGGATCGTTGATTTCCCGATGTTCGAGTATGATGAGGACAACAAGAAAATTGACTTCAGCCACAACCCGTTCTCGATGCCACAAGGCGGCATGGATGTGCTGGAGGCAGCGAAGACCGACGAAGAGATTCTCGACATCAAAGCCTATCAGTACGACATTGTTTGCAATGGCATCGAATTGTCATCTGGCGCGATCAGAAATCATCGTCCGGAGGTGATGCTGAAAGCCTTCGCGATGGCGGGGTATGGGCCGGATGTGGTCGAGGCCGAGTTTGGCGGCATGCTGAACGCGTTCCGCTATGGCGCGCCGCCACATGGCGGGATTGCACCGGGTGTTGACCGTATCGTGATGTTGCTGGCCGATGCCGAGAATATTCGTGATGTGACGCTGTTCCCGATGAACGGACAGGCGCGTGATTTGATGATGCAGGCGCCTAGCCCGGTCGATGACGCGCAGTTGAAAGAGCTGAGCATCCGTCTGGCACCGCAAGTTAAAGACAACTAGTCGGGCGGCGTTGCCTCGAAATTTGAAAGCCTCTGCTGTCATGGCGGAGGCTTTTTTGATTCAGCGGGTTGCTTTGAATAATATTTCCATTATTCTGGAAATATGGAATTGAATGTTGCCGCCGACCGTTTATCTGCCTTGGCCCAGCCTAACCGGCTGGCTGTGTTTCGCCTTCTCGTTTCGGCGGGAAAGGGCGGTGTTGCGGCCGGTGAGATCGCCTCTGCTCTGGCGATTCCGCCGAGCACCTTATCGGCCCAGTTGAGCGTTTTGGCGCGCGCCGGATTGATTGATCAGGAGCGGCGCGGCCGGTCGCTGGTCTATCGGGCCAACTTCAAAATAATGGGGGATCTTATGGTCTATCTGGTTGAGGATTGCTGTCAGGGCCGCCCTGAACTGTGCGCCCAGATAGCCGACGGATCAGCCCGTTTAATGAGTTGTGCCGACGAAAGCGAATGCTGAAAATTTAACCCAAAACAAGGTTTAAAAGACTATGATTGTCATTCACCACAATCCGGATTGCGGCACGTCTCGTAATGTTCTGGCGACGGTCAAGGCGGCGGGATATTCGCCCGTCGTGATTGAGTATATGACAGAAGGCTGGACGCGGGCGCAATTGCTGGGCCTGTTTGCTGCGGCGGGGCTGACCCCGAAGACAGCGTTGCGCACGAGTAAATCACCGGCCAAAGAGTTGGGCCTGATGGATGAGGGCGTGTCTGACGAGACGATCCTGTCAGCGATGCTGGAGCATCCGGTGCTTGTAAATCGTCCGATTGTTTGCACTGAGAAAGGCGTAAAGCTTTGTCGCCCGAGTGGGGACGTGCTGGATTTGTTGGAGCATTGGCCAAAGGGGCCGTTCGCGAAAGAGGATGGTGCATTATTGATTGATGAAGAGGGTAAGCGCATTGCCGAATAAAGTTGAGCTGAACGCCGGGATCGACACAGAGCTGCTGCACCCGATTGACGAGGCCAAACTGTTGGCGCCGGAGCGTTCGTCCCATAAGCCGCGCATATTGTTGCTGCATGGATCATTGCGCGAGCGCTCTTTCAGCCGATTGGCGAATGAGGAGGCCGCGAGGATTTTACAGAAACTGGGGTGTGAAACGCGTGTCTTTGACCCGGCAGGATTGCCATTGGTAGACGATGCTGACGACACGCATTCCAAGGTCGTAGAATTGCGTGAAGCCGTCATTTGGTCAGAGGGCATGGTGTGGTGCTCTCCAGAGCGTCACGGGGCGATGACAGGGCTGATGAAAACGCAAATTGACTGGATACCTTTATCTCTTGGGGGCGTGCGGCCAACGCAGGGCAAAACACTCGCCGTCATGCAAGTGAGCGGGGGATCCCAGAGTTTTAATGCGGTCAATCAGATGCGCATTTTAGGGCGTTGGATGCGTCTCATCACAATCCCAAACCAGTCATCTGTCGCCAAGGCGTTTTTAGAGTTCGAAGATGATGACCGTATGAGGCCATCATCTTATTTAGACCGGATTGTCGATGTGATGGAGGAGTTGGTGAAGTTCACGCTGCTCACGCGCGATCAGGCCGATCATTTGGTTGATCGATATAGCGAACGAAAAGAAACAGCGGCTGAACTGTCGGCGCGCGTCAATCAGCGATCACTTTGATTGCTAGTTTGAGGCGATGGTTTCCAGAATGGAAATATCAGCACAGAGGGGCAGGGCAAAATCTTTGGGTAAGCGTGTGGATAGCGAACCGCAGGCACCTTTAAAGTTGGCAGCGTGAATACCGTGAGCCTGGCTCAAATCAGCTTCCTGTAGGCGCGCGTCTTCAAACTGTGCACCCGTGAGGTTGGCGTCTTGAAACTGTACGCCTGCGAGGTTTGCGCCATTGAGGATGGTGTCGTTAAGGTCTGCACCCTCAAAATTCGCTTTGGTCAGATTGGCGCCGGAAAAGTCAGCCTGTTCCAATCGTGCGCTGGATAGGTTAGCCAGCGCGAGATTAGAGCCGATGAGGCGAGCCGATTGCAGGTTTGCGCCGCTCAGATTTACGTTTCTGAAATCCGCGCCATTGGCCCGAACATATTGCATGCGCGCATTGGTCAGCACCGCACCGGCAAAGCGGGCTGAAACAAGGGCTGCGCCGCGAAGGTCTACATTTGGCGCAATGGCCGCTTCAAAATTGGTGTGCTCGGCCTGCACGTTTCGCATTGAGGCATATTGCAGGTTTGCGCCAGAATAGTCTGCGCCGGGAAGGGCGATCCCTGCAAAGTTGCGCCCTGACAGGTCGCATCCGCTGCATGAGCCTGCATAGCTGGGCTGCCATGTCACAGTCATCTCCTGCGCTGCGGCCGACCCTGTAAAGGCAGTGGCAGCGTTAAGCGCAACGAGTGCGGCAAAGGAGGTGACGAATTTCATAAGCATCAGATACCTTGCCAGTTTGCACCGCTAAACTGAACAAACGGTAAGAACTGCGGAACTTTGAGGGGTGTTGCTCTAATACAATGAGAGTTTCCCTAGCGGCAGCTTGGAATGGTTAGGCCATTGGGCAATTTGGTTGAGGCGTCGCCGCACGCTGCGTTTAGCTGTATTTGCGTCAGTCCCAGCGCTGTTTCCAGCTCTGCCCCGGAAAGATTTGCGCCTGTGAGTGTGGCGCCCTTCAGGTTTGCGCTGCCCAAATAGGCGCCCACTAAAGTTGCGCGCTCCAAATTAGCGTTTGTCAGGTCAACAGAGGTCAAACGTGCACCAAACAGGTTCGCGATGGAGAGATTCGCTTTTGATAGGTTCGCCTTGTTGAGGGTTGCCAGAGACAAATCGGCTTGGCGAAGACGCGAGCCAGAAAGATTGACGCCGGGCACATCTTTATAGGCCATGTCAGCCTGAAACAGGTTGCAGGAGCGGCAATCCTTGCCAGCTTGGGCACGCGTGATCTCAGTCTTGTCTTGCGCGCTGGCCATTCCAGCGAAGAGGAAAATGGCGAGGCAGAGGCTCAAAATTTGTTTCAACATGACACGTTTGCCTTTCAGGCGCTGTTTTTCATGTTGGGAGACTGGCAAAGCTCGGGCCAATTTTATGGTTAATTATTGGGACAGGGTCGAGTGCTCCCCGCACGTGTCGCATGCCACCTCGTCATCCTCGCCCGACGCGAACACGGTGAAGCTGCCACAGGATGCGCAGGCATCGCCCAAATAGGCTGGGCCGTCTTCTTCAACATCGTTGGTTAATTCCGCGTCCGATTCATCGCCGCGTTCAGAGCGTTTTTTGTCGAGTACGACAATGTTGTCTGGCAATTGCCCACGAGAGAAACCACGCGAGATGATCTGAGCCGCTTCGCCGGTGAGCGGCGTGATTTCGCGCGTCGCATCGCCTTCGCCGCGACCGAGACCATCATGGGTGACATCCACTTCGGCCAGATCGTCCCGGCCAAGATAGGAGACGGCCAGCTCTCTGAAAATATAGTCGAGAATCGAAGTCGCTTTTGTGATGCGATCATTGCCAACCACTTGCCCAGCCGGTTCAAACCGGGTGAACACGAATGCATCGACATATTCTTCCAGCGGCACGCCGTATTGCAGGCCGATAGAGATAGAAATGGCGAAATTGTTCATGAGACTGCGGAAGGCTGCGCCTTCTTTGTGCATGTCGAGGAAGATTTCGCCGAGCGCGCCGTTCTCAAACTCTCCCGTGTGGAGATAGACTTTGTGGCCTCCCACGGTCGATTTCTGGATGTAGCCTTTGCGCCGATCGGGCAGGCGTTGGCGCTGCACGGTCATGGGGTCGACAGGTGTTGAATTGGAGTGATCTGAATATGTGCTGCCAATGTCCAGGCCACCTGCGAGGTCTTCAGCGAGCGAGAGGATGTGCTCCATACGGTCTTTCACGTCTGGCGGTGTTGCGCCGCGTTCGCCCTCTAGCATGACTGAGAGCCCCTCTGCGAGGGCTTGATCGGCAAGGTCTAGCCCAGCCGTGCTGGCCACCCGCATGAGGACGCAGCCGTCTCCGAGAGACTTTTTGCACGCGGCGGCGAACCGGATTTCATCTTCGGGCGTTGCGCCAAGTGGCAGGCCCTGCATCGCCATGGTGGAGGCGACGAGGTCATCAATGGCACCGTCGAGCGTCTCTTCTGCGGCGGAGATGTCTTTGCGTGAAAAGCCGAGGGCCGAAAGCAGCGCCCGGCCATCCGCATCAAAATTCTCAGGCTGAAGCTGCAAATCGGCTGCAATGATTTGATCCCCCAAGACCCAGCGAGAGAAAGCGGCATTGAGCGGTAGACCGTCACCCAAGGCGCGGCTGACGCGATCGAGGGCGTCGTCTGAGAAGCCGCGATCTCTGAGCTTGTCGCGTCCAAAAGCGCGCTCAAGGGCGGCGTGTCCGGTGGATTGGATTTGCTCTAAGAGTTGCGGTAACGCCTCCGGCTTGCGACGGGCAAGGCCGATGCGAGGCGCGCGGGCAAGCGTTGGGGCATCATCGCCAAAAATGAGGGCGGACTGAACTGGTGAGGTGCCGTCGCTGCTGATATCCGCATCGGTTTCCATTAGGCTGGCGAGCGGCAAAATATGGACGCTGCAATTACGTTTCGTGCTGGCGCGCTTGGCGGGCATATCCAACGCCTTGCCGTGCGCTGCGGTAAAGCTTGCGCCAGACGCGGCGGCGTTGATCCATGCACACAGAGCGGATGCTGTGGCGCGGCCTGCATCGGTGGAATAATCCAAGCCCATCGCCATGATGGCACCTGCAAGTCCTGCGATCAGGAGCAGCCCCCCCTCCATTTGCGACGCCGCTTCGCTGACAATTTCGGCAAGGTATTCGGTCGCTAGTCCGTCGGGGCCTGCAGCGGCGGACACGTCCAAGATGCGGCAGGGCGCGCTGGCGTGCGGTAGGATGCCGCTCAACATCAAGATTTCAGCGCCCTCATTGAGCGCAGCGATGAGATTATCCTCAAGGTTCTCGTCAGCGTCTTCAGCTTTAAAAACGCCGGGCAATTGACGCGGTGCATTGACCGAAGCGGCACGCAGAGCATCTGCCGTTTTGGTTATTCCGCCCGGTTGGCGCAGGGCACCTTCTACGATTTCAGGCGGCAATCCGGAGGCAACCGCATCGGCAAGTTCAGGGTTGCGAGGGGCATCGCTGAGCCGTTCCAGCATTTCTGCGATGGCGAGCTGGGAGGTGGCTTGCAAATGGGCCTGCGCGTACTGGTCGCCTGTCTGGGCCAGCGTATAGGTGTTCAGTGCCTGAACCGGCGCGCGGGCAGGGGCGAAAATATCCCCAAAGCTGAGCACGGGTGAGAGCAGACCATCAGATTCTGCTGCGGTGAGTATCTCGTCTCGTTTCGAAGCGGGCATCTTGCGCACATCCTTTGCGAATCACTTTGTCACAGGGTGACGGGTGGAAACGCTGTGTTCAAGGGCAACTCAGTCAAACACACCGGCGTCTTTCATACAGGCACGGAGTTTCTCTTTGTTCGCGCCATATCGTGAGGCACATTTATCGCGGATTTCGAAGAAGTCTTCTGTGCTTTTGTCAGTCTCCCCCGGTAACATTTTCGTCTTATTATAATGGTTGATTTCACTGCGCTGACTGCCGCCAACCGGTTTGTTGTCACGACCGATAGCCAGCGATGCGCCGAGGGATCCGGCGGCGTTAGAGGAGGCCTGATACTCGAAAGACTTTTCTTCTCCCGGACCAATATCCCCAAAATCCATTGAGAGTTCGGATTGATTTTTCCCGTTTTTCACAATCGGTCGACCGGCCTCGAATACGAGGATGTTCGAGCCGGCAATGCCAGCAACATGTTTGGCCGTCTGGCTGCCCTGATTGCGAACTGTGAATGTCACGCGAACCGGAGATTTGAACGCGTATTCGGCCTGATCGAAAGCAATACTTCCGCACAGACTGTCCGATTCCAGCTGGAGTTTATGCTCGCAAGACGTGACTTCTATACCGCCTGCATCGTTTCCTTTATCTGCGCCCGAGCATCCGGCCAGTAAAACAGAAGCGAAAAGTATGTGTCGTATATCCATACGGCGCTATCTAAACGAGCTTGATTTCCCAAAAGTTTATATCAGCCTTGTGGGGTGCGCCGAAATTTATCGCGGCGTATTATTCCTGACTTTAAACTGCGTCTATGCCATATTGAATGAAGTGGCGGACTGGATTATGTGCCCAGCTAACGCCATATTACGGCCAACAATGCACGTCAGGACAAGTGACAATATGCTGAAACAAATTTTCACCTGGTGGAGCGGTCATACGATCGGCGCCAATTTCGACATCAAACGTCGCGGCGCTTATGTTGGGACCGATGAGTATGGCAACAAATATTATGAAGAGCGGAAACCGTCTCTTGAGGGCCGCCGTCGTCGTTATGTGATGTATAAGGGGCTGGCCGAACCCTCCAAAGTGCCTGCAGACTGGCACGGATGGTTGCACCATGTGGTGCCTGAGCCACCAACTAAGAATCCCTTAGAGCGCCGTGAGTGGGAAACGGATCACAAGCCCAACATGACAGGCACGCCCTATGCTGTGAAACCAAAGGGAAGCCTGTCTGGAGACACAAAACGCCAGAAATCGTCTGGCGACTATGAAGCGTGGAAGCCTGATGCGTGAGTCACTGTTTGAAACATTAGTTGGTGCCATCGTTGTTTGTGTTGCCGGGGCGTTCCTGTGGTTTGCGCTCGACAGAGGTAGCGATGGACAGACGACATCAGGCCAATATGACCTGACAGCGCGGTTCAACAATGTTTCAGGCATTTCTCGTGGCTCAGATGTGCGTATCGCGGGTGTGAAAGCGGGAGTCGTCAAGGCGATTGATGGCGATGCAGAGCGTTTTGAAGCCGTCGTCGTTATGAGCATTGATGAAAAGTGGGCCCTGCCTGACGACAGTGATGCCCGTATCTCTACAGATGGATTGCTCGGCGGCAGCTATGTGGCAATTGAACCAGGCGGCGGGTTTGATACGTTGGCACAAGATGGCTCGGGCGAGTTGCAATACACACGCGGTTCGGTCGATTTGCTGACATTGTTTGCATCATTTGCCTCTGGGGGCGCTGGATCAGATTCTGGCGCGTCCTCGACACCTGCTGACGACCCTTATCCTGTTGGAGAATAAGCGATGCTGAAACCTATTCTAATGGCTGTCGCAGCGACCGCCTGCCTGATCGGCGCGGCACATGCGGCGACCTATGTTCAGAAAGACCGGGCGACGTTGCGAGCCTTAGACAAAATCACGGGTCGC
The DNA here is from genome assembly GCA_050633385.1 of Hyphomonas sp. Classification (GTDB taxonomy): domain Bacteria; phylum Pseudomonadota; class Alphaproteobacteria; order Caulobacterales; family Hyphomonadaceae; genus Hyphomonas. The sequence goes on from JBOEGK010000016.1 coordinate 67,204, forward strand.
TCCACCGATATTCAGGTGAAAGTGGATGAGCCTGTTGTGTTCGGATCACTGAAGGTTGAGCTTAAGGCGTGTTACCAAACCCCGCCCGAAGAAGTGCCAGAAAGTGTTGCGTTTCTAAAGGTCGATTCAACCCAGCCTATCGCCGTTAAAACGATGAAGGATGCGGTCGATGCGGCTGAAGTTAAAACGGTAAATGACGAGAATCCAAACCTGTTTAACGGCTGGATGTTCGCGTCAACACCGGGGCTTAGCGCACTAGAGCACCCCGTCTATGACATCTGGGTGATCCGTTGCACGGCGCCAGATCCGGTTAAGCCACGTGAAGAGGTCGAAATTCCGGCTGAACCAGCGCCTGTCGAGCCGTCTGAACCAGCGTCAACATCGACCGAATAGAAGTCAGCGTCGATTTTTAGCGCCGCTGACAGCAAGCCTTTGAAGGTCTCTCGGGGTATTTCAATTAAACCGAATTGCTCCAGATGCGGATTGTGAAACTGCGCATCCAGCAAGGTATAACCGCCTGCGATGAGGCGCGCGACGAGGTGAACAAGCGCCACTTTTGAAGCATCGCGCGCCCTCGAAAACATGCTTTCCCCAAAAAAGGCACCGCCGACGGATACGCCATATAAACCGCCGACCAGTTCATCACCCGTCCAGCATTCAATAGAATGGGCATGTCCCTCCCTGTGGAGGGCGCTGTAAAGGTTGAGGATGGGGGAGTTGATCCACGTGCTTTCCCGTCCATGCTTGGTCTCTGCACACCCCTCCATCACGCGAGAGAATGCCTGATTGGCTGTTACGCGGTAAACGTCTTGCCGAACCGTGCGCTTCAGACGTTTGGGAATATGGAAACCATCTAACGGGATGATACCGCGCATATCCGGGTCGACGAGAAATAAGGAGGGATCATCGCGGGAATCTCCCATCGGGAACACACCGCGCCGATAGCAATTCAAGAGGTCTTCAGTTCCAAAGCGAGGTTCCATATCCGCTTATATGTGGGGAGAGAGCCGGACTGTCCATACGAAAACGCCGGACGTTGTTTAACGTCCGGCGCAGCGCCTAAAAAGTGTCGCTTGGGCAATTATTTGCCTTCATTTTCCTCAAGGAATTTTTCAAGCCAGTGGATATTATAGTCTCCGGCCAAAACATCTTCATTGTCGACAAGTCGTCGGTGCAGATCGAGCGTTGTGAAGATTGGCCCCACGACCATTTCCTGTAAGGCACGACGCAGACGCATCAAACATTCGCGGCGTGTACGGCCATGCACGATGAGCTTTGCGATCAAGGAATCGTAATGCGGCGGAATGCGATAACCTGCATAAACAGCACTATCGAGGCGCACATCTGGCCCGCCGGGCGCGTGGAATTCAGAAATTAAACCGGGTGATGGCACGAAGGTTTGTGGATGCTCTGCATTGATCCGGCACTCGATAGCGTGGCCGACCAGCATGACATCTTCCTGACGGAAGGACAGCTCCTTGCCGTCTGCAATACGGATTTGTTCGCGCACCAAGTCGATACCGGTAATCATTTCTGTCACGGGATGTTCGACCTGAAGCCTTGTGTTCATCTCGATGAAATAGAAGCGGCCATCTTCGTAGAGAAATTCGATTGTCCCGGCACCACGATAGCCTAGCTTTTTCATCGCCGAAGCAACGATGCCGCCAATCTCTTCGCGCTGAGCCTGTGTAAGCTCAGGTGAAGGGGCTTCTTCAAAGACCTTTTGGTTGCGACGTTGCAGAGAGCAGTCGCGCTCCCACAAATGCGCCACGTTGCCATGGGTGTCGGCGATAACTTGAACTTCGATGTGGCGAGGGCCTTGCAGATATTTCTCAAGGTAAATCGCATCGTCGCCAAAGGCGGCTTTGGATTCTGTTTTGGCCGTTTTGACGGCGTTTTCCAGATCGCTTTCCTTCATCGCCAGCTTCATGCCGCGGCCGCCGCCACCCGCAGACGCTTTGACGAGAACCGGGAAACCGATCTTCTTGGCCGCCTTTTTGGCCTCGGCGATGGTTTTCACTTCGCCATCAGAACCGGGAACGCATGGCACGCCCGCTTCAATCATGGCTTTCTTGGCAGCGATCTTGTCGCCCATCACGCGGATATGCTCCGCCGTGGGTCCGATGAAGGCGAGGCCGTGGGCTTCAACCATCTCAGCGAATTGGGCGTTCTCAGAGAGGAAACCATAGCCGGGGTGAACTGCGTCCGCGCCAGTGATTTCGGCTGCCGCAAGTATTTGCGATTTCTTCAGATAGCTTTCTGACGAGGGTGCAGGACCAATACACACGCTTTCATCGGCTAGACGAACAGCCATTGCATCCCGGTCTGCTTCGGAATGGACCACGACAGTGGAGAGCCCCATTTCTTTACACGCGCGGTGAATGCGCAAAGCGATCTCGCCCCGGTTTGCGATCAGGACTTTTTCGATAGACTTTTTTTGCTCGGCCATGCGCTACTCAATCAGAATGAGGGGTTCGCCAAATTCGACGGGCTGGGAATCAGACACATAGATTGCCTTCACGGTGCCCGCGCGGTCTGAATCGACCGGGTTGAACGTTTTCATCGCTTCAACAAGCATGAGCGTGTCACCCTTTTTCACCTTGTCGCCGATTTTGACATAGTCAGGCGAGCCGGGTTCTGGCGCCATATAGACCGTGCCGACCATGGGGGACTTAATCGCATTATCCGGTGCAGCAGAGGTGGCAGCCTCAGATGGGGCAGCAGCGGTGGGCGCAGCGACAGCAGCCTGCGCAGCGGCGACAGCGGGTGCAGCAGCAACCGCAGCTTGCACGACCGGTGCGGCCGGCTTGCTCACACGGATGCGCAACCCTTCATGCTCGACTTCGATTTCGCCGAGATCAGCTTCTCTCAAGATGGCCGCGAGTTCGCGAACGGCACCGGTATCTAATTTGTTCTTGCTAGTGCTCATGGGACTTTACGTCTCTCCTTAGCCAGTAATTTTCTGCACGGCTTGTAGTGCCAGTTCATATCCGTGTCCGCCCAGACCGGCAATCGTGCCTTTTACAGCGGGGGACACATAATTGGTGTGTCTGAAGGCTTCCCGGGCTGCCGGATTAGACAGGTGGACTTCAATTGTCGGCACTTTGCAGGCTCTTAAAGCGTCATGCAATGCTATTGAAGTGTGTGTGTAGGCCCCGGCATTCAAAATGAGGGCGGCACCTTGTGCTGACGCCTCTTGAATCCAGTTGACGAGTTCGCCTTCACTATTGGTTTGCCGAGCAACAATTTCAGTTGGTGCGGCAGCGGTAACCAGTCGCGCATGGATGTCATCCAGCGTGTCATGGCCATAAATCTCAGGTTCGCGTGTGCCCAAAAGGTTGAGATTGGGCCCGTTGAGGACATATATCGGTTTCGACATGGGAATCGTCTTGCGATGGAACGCCCATGAAAGCAAGACTTTGCGGGCGGAGAAATTGCAAAAATGCAGATCGTGTTGAATGGTTTACCTAGGGAAATAGGGCAGGGAACCACCCTCGCAATGCTGGTGGAAACGCTAGCGGGCGAGACAGAACGCGACCCGCGCGGCATTGCGATTGAGCTAAACCGCGAAATTGTTCCAAAATCTGAGTTTTCCAGCACGGTTATCAATGAAGGCGACAGGTTGGAGATTGTACAGTTTGTGGGGGGCGGTTAAGCACAACCCATATCCAGGCCGTAAATGCCAAACCCCATTCCGATGAGAAAGACCGCTATGAACGACCCATTGACCATTGCAGGCAAGACCTATGCTTCACGATTGATCGTAGGCACGGGAAAATATGCGTCGTATCAGCAAAATGCCGATGCTGCGCGGGCAGCGGGCGCGGAAATTGTCACCGTGGCACTGCGTCGGGTGAACCTCGACAACCCGAATGAAGAGCGCCTGACTGATTTTGTTAAGCCGGACGAGTTTACCTACTTGCCCAATACGGCCGGTTGCTTCACGGCTGAAGATTCAGTGCGTACCCTGAAATTGGCGCGCGAGGCTGGTGGTTGGAATTTGGTGAAGCTCGAAGTGCTGGCCGACCAGAAAACACTATACCCAAATATGCCCGAAACCCTGAAGGCCGCCGAGGCGCTCATCAAGGATGGGTTCGAGGTGATGGTCTATTGTTCGGATGATCCGGTTTACGCCAAAGCACTTGAAGAGGCGGGATGTTGCGCGATTATGCCATTGGGTAGCCTGATCGGTTCTGGCCTTGGCATTATGAACCCAGTGAACATTCGTCTGATCGTCGAGCAATCGCGCGTGCCAGTGATCGTCGATGCAGGTGTCGGCACAGCCTCCGACGCGGCCATAGCGATGGAACTGGGCGTAGACGGGGTGCTCATGAACACTGCGATTGCCGCCGCGAAGGATCCGGTGCGCATGGCCACCGCAATGAAGCATGCGGTGATTGCAGGGCGTCAGGCCTATCTGGCCGGACGTATGCCGAAGAAAATGTATGCTGACCCCAGTTCACCGCTGGGCGGCTTGATTTAGGCGACGTCTGCGCGTTGAGCCTCTAACTCCTTGTGGAGCGCATTGAGAGCGCTGGCGCGAAGATGTGGCGCGAGCATGCTCAGATGAAGCAACAGCGCGCCCTGAACAACGCCAGACCCCTTGGTGGCGTCATTGCCCATCTCTCTTTGAAATTCGAGATGATACCGAATGACCAGAATAGACGCGGAGATCAGGTCTTCGCGATCTTTCGTGGGATCAATGAAGTGACCCGCCTGAGCCATTGCATCAAAAAAGGCACGAAATTGGTCAAATGTGTCGGCGTAAATGCGCGGAAGTGCGTCTATCAAGACATCAGTGTGCTCACCATAATCGGCCTGGTCGCGATAAAGAAATCGGTACTGGCGCTGCTCGCTCGCAAGTGCGTTGAGCATGCTTGTGTAGTCGTTCAGGATAGATGAGCCTTCAGCCGGGCGTAGTGCCAAACGCCCTTGCGCTTGCTCGATAAAGTCTTCCGTCAACGCATCGAGTAGGGCGCGTTTAGATTTGAAGTGATACCACAGATTGCCTTCGGCGATACCGACCGCCTCCGCGAGTGCGGCGGTGGTGACCCGCCCGAAATGCTCCTCATTGAACAGGTTTCGGGCGGTGAGAAGGATTTTTTGACGTGTCTTCATCGTATTACAGAGCGTGTAGCACGACCGGCACATCTGTATAGCCAAGCACGAAGTTTGATTCCACGCGCTCTGGTTCGCCGACCAGTTCAATTCTGGCATAGCGCTTCATGATTTCTTCCCAGAGCAGGCGGATCTGCATTTCGGCAACGCGGTTGCCCATGCAGCGGTGAATGCCAAACCCGAAGGATAAATGCTGTCGGGCTTTGTCGCGATCGATGATAAACTGGTCCGGATTTTCCAGCGCAGTTTCATCGCGATTGCCTGACGCATACCACATTACAACCTTGTCGCCCTTGCGGATAGTTTGTCCGTTGAGTTCAACATCTTCCAGCGCTGTGCGCCGCATATGGGCAAGGGGTGTTTGCCAGCGAATGATCTCGGATACCATATTCGGGATCAGGCTCGGGTCGGCTCTCAATTTGTCATATTCTTCCGGGAACTGATTGAGCGCGACAACGCCGCCCGAAATGGAATTGCGGGTGGTGTCATTGCCGCCCACGATCAGCAGCATAAGATTGCCGAGCAGCTCCAGCGGATCCTTGATCATGTCTTTGGTGTCAGGATTGTGGGCCATCAGGGAAATGAAGTCGAATTTGGGTGGCTGTGCTGCGCGCTCCATCCACAGCTTGCTGAAATATTCGAGACATTTCATTAGTTCAGCCTTGCGGTGCTCCATATCGGCGGCCACACCGACGGTCTCAGATGTCGTTGTAATATCAGACCAGTATGGCAACAGATGGCGGTCTTCGAACGGGAAATCAAAAAGGGTCGCCAGCATTTGGGTGGTGAGTTCTTTAGAGACAAGCTCGACCCAATTGATCCGCTCACCAATCGGAAGGCTGTCGAGTATGGTGCAGACGCGTTGTCTGATCAGCGCCTCTAGGTCAGCCAATTGTGTCGGCGCCACAGCCGGCTGCGCCGCTTTGCGTTGCACATCGTGGATGGGTTGATCCTGCGCGATAAACATGGGTGGACTGAAATCATCGTCATTATCACCAATCACAATGGTGCCCTTGGATGAAAACTGTTTGTGATTGGAGTCGACAGCAATGATATCTTTGAATTTTGTGATCGACCAATAGGGGCCGAACTGGCTGTCCTTGCAATAGTGGACGGGTGCTTCGTCCCGTAGCCGCCGGAAATAAGTCCCATGCTGATTGTGCAGGAACAATTTCGCTTGCGAGACATCAAGTTCATCAAGCGGAATACTGTAAGGATCAGGGATTGAATCACCGCTGGCTTGGGCGGGGTGAAGTGTATCGGCCATAGTTTCCTCCGGTTTTTATTTTTCTAGGGTAATAACCCTAAAACGAAGGGGGAGCAAGTTCGACGTCGACCGCGCAAAAGAATACCCGCCGGAACAAAGCGTTCCAACGGGCATGTTCTGGCGTTCAGTATTGGGCGACTAGCGGGTTTGTCCGCCATCCACGGGCACAATCGCGCCGGTGACAAAGCTGGCGAGCGGGCTGAGCAGATAGGCGGCTGCTGAGCCGATTTCGTCCGGCGTTCCGAAGCGGCGCAGGGGCACTTCGCGTTTGACCCAGCGTTTCCACGCATCGCCGCGCTCGCCATTGGTGCGCTCTTCCCAGTCACCGCCGGGGAAGATGATGTTGCCGGGCGCGATGGCGTTGACGCGAATTCCATCCGCGCCGACGACGCGGGCGAGTTCTTTGGTCATATGGTTCATCGCAGCTTTCGATGTGCCATAGGTGAGCGGTGTTCCAAGCCCCGTGAGGCCAGCGATAGATGAGATCATCAGCACGGAGCCTTCGCGCCGCGGCTGCATTCGGCGAAGAACCGAGCGTGCAAGACGGAAACCAGAGTTAAGGTTCTGGTTGATGCCAGCATCCCATGTGTCATCGTCGATTTCAAACCCGTGCGGGCAGGGGTGGAGGCCGACATTGGCGACCGCGCCCCAAAGCGGGCCGAATGCTGCCTCGATAGCTTCCACCATTGAGTCGATTGTGTCGGTGTCGCGTAGGTCGCCCGTGCGCGCCCATAATTTGTCTTCACCATAGATGCCGGCGAGGCGTGCACGCTGTGTTTCCAGCGCCTCCGCACCGCGCGCAGCCATCGCCACTTTGGCGCCTTCGGCCAAACAGGCCTCGACAATGCCAAGTCCAATCCCCCGGCTTGCGCCTGCAACGAAAATTACTTTGTCTTTCAATCCGGTATCCATTTGGCGATAATCTCCTCTATCCAATGCTTTAGGCTTTTATCGCGCGCTTGATGGGCGGATGCCAATAGTATTTTAAATGCGAAGGTTTGCGAGCATTTGGTTTGGGGCTAAGATTACCGCCACAATCCGAACGGAGACGTTTAAAGATGAAATTCGTGACGACGGTTTTTGGCGCAATGCTCTTAAGCGCCTTGTGGTTTGCGCCCGCGGCATTCGCGCAAGACAATTGCGAGACTGAAGTACAAGCCTGCATGAATGCGGCGCTCGACGGCTATGCTGAGTGTACTGAGGGTTGCAATATTTATGATGGCAAGCGCTGGGATATTTGCACCGATAGATGTGAAGCTAAAACGCGCCGGTCGGAAAATGCGTGTGAGGCAGAGACATCCTGTCGGCCATCGCCTCTCGATCGTTCCGGCAGCGCCTCGACACCGCCGCGACCTGCCAAAGCACAAGGGAATGGCTGCTATTTGGGTGAATGCCCAGACGATTTAACGCCAGACACGACGCCGCGCGCAGAGCCTGTCAGCAAGCCCGATCCGTATTCTAGCGCCCCGTCGCCTCAGCAGGTTCAGTTTAGCTGGTTGTGCCAAACTCCACAGCACTGGTGCATGATGAATCAGTCTCCGCAGGCCTTGCCGGTTGGATCGCCCTGTTACTGTATGAACCCGATCTTTGGATATGCAAACGGAATGGTTATTCCGCAGCAATAGAGGTGACTGAGATGCGTTTGACCCGTCGGCTGTTTGTAGGAGGCAGCGCCTGCGCATGTATAGGCGCAGGGCATGGACTTATTGCGACAGCGCAGTCTGTTCCGATGTCTGAAGGATGCTTTCTAAGCGCGACACGTGCCGACAGCGGATACCAGCAGGTGATTTCTCGTGGCATCGCCCGACAGACGTTTTTCCAAACAACAGGTGACAAGGTTTTTGACCGTCAGTTGGGTCGGGCCATTATACGTTTATCGGGTTTTTTTGGTGAACAACCCGCCTTTGGAATTGTTGATGGTGGAGAGCATGACAATGCGTTTGCCCTGCCGCGGGAGGGTGGCAATGCTGAGTTTGGCACCGTCGGCATCGGGCGAACCTTGTTAAACCGCCTCAAAGAAGAGGACGCATCCGGCGTGTCGATTTTGGCACTTGTCGCGCATGAGTTCGGGCATGTGGCGCAGTTTCGGCGGGATGCAATTGCGGAGTTGAACGCGGGGGAAAACACCGTGCGGAAAAGTGAGCTGCACGCAGATTATCTGACCGGGTGCTACCTCGGTTGGCTCAAGCGGAACGAGCCGCGTGTTCGTGTTATCTCTGCCGGGCGATTTATGGAATCGATTGGTGATAGCGCTGTGACGTCAAAAGACCATCACGGCACCCCCGCCGAACGATTACGGTCAACAGAGGCCGGTTTCGCGTCTGCATATGAGCGTGACCAGCCCTTTGAAACCCATTTCAATGACGGGAAATCGTTCGTGTTGAATACGTTCTGATCGCCATGTGCTAATCGGCGGATGGCGCTTCTTGAATGGATTCCAAATAGGTCAGCAAAACGTCCGATCCCAGAGGGCCAAATACAAAATGAGGCATATCTGGGTGTCCCATTTTTAAACCTGTTTCAAAGTTTGCCTTTAGCAAGTCAGCATCTGCTACCAAAAGAACGCGGCGCAACGGCATCGCATCTGGGCGTAAAGCTTCAGCATCATCCAAACCATGGCAATTTGCACATTGATGGCTGGCAATATCGCGGCCTTCAGCGATCTGTTGAGAGAGTGGCGCATCGCCGGCAACGCGGCGCGGTTCGGTCTGCAAGCAAGCTGTAGACGCGCAAGCAAGGATAGTCGCGAGTAGAATACGCATGGAATCACCTTTCATCTGCTTAAGACAATAAGGTGGAGGCGAGTAAGCGTGCTGACCATGCGTAGAAATACATAAGGCGCTAAGACCGTACCAAGCCAATTTCCCGAAGTCGTTCCATCAGATAGTCTTGCGCTGAAATCGGAGGCTCTTCAGTGCCGCCTTCCGCGATGCAGCCGGGCAGGGCTTCGATCATGAAGTCCTGATTGAAGTGCAGGAAGAATGGCGTTGAATAACGTGGGAATTTTGCACGTTCAGCCGATGGGTTCAGTACACGGTGCGTTGTCGACGGCAAGATACCGCCCGTCAGGCGTTGCAACATGTCACCGCAATTGATGACGAGCGCGCCAGCAGGCGGATTCACATCCAGCCATTTGCCCGAGCGGTGTAGCGCCTGAAGGCCAGCTTCCTCTGCGCCGAGCAAAAGTGTGATTACGTTTATGTCTTCATGCGCTCCGGCGCGGACGCTGCCTTCTGGTGGCGGGGTCATTTGCGGTGGATAGTGAAGCAATCGCAGAATGGAGTTTCCAAAGTTCACAGTCGGATCGAACCATCTCTCCGGCAGGCCCAAATGCAAAGCGACGCCTTCAAGTATCTTCCGACCCATTTCATCTAGGCCATTGAATAGCCCGCGCGTGGCTACGTCGAAGTTTTCAACCTCGGGCACAGACGGCGTATCGGCCATCGTTTCGCGATAGGGGCTATTGGCAGGAAGGTCGCGCCCTGTGTGCCAAAACTCTTTCTGGTCGGCTTGTTTCTTCCCTTTGGCATTCTCCGTGCCGAAGGCGGTATAGCCCCGCTGACCGCCGCCGCTGGCGCCATCATATTTAGCTTTTACATCGTCTGGCAGCGCAAAGAATGCCTTAGCAGCGGCAAGGTTGGTGTCTATCACCCGTTGTTCAACCGTGTGCCCCTCGATGACCGCAAACCCCGTTTCGCGGAATGAACGGCAAAGCGCGTCTCCAAAGGCTTTTTTATCCTGCGAGAAGACGGCGAACGGAATGGGCGTGAAGAAATCGGTCATGGCATTGGTTCTGGTCGAAAGACATTGAGCCCGTCAAGCGCGATACTGCGCCACTCGGGTAAACTACGTATCACTGGTCAAAGCGATGAACACTTCTTCGAGGTCAGGTGCTTCGGTGACCAGGTCCTCTATCCCGACACCGGCGGAGCGAACGTCTTCGAGAATACGGCCAATACCCGTCTCACTCGTGCGGAAAGTAATCGCCAATTCGCCAGATGGACGCAGCTTCGAGTCGAATTTAGAAAGTGCCTCAGGCACTGCGTTGAGCGGCTCTTTCGGTGTGATGGCAAGCGTTTTGTAGTCGAGGCGAGAAAGCAGTTGCGGTGTCGGTTCACACGCAACGATCTCACCATGGTTTACGATAGCGATGGAGTCGCACAATTCTTCAGCTTCTTCCAAATAATGTGTGGTGAGGATGATCGTCGTGCCCTGCGCGTGCAATTCGCGCACATAGGTCCACAAGGATCGGCGCAGTTCGACGTCCACACCCGCTGTCGGCTCATCGAGGATGAGAACGGGTGGATTGTGAACCAAGGCTTTCGCAACCATCAGGCGCCGTTTCATGCCTCCAGACAATTGGCGCACATAAGCGTCTTTTTTGTCTTCGAGGCCAATCGCAGTGAGAATCTCCAGGCTTCTCCGCTCATTCTTGGGCACGCCGTAATATCCCGCCATGAGTTCCAGCATTTCCATCGGCGTAAAAAACGGGTCAGCGACAATCTCTTGATTGACGACACCCAGCGCAGCGCGTGATTGGCGAGGATGCTCATCCACATCCATGCCCCATATTTTTGCGGTGCCCGATGTTTTGTTCACCAGTCCGGCAAGAATGTTGATAAAGGTCGACTTGCCCGCGCCATTTGGGCCAAGCAGGCCAAAAATGGACCCGCGTGGGACTTCCAGACTGATACCCTTCAGCGCCCGTTTCTCAGGCATTTTCGCATTCCCGCGATAGGTTTTCTCGAGGTCTTTGACTTCGATGGCGAATTCCGGTGTGTTCGTAGGTGCGGTCATATGGCCCTCAGCTGGCTGGTTCACCGATCTTGCGCGGTTCTACTCTCCGATCTAGGTAGGGTGATGCGCAACGATCAGCAAGGCGCAGCCAGATTAAGATCATTGGGATTCCAAGAACGATGCAAAAGCAAAAAAACGTATTCGACCCTCCGGAAATGGTTATGGCAACATCCCATAACGTGTCCTGCAATGGTGGCGGCGGCGTGCTGGGGCACCCTAAAGTATGGTATGAAATGGGCAGCGACGACTTTGTCGAGTGCAAATATTGTGATCGACGGTTCGTGCTTATCGGTGGCAAGGCGGACCCCTCCCGCGCAAAATAGTTAGGCGGTCAAAATGGATATCCTGATTGCAGGCGGCGGCATTGGTGGGCTGACGGCTGCGCTGGCGCTTGAGCGGTTCGGGCATTCCGTTCGCGTGGTTGAGCAGGCCGGGGTTATTCAGGAAGTGGGCGCAGGCCTGCAAATCAGTCCGAATGGAATGAGAGTTTTGAACGCGCTGGGGCTCAGCGCGCGGGTCATGCGCGATGCGTTTCGCCCTGAGGGTATTGAGATGCGCATGGGCCGCAGCGGCCGCGTGGTATTTGATGTGCCGTTGCGCCGAAAGGGTGAGGGGCGCTGGGGCGCAGAATATGTGCACCTGCATCGCGCCGATCTGATCGAAGCCTTGAAAGATATGCTGCTGGAGCGTGTGCCCGATGCGTTGCTCCTCGGGCGCCAGGTTGAGCGTTATACGCAAGACGGCGAGGGCGTTCAGCTTCACCTTGTAGGCGGCGAGGTGCTGAAAGCAGATATTTTAGTTGCGGCGGATGGGATCCACTCAATTATCCGCGAGCAAATGTTAGGCCCAGATGAGGCGCGCTTTACCGGCAATGTCGCTTGGCGGGCTACAGTGCCGATGACTGAGTTGGGTGATCTATCGCCTCCGGCGACGGCGTGCGCTTGGGTCGGTTCAAAGCGTCATGCCGTGACCTATCGTTTGCGGCGCGGCAGCCTTGCCAATTTCGTCGGTGTGGTTGAGCGACGTGACTGGAAAGTGGAGAGTTGGGTCGAGCAAGGTACGCGCGAAGAGGCGCTTAAAGATTTTCACAAATGGAACCCGATAATCAGGCGCATCATCGAGCGCGCCGATGTTCTAAACCGCTGGGCTTTGTTTGATCGTGACCCGCTGGAGTCTTGGTATGATGGGCGCGTCGTTTTGCTGGGTGATGCTTGCCATCCGATGCTGCCTTTCTTGGCGCAAGGCGCGGTGATGTCGATTGAGGATGCGTTCGTACTCGCCCACGCTTTGAAAGTCACAAACAGCGTGGATGACGCGCTGGCAGATTATGAGGCTCGCCGCAAACCACGCACAGCGAAGGTGCAGGCTGGTGCCCGTGCCAATGCAAAACTATTCCACCGCGCAGGCGTCGTTGGCAGTGTCGCCACATTCGGGCCTATGGCGATTGGGGCACGCATGGCACCCGAGTTTGTGAAATCGAGGCTCGATTGGATATATGGCTACGATGTCACCGACGTGCCAGCAGAAAACCCATCGACAAGCTAATTACACATGGGTGTCTGGCGTATCGTGAGGAAAGCTCCGCACGGCCAAATTCTCTGCGCGCTGGAGGCGTTCGTGAGCGAGCGCTTGAATGCGCGTCAGTTGCTCTGTTGAAAAGCCGTGTGTTTGCGGGCGAGACCCGGCGACTTTCTCGGGTTTGCTTTTGGAACGTTTAAAGAATGACAAGATCATTTCTACTACCACCTTCCTTTGTCTGGCCGGCCAGTCTTTGTGCTGGTTCTCGGCAAAATGCCCTGTGTCGGGCCATGTCTTTTCTTATGTCATTTAGGTCTATTTATATTCCACTGTACAAATTCCATCCCCGGTCACCATATTTATGGCGCGCGGGGCAAAAACGATACGCAATCTTTAACACAGCGACAATCGTCGGTTCTTTTGTTAACTCTTTCAAGTAGGGGGATATACGGTGTGTCGGTTCACCTTTCACCAGAATTCCGAAAGAAGTCTTGTCGACCAAGGTATTATGCTTGGTTTGTTGTGCGGTCGCGCAGTTTGTTAAATTTGCGTAAGGAACACTGCAGCGCAAATCTTGCCGTCACCAGGAAAGGGACTGCCATTGGCTGAGATCAATAATTTCGCGTCTCTTATCGCCAAGTTGAAAGACCATACAAAAGACGGCGATGTGACTGTGGAGCGGTTGCTAGACGCAGTTGGTCGCCGGGCCTATGGGCCGATCCTTTTATTGCTTGGCGCATTATCCGTTTCGCCTCTAACGGTTGTTCCGGGTCTTAATTGGCTGCTTGCTTTTGTGACATTACTGGTTGGTGCGCAGATCGTTGCGGGCCGTGCGTATCCCTATATCCCGCGTCGGTTCTTGAAGATTGGGTTTTCTCGTGCGGCGCTTGTCAAAGGGCTGGACGCAATGGTTCCCTTTGCAGTGCGTGTAGACCGCTTTTTGAAGCCCCGGCTGACGGTGCTGACGCGTCCGCCTTTTATCAATCTTGCGGCATTGATATGTGTATTTGCGGCGCTCGTAACATTTCCACTTGGGCTGGTGCCGTTTGGTCCTGTGCTGCCCAGCCTGGTGATTTTGCTGTTCGGTCTGGCAATTACGGCTCGTGACGGCTTCGTGCTGCTTGTGTCAGCGATAGGGCTTGGTGGAGCCTTCTGGTTAGCATGGCGGTTTGTTTCTCAACTGGTCTAAATATCCTGATGCTTTCCCCAACGTTGCCGTAGACGCTGGCCCGAGCGTAAGCAAAGCTTCGCGAAAATATAACCCTTGGGAGAGTGCGCATGTTAAGTTGGGGCGACGAATATCCGATACATCAAACTGCGGAACCGGTGGCGTTTTCAGGCACAGATCGCAATTTCTATGACCGATATTTTTTCAATGCTTATAGTGGTGATGGCGATGTGTTTTTTGCGATGGCGTTTGGGGTTTATCCGCACCTCAATATCATGGATGGCGCAATCTCAATTCTACGAAACGGGGTTCAGCGCAGTGTTTTTCTCTCTCGCCCGATGGGTATGGAGCGGATGGATACGCAAATTGGCGGCCTGTCGATTGAGGTGCTTCAACCTCTCAAATCTGTCCGTATTCGCTTAAAAGAGACTGAAGGGATAAGTTTCGACCTCACCTTTGAAGGGCGGGCATTCCCTGTTGAGGAGCCTCGCTTCACGCGTCGTCAGGGCGTACGCACACTGATGGATGTAACGCGAATGACCCAGAACGGACGCTGGAGCGGACATATCACAATTGATGGTGAGACAATCACGGTCTCATCAGATGACTGGATGGGCACGCGAGATCGGAGTTGGGGCGTGCGCCCGATTGGTGCGGCCGACGACCAACCAATTTTACCGCCCGTTCCCATGCAGTTCTATTGGATATGGACTCCGCTGAACTTCGGCGACAGAGCCGTTTATTTCCACGTCAATGAAGATGAAAATGGTGAGGCGTGGAACATCAGTGGCAAGATCGTGCATGACGGGGCTGGCGCCAACGATCATATCGAAGCGGCCGAATGCGTGCATACGATAAAATATAAGTCAGACACCCGGCACGCCGCATCGGGTAAAATCACCTTGAAAATGCACGATAAATCAGAGGTCAAAATCACACTTGAACCTTTGGCGACATTTCAAATGAAGGGTATCGGATATGGTCACCCAGAGTGGAAGCATGGCATCTTCCATGGTGACCAGTTAGCCATCCATACAGAGACATATGACACGCAATCGCTCAACAGTCTCGCCCCAGAAAACCTGCATATTCAAGCGCTCTCCCGCGCGACGATGACCGACGCAGACGGAACAGTGCACACGGGGATTGGCAGCTATGAGCAGCTTGTCATTGGCCCGCATGGGCCGAGCGGCTTCAAAGGCATCTTGGATGGCGCGAGCAATTAGAGGAATTGCCCGAGTCATTGTAATGATAACCACATTTTAAATATCGGAGGCCCTCATGAGCCAATATGAAACCCTAACCTATGATGTCTCTGGCCGCGTGGCGATTGTCACGCTTAATCGTCCAGACAACTTGAATGCCCTTAATATGGCTGTGATGAGCGATGTTGTGGATGTATTTGAGAAAATTGACCGCGACCCTGCGATAGCCGTCAGTGTTCTGACAGGTGCGGGGCGGGCCTTCGCGGCTGGCGCCGACATTAAAGAGATGCAACCGCAAAGTTTCTCTGACATGTATGTCGCAGACTATTTTGCCGGGTGGGATCGGTTCGCTGCGTGCCGCAAGCCGGTTGTGGCAGCGGTGAATGGGTTTGCGCTAGGAGGTGGGTGTGAACTCGCCATGATGTGCGATCTAATCTTGGCGTCAGATAAAGCCAAATTCGGCCAGCCAGAAATCAAGCTGGGTGTCACACCGGGTATGGGCGGCTCTATTCGTCTGACCAAAGCCGTTGGTAAGGCCAAGGCGATGGACCTTGTTTTAACAGGCCGGATGATTGGCGCTGAAGAGGCAGATAAAATGGGGCTGGTGAGCCGCGTTGTTGCGCACGATGAGCTGATCGAGACGGCCAAGAGTGTTGCAGAAGAGATAGCGGGCTTTTCAATTCCATCAATCATGGCGGCCAAAGAGATGGTCGGCAGAGCGCTAGAGCTTCCGACCACTGAAGGTGTGCGGTTTGAGCGCCGCCTGTTCCAAGGCCTATTCGGCACGGCAGATCAAAAAGAAGGTATGAGCGCGTTTGTCGAAAAGCGCGCTGCCGATTTCAAAGACAAATAATTCACGCAAGGTCTACGCAAGCAAAAGCCCGGCTCTCGTCGCTATCGGAGAGCCGGGCTTTTCATTTGAGGGGCGCTTATTGTAGCGCGAGCGCCACGTTGGAGGATGCAGCTGTCAGCTTCGCGGCATCACCGGGCAGTTCTGCCGGACGCGTTGCCGTTGGATAGGCCGCAGAAAGCTGTTTCAGCGCAGATTGGATCGCAGACGCTGCATCGGGATTGGCCGCTTCGATGCCGTTTTTAGAGAGTGCGAAATGTGCCTCAGCTGCTTTCACAAAACCATATCCATCAAGATATGGCTCATATTCGTCAGACTTCCCGGCGAGCGTATACATGTGCGCTGCACGCTTGATCTGGTCGGCGGCGACCCCCGCATTGACCATGGCTGTGGAGATTCCATTGTCTGGCGCATGTGTTGCGGCGTCGCGAAGGGCAGCGATGATGTCATCGGTGCGGGCTGCGATTTCTTCGGTGCTCTCGCCCGCTAACACGGCTTGAGACGCGGCTGAGAGCTTGTCGTCAAACAGGGTGACGCCCTGAGCGACAAGAATGTCTTCCATATCGAACAGCACTTCACTTACGGGGTGGGCGAACATTTCGGCTGCGGCCTCGGTTTGCCCCGCTGCGGCGGCATCGCGCGCTGCGATGATGTGCGCTTCGGTAATGGCAAGGGCCGAACCAAATACGACAGGGTCTGAGGCAGCTGCGTCGATGGCGACACCACCTTCGCCTTCGCCACCTTCAGGCAGGCCAGCTGGAGCGGTTGTGCCTTCACCTTCTCCTTCGCCTTCGCCCTCTCCTTCACCACCCAGTGCGGTGGTTTCCGTTATGGCGTGGTCGCCAGCTTCACCCGCTTCTCCGGTTTCCCCACCTTCGCCGCACCCGGCAAGGAAAGCGGTTCCGACCATGGCGGCAGAAAGACCAATATGGGTCCAGCGTTTGTGTTTCATGCTCATAAGAGGGGAGTCCTTATTGTGTTCTGTTAGGCTGGCTTGTAACTGTGGACTATTACGGTTTTGCAAATCATTCGCAAGAGAGAAGTTTATGTTGCTCACAATTTCCGGGGTTTTGACGCAAGACATGTTGCAGGCGGCGCGCAAAGACATGGACGCGTTGAGCTGGCGTGATGGAACAGAAACGGCAGGCGGCATTGCGCGCCGGGTCAAGCGCAACGAGCAGGCAGACCTTAAAACCGGCACCGGCCCCAAGGTGAAAGCGCGGTTCGAGAAAGCGATACAAAACCACCCCGTCTTCCTCAGCGCGGCGCGGCCAAAAGCGATGTCTCCGCTTATCGTCAGCAAGACGAGCGCAGAGGGCGGTTATGGTCTCCACATAGATAATGCTCACATGGGGAAGGGGGCTCAGCGGATACGTACCGATTTATCGTTCACATTGTTTGTGTCAGAGCCAGACGAATATGAGGGCGGGGAACTCGTTATAGAACATCCCGGAGCGACAGAAATGTTGAAACCCGCAGCGGGGGATTTGGTGCTGTATCCGTCCACGACCATGCACAAAGTTGCCACTGTGACCTCTGGCGTTCGCCTCGCATGTGTGGGGTGGGTTGAGAGTTATTTCAGAGATGAACGTCAGCGCGAGGTGATATTTGACCTCGAAAACCTGAAAGCCAGCGTTCAGGCGAAATTTTCTCCAGAGTCCCCAGAAGTGCTGACGCTGCAAAAAACAATGGCGAATCTGACCCGTATGTGGAGCGGTATTTAGTCAAAATTCCCGATTAAAGAGAAGAATTTCTCCTGATAGGTTGCGTATAAGTCTGTTTTGTCATATATTTCTGTTATGACAGAAATTACAAAACATATCGACGAGTTGGCGCCTTCCATAAGACGGTTCGTTTTGCAGTGGGGCGATATGGGCACGCAATGGGGTGTAAACCGCACTGTCGCCCAAATTCACGCGCTGCTTTACATCAGTGAGCAGCCGCTACACGCGGAACAAATCGCAGAAACACTAGGGATCGCGCGCTCTAACGTGTCTAACTCCCTCAAGGAATTGATGGGCTGGCGTATTATTGAGCGCGTGCCGATCGCCGGTGACAGACGTGACCATTTCACTGCCGAAACGGATGTGTGGGAGATGACCATGCGCATCGCCGCCGTCCGCAAAGAGCGCGAGATCGACCCGGCGCTGCGCACCATCGATCAATGCTTGCGAGAGGCAGAAGGCGACGAGACGATTAGCGCCGAACAGCTCAAGCGGCTCGAAGCCATGCACGATTTTACCCACACGCTTAACCGCTGGTACGGACAGATGATCAAAGTGCCGTCGGGCGTATTGCTTAAAATGATCCGCATGGGTGATAAGATTGTAGCCGTCGCCGGATTTGGACGCCGCAAAGACAAAACCGAGTAGCCCCTCAAAATGAGTGGGGCGGGAGCGCAAGAAATGTTTGCACACAATCAAATTGAACCTATCGTTGATACAAATGCCGAACCGGAAAATGCCAAGTTATTGGATATGCGTTTCCGGGCATTGGTGGGCGAAGAGGCGTGGTGTAATCTGCCGGCGCGCACACAGGCACGGTTCACGAAACGATTGAGCGGCGGCGATAGCTGTGTATTCCGCGGCGAGGTGAATGAAACGCGGTTCAGCGTCGCCGGGTTTTGTCTCGCGCAAATATGTCGGGTAATTGGCGCACCCTTGCCACTCGAAAAAAGCGACGGCCAAAACGCTGCGGTGGTAACCGTCACCGAGGAACCAACCGTGCAAGGGCAAATTTGGAGCCGTCATTACAACCGGCGCAACGGATTTCCGCAAGTGATCCATAGCACAAAGAGTTTCGCAGGCCCGACGGGGCTGCAAGAATGTACTGAGGGCGGCGTAGGCATGAGCCTTATACTAAAGGCTGAAGACGGTGTTCTGAAGTTCCTGAGTCATAGATACTTTTTCAGCGTTTTCGGAAAGCAGGTCATTCTGCCGCGTTGGGTCTGCCCGGGACGTATGCTGCTGCAACATGAAGACAAGGGTGAGGGAGAGTTCGTTTTTACCCTCAGCCTTGTTCATCCGCTCCTCGGTGAGCTGATTTACCAGCGCGCAACATTCCGCGATCAAAAAGAGGCTTAGCATCATGCTGCCGACAATCTTTTTTATTCTCCTTGCTGTGCAAATCATGATGGGCGCCTTCGATATGTTGTTCCATCATGAGCTGACAGAGCGGCTCGCATGGCGACAATCTCAACGCAAAGAACTGTTCCTGCACGGCCTCAGAAATGGGTTCTATGCTGTCTTGTTCATAGCGTTTGGTACATTGCAATTGCAGGGTTTTTTCGCATGGATAGCGCTTGGCATCCTTGCGGCAGAGCTCGTGATTACATTGATCGATTTTGTCGAAGAAGATCAAACCCGAAAATTGCCTTGGAGTGAGCGCGTATTGCACACGCTGTTGGCGCTGAACTATGGTGCATTGTTGGTGTTTTTAGTTCCTGTGCTGTGGGAATATACAGCATTGCCTACTGCGCTTGTACCTGTTCATTATGGTTGGTGGACGGTCTTTCTCCTTGCGTCCGCCTGCGCGGTGGCTCCGTTCTGTCTGCGCGATATTGCGGCCTCCAAGCGGCTGGTGTGTTTGCCGCGCCAGCCTATCGCGCCGTTGGTACACCTTGATATGCCTAAGCAATCAATCTTGGTGACGGGCGGTACAGGGTTTATCGGGAGGCGTCTTGTCGAAGCGCTCGTTGCAGGTGGGCACCGGGTCACGGTGTTGACCCGCGATGCCGAGCGCGCTGCCGACTTAGCGATGCCTCTCACGATCATTACAAGTCTGGATCAAATATCAGATGATGCAAATGTCGACACGATCATAAATCTGGCGGGTGAGCCAATCGTCGGCGGCTTCTGGACGTATCGTTTTCGAAAGAAGGTGTTGGCCTCACGGGTTAACATGACAGATGCGCTGATTGAGTTGATTGCCCGCTTGGAGACGCGCCCTCGCGCATTGATTAGCGGCTCTGCGATAGGGGCGTATGGGGCGCAGTTGGATGACGTTACGTCTGAAATTGATGCGCCCAAAGATGATGGAAGTTTTTCCTGGCGCTTGTGCAATGCATGGGAAGCTGCGGCGATGAAGGCCGAGGCCTACGGCGTCCGCACGGTCTGTCTGAGAACGGGTATTGTGCTGGATAGAGACGGCGGGTCTCTCGGGCAAATGTTAGTGCCGTTTGATCTTTGCGTTGGTGGGCCGTTTGGAGATGGCCAACACTGGATGAGTTGGGTAAGTCGAGACGACCTTGTGCGCATCATCCAGCATGCGGTCGTGGATCAGCGGATCACAGGCCCACTGAACGGTGTTGCGCCACAGCCAATCCAGAATTGTGCTTTCTCGATGGCGGTTGGCCGGGCGCTCGGGCGGCCTGTCTGGGCTCGAATCCCACGCATACCGCTTGAGCTGTTTTTGGGTGATCTGGCGCGAGAGATATTCTTCTCCGATCAACAAATCGTGAGCATCAAGCTAAGTGAAACTGGATTTGAGTATTTGAACCCCGATTTACAAAGCGCTTTAGAGGCGCAGTTTGGGCATCGTGATGCGCCAAATAATCCAATAGAAACAATGCCGTTTCCGGGTCTACTCGTGAACAAGTAGTGCCGAAGTCGTTTTTTTAACAACTTAGCATTGGTGCGGCGACCAATATCGTTTAAATGGTTGTCTAACAATATTGACAGAAATCGCTGGGTATTTCGCTGAGCATTCGGCTAAACGCGGCAAGAATATGTGTAATAATTTGTAGGGATGGGTAATGTCGACGGACCGAATGGACTGGGACAATTTGCGTGTGTTTCGAGTGGTGGCCGAATTGGGAAGCATGAGCGCGGCTGCTGCCCGTTTGGGCGAATCGCCCCCCACGATTGGTCGGAAGCTAGATGACCTTGAAAAAACACTAAAAGTTAAGCTGATTTCGCGCACCACGCGCGGTGTTCAGTTGACGGATGCTGGTCGACGAGCGCTGGAAAAAGTGCTGGCGATCGCCGATCTCACAACGGGCATTACCGAAGATGCGGCCGCGATTGTTGCTTCTGATGTTGCTGGGCGTATCCACATTGCCGCTGGCGATGGATTGGGGCCTTTCTGGATTGCTCCGCGTATCGCGGATTTGCAGAAATCACACCCAAAGCTTCAGATTAAACTGTCAGTTTTGTCGGAACCTGCAGATGTCACTGCAGGTGAAGCAGATGTTTCAGTGCAGTTTTCAGAACCACGTAATGCAGAGCTGATCTCTCACAAGCTGGGAACGGTTCATTATATGTCGTTCGCATCCCAAGAATACATTGAGAAATTTGGCGCGCCCACCAGCATGTTCGAATATTTCCGCCACCGCTGCATCTTGCATCAAAATTATGTGCATCAGATTGAGCGCTGGGTGCCGAAAATGCCGGACCTGCGAAAGACGATTGATTTTGCGTTGATCACAAATTCGGGCGCAGCGATGAAGCAAGCGTGTTTACAAGGGGCGGGGATTGCTATTCTGCCTTCATATAGCCCATTGGTGGATAAGCGTCTGATTCCTTTAGATTTGCCGGAAGTTGCGCCAATCGAATTTTGGCTGTGCTATACAGAGCGCGTGCGTCGTTTGGCGCACGGCAAGGTGGTTCTCGACTGGTTGCATGAGATATTTGATGCGCGCGAAAATATATGTTTCGAGGATCAGTTTCACCATCCGGGGCGTCAGCGTTTCGTCGATGACGAAGGGGCTTCGAGCGTGTTCGCGAGTGTAGAGCTAAGAAAGCAAGAAGGCGCCTAAAACGCCTTACTTGCTTTCCTTAAAGATGGGACGTGCGCGCGCTAATTCGCTATAATTGCTTTGAGCACGCGTGAAATTGTTGTGAGGGTCTCTTCGGAATCGGCTCGCTCTAGCCACTCACGGCACTCATCGCGAAGATGCTCCATTGGGCCGGCGTCATCAAGCTCGTTGTTCGCCTCTTGGAACAATCCCGAAATTGGAACGCGAAGCACATGCGCGACGTTGGAGAGCATGCCTGCGCTTAGGCGATTGGTGCCTGTTTCATACTTTTGCAATTGCTGGTGACTGATGCCGAGTTCGTTGCCGAGTTCTGCGAGCGTCATGTTTTGAGAGATGCGGAGTTTACGAATTTTTTCGCCAACGAGTTGGTCTACGCGTGTCGGCGCACGGGAGCTATGCTGCCTCTGATTGGTTTCCATATGGAACGTCCTTTCCACTTTAACGTCTAACTTAAACCTACATTTGCGGGCTGTGCACGTTTAATCAACACCATCGGTACAAAAAAAAATGGAGTACCAAACTGCATAAGCATTATGCCAATTTTGTATCTAAGTCTAAAAATGCCCCTCACACGAGAAATTGGGGGTGTTTGTACTCGTGAAAGTAGAGTGCGTTATATTTATAGCGCCGACTGCAAAATTTCTTGCTTTGGTGGCAAAATGTATGTTTTTCGTTCCATTTGGGTTGTATTTGCTCTGTTTGGGTATTGCGTCAAAAGTCGTTTTTCCACTTTACGGAAACTTTGCTTTTCCCCGTTGTGGTAGATTTTGAGGAGATTGATAGTTTGGGGCGTGGCTCCCATTCAACCTCGATGGACGTGCCTTCAGCCACGGTTGAGGTCAATTCGAGGTACACATTATCTGAGATAAATTGCCCAACACCGACCTTCGTGTTGCCCGAATCAGAAGAACCGAAAGAGAATCGGTCGACGCCAAGTGCACTTTTCAATGATTGTGATGGGTCAACGCCGCCGCCTTGGCCAATAATTCTGGAAACTGATGCTGCCAATTGTGCCGCTTCGAGTGCGGAGAGGTCTACCGACGCTCGTCCGAACAAGAGTCGCGACAATATCTCGTCTTCTGGAAGTGAGGGGCTGGAAGAGAGTTCCAGTTTTGGGTTTTGCGGGCTGCCAGATAATCCAACGCGCGCGTCAAACCCATTTACCGAACGTTCTGCATCCAGTGCGATTGTCGTCGCTGAGAGTGGGCCGTTAAACTCGATGGCACCCGTATCAAATACAAAAGGTCGACCCGCAAATTCAAGATCTCCTCGCTCCAGAGAGGCCGCGCCGGTTAAGACGGGTGTTTCAGTGTCGCCGGAGATAGCTAAATCGAGGCCCCATTCGCTCGCCAGGCCTCGGCCATCGAAGAAGAGGCGACGGGGCGCAGACAGTTTTATGTCTAACTGCGTGGGACGGCTGACCCGTTTCTTCGTAACAGATGCGCCATTCCCGTTCTCCCAGCGCACTGCAATGGCTTTGGTCTGCGATGCGGGCAGGTGGGTAATGTCAAAATGTGCTTCATCGATCTGAATGTTGCCGGTCAGTGCGCGCGTCTCTTTCGTGCGTGTGAATTCCAACCGACCACTCGCGGTCAAGTCGTCATCGTCGCGGTCATACAGTCTTAGGCTTTGAAGTTGAGATGCAACCTGCATGGTGCCGTCTTTTGATGTGCCTGACACGGTGAACGCGCCGTCATATCTGTCGCGTCCCTGTGCGGCAGCGGTAAAGCGCCCCTTGTCGAAAGTTGCGGTGCTGTCGATTCTGCTTAATCGCATTCCGGTGAGGCCATTCTCATATGTGCCTCCCGATAGCTTGCCCGCCGCATTCAGTTCGGGGGCGGTCAATGTCCCGGCCAGCGTGGCCTGGGCGTCAATCATGCCTGAGATATCATGGCCAAACGCCAGCGCGATGGGGCTCAATGCAGACAGGTCTCCATCCAATGTCGCGCGGGCACTCATCGCTTCATCCTGCTTAAGTTTGACGAGTTGCGCTTTCGCGCCAGCCTTTATCGGCAGTGCCGCGTCGAAATTGAGACGCAGCGTATCGGCGTTCGCGCTTGAGCGGAGGGTCAGCAAACGGGTGTCGAGCTTGCCGGTCACATCCGCCTCAAGCAATGTATCTATCCCGTCAATGGCGCTGCGGGCGGAAAAGACAAATTCGCCATTGGGCGTCGGGCCGAAAGGGTTCAACCGCCCAGCTCCATTCAATTGCGCCACACTTAAAGGCAGTCCGAATTGCGCTGCGATAGGCGACAGATCGAGCTTGGCGATATCAAATTTGAATCCGCCCCCGGCGGGCGCTCCGGCTTTCGTGAGGGTAAAGTGTCCGCCCAGAATGGACAGGTCGCCAGAGAAGGTGCCGCCCTCAGCCTGTGACCAACGAATAGGTGTGTGGGTTGTCACCGGATACCCCAGCACATCGCCGGTCAGCATGATTGTTCCAGCGGGGTGGCCGTCTGCCCATGTCATGTCACCGCTTGAACTCAAATTGAAGGGGGTGAGGCTGTCGCTGCGTTTGGTGGTGATGTTGTAAGACAAGCCACCCTCGACGAGCGCAGCCGATCCGTCAGCGGCATCGATTGTTGTGCCATTGGCCAACAAAATGTCACGCACGCCTCCTTCCGTATGCAAGGCGAGCGGCCGTCCAGGTGCTTTGGACAGGGTGGAGTCGAATTTAAACGATCCAATCGTGGCGTCCTTGAGTGGGAATTGATCGCCACTCACAGTCACAGTGCCTGCAATTTCACCGTCAGCGGCGCGTGCCATTTGGCCAGATATATCCGTGCCTAATATGGCTCCCCGAATGCTAGGCAGGTTTAGGGCGCCTGCTTGATAGGTGAGCGGGGAAGTCAGTTGCGCCTCGTAACCATTCGTATTGCCATTGATCAGTATACGTCCTGAAAGTATATCGCTCTTCTGCTCCAGCTGGGCAGCAATTTTCAAATCCTCAACGTTTTGCCCAGATAGGGACAGCTGCCCAGACTGAGTGGACAGATCGAGTGTCCTGTCATTCGGTCGCCCAGATAAATGCGCTGTCATAGAACCTAGCGCAATGGACGTATCGCCCACCTTCAGAGGCGCGCTCTGTTGCGCGGTTACATCTAATGTTACCGCGCCATCTGTTTGATAGCTCCCGCTCATCATAGCGCTCAGTGAACTGCCGATGAGGTGGGCAGTCTTAACATGGAGGGTGCGACCCTTTAGAGTGGCGCGGCCATTCAATGTGGGGCGCTCACCAAGCAGGCTCTGCAGGTTGGCGTTCAGCCCGTTAATCTCACGCCCTTCGATCTGGAGGTCGATGGCGAGGGTATCAATTGGTCCGGCGAGTTTATAGTTCGCGGTGAGTATACCTTGCGTGTCGCTTGCCAGAAGGTGAGCGGGCAGGGTGAGTTTACCCGATAACGCTGTGCGTTTCTCGCGTGTGCCGAAAGATCCAGAGGCCGTCGCGCGAGCCTCAGATGCAATCAGCGTGGCTTTGCTGAGCGTAAGTTCACCCGTCTCGCGATCATAAGCGCCACTGGCTGCCAGTTTCGGGCGACCCGACAGCAAGCGGGTCAATTGCTGGTTCGTAAGCTTCACGCCTGTGGTCGTCAAATCTGCCGTAAACGGTATTTTTGTATCTGCAATATCGAAAGAGATCGGCCCGGATGCCGACTTGAAAACGAGTCCAGAATTAGCAGGCGGTGTGGCGGTGAGCATGCCTTCGAAACCAGTCGCGCGCTCGCCAGATAGTGTTCCGTTTAGCTTCAGGGCGACGGCGCGCCCGATCAGCGGTTCAGCGTTTGCTAAAGCAACGTCAATCTGAATCGGTTCTGTCAGTGTGCGGGTTTTTGAGTTCAGCACGCTGTTGGCGGAAATGGTTGCATCTCTTGTCGTTGCCGTCACGCGGATGGGGGTGGCGGTCTCGTCCAGTGTGGCAGACAAGTTGACCCGCGCTGCTGGGCCGACGAGGCGGGCGATGCGTTCCGAAATCGGCAACTTGTCAGCCTCAAACAGCACGCTCGTTGTTAATTCGGTGCCTGTCCAATTTACGGTCAGGTCTGCCGCCTTGTGTTCGTCGATCAGAATGCGCGCAAATCCATCACCGGCTTTCAGCGTGCCCGTGATATTCGCATCCAGCTGCGCAGATTGATTGGGCGATAGATGCAGCAGCGTCGCAAGGGCGCCGTTCGGCTCGACGTACCCATTCGCATTGACGTGAATGTCACCGACGATATTGCGCGACAGCTTGAAAGACAATTTGTCTGTGGTCGCGCTTAAAGGCGCGAGGTTCAATCGAATATCGGCTTCATTGTCTCTTGAGGTAACCAGCTTGCCTTGCGCTTTGAAGTCCGCCGCTGTTCCGGAAAATGTCTCCAGCAAGTGAAGCTGTTCGATTTGCAGGTTTTCCAACGTGGCGGTTATTTTGCGTTTGCCAGAAGACGCCGGTCGCTCCGTGTCGGCACGAGTGGGGCGATGAGCAAGCGTGACATCCTGAACGGTCACATCCTTAAGATGCACTTCACCACCGACCAATGCCCATGGCGCCCAGTCGATACTCATGTCTTGCGCGTCAGCCCATTTTCCATTGGAATCGGTCAGCGTCACCCGGTCAATCGCCATGCGGGAGAGAGGGTCTCCCGACAGGCCTGAAATTTCAATCACTCCGTAGCCGGCAATATCGCGCCCATTTATCTGCGACACGGCAAAGGCGCGTCCGCTGTCGGTTTTAATCCACAGACGTGCCGCCCCCAATAGTGCCGCGCACAGCAAGACAAGCCCAGCGACCCAGAGGAGGATGACGCGTCTTTTGCGCCAGATGAAGGGGAGGGGTGCATTGTCCATCAGAATGCCTGACCGATAGAGATGTAAACATGCACGGGGTCTTCGCCGTCTTGTCGGTCAATTGGCGTGGCCACATCAAATCGCAAGGGGCCAAAGCCGGGATAATATCGCACACCGGCACCAATGGCTGAGCGGGCGTCTTCCCACGCGGCGTTCAAGCTGTCGGCGGCTGCGCCAGTGTCAACGAAGACGACATAGCCATAGCGTTCAGATTTACGCCAACGTAGTTCGGTTGAAAGGTTGAACTGGCTCGCGGCGCCGATCAAATTACCTTCAGAATCTCGCGGCGAGAGTGATTGATATTCATACCCGCGCACCGATCCGCCGCCACCAGAGAAGAACCGTCGATCCGGTGGCACATCATCATCGCCGGCAAAGGCGCCAATTTCTGCACGCAGCGCCGCGACAAGTCGTGGACTGAGTTGTTTATAGGTTTGGGCCGATGACGTAACGCGGGTGAAACTGCCGGATTCAGACCCAAATGATAGTCCCGGTTCAACGCCCAAAAAGGCGCTCAGGCCTTGTTGCGGATCTAGCGGCGCTTTGACAGTTGAGTAGGTGGCGTTCACGGGCAATGACAGGCTGACCAGTTCTGCGGGGTCAGGCTCTACGACTGTGCGGGTACGTGTCGCGTCAATCGTCGCCCCGGCTGTTACGCTGAACCGCGTGTTAAAGGGCTGGGCGATGTGTGCAGACACCCGCGCGCCATCGAGGTCATACCCATCCGTCTCCTCATGGCGCAGGCCGCCCTTGAAGACGATGTCTCGGCCATAGCGGCCCATATTCGGGCGTTCATAGGTCAGCTGTATTTGGCTGGAGATGGTCGCGACCTCGGCGTCTGCGGTTAGCGTGTCCGATCTGCCGGTGACATTGCGACGGCTCCATGATGCGCTCGCGCCCAGCCCATCAACGGTCGAGTAAGACAGTCCGCCACTCACCGTGCGTCGTTTGGCTTTGGAATACGTCACCTCTACAGGGTGCAATCCCTCAGCGTCCGGCATCTCGACGACTTGTACGCCAATCCCATCAAACAGCCCCGCGCTCCGCATACGGGTGCGAAGTGTATCAAGTTTCTCCGGCGCATAGATGTCGCCGCGCTTCCATGATTGCATCACTTCTATATTGCGTGGGGCGAGGGTGGGGTCGTCAGGTAGCGCAATATCACCCAGTCGAATACGCGGGCCGGGCGATAAGACGTAATCCAGTTCCAGTGTTGCCGCCTGACGAGACGCCAGCGCGTCGATCGTGTCACTGACGGCAAAGGCATACCCAGACTGGCGCAGGCGTTCTAGCAATGTTTGTTCGAGGGCTTCGATCTGCTCTGTCCGTGCAAATCGGCCGGGCGGGAGCGTTTGAAGATCAGTGTTCAAGAGCGCGCGTGTGTCAGCATCGACGTCATCTAGGCCGGTCATCACCACGGTTGTGATGGTAAACCGCCGCTTTGCATCAATTGTGAAGCGCGCTGTATCGGCGAGCGATACAATGCGGTTAGTTTTGACCTCAGCAGCAAAATAGCCTTCAGCAGCGAGCAGCTCTGACAATGCCTTTTGAGCTTCCAGCGCCCGACGGCGTGCTTCAAGGACCGAATGCGGAGATTTGGGCAGGTTTTCGAGAATTGCGTTTGCGTCTTCTGTGAGATGATCCGGCAATCCAGCAAGTTGCTTGGAAGGGGGGGCAGATTGCTCTGACGCGCCCGAAACGACAGGCGTTTGCGCCCAAGACTGCATCAAACTGCCCGAAACAGCCGCAAAAAACCACACAACTGCATCAAAGCGCACGCGTTTGAACCCTCCAAAAATGGAGAGACAATACACGCGTGAGCGAGATATTTTTGCGATGACCATTCTGGCTATCATACTGTTCTAATAACACATTTTATACATAATAGAGATGAGCGCTCAGCCTTGTTATGCAAGCTGAATACACGACGAAACCTGCTATTCCATAAAGATATCTACGCGTATCCAATGCAATTGGTTTCGCCTATTGGGAGGAAGACCTATCCGCCTTACAGTAAAGCGCAATTGCAACACGCTGCGCACCCCCTTAAGGATGCGGTGTAAAATGATAATGCGGGGCAACCAATGACCTACCTAATGGTGTGCGCAGGACTAGTACTTTTATTTGTCGGCGGCGAAGCGCTCGTGCGCGGCTCGGTTAGCGTCGCACGAAAGCTCAATATTTCTGAGCTTGTGATCGGCCTGACACTTGTTGGTTTTGGCACTTCAGCGCCGGAACTGGTGACGAGTTTGCGGGCCATCGGGCAAGATGCGGTCGGTATTTCAGTCGGCAATGTCGTTGGATCGAACATCGCGAATGTCTTGCTGGTGCTCGGGGTAACGTGTTTGATAAAGCCCATTTTCGTTAAGCCTAGAGCTTTGTTTCGAGATGGTTTTTTCATGATTTGCGTGACGGGTATCCTGTGCGTTTTGATTTGGTTCGACCAGTTCACCAAGGTAACGGGTGGGGTGATGGTTGCCATGCTGCTTGCCTATATTGGCTTGTCGCTCTGGGCGGATCAACGCAGAGATCCTACGGCTCAAATGCATGCGGATGAGGGCGAGAGTGTGGACGCCGATTATGGCGTTTGGCTTGGCTTGATAATCGCTATTGTAGGCGTGGTTGCTGTCGTGTTCGGCGCGCGCTTCTTGGTTGATGGCGGCATCGTGATTGCGCGGCAGTTCGGGGTAAGTGAGGCGGTCATCGGGCTTTCAATCGTTGCCATCGGCACCAGCCTGCCAGAGCTTGCAACCTCCGCCGTCGCGGCCTTCAAGGGCAAGTCAGACGTCGCACTCGGAAATGTGATCGGCTCTAACATCTTTAATGTGTTGGGTATTTTAGGGATTACAGCGCTCGTGCACCCTTTCAGTGTGATGGAGGAGCCCGGCAAGACGGGTGAGCTATCTGGCGCTGCAATGGCTGGGTCTGGTCCTGTTAGCGTGATGAGCTGGGAAGATATTGGCGCACTCTTGTTGTCTGTATTCTTATTGTTCCTGTTCGCATTCACGGGTAAGCGTATCGCGCGCTGGGAAGGCATCGTTCTGCTCGGCGCTTATGTCTTGTATTTTGGTCTATTGTTCGACCTCATTCCTATTCCGAATTTGATACCCCATGTCTGATAAGTCGATCTATTCCAGCCTAGACCAATTGGGCCGCCAAAGTGACGCGCCGACCTCGCCTGAAACGGCTGAACTGGAGCGTGTGGCTAATCCTCATGCTGACACGCTGTATCTAACTCGCTTCGTGGCGCCAGAGTTTACCTCGCTTTGCCCAGTGACAGGGCAGCCTGATTTTGCGCATTTGGTTATCGACTATGCGCCGGGTGAGTGGTTGGTGGAGAGTAAGAGCCTCAAACTCTACCTCACGAGTTTCCGCAATCATGGGGCTTTCCATGAGGAATGCACCGTCTCCATCGGCAAGCGTATTCACGCGTTCACCGAGGCTAAATGGTTACGCATTTCGGGGTATTGGTACCCGCGAGGGGGCATTCCCATTGATGTGTTTTGGCAGTCCGGTGAGGTGCCAGCCAGCTTATATGTGCCAGATACGGGCGTGCCATCTTATCGAGGGCGCGGTTAGTTTAAGCGGACCAATGGGTTATTTTGCCATTGATCAGAGGGCGAGCGCGCTCTGGAGAGGGCAACGTCGCTGTGCCCAAATAGATGAAACCGGCAATGCGCTCATCGGGGCCAAGGCCGAGTGCTTTATCGACAGATTTATCAAACATGATCCACTCGCTTAGCCAAACACCGGCCCATCCAGCCGCGTTGGCAGCGAGCAGAAGATTGTAGCAGACCGCGCCCGCAGACAATTCTTGTTCCCAGACGGGCGTTTTATGTGTTGTGTCTGGTGATGAGATAACCGCGACCACAGTGGGTGCGCGGAGCAGAAGACCGGCGGCTTCCATTGTGCTTTTCTGGTCTGCATCAGGCGTGTTGGCATCGTGGATGCGCGCCAGTGTCTGGCCAAATTCCGCTCTGGCGCTGCCACTAAAGACAATGAACCGCCACGGTTCGAGGCGCCTATGGTCAGGCACCCGCGCGGCGACATTCAGAAGTTCTGTCAGTTCATCCCCGTCAGGCCCCGGTGCGTTAAGATGATGTTTGCTAGCGGAGCGACGCAGAGCAATCATGTCGCGCGCTTGCTGGCTGGGGCGCGCAACCGACATGGCTTTGCCGAATGGCGGGGCAGAGGGAAATTTGCGAGTCATCCGCAACTGTTATCGAAAAAAAATACAATTGGGTAGAGTCTGAATTCGTTTACAATATTGAACAATGATGATATTGTTCAATATTGTAAACAGTGTTCACTTTTTAAGTTTAGTCCGGAGATAAGGCGATATCGTTTTGGTAGTTCACTCCATGCCCCCTCGAACCGCGGCAGAGCGTAGACGCGCTGAAATGCGCCAGACGATCATCCGCGCTGCAGAGCGTATGCTCGGCGAGGAAGGTGAGGCAGGCTTATCGATCCGCCGTTTAGCTGATGAGATCAATTACTCTCCAGCCTCCATCTACAAATATTTTGACTCAAAATCCGCGCTTGTTGATGAATTGAAAGAAGCCTTTTTTGCTGGGCTAAATGATCGCATTCTTGAGACGGTTGAACGTTTCAGAGACCAACCACATGACGCGCTGATGCGTGAGTGCATTGTGGCCTATGTCGAGATCGCGTTGGAGCGATCGCACCATTACGCGGCGGCGTTTTCAGCCGTTGGCGACTCTTCTGAGTCCGGGCGCACGCCCGAGGAATGGGACGCGTTTGTAACGACCCGTAAGGGCATTGCCTTTAATTTCTTGGTCGACTCCGTAAAGCGAGGCCAAGCTTTGGGGGTTTTTGACCCAGAACTCGATCCGCCCCTCACTGCAAAATCCATTTGGGCGAGTTGCCATGGCTTGGCGCAGCTATTGCTGCATCTGCCGGGGCTGCGAATATATTCCTCTGGCGGCGTTCAAGACGAAGGTAGCAAAGTCTTGCACTATCATGCCGCTCTTATCGTGCGTGGCCTGATGCGACCGCACCAATCCACGACACACAAAATATCAGAAGTTGGACCCTCGAAATGAGTCAAATTGACCCTCAGCTGACGGATAACATTCGGGAAAAACGCCCCACTTTTATGAAGGGCGTTTGGTTTATGGTGGCGATGATTGTCATGGCAATTGGCCTCATTTTTGGTGCGTCGCGCCTGCGCAGCGCTGAAGGGCCGAGAGTGGCGGTAAGTGCACCTGAACCTATCAGTGTGGTTGTTTCACCGGTCTCCCTGTCTGGTAATTTTAGTCTCTCAGAGACTTATTCAGGTTTAGCGACCGCACGGCGGACGAGCCAGCTAGGGTTTTCTGGTGGCGGACGAATTGATGACATCCGAGTGGATGTTGGCGACCGAGTGGAAAAAGGGGCCACACTGGCGCGGTTGGATACGCGAAGTCTACAAGCGCAATTGGCATCAGCAGATGCCAGTATTGAAGAGGCACTGGCAGGGCACGCCTTGGCCTTATCGACAGTCGACCGTCAGAAAAGTTTGTTGGAAAAAGGGCATGTGGCTCAACAGTCCGTGGATCAGGCGATTGCGCAGGCCGATTCTTCCATGGCGCGGGTGCAGGCCGCCAAGGCGGGGGCGAACGCTGTACGTGTTCAAATAGATTTGGCCAAGATCACCGCGCCATTTGCCGGGGTGATCGTGGCACGCAGCGCAGATGAAGGGGCGATCGCTGGGCCGGGAATACCTATTCTCGAACTCGTAGAGAGCGACCAGCTTGAGGCCCGGATTGGCTTGCCATCCTCAGCAGCAGACCGGCTGGTTCCGGGAAACAGCTATGAGTTGATATCTGATGCTGGCCCGGTCTCCGCAATTCTGGAAAGCGTTACAGGTGTTATCGATCCAAACAGACGCACAGTGATGGCCACTTTCTCTATTGAGGCACCGGGATCATTGTCATCAGGGTCGGTCGTGCGCGTGTCTGTAGATCGGGATGTAGAGGAAGATGGGTTCTGGGTGCCGGTTAAGGCGCTGACAACAGCTTCACGAGGCTTGTGGCTGGTCTATGTCGCTGCGCCAGAGGATGGTGGGTTTGTTGCCCGGCATCGCTCGGTCGAACTGGTGCATTCTGATGGTGGAAGAGCATTTGTACGCGGAGCGGTTCAGCCCGACGACCGGTTGATTATCGACGGGTTGCAAAGGATTTCCCCCGGAATGCCCGTCACACCGCGAGAGAAAGTCGCCCTGCAGCACGATATTTCAGAATAGGCGTCGGCGGATGTTTTCTTTATTCTATCGGCTGCCTCGATTAACAATTTTGACCTTCATGGTGATTGTTCTCGCAGGCTTAGCGGCCATCATGTCGCTTGGACGGCAAGAAGATCCAAGCTTGGTTGAGCGATTTGGTCATGTGCTTGTGACAATGCCGGGTGCGGATGCTGAGCGAATGGAAGCGCTCATCACAGAGCCGATTGAAGCGGCATTGATGGAGCTACCCGAGCTGAACGAAGTTGTGTCTACATCGCGCCCCGGTGTGAGCCAGATTCAAATTCAAATCCGGGAAGACCTCAGTGAATCCGAGGTTGATGATGCCTGGACATTGATTGCAGCGCAGGCTGAGCAGGCTCAAAACGGGTTTCCGGCTGGGGCCAGTGCACCCTTCGTGTCACGTGAGATTCTCGGTGCTGCCACCATCATCGTTGCGTTGACTTGGGAGGGCGACGGCGATGTGCCATTGACGGTAATGCGGCGCAAAGCGCTTGATCTGGAAGACCGATTCCAGCGCTTACCCGGAACGGAGGAGGCCAAGACGTTCGGCCTGCCAGATGAAGAAGTGCGTGTAGAGATCGACCCGGACGGCCTGTCAGCAACTGGTCTTTCAATGCGCGAGGCCGCTGGTCTTATCGCTTCCGCCGATAGCAAAACACCTGCAGGACAATTGCGCACGCGCGATGGAAATATCGGGTTTGAGGTTGGCGGTGCTTTCGATTCCATCGCGCGGATCATGGAAGTCCCGTTGTTGCAAAGAGCAGATGGCTCAGCGGTTCGAGTTGGTGATATTTCTCGTGTAACCAAAGGGTTCACAGACCCGCCTACGAATATGGCGATGGAGAATGACGAACGCACAATGTTGGTTGTGGCATATATCTCTGCCAATCAACGCGTCGATATATGGGCAAAGTCAGCCCAAAAATTGGTTGATGATTTTGCGGCGAAAGAGGCTGGCCCACTGCGCGTGGAAACCGTTTTTGATCAAAGCAAATACACCAATGAGCGCTTGAATGGTCTTGCGCAAAACCTGCTTATGTCTGCCGGCATCGTATTTTTGGTTCTGTTTCTTACTATGGGGTGGCGGTCTGCCTTGGTGGTGGGAACAGCGATCCCGTTGACGGTGTGTCTCGTATTGATCTTGTTTAATGTGTTCGGACACCCACTGCATCAAATGTCAGTCACGGGATTGGTTATTTCACTTGGCTTGTTGATAGATAACGCAATCGTCGTGGTGGATGAGTTTGATCAATTGCGCGTGAAGGGACGAACACGCCGTCAAGCGATTGATGAGAGTTTACGTCACCTCATGGCGCCGCTGGCTGCCTCAACTCTGACGACGGCTTTGGCCTTTGCGCCTATCGCCTTGATGCCCGGTTCCGCTGGTGAGTTCATCGGCATGATTGGCTTGTCCGTTGTCTTTGCGATTTGCTCTTCATTTGCACTCTCGGTCACGGTGATTCCCGCACTTGCAGGTTGGTTCGATAGGCAGCGCGGCTGGGAAACTGGACGTGCGCGTCGCAAGCGCAGGTGGTGGCGTGATGGCATTCGGTTTGACTGGCTGTCGGATGGTTATCGCGCAACAGTTGGTGGCGTGTTGCGGTACCCGTTGATAGGCATTGTGATGTGCTTGATTCCAGCGGGATTCGGCGTTGTTGCTTTAGGTCAGTTGCCGCAACAGTTTTTTCCGCAGACGGAGCGGGATCAATTTCAGATATCTGTTCAGCTGGCCCCCACGGCGAGTTTAGCGGATACGCAAGAGGTAACAGGACGAGCAACTCAGTTGTTACAAGAGATCGAAGGCGTCGAGACTGTCACGTGGGTTTTGGGTCAATCAACGCCACCTGTTTATTACAATATGGTGGACCGGACGGAAGGTGTGGAAGGTATCGCCGCTGGGTGGGTTCAACTAGACTCCGCTCGCCGCACTCGCAGTGTGATCAATCGAGTTCAAGCTCAGATGCGCGCAGAATTTCCAGAGGCGCGTTTTCTGACATTGCCCTTCGAGCAAGGACCGCCTGCAAATGCACCAATTGAGCTGCGTATTTATGGCGATAATTTTGAAACGTTAGACTATCTGGGCAACCACATTCGGACACTTTTAGCGCAGACACCGGGCGTGACATACACGACCGCATCTCTGCAATTGGGGGCGCCGACTATAACGTTGAAAGCCGATGAGGCTGCGTCTGCACTGGCCGGGCAGCGTTTGTCGGGCTTGGCGGCGGACTTGAGTGCTGAGATGGAAGGCGTGTTAGCGGGATCCGTTTTGGAGAGTACGGTAGAACTACCCGTCAGGGTGGTTGCTCCGCTTGCGGATCGCTCAACCTTGGAGGCGATCAAAGGCTATGATGTGGGCGGCACGATGAGTGGAACGCCCTTGTCTGCATTGGGCGAGATTACGCTGGAGCCGAAAACTGCGATTATCACTAGAAAAGAAGGTCAGCGGGTCAATATCATCCTCGCCTTCCTAGATCCGTACACTTTGCCTGCACCAAGCTTGGCTAAGTTTCAGGAAGCACTCGCAGAGAGTGAGCTTATCGTCCCGCCGGGATATGAAGTGACGATTGGCGGAGAGGCTGAAAATTCGAGTGAGGCGGTTGGTAATCTCGCTTCACTTGGTATTCCGCTTGTCTTCGTCATGGCGGGTGCTGTGATGCTTGTTTTCAATTCATTCAGAATGATGCTGCTGGTGCTCACGACAGGTGGGCTCTCTCTCTTGATGGCATTTTTGGGCGTCTGGTTGTTCAACTTGCCGTTCGGGTTCAATGCAATACTGGGTGGACTTGGGCTTTTGGGTATCTCGATCAATGGCTCCATCGTCGTCCTGTCATTACTTGTCGCCAATGAAGACGCTCGTAATGGCGATATTATCGCTCAACGAGAGACCGTCGTTGACGCAACTCGCCATATTGTGGCGACGACGCTCACAACGATGGGCGGCTTTGTCCCCATCTTGCTTGGCGGAGACTCGTTCTGGATGCCGTTGGCGGCTGGCATTGCTGGCGGTGTGGCTGGTTCTGCCTTGTTGGCGCTATATTTTACGCCGGCTGTTTTCAGGCTTCTCTCAAAGAAACCTGTTTCAGGGCAAGCGACGACGGGGCAAAAAGAGGCATTGGCTCATGCAGAGTAATCCTTATTTGACCTTTGCAGGCTTGATAGACGTAATAATTGTGCCCATGTGCAGTGAATGATGGAAGTTTCCGGGAGGTTCGAAATGTCGAATAATCCAGACATAGGCGCGCCTGCGCCCGCGTGGCAGCGTTTGCGCTTTGAAGCTGAAGCCGCAGCGGTAGAAGAGCCGTCGCTGGCGAGTTACCTCAACTCTGCAATTCTGGCGCATGATACATTGTGTCAGGCTCTCGGGTATCATTTGGCTGAAAAGCTAGAGGGCCCTTCGATGGGCGCACAACAGGTTCGTCATATTCTGACAGAAGTTTACTGCTGTGATTTCAACGGTCTTGTAGAGGCGGCGGAAGCAGATATGCAGGCGGTTCTGGATCGTGATCCTGCTTGCCGCGGTATGTTGCAGCCCTTCCTCTATTTCAAAGGCTTTTTGGCGCTTCAGACCTATCGCATCGCTCACTTGCTCTGGCAGCAAGGACGGGAGACGCTGGCATTCCATTTCCAAAGCCGGGCGTCTGAATTGTTCGGTGTTGATATTCATCCAGCCGCGCAGATAGGTATCGGTGTGATGTTGGATCACGCATCGGGAATTACGATTGGCGAAACGGCTGTGGTGGGCGATGGCTGTTCGCTTTTGCATGGCGTGACATTGGGCGGAACCGGCAAAGAAGTCGGCGATCGGCATCCAAAAATCGGTAAGGGCGTTTTGCTTTCCGTTGGGGCGAAAGTGCTCGGTAATATTACGATTGGCGATCATTCCAAGGTCGCTGCGGGCAGTGTCGTTCTCAAAGACGTCCCTCCAAATTGCACCGTTGCGGGTGTTCCAGCGCATGAGGTGGGCAATTCAGGTTCCGCCCGACCTGCAGAGAGTAT
The DNA here is from genome assembly GCA_050633385.1 of Hyphomonas sp. GTDB lineage: Bacteria > Pseudomonadota > Alphaproteobacteria > Caulobacterales > Hyphomonadaceae > Hyphomonas. Next base: position 103,949 of record JBOEGK010000016.1, read on the forward strand.
GGATCAAGCGCTTCCCGAAGATTTTCAACAAAGCTGACTTCGCGGCTGAGTGCATGTTGCACTTGCGACGAAACTCACTAGGTTGCGAAACAGTTTATTGTACGAGGAGTGACTCATGGAGCGTGAAGAAACGCAACGTTTAGAGGCGTATTTGAAAGAAAAATTCAATCCAAAATTTCGCCTAGAAGTGCGGAAGAAGACAGACGATTCCGTTGAGGCCTATCTGGGCGACGAATTTGTTGCTGTTGTCTACAAAGACACGGACGAAGGCGAAACGTCTTACCAGTTTCAGATGACGGTTCTTGAAGAAGACTTAGCTTAAATCTTTCGACCAATAGTCTAAAAAAGGTTCCCCTGTCCGCCGGATGGGGGAGCCTTTTTGGTTTTTGCTCTGGGTTTATCGCGTTTCACACTCGGGGTTTCATTTGCGGGCCCATCAGCAGGCAGTGTAGCTTTGCCAATAGGTTGAGCTGTCAGGTCGCCGTCAGCAAAGCTTATTTCCACGGCAGAGAGTTTGGCGGCGCTACTTGCTGAACGAATGAGTCGCCCATCACTGTCTCGAACAATCGAGTATCCGCGTTTCAGCGTTGCCTGATAGGATAGAGTCTCCAGCAGCTTTGCCTGAGACGATAGCCCATCTGTTTTGGCGGAGAGGATACGATTCAACGCCGGCCGTGCACGCACAGACGTTTCGCGAAGCCGTTCTTTTCCGCGACCGATATCTCTCGCCAGAGCTTCCGGGCGCAGGCGTGCCGCAACTTGGGTCAGCGCTTTGTCTTTGCGAGAAACCGCGCTGCGCAGACCAGCATCGAGTTGCGCCGTGAAAGCACCAAGCTGTTCGCTTCGTTTGGATAGAGCATCTCGTGGTGAAGGAATGTGTATTTTGTGGAGTTGAGTCGCCTTACGCTCAATCAGTGCACGCGTCACGCGGGGCAAACTGTCAACTGCATAGTCGAGACGTTGCCTGCGTGGTTGGAGGAGTGTTTCCGCCCGAGGCAAGCGAGCAGCCTTCAGCAAATCACCGGCTTGGGCGGTGCGTCGAGACAGGGCGCGCCTCATACGTGCACCATGCTCATCGATTGTCATTATCAGGTCGGACCGCACAGGCACTGCGATTTCTGCTGCGCCGGTGGGGGTTGGCGCGCGCGCGTCAGAAACATAGTCGATAAGAGTCGTGTCGGTTTCGTGGCCGACAGCTGAGATGAGCGGAATGCTGCTATTGAAAGCGGCGCGGACGACGTTCTCTTCGTTGAAGGGCCAAAGGTCTTCAATCGAACCGCCGCCGCGCGCGACGATGACGACGTCCGGTCGATCAGCTCCAGTTAACGCGTTGAAGCCCTCAATGCCCGCGGTGATCTGCGCCGCCGCGTTGTCGCCTTGAACAAGCGCGGGCCACACCACAACATTGACCGGGAAGCGGTCACGAATACGGTGAAGAATATCGCGAATGACAGCCCCAGTGGGACTGGTCACCACGCCGACTGTTTTCGGCATGAAGGGCAGCTTAACTTTGTGTGCAGGATCAAATAACCCCTCAGCAGCCAGCTTTTTCTTGCGTTCTTCGAGCAATTGCATCAGCGCGCCCGCACCAGCTGGACGCATTGAACTTGCAAGCATTTGATAATTTGAACGCCCGGCATAAATCGAAAGCTTGCCAGTGACGATGACCTCTAAACCTTCTTCTGGTTTGAAGGGGAGGCGGTCGACCTGACCCTTCCACATAACGGTGTTGAGCACGGCCTTGTCGTCTTTGATGTCGGCATACATGTGCCCTGAGCGTGGAATGGTCACGCGCCCCAATTCACCGCGCACCACGACGTGATCGAAATTTGTTTCGATGGTGCGTTTTAGATTTGCGGACAATTCTGAAACGCTAAGTGCTGGATGATTTGAGTTTGTGCTATCGCTCATCTGCGTGTTGTGCCTGTGTTGCTATGTGGGGGCAAGAGCAGGTTAGCGCCTCAAACCGATGTTCACACCGGCGTGTCGTTCTGCTTTAACAAATTGCTTTTGAGACAACCGGGTAAGTTGGAAGGTTCCTCGAGGTTGGGGATACTCAGGATATGACCATGTTCCATGGGCTGTCGCAAAATCGAGCGAAACTTCTCCCTCATAACTGATAGAGCCGTCATGGAAGCCGAGTTCGCACGTGTATGTTTTGCTAAGGCTGAATGAGAGGCCGTTTCGGTGGCCATAGAACACCGCCGACAGCTCATTGGCAGCGCCGGGCGCAAACGTGTTAGGTTCCAAGCTATTGCCTGAAAGCCCGCTCTCCAAATCACGGAACCAAACGGTGAAGTTCACCGAACTGTCGTCAGTTGCATCTTCGTATCGGAACTCGCCACGCCAAATTCCGGACATATCTTGATAATCTGTCATCACCGTTCTGGTTTGTTGAGTTAAGTGTAACTCCTAAGTTATGAGTATTTGTGCCTATGGTGGAAAGGGGGGGCAGCGATAATCTTTCTCTTTGGAGGATTTTATAACGCTAAAAGGAGTAGGAAAATGACGACAATCACGCGCGTTGATGAAAACCGCCTAGACATCGAGCTGGGTGGACGCATTGATGATGTTGAGATGAAACGGATATTGGATGAATTGCTCGAGAAATCCGAAGGCATGTCTCATGGCCAAATGCTCTATACGATCACAGACTTCAAAATGCCGACCGTCGGGGCAATGGCCGTCGAGTTTAGTCGGCTACCTCGCTTGTTCAAGCTGATCGGGCGGTTTGATCGCTGTGCAGTCGTCAGCGATGTGAACTGGGTGCGCACATGGAGTGAGGTCGAGGGCGCGTTCATGCCAGGCTTACAAATCAAGGCTTTTGAAGGTGATGAAACGGTTGCGGCTGTTGCTTGGCTGACAAAACAGCAGGGTAGCTGAGATATTTAGGCTTGATCTGCTGCGCGGTGCAGCGCATCAACCTGCCCCATGAACATTTTGCTTATCGGTTCAGGCGGCCGCGAACACGCCCTCGCATGGAAAATGGCGCAATCGCCATTAGTGGATGTTGTCCATTCTAGCCCCGGCAATCCTGGGATGGATGAGGCGGGCCCGTGTTTTGATGTTGCTGCTGACGATATTGATAAGCTGGTGCAGTTGGCCCTGCAGGTGGAGCCGGACCTCATTGTGATCGGCCCTGAAGCGCCACTGTCGCTTGGATTGGCAGACGTGCTGCGCGCGCGTGGTTTTGATGTGTTTGGCCCCAGCCAAAAAGCGGCGCAATTGGAGAGCTCCAAAGCTTTTTCTAAGGCGCGGATGGAGAAGTATGGTGTTCCAACTGCTGCTTATGGAGAGTTTACTGAAGCGGCTCCGGCGAAGGCATTTCTCAAAACTATGCAGCCACCCTATGTGTTAAAGGCCGATGGGCTTGCTGCGGGTAAAGGTGTCGTGATTCCTGAGACCTTGGCTGAGGCGGAAGCTGAGGTTGATGAGATGTTATCTGGAAAGTTCGGCGACGCGTCGGCCACCTTGATCATCGAAGAATTCATGCATGGTGAAGAGGCCAGCGTGTTCGTGCTGACAGACGGTGAGGGCGCGATTTATCTGCCAGCGGCTCAAGATCATAAACGTGTAGGCGATGGCGATACTGGACCCAATACAGGGGGCATGGGTGCTTATGCACCAGCGCCCGTCGCAACACAGGCTGTGATGGCCAGCGTCAAGAAAGATATTGTTGAGCCAATGCTGAAAGGTATGGCGGCAGACGGTATGCCTTATCAGGGCGTTTTGTATGTTGGCATTATGGTCACAGAAACTGGTCCACGCGTTGTCGAGTTCAATGCACGGTTTGGTGATCCTGAGTGTCAGGTTCTCATGAAAGGCCTCACCGGCGATATTGTGCCTGCTATTCTTGGTGCCGCAACAAGTGGACTAAAGGGCAATGAAGATGCGTTTTCTGCTCTGCTTGAGCTTGAGCATTTTGAACCGACAGTCACGGTTGTTCTTGCCAATGAAGGCTACCCGGCCAGCTATGCCAAGGGTGCGCTGATAAAAGGCGTTGAGACGGCTGATGCTCTGGAGGGAGTGAAGGTTTTCCAAGCAGGCACTGACTGTGATTCTGATGGCGCGTTGATCGCAACAGGCGGACGCGTACTCGCTGTTACAGCGTCAGCAGAAGATTTACGAACAGCAATCGAGCGCGCCTACGGGGGTGTCGATGCCATTGATTGGCCTACTGGATTCTGCCGCCGTGACATTGGTTGGCGCGCGTTAGAGCGGGACTAATGACTCATTTTGAAATGTAGACCAGTGTTCCGGTAGGGACGAGGTCGAGTATTGTGTCCAAATCTCTTTTGGACAGGGCCAGACATCCCTGAGATCGACCGAGCTTTCCGTATTTGTTGATCATACTGGGTTCAGCGTAGCTGGCAGCATGAATGACGATGGCCCGACTGCGGGCTGAAGCATTGCTCGGCTCCAAGCCATCCATGCGTACGCTGGTGCCATGTTTTCCGACATATTGCTCGGCTGTGACATGGGCGCCTTCGGGGCTGGCGTTGGAGCCAGAAATGCTACTGAAATGATCGAGCAGACCGTCATGGTCTTTATCAGACCCGCGCCCATGCGCGACGCGGAACCGCCTAACAGTGCCCGTCTTGAGGTCAGCTACGAATAAGCGATTTTTGGCGGAATGAAGACTGTAGTCAACAATGACGATTTCGTCGTGATTGGACATGTTATCAGCATGAGTTTGCAGTGACGCTTGCGCGGCCGCCAAAAGGTCAGCCCGAACCGTATTTAGTGGATATTCAGTCTCGGCTTCCGCGAGGGGATATGCACAGAAGAGCACCAGAACTGCTACAAAACGCATCATCAGAGTTCGCCTTTTGCAAATTAAAATTGCGGCATAGTCGCTACAGGGCTTGGCGTCTTTAGAAGACTGGGTATTGTAGCGTCAAATTTAGAGGAAACGAGAGTTCGCATTAAAATGACTGATACACCAGACGCTCAGGAAATGTTCAGCGGCACCAAAGCCGTAACAGAACAGCACAAATTTGACGAGAAAAAGCTCGCTGAATGGATGCAAAGTAATGTTGAAGGCTATGAAGGCCCGCTCGAGGTGCGCCAGTTTAAAGGTGGCCAATCGAACCCAACATATCAACTCGTTACTCCGAATAAGAAGTATGTAATGCGCCGTAAGCCACCCGGCACCTTGTTGCCAAGTGCGCATGCAGTTGATCGCGAGTACCGCGTGATTAGCGCGCTGTATCCCCTCGGGTTTCCTGTCGCGCGTCCTTATGGCCTTTGCGAAGACACTGATGTCGCCGGGACAATGTTCTACGTGATGGACATGGTGGAAGGCCGAATTCTATGGGACGGTACGCTGCCAGGCATGGACCCATCCGAACGTCGCGCGATCTATGAAGCCAAAGTAAAAACCTTCGCCGAGCTACACAGCGTCGATTGGCGTGCTGCTGGTCTGGAAGGATATGGCAAAGAAAGCGATTATATCGCCCGCCAAACACACCGTTGGACAAAACAGTACAAGGCGTCTGAAACCACAAAAATAGATGACATGGATCGTTTGATTGATTGGTTGCCGAAAAATATTCCGGCCAATGAAACAACTACAATCGTCCATGGAGATTATCGTCTCGACAATATGGTCCTCCATGCGACAGAGCCAAAAGTTATCGCGGTACTCGATTGGGAGCTGTCTACGCTGGGCGACCCGCTTGCTGATTTTACATATCATTTGATGAATTGGGCGATGCCGAGCTCTGACCCGGCGCGTCCTTCTCTAAAAGATATTCCAGATTTGAAGGCACATGGCATCCCCACAATGGAGGAGTATGTTGAATTATACTGCGGCCATTCGGGGCGATCTGGGCTTCCCGAACTGGACTATTACTTCGCATACAATGCGTTCCGACTTGCCGGTATTCTACAAGGGATCGTCGGCCGGGTGCGCGACGGTACGGCGGCGAATGCAAACGCCGATGCGATGGCATCGCGTGTAGCGCCGCTCGCTGAATTTGCGGCAAACTGTGCTCGACGTGCAGGTATGGAAGGATAATTCATATGACTGACAACGTCCTAGCGGGTGAGCTTCGCAAGCCGGTGCAAATGCTGGCCGATCAGAAGATCGGCGGACAAAAATCTGTACATGATGATGCGGAAGCCGAACGTCTTGGTATCAAAGCTGGTCCGATTGAGGGGCCAACCCATTTCCAGCAATTTGTTCCTCTGTTGGCAGAGATTTGGGGGAATGACTGGTTTGAACGCGGCTGCTTGTCGGTTCACTTCAAGAATATGGTCTTCGAGGGCGAAGAAGTGCGCGCCTTTGTTGAGCGTCCTGAAGGCGATAGCAACCGCGCCAAATGTTGGGCCGAAAAAGCTGATGGTACGCTTGTGCTCGAGGCAGAGGCAACGCTCGGGCCGGACGACGGCGAGACTCTGCTGGAAAAACGAATGGCAGCCCTCAAGCCTTTTGGTGAATTAATCATTCTTGAAGACGTGACAATCGGTACGAAAAGTAAGGCGGATGAGCCTGTGATAATGGGCCCCGACCAGCATATGGGAGACTTGTATCCATTCACGCTAAATGAAAAGCTCGCTGTTATAACTGAGCCTCATGAGTGGTACACGGGCGGCTCACCGTGGGGTGGACGGGTTATCCCTCTTGAGATGGTTTGCGTGCTAGGAAATTACGCCAACAAAAATGCTGGTTTTCCGATCAAGCGACCCTGTATCGGCCTGTTTGCAGATCTTCAGATGCGCATGGTCGATGGTCCGTTGATGGTCGATACGAAGTATATTCTACGTCGTGAAGTCGTGGCGTTGAGTCAGACGAAACGAGTTGAGAATTATTGGGTAAAAACGCAAGTGTTTGATGAAACCGGAACGACGTTGAAAGCAGAAATTTTGTTGAATCATGGCGTGTGGAAAGCGAGTTATCCTGAGTATCCGAAAGACTTGCTGCCGTCCTAAGCGTATGGAGGTGAGGGATGCAGATGTTCGCCTCAGCCGCGAAGCGTTTTGACAAGCGCCCATTCTACATAGAAACTCGACTGGTACGCGTCGTATGACGTCGGCCTAGATGTATGAGGTAGTTATGGCTAATCCCATCCGCTTTGGTTCTTTGGCAGGAACTGCAATTGCCGCTGTGATGCTTTCAGCGTGTAGCAATGACGCGTCCAATGCGACAGCTTCAGCTCCGGTTGCGGAATCCGACTGTGTGGTCATCGCAGAAGGCAATTATCTTTTTGAGGATGGTAAATTTGTAGCGACCACCAAACCAGCCCCAACAATCGTAGAACGGGTTATTGAAAAGCCGGTTGGCTGGAAAGCCACAGTCGGTAACTCATTTGCGGGTTTAGGTTATCCTTGGATGGGCCTTCAGGTGACTGATCAAGTTGCAACCCTGACCGGCCTAGCTCCGGATCGGGCAAGTAAAGAGCGTGCACTTGAGGCAGGTAAAGCAGCAATAGATGCCGATCCAGAAGGCAGCAAAATTGTATCACTCGTCGTCGATGGCATCGCGGTTGAAGGCGAAGAGGATGCACTGGGAGACGCGTTGGTTGAGCTTTCACAAAATGTGCAGACTGTAGAGACGTGTCAGGCTGCATTCAATAAAACGCTCGGCGGACGTTCTGTTGTTTTTCAATCGAACCGGGCGGTCATATCGCAGGTGAGCGCAGGACTGCTCGGCGCTGTGACCGGCGTCGCTATGTTGTGCAATGAGCATGATATTGAAATTCAGGGGCACACAGATGCGCGAGGATCGGACAATCACAATATGAAATTGTCGCAAATGCGGGCCGACGCTGTGCGAGAGCACTTGATTGATTTGGGCGTCGACGGTGCGGGCCTTGTGGCGGTTGGTTATGGTGAAGCTCGTTTGTTGGATGCTTCAGGAACACCAGCCGCGGCAGCGAAGAACCGCCGCATCGAGTTCAAGGTGAAGCCCAAGGCGGTTTCTGTTTCTGCAGAATAGCGCGCTTAGGGCTTTTTCAAAAACGCGTTCACCCGGCCATGCATATCAGGGCCGACGCCTTCGTTTTTTTGCACCTCCCATTGTAAGCCACCATCAATGTCTTTCGCATCTGTTGCGTCAAGCAATCGTTTGTTTGCTGCGTGAGAGAAGGGAGAGTTTTGTAATATGCTCCGCCCCATACTCTCGACGCTGTCGAAAAACTCTGCATCGGGATAAACAGCTTCGCATAATCCCATTTCGAGCGCAGCAGGTGCTTTGACAGTTTCTGCGGTAAACATAAGGCGTTTGCTCGTGGCTATGCCGACGCGGCGCGGGAGACGAACGCTCATGCCCCAAATTGGCGTTAAAGCCCATTTAGCATGAGTGTCTGCGAACCGGGCGTTATCAGAGGCCACGATGAAATCTGCCGCCAATGCGACCTCGAGTGCTCCGGTATAGCAGTGCCCATGCACCGCTGCGATGACGGGCTTAGGGAGTGTTTCCATCATACGAAGTGTTTCTGAATGCCAGCCGCGAGAGGGTACTGCTTCGCCCTCTGCGATGTCAGCCAGGTCGTGCCCAGCAGAGAAACATTTACCCGAACCACGTAAGATTACACATCCGATAGAGTCATCTTTGTGCAGATCGGATATATGACGACGCAGTTCACGAAAGACGCCGACGGTCAGTGCGTTGAGTTTATCTGGCCGATTGATCGTCAACCAGCATAGGCCCTCATTGTCTTCGCGTGTAACGAGCGCATTCATGATGGTTTTCCCATATCAACCTCGAGCGAAGCAATGGCGTGAACGAAATTATTCGGGGCAAGGTGGCTTTGTCCGGTCCATTGAATATCTGGAAAGCGTGAGAGGATTTGACGATAGGCTGTTTCCAGCTGCATGTTGGCCACTTTTTGACCTAAGCAGACATGAGGCCCTGATCCAAATGCCAAATGCTCTTTGGCGTTCTCGCGTTCGATGTCAAATTTTTGCGGATTTTCAAATTTGCCGGGATCATGATTGGCGGCGGGATAGAACATTACCACTTTTTCTCCTTCGCCGATTTTTTGACCACCGAGTTCTGTGTCTTCTGTGACGGTGCGGCGCATGTAAGTGACGGGGCTAACCATGCGAATGGCTTCGTTCACAAAATTTGGAAAAAGAGCGTCGTTAGCCAGAAGTTTCGCGCGTTGGTCTGGGTTTTGGCTCAGTAACTTCATCGTGCCCGAAAGTGAATTGCGGGTTGTGTCATTGCCAGCAAAAACGATTAGTAGCCATGATCCGTCTAGGAATTCGGGAGAGAGAGGTTTTCCATCAATTTCAACATTCGCGATGGCGCTAAGTAGATCGGGTTGCGGATTTTTACGCCTCTCTTCGAGGAGGTGACGACCATAGTCGAACATGGCTTGGATCTCGGCGAGGAACGCCATGATCTGCTCAGGATCAACATTGCCAAGGCCTTCTTGCTGCGCCTGATAAGTCGACATTTCAAGGAAGTGCATCCAGTGTTTCAGTTTTGGACGATCAGCTTCTGGGACACCGAGAATTTCGCACAGCGTGAAGAGTGGGAGTTCAGCCGAGAACATTTCCACCATATCGACGACTTGGCCCTGTTTCTGCATTTCATCGAGTAGGTGTGTGACCTGTTTTTTGACGCGCTCGCGAAGCTCGGCGACGAAATTGGGTCTGAAATATGCCATATGTTCCATGCGAAGCGGAGTGTGATATGGGCGGTCGAGCGTGATGAGGGAGTTGAGTGATGCTGAGTGTAGCAATGGGTGACGCGGCACATCTGGCAGGCCATAACTCATCATTATGCCGCCTTTTTGCGATGAAAAAATATTGGGCGCAAGCTCGACTTGTTTGACGAGTTCATACGAACTCAGCGCCCAAAATCCAGCACCATTTTCTTCGGGATACCACATGATGGGAGCATTGCTGCGCATGGCATCATAAGCGTCGTGCGGATAGCCGTTGGTTTGGACATAAACGCTCGCATCATCAAGGGCGATGGGCGGTTTGAAATTGTGGATGGGTGGGAAACTGGAACCTGCGGGCGGGCGTTCCTCCTGATAGGTGTCCGTCACGTTTTGAAGTGCCATTCAACATTCCTCCAATTTCAGAGCTTTGGTGCTCTTTATTTTTTATTTTTTGATTTCCTCGATTTCAGCCTATGCGGTGGTGTGCGTTTGCCAAGCCCTGACTTTGGGGTAGGGCGGCGTTCTTCGGCGTTGTCCGGACCTTTGGGCATGAGTGGCCCGATCGCCTCATAGAGCAGATCAGTCGGCACCTCTTCGACAGTACCGGGTTTCAGAGTGTCTAACACGAAGGGGCCGTATGATACGCGGATCAGGCGGTTTACGGTCAGGTCCAGCGATTCTAGGGCGCGGCGGACTTCGCGTTTTTTGCCTTCGGTGAGTGTGACGGTGAGCCAGCTATTGGCGCCAGTTTCGCGGTCGAGTATGGCTGTAATGGGCTGGTAATCAACGCCCTCTACCGTGATACCTTTCGCGAGTGCTTCGAGTTTTTCGGGGGTAACGGTGCCGTGCGCGCGTGCGCGATAGGTGCGTTCTTGGGCATTTTTGGGCAGTTCTAGGTTTCTTGCGAGCTCTCCGTCATTGGTCAGCAGCAACAAGCCCTCTGTTGTGAGGTCGAGGCGCCCGACTGTGACAACACGGGGAAGAGACTTTGGAAGTTCGTCAAAAACGGTGCGGCGACCGGCTGGATCGGTTGTCGTCGTAATGAGGCCAGACGGCTTGTGGTAGCGCCATAGCTTGGTTGGTTCGGGCGCCTGAATCGTGCGACGACCCACTTTGATGAGCTCGCGTCCTGTGACTTTGAATGCGGGTGAGCTGAGTTTTACGCCATCCACACGCACTTCGCCGGCTTCAATCATGCGCTCGACCTCGCGGCGAGACGCCACGCCAGCGCGAGCAAGGTATTTTGCGATGCGTTCGCCTTGTGACCAATCGGCCTCATCGCTGCGTTTGCCGCGGGAGGCAGAGGGGGTGGATTTGTGTTTCTTATGGACTGAAGAGGACTTTCGACCGGGGCTTCCAGGGCGACGTCCTGTCCGGCCCGTCTCTCGACGCTCCGTCATATTATTTGCTTTCTGTATGCTTCAGGTCTGAAATGGCTGAAAGTAAGCGGAATCGCAAGTCTTGTGCCTGATTAGCTGTTTTTTGCTTCGGCCTCGCGCCATGCTTCTTTGGGCCAACGACGATGCTGCCAAAACCATTGGCCGGGTGCTTCACGCACCTTTTCCTCAAGGAAGGCATTGATCCGCTGAACACTCCTCAAGACGTCTGCCTCGGTGTCTCCGGTTTGCTCTGGAATGAAAGGTTCATGGAACTCAATACGGAACCGGGCGGGGCCGGTGCGTAGAGTGGAAACAGGCACCAGCGGCACGCTATATTTTAGCGCCAACCGTGTGGGGCCGGGCGCGGTCATGGCCGGGTAACCAAAGAAATCAACAGCGATGCCTTCTCGGAATTTTTGGTCATTCATCAGGGCAATGGGCGCCTTGCGGCTCAAGGCGCGCATTAATTCTCGAGTGCCGACCCCTTTTGGCGCGGCGGTGCCGGTGCCGTAATCATGGCGCAGTTTATTGATACGCCGATCAATGTGGGGATTGTTTAGGGCGCGATACGTCATCACTGCGCGTGGAATACGTTTGCAGATGGCAGCAGGCATGATCTCCCAATTGGCAAAGTGGCCCGAGAAGAAAACTGCGCCATGTTCACTTTGATTGATGGTGTCGAGGTGGTGGGTGCCAATGATTTCCACGCGACCGCTTTCGTATGGATCAATTTTTGGCAAATGAGGCAGTTCACCTGCGGTGCGCCCGGCACTTTCCCACGCATCCAGCGCGGTTTGTTCGATTTGATCTTCGGGCCAGTCAGGGAATGCCAAGCGCAAATTGCGCAGCGTCGTTTTATGTTGAGACAGCTTCGGTCCGATTTTGCGCATCAACCAGCCGCCAAAATTGGAGGCGCGGTCAGGACCGAGGAATTTCATGGGCCACCAATAGATGACATCCCATGCCACGGTTTCCAGACGCCATTGAAGCCGCTGCCTGAAAGAAGCGCGATTGTCGATGTCTTTCGGGCGGACATATTTTGGCGGAGTGTCTGTCATGGGGCGGCGGTCAAGAATGGTTCGAGTAGCTGGGTGAGTGCCGCTTCATTTTCAAAGCGCGCTTCGATGGGGAAGTTAAGCACTTCCTGCCGAAAATCCAATGGGAGGCGCACATGATCTTTGGTCGTGGTGATCAGCTGAGCTTGGTGGTCTTTTGCGAGCCTGCGCAAGAACTCTATGTCAGCCGATGAGTAGGGATGGTGATCTGCATATGAAACACCTTCACGGAGGTCTGCGCCAGTGCCCGTGAGGGCATCGAAGAATTTTGTGGGACGACCTATTCCAGCGAATGCGACCAGCGGTCCTGATGGCGGATTCTCCAGAGGTGAAATATGCGCGCGTAGGGAGATGAGACCCGATTGAGTGACTTGCGCCGGTATATCGCCATCTCCCATGATTATGACTGCATCCGCTCGTGCCAGACCGTCCGCTACGTCTTCGCGCAGGGGGCCTTTTGGGAGCACATAACCATTTCCGAATGGAGCGGCAGCATCGATAACGATGATTGAAAGTTGTTTGAGTAGAGACGGGTTTTGGTGACCATCATCCATGATGATGATCTCAACCCCATCGGCTTTCATGGCGCGTGCGGCGGCAATACGATCTGGGCCGATCCAGCTTTCACCTGTGGCTGACAACATGAGTGGCTCGTCGCCAACGTCATCCGCTGTATGGGCGTCTATAACTTTTGTGGCGGCTTTTATACGGCCGCCATAACCGCGTGAGAGGCTGGCCGCACGCAGGCCTTTTGAAACGAAATGCTTGCGGACTTTTTCGACGACGGGTGTTTTGCCAACGCCGCCAACGGTGAGATTGCCAATGCAGATCACGGGCAAACCCACATCTGTTGGTGATGCTTGTGAGAGTTTACGTCTTACGCCCCAGTTGTAGAGAGAGGCCAAGGGTGTCAGCAGGGCGCGTGTCAGCGGTGCGGCTTCACGCGAGCGTGGGTCTAGCCCAGCATTCCAGAAATAAGGCGCTTTCATATCTCGCCCATCTGTATAGGGAGGAGGGAATTTAGCTCCGTTAGTGTTTTTTTCATCGGCGCGTCGGCGTCTGTGTTCAGTGATGTTACGTCTTTTGGATCAAGCTGTTGCGCGGACGCTAGCGCTTCTCTCAGTCGCCCCGGTGTCATCGCTGTGGTTGCCATTCCGCGTTGCTCCAAGTCTATCATGACATCACGGAAGTTATACGTATGCGGGCCAGTGATGACAGGTTTGCCGAGGCGCACAGGCTCTAGTGGATTGTGACCCCCAACACCGTCTTTATGACCGCCACCGAGGTAGACAGCATCTGCCAAGCGATACCACAGACCCATTTCACCCAATGTATCGGCTAGCAATATGTGCGTGCGCTGATTAGGTGATTCTTGACGAGACCGCCGGGCGTAGGCCAGGCGCTTGCTTTTCAGCAGGTTTTCAATTTCATCGCCGCGTTCTGGGTGGCGTGGCGCGATTATGAGAGCGCAGTCGGCTTGATTTGTCGCAGCCTCTAAGAAGAGGGCTTCTTCTCCTTCATGTGTCGAAGCGGCGAGGAGGCACTGACGGTTGCCGATAAAGCCTTCGGCAAGCCGTTGGAGTTCTGTTGCGTTTGCTTCGGGCACGCCTTGTGATGCTTTCAGATTTCCCGCGCATTCAATTGGTTTTCCGAGTAGTGATTGCAATCGTGAGGACGTATCAGTGTCGGCGGTCAAGATAAGATCGAAGCTGCCGAGGACGCGCTTGAGGAGGCCGCGCCATTTTCGCCAGCCCTCAGCCGATTTTTTGGTCATGCGGGCGTTTACTAATGCGCGCTTTATGCCTGCTTTGCGGGCGGCATCTAGAAGATTTGGCCAAATCTCGCTTTCGCCAAGGATCAGAACGTCAGGTCGCCAATGTTGAATGAAGCGTTTGGCGATCGCTGGGGTGTCGAGCGGGGCCATTGTGTGGAAAGCGCGGTCAGGCAGACGTGAGCCGAGTATTCGTGCGGACGTTTGAGTTTGGCTGGTAAACAACAGCATGAGGTCTGGTCGTTCAGCCAAGAGCCGATTGCCGAGATCGAGTAAGAGCAAGCTTTCGCCGACACTGGCGCCATGGAGCCAGACAAGTGGCCCTTCCAAACGCGGCGGCAGATTGCGGGCAAAGCGCTCATGGATGCGTCCGATGTCTTCTTTACCGCGTTTTGCACGGTGGCGGAGCAGCGGTTGCAATAGCGGCGAGACAGCACGGGTGGCCAGTTTATAGGCGACAAAAGCGGCGCTCATGTTGTTGGGATCGCTTCGGGTTCGCGGGCAAGCGTCGCAACGCCGACTAATTCGTCGGCGCGGGCCTGAGCGGTATCTAGCCTTGCCTGCAGTTCGATGCGCATGGCTTCAGGGTCAGCATCGCGGGGGATGGTTAGCATGGGGCCATAAACGATGGCGCCTTTGGCAAACGGGGCGGGGATTACGAAACGGTCCCAACTGCTGAGGCGTTTGCGGGGCGCAGCCGAGAGGCTGTAGGGGAGAATGCTGGCGCCCGACCGTTGTGCGATCATTATGGTGCCGGCGCTGACGATTTCACGGGGGCCGCGTGGCCCGTCTGGTGTGATGCAGACCAGTCCACCCGCTTTGAGATGGCGGCTGGCCTCTGCAACAGCTTTTACACCACCCTTATCTTTGGCCTGCTTCTTCTTATTGCTGGCTGATCCCCTGATGAGGTCAATGTCGAGATGGCTGACAGCGCGAGCTACGGCTTCACCGTCTCGCGAGAGGGAGACGAGCATGGCAGCGCGGCGTTTTGGGGTGGTCCAGCGACTCATATGACGTCGCCAACCAGAAGGAAGCATGAGGATTTGAGAGTGCCATCCGGCAAGCACAACGCCTTTCGCATTCACCCAGTCTGACTTAGTTTCATCCAATCCTTCGACCTGCCAACGCACTGTCGAGGCCATCACGACCATATAGGCCCAGATCAGGCGACCGAGTATGCGGGTCATGAGTTCAGAACGCAGGATTGATTTCATAGGGGCGTTATACTTTGCTTTTCTGTCGTAGCGCTATGCAGAGATGTCGTGTCTCGCGATTCTAACGGATTTCTTTCCAAAAAACGCGGTGATTCTGCACTCTGAATTGAACTATTTATCGTCGAGGGGATGGTTCCAATTTTTTCGCGATTAATCAAAGGTGGCGTGATTGCGTCTATAGGTCGAATATGGTTAATCTGTCGCCATTTTCTCGCCGTATTTTCGGACCGAATTTGAATGCAAAAATGAATGGCTAATTTTTTATTAATGCTTTTTTGCATGTCTAGGGGGTGTTGTCTTCCTATGGTGTGGGAGGCACAATGAACTACGTGGCGTAGTCACGTTACGCCAGAATTGCAGTGTTTTTTGACACGTCACCAATTTAAACACGTTTCTCCAAGTGTCTGAAAGTGATATGAATACTTGTTCATAATGAACGGTCATTCATGTTTCTAGGTTGCCAGATTTTCACCCCGTTTTGCCCTTGAGAATCTAGCAAAACATCGCCATCTTTATTGCATAGACGAGGGACAGCCGAACTGTCCTCGAGCGTAGATGACAGAAGAAGAAGGACAGGCACTTTGCGGAATAATCCGCCCAAAAAAACAAGCCTGGAGAGAGACATGAAAGATTGGTGTGACGAAGACGGCGCAAAGCGCATTCGCGAGAAAATTGCAGCCTATTGGGCTGACAGAGGATATGAAGTTGATGTCGATTTGATCGATGCTGGTTTTGTTCCTGCGATGCGTAGTGCGCGAACAGACGTTCGGAGCAACATGGTAAATGGGATGCCCCGGCGGCGTGCGATTAGTGAAGATATGGCAGCACGCCAGTCTTATCGCCCGCGCGAAGCACAAGCTGGAGCGATGGCCTGAAATCAGGACGTTAATTCAGACAATTCCGATAAGAATTCAGAATAATGAGTAACAACGGCGTCCGCGCCAATCTGTTCAATTGATTCAGATTCATATCCGAACGGTACAAAAATAAAGGGCAGCCCAACGTCCCGGGCTGCCCTTTCATCTGTCCGGCTGTCACCCACCATGACCGCGCGATCGGGTTTCCCGGCGGCGATTTCGATTGTACGCAGAATATGATCGCCATTTGGCTTGCGGTTGGGGACGCTATCGGCCCCTAAAATGGCTTGGAATTTTCCACTCAGGTTCAGCGTGTCTAACAATTGAACAGCAAGGGCAACGCGCTTATTCGTGCAGACGGCTAATGTCGCCCCTTGCTGAGCGAGAATATCCAACACGCCCACGACGCCTTCAAAGGGGTGAGAGTCGACACAGATATTGGCTGAATAGTAATCCAAAAATGCGTCAAACAGTGCATCAATGTCGTATGCATCTGGATCTGCGCCCTGATGTTCCATGCCGCGCTTGAGCATCGCCTTAGCCCCATGACCAACCATGTTCTCGATTGTTGAGAGTTCGACTGGGGCGAGATCAATAGAGCCGAGCACGTGGTTGAGTGCACGCAAGAGGTCTGGTGCAGTGTGCACGAGTGTACCGTCGAGGTCGAACACGATCGTCCAACCTGTAAGTGGTTTTGCGTTCTCAGTGTCCATTTTGTGTGCGTCCCCTTTGGAAATAAGTCCAGCTTGGTGTAGGCGAAAGGTCGATGGGAATCGAGAGGATTATCTGTGACCAATATGCCTAACGCGCGCGCCGCGATCATTCTTGCTGCTGGCAAGGGGACGCGAATGAAATCGAGCTTGCCAAAAGTGATGCATCAGGTTGGCGGACGCCCGATGATTGACTGGTCGATAGCATTGGCTCGGAAGGTCGGATGCAGTCGTATCGTCGTCGTTGCTCACCCCTCACAAACTGGCCTTACGGCCCATGTCAGGCAGACCTTAGGGGATGACGCGGTTGCCTTCCAAGATCCCCCGATGGGAACCGGCCATGCGGTTCAAAGTGCTGAGGGTGCACTGGCAGGATTTGAGGGTGATATCGTTGTGCTTTACGGCGATAGCCCATTGGTGCCGGGAGCTGCGATTGAGGATCTTTTTGGTGCGCTGCAAGAAGGCGCCGCAATAGGCGTGCTTGGTTTTGAGGCCAAAGAGCCGGGGCTTTATGGTCGCCTCATTGAAAATGCCGCTGGCGATTTGGAGGCGATTGTCGAAGCGCGCGAGGCAACGCCTGTACAACTTGACGTTCGGTTGTGTAATTCCGGTGTCATGTCTGGCGATTCTTCGACAATGTTCGATTTGTTGAGATGCGTCGATAACAACAATGCGAAGGGCGAATATTATCTCACCGATTTGGTCGGGTTGGCACGAACGACTGGTAAAACCTGTAAAGCCGTTAAGTGTGATGAGGATGATCTTATTGGCTGTGATAGCAAGTTGGATTTGGCGCAGGCAGAAGCAATTTTTCAAAAGCGCGCTCGCACGGAGGCGATGACGAACGGTGTCACGCTGGTTGCACCTGACACTGTCTGGTTCGCCCATGACACTCAGATCGGGACTGACGTAGTGATTGAGCCAAATGTTGTGTTTGGCCCCGGTGTGACCATAGGAAATGGTACCACGATCAAGGCCTTTAGCCATATCGAAGGGGCAAGGGTGGCGGAGGATTGCCAAATTGGCCCTCATGCGAGATTGCGACCTGGCACGGTGTTGGATGCGGGTGTGCGTGTCGGGAATTTTGTTGAAGTCAAAAACACTCATATGCAGGCTGGCGCGAAGGCGAATCATTTGTCTTATCTGGGCGATGGAGACGTTGGACCGCGCGTCAATATCGGCGCAGGGACGATCTTCTGCAATTATGATGGGTATCTGAAATACCGTACGACAATTAAGGCGGATGCCTTTGTCGGATCGAATTCATCTCTGGTTGCTCCCATCACAATTGGAGAGGGAGCCATTGTTGGGTCCGGTAGTGTTATCACCAAAGATGTTGAGGGGGGCGCCTTAGCGTTGGGTCGTGGCGTGTTGACGCAAAAAGCGGGATGGGCAGTGCAGTTTAGATCGGCTAAAGCGGCCGCCAAGCAAGCACAGCAAAAGGACGAAAACTGATGGCAAATGAAAAAGAGAAGCAGAATGCGGGTCTTGCTGCCATGCAGTTTGTTGAGGATGGCATGACCATCGGTCTAGGGACGGGATCGACTGCGAAATATTTCATCGAGGCCTTGGCGGAAGAGATTGCTGATGGATTGATCGTGCGTTGTATTGAAACGAGTGTTCAGACACGTGAGTTGGCTGAAAGCCTTGGCATTACGCTAATCCCATTTGAGCAGGTCGAGACGATCCAGCTGGTTGTTGATGGCGCCGACGAATTGGACGGTGAGGGTCAACTTATCAAAGGTGGTGGCGCGGCATTGCTGCGAGAGAAGATTATCGCCAATGCAAGTGATCATATGGTGGTCATCGCCGATCCTTCCAAGCAAGTTGAACGTCTAGGTGCGTTCCCGTTGCCAGTCGAGGTGACGCAGTTTGGCTACACGATTACGGCGCGCAAGGTTTATGAGGCGCTGGTTGCGGGTGGTGTAGAGAAGCCTAAAGTCGAACTGCGCAAGATAGCGGGTGGTGAAGATTTGCTGGTGACGGATGGCGGCAATTACATACTGGACTGTCACTGTAAGACCATTCCCGATGCACCTAAGCTCGCTGCGCTGCTAAGCAATGTGCCGGGTGTGGTTGAGCATGGTCTATTCATCAAGATTGCGCGCACTGTCATCGTCGGCAACGAAAATGGCGCGACCATATTTGATTTATAAGAATGCCCCCTCATATGAGGAGGCTATCAATACAGTAATTCCAGAAGGACCGCGCCATGAGCCAAGCTGACTATGATTTTGATCTGTTCGTAATTGGTGGTGGATCTGGCGGCGTGAGAGCGGCGCGTATAGCCGCGCAAACCGGGGCGCGGGTTGCGATTGCGGAAGAGTATCGCATGGGGGGCACGTGCGTGGTACGTGGCTGTGTTCCCAAGAAATTCATGGTGTATGCCAGCAAGTATGGCAAAGATATCAAGCACGCGGCCGGATATGGCTGGAGTGTTGGGGACGTGTCATATGACCATAGCGTCTTCGCCGCTGCCATGCATGCTGAGGTCGATCGTTTGTCGGCAATTTACAAACGCAACTCCAAGAATGCCGGGGTGGAAGTGTTTGATGAGCGCGCAGAGTTTGTCGACGCGCACACATTACAACTCAAAACGTCAGGTCAAAAAATCACTGCGAAAAAAATCCTAATTGCAGTGGGGGGGACGCCATGGGCGCCGGATGACTTACCGGGTGTTGAACACACAATCTCATCGAACGAAGTATTCGAGCTTGAGACTTTGCCCAAGGAATTGGTGATTGCCGGTGGTGGATATATTGCGGTTGAGTTTGCGCATGTGTTTGCTGGCTTAGGTGTGCCGACAACGTTAGTTTATCGCGGTGATACGGTGCTGCGCGGATTTGATGAGGATGTGCGCACGGCGGTGCATGCTGGATTGATTGAGGCTGGTGTGCGGGTGATAACGCATACTGTCTTTACCGAGATTGTTAAAACAAATGAGGCTGATTGCCCGCTTCATGTCAAAATGTCGAATGGGCATGAGGTGAAGGCTGATGTGGTGATGATGGCGCTTGGCCGCAAACCGAATACAAAGGGGCTTGGCTGTGAGGCGGCCGGGGTCGCGATGGATGAGGGCGGCGCGGTAATCGTTGACCAATGGTCGAAAACGAATGTTGATAGTGTCTGGGCTGTCGGGGATGTGACAGATCGCGTTGCGCTGACGCCAGTGGCCATCCGCGAAGGGCACGCGTTTGCTGACACAGAGTTTGGTGGCAACCCTTGGCATTTCGATCATGCGGATATTGCGACGGCGGTATTTACCCAGCCTGAAGTGGGGACGGTTGGCTTGTCGGAAGCGGACGCGCGTCATCAGCATGGGGAGCTCGATATCTACAAGACAGATTTCCGCCCTATGAAGAATGCACTTAATGGCGATACGAGCCGTATCCTGATGAAGCTGGTGGTGCGACAAAGCGATGAGCGCGTGCTGGGGGTCCATATTGTCGGCGATGACGCAGCAGAAATCATTCAGGCTGTGGGAATTGCCGTAAAAATGGGTGTGACCAAACCGGACTTCGATCGCACCTGCGCGCTGCACCCATCGGCGGCTGAGGAATTGGTGACGATGCGCACGAAATGGGTGCCAAACACTTAAGGTGTCAGTCTTGGTCGGTTAGGTGCTTTAGTTCCAGGCTGATGTTTTTAAGGTTTTCGCGAATGCCTTTGAGGCCGCCGCCCTTGCCATTGTGAATGACCAGTTGTTTCCACGCAGGTTCGCCCTCTTCGGGGGCTGCGACTTTCAGGTGGCCCGAGCGGGGGAGTGCAGCTTTCAATAGGGCTTTGGAGAGTTTGAAACCAGCGGCACTGTCATACGCACCATTGCGGGCGTCTGCTTCAAATGTGGATTCTTCGCTGCGTTGAACCGAATTGAACAGTACAGAGAGGGATGGGCGTAGATCTTCACGAACTTGTTCTTGGATAACTTGATTGAGAAGCCTGACCCCGCGCAAGGAATAGACGTCTGGGTGCATGGGCGCGAGCACCCGGTCGGCTGCCTCTAGCGCGCAACGGGTCAAAAAGGTTGCATTGGGATTGGTATCGAAGACGATCAAGTCGTAATCGCTGCGATAGTGATCGACGGTGCGTAGAAAATTTTGCTTAATCGCCGCTAACGTGTTGGCGTCGGTGGCGAAGGCGTATTTGGAAATTTCGAATTGACCCGAAATAAGATCAAGCCGACCGCCGGGACCATTTGGTGCCATGATGTCGTGCATGAACTGCGTACGAGACACTGGGGCGAAAGGGTCGCCGTTCAGTGAGCCCCAGGTTTCGGAGGGGCTGTTATTTTCCTTGGCGTGAAGGCGAGATTTTTCGAACATAGAGATGATTGAGCGATCAGCGGCTGCGCTGGAGTCGGCATAATCCATGTCATAAAATGTTTGGGTGAGATTATATTGAGGGTCGAGGTCGACCAGCAGTACACGTCCGCCAATTGCGCCTTGCCATGTACCAAAGACTTGTGAGCTGACCGTGGTTTTACCAACGCCACCTTTGAGATTCATGACCGCGACGACCGGACATTTCTTTTTAAAGGCTTTTCGAACCTCCTCCACCAAAAGCGTGACATCGCCCTCAACACTGGATGACAGGCGCAAATGAGGCTGAACTTCTTGCTTGAAGAAGCCGTTGAGGCGCGCTTTATCAATCTGATATGGAATGAGGGTCAGGCCGCGGGCTTTGGCGCGTTCGACATCCTGTCTGACGGCTTTGGAGCGCACCCCGCTGGCGGAAACCAGTACAATCATGGCAAAGGCTGCATCGATAGCTTTATCGGCGTCGCCGCGGTCCCTAACGTCATCTGGCATGTACCAGTCAGGAATTGAGGCGGCGCGCAAGGATTCGTGCAACTGTAGCAGAGCATCAAAATCCTTCGCCGAATGGCTGATATATACGTGCGACATGGCAACCCCGTATCCCAAAAATCCGTCAGTTCGCTCGGACATACAAACTTATGCGCGCCTGCGTGATTACGCCACCTTTGTGCTGACAAATTGTGGTGAAACTTGAGCAACACGTTCGCATGTGTTTTATGCGCCAGAATCTATGGAGCTTATAATATGACGTGGACGCCTTCCGATTGGCGGCAACTGCCCGCCCACCACATCCCAGAGGACTACCCAGACACAGACGCCTTGCGCGATGTAGAGGCACGGTTGCGTGCGTTTCCGCCTTTGGTTTTTGCGGGTGAAGCACGGCGCCTGAAAGCCCGCTTGGCTGATGTAGCAGCTGGTAATGCTTTCTTGTTGCAAGGTGGCGACTGTGCTGAAAGTTTTAAAGAATTTCACCCGGATAATATCCGCGACACATTCCGCGTGATCCTGCAAATGGCTGTTGTGTTGACTTTCGCAGCGTCTAAGCCGGTCGTGAAAGTGGGGCGCATAGCAGGTCAGTTCGGGAAGCCGCGCTCGTCTCCTGTAGAGACGATTGATGGCGTTGAATTGCCGTCATATCGCGGCGACAACATCAATGGTATGGATTTCACGCCCGAGGCACGCATTCCCAACCCTGAGCGCTTAATTCAGGCATATTCCCAATCGGCTTCGACTTTGAACCTGCTCCGGGCCTTCAGTCAGGGCGGTTATGCAAATTTGAACAATGTCCACAGTTGGATGCTGGGATTTGTTGATCGCAGCCCACTTGGTGAACGTTATGGCGCAATGGCTGACCAGATTTCTAAGTCGCTCGATTTCATGAAAGCCTGCGGGATAACATCGGAAAGTGTGCCGCACGTGAACCAGGTTGAGTTCTACACCAGCCATGAAGCACTGTTGCTAGGCTATGAAGAGGCGATGACACGCATCGATTCTACCTCGGGCGATTGGTATGACACCTCAGCGCATATGTTGTGGATTGGTCACCGCACGCGTCAGGTTGATCATGCGCATGTGGATTTCTGTGCAGGTGTTAAAAATCCGATTGGTATGAAATGCGGTCCGGGTCTTGAGACCGACGAATTGCTGCGCATTCTTGATAAGTTGGATCCTGAGAATGAAGCTGGTCGGATCACTTTGATCTCTCGCTTTGGTTCTGATGGGGTGGCCGAAGGGTTGCCGCCTCTCGCACGCGCGATCAAGAAGGCCGGACGCAATGTCGTGTGGTCTTGTGATCCGATGCACGGCAATACGCTTAAGACGGATAATGGGTTCAAGACGCGGCCAGTGGACCGTATCTTGTCTGAAGTCAGCCAGTTCATCGAGATTTTGCCGAGCGAGGGCTGCTATCCCGGTGGCGTACACTTCGAGATGACAGGTCAGGATGTGACCGAATGTCTTGGCGGCGCTCATGCCATCTCCGAAGAAGATTTGTCGAGCCGTTATCACACGCATTGTGATCCGCGTCTGAATGGCGAGCAAGCGTTGGAGCTGGCCTTCCTACTCGCAGAGAAAATTCAAGATATGACAAGCAAGACAAAGGCGAATGCACGCAAAGCGAGCTAGCGCGGCAACGCCTTTTGTATTCCAAAATCGCCCCCGCGCGCAGTAAATCTGCGGGTGGGGGCTTTTTCTTGCGCGATGTTGTGAGGGTGTTGAAAATTTTATGTCTTGTCAGGTGACGGATAATCAAATAGCCGGATCGGCTGCTTTTTGCTCAATTGGGGGCATACGGAGGGGGCGACGATGAACATCAAAGCGCCTGCTTGGGCTAAACCATCTGATATTGCGGACTTGCTGAAGCTGTCTGTGCCCATCGCGATTTCACGCATGTCGGTGATGTTGATGAGTGTGACGGACGCAATTGTCTTGGGGCAATACGCGCCGGGTCAGTTGCCATTTGTACTGAACTCGTGGCTGCCCATTGGCGTGGCAATCGGTATGGGACTTGGCCTGCTGCTGGGCGTGCAGGTTTTGACGGCCGAACTCGGTGGTGTGGGACGTGATCACCAGTCTGGGCGAATCTTCCGGCGCGGGTTTTGGTTCGCGATAGGGCTTGGCGCAGTATTGAACATCCTGATTTATTTCGGCGCGGAGCCGATGTTTCGATGGTTGTTCATTGACATTGCGCCCGCATCCGAAGGCCTGTCAGGCTCTGACCCCATAATGGTTGCGGAGCGGACAAGCGAAGTAACGCGGATCATGTCGTTAGGCATGGTTGGCTTTATGCTCTCTAGCGTTTGTAGCTATTATCTCGAAGCGTTGCGTCGGCCTTTATTGGTGACAGTTGTTATGTATTTCGGCGTGACGGTAAATCTCGTCATCGATTTGGCTCTCGTCGCGGGCTGGTGGGGGATTGCGCCGATGGGGGCTGAAGGGGTGGCATGGGCTACAACGGGCTCCAGATGGGCGCTGACGATCGTTCTATTGGTTCTGTGCGCCATGTTTACGCCTGCGCTGAAGCGCTCGCCCAAGGGGCCTGAAAATGAAAGCAGACGCCAGCTTGCCGTCGGAGTAGGCACAGCCATCAGCAATGTCGCTGAATGGGGCGGCTTCAATGCGACCTTCATCATCGCGACGTGGGTGAGCCTGGTTGCCAATACGGTCTATGGCTACACGTTCCAGATTATCGGTGTTGCGTTCATGTTCTATTTGGGTATCGCCACCGCAACGAGCGTGCGTGTTGCCGAGGCCTATGGACGGAAAAATGATGCAGAGGTCCGAGATGCGGGCAGGCTGGGCGTTGCAGCGACTGTGATCGTTGGTCTGACAATGGGAGCCCTTTTCATGATCTTTGGCGACACATTGGCGAGATTGCTGGTGAATGGAGATGCTGTGATGGACGGCGTTCATTTGGCATCAGCGATCACGGCACTGCTCTTCTTGGCAGCCTTGGTGACGGTGTTTGATGGGCTTCAGGCGATTGCGTCTTTTGCGATGCGCGCACAGGAGATTGTGTGGTTGCCCAGTGTCGTCCATTTCGCGTCATTTTTCGTTCTGATGATACCGGCGTGTTATTGGTTCGGCGTGACACAGGGTTATGGCGCTAAGGGAATGATGATTGGCGCAGCGCTGTCATGCGCGGTGGCGGGTATATCTCAGTTGATATTGCTGGAAACATTGCCGCGCGTTCGCCGTCGCCGCCTAGCGGCTAAATAATGGGTTCCAGATAAATGAACGGCGCGCCTGACTAATCAGGCGCGCCGTTCGAAATCGTCCCTCCCAGAGGAGAGTAGTTCTCTAGATATCCTTGAGAGCAGACGCTGGTTTGAACGCAGCTGATGTCTTCTCTGGAATTTTGATTTTGTCGCCTGTAGCCGGGTTACGGCCTTCACGAGCATTCCGAGTTTTAGCAAGGAAAGTGCCGAAGCCAGCGATAGCGACTTGGTCGCGACCTTTGACTGCGTCAGCGATGGAATCGAAAACAGCATCAACGGCTTTGCCAGCGTCTGCCTGAGACAGACCTGAGGCCGTAGCCACTGCTTTGGTAAGTTCACCCTTGTTCATAGGGGTTCTCCTCTAAGTTAAACGGCGATTTCTCCCCGTTGCGGCGACATGGCCATGATTCGGAAATCATGAATATGCCGATAAGCCAATAAACACGGGCTATGCACCCAAAATCCAGCCCTCTTCTGACTGAATTTGCAATATTTTTTGGTCGTCAAGCGTTTTGCCTGTGGAAAAACAGCCGTCAAGCGAGTTTTTTGCGTCGAGATCGGCGTAGTGGTGGGCGATCGCGCGAGTTTGAGCCGCATCCAAAATCTCTCCAGATTCGGGTTTGACGGGAATCATTGACGGGTAGATTTCAGTGATGACGACTGAAACCTCATTGAGAGATTCCTCACTCAAGTTGCCGTTCTCAAACTCGAACGGCCATATCCGAGCTGACTCGAAAGCGTTTCTGATCCCGTGTACGTGTGGAATGCCGGTCAGGGACTGACTTCCCACGCTGCCCGCGTACGCCAACTGCCATCCAGATTTTGGATTGCCAGCGCCGGTTGTCTTCAGATGGCGCTCGACCTCTCGGAATTCGGCGAGGCCACCCTTGTCGAAATCAGGTCGCGTCGATCCGAGAGTGGATACAACATCGCGCGCGGGTGCTCCCCAAAACGGAAATGGCCCTTTAGAAATCGCGTAGTTCATACCAGCGGCAATCGCAAAGCGAGCGTTTGAATTATCTGGTTTGTCTTTCAGTTTCCCAGCGAGGTGCTTGTGCATCGCCGCCCAGGCTGGCTGTTTGGACGTATCAAGGCCGAGGGCTTTGGCGGTTCCTGCTGGGTAACCCAAAGAAAAGTCAAAGCCGAGGAGTACCCGATCGCCACGCCCTGTGAGCTTTGTCAGCAAATCGTCTATGAGTTTGCGTGCTTCCAGCCTAGTTTTAGGGTTCACGGCCTGGAATTGTAGTTTCAGGCGCGCGTCTCGGGCGAGGATGCCGACCCAAATGGAATTGGCACCTGTTGTCGGCTTAGAAGCCGCGCTCCAGTCGACCATTATATAGGCATCAAAGAGACGGGCCATTGCGATTGATCTCCGAGTTCATAGGGCGGTGGGGTAGAGCGAAAACGCTAATGTTACCACCGAGGAGGGAAGTCTATGTGCCATTTGGCAGACACTAGCCGGATAGGTAGACGTGCAGATGTCAGTTTTCAATACCAATACCCCCTTGCAGCGAAGGGCGATGCAATGTCATGTGGCGAGGTGTGAAAAGGCTAACGAGACTATGACGAAGCTAAAAGTGGGCATTGCCGGTGCGGGCGTGTTCGGAAACTACCATGCGCAAAAAGCGGCTGCATCTGCGCGCGCAGAATTTGTTGGCATTTATGATATCGATGCAGCGCGTGCAACGCGTGTGGCTGAGCCTTTTGGTGCTCCCGGTTTTGGTGATTATCAGGATTTTCTCAAACGCTGCGATGCGATTGTTGTCGCTGTTCCGGCGACCTATCACGAAGCTTTGGTGCGGGAGGCGGTAGATGCGCATTGCCACGTATTGGTGGAGAAGCCCTTGGCGTTGTCTGCAACAGCAGCAAGAGAGCTGGCCGATGAAGCTGCAGCCCGTGGACGAATTTTGCAGGTAGGGCATCAGGAGCGATTTGTCGCCCATGCTATGGGAGTGCTGGCGATCGACGAAGAGCCTTTGCGTGTGGAGTCTGTTCGTTGTGGCCCGCCGGCACCAGACAATCGGGCGGGTGATGTGTCAGTCATCTGGGACTTGATGATCCATGATTTGGATCTCGCTGCGATGATGCTGGGCCGCGAATTCACCGATGTATCTGCAACAGGCGCTAAGGTTCATACCGATCACATTGATATGGCGACAGCAGAGTTCAAATACGCCAAGGGAGGCGTTGCTGTGCTGCGGTCTAGCCGTGCAGCTGAGGCGCGCGAACGGTCAATGAAGGTGGAGTATCCATCGGGGGTTATTTCAATAGACTTTCTAACTCGTCAGTTGATCAACACGACGCCACATGAAGTCCGTATAGATATTTCTGCAGACTTGCCTGATCCGCTCGGCGCAGCAGATGAGAGTTTTTATGCGGCGTGTCTAGGATTGGCGCGAAGCCCGGTTGCGGCGCATGGGGCAATCGCTGCCGTCGCCATGGCAGAGGCCGCTGAGCGATGCGTGCTGGAACAATTAAACAGTTAGCGCTTTTGCTTCGGGTCTAGTTTAGGAGCGGGCGCAAGACGCATAACGTCTGTTTGGTAGCGCTCATCATCACCTGCGACGAGCTGCGGAAGTGAACTAACTAGTGCGTCGAATAGGGGATGCACCCACGTTTCGTCCGCTTTTGAAAAGTCAGATAAAACGTGTGGCATGACCATAGATTTATCGCCGGGGTGGCCTACGCCGATCCGTATACGGCGAACATCGGCGCCAATATGCGAGATAATGGAACGGAGCCCATTATTGCCTGAGTGTCCGCCGCCGCGCTTGATCCGTACGCGGCCCGGAGCGAGATCAATCTCATCGTGAAAAACGGTAATGTCGTTTTCGTCTAATTTATAGAACTTTGCGGCCTTAGACAGCGCGCGACCCGTTTCATTATAGAATGTTTCTGGTTTCATGAGCAGGATTTTGTCGCCATCTATATGGCCTTCAGAAATCTGGCTCTCAAATTTGCTGCGCCATGGCGCGAAGCTGTATTTGGTGTGTATTTCATCCATCACCATGAAACCGATATTATGCCGGTTACCTGCATATTTAGCGCCGGGATTTCCCTGGCCTACAAATATCATCATGGGGGCGGATCCCGTCTCATCAGTGGCGGGTGAGGGATGTGTGCTGGGACGAGAAAGCCCCAGCACACGAAAGAGGAATGTGAAGACTATTCTTCAGACTCAGCAGCTGCGTCGCCTTCAGCACCTTCTGCGCCTTCAGCACCTTCACCTTCAGTGGTTTCAGGTTCTGCAGCGGCCGTGCGACCAGCGATTGTTGCGATTGTGAAGTCACGATCTGTGATCGTAGGTTCAGCGTCGCTCGGCAGATTGATGTCAGAGATTTTGACGTTATCGCCAATTTCCAACTCGCCGATATTGGCTTCGAGTGACTCTGGGATGTTGCCAGCTGGAACAAGCAATTCGACAGTGTGGCGAACAACGTTGAGTGTGCCGCCTTTTTTGAGGCCTGGGCAGGCGTCTTCGCCAACGAAGTGGACTTGAACGTCAACTTTGATCTGCTGTTTCGCGTCAACGCGGAAAAGGTCAACGTGCATTGGCTGGTCAGAGACAGGGTGCATCTGAATAGCCTGCGGAATAACGAGTTGGCTTTCGCCCTTGTGCATCAAAGTTGCTGTTGAAGACAGGAACTGGCCTGTTTCAATCGCTTTGACGACTTCGTTTTTCTTCAAGTTGATTGCGACCGGATCTTCGCCGCCACCGTAGAGAACGCCGGGTACAAAGCCGTCACGACGTGCAGCGCGTGAGCCGCCTGTGCCTATGCGCTCGCGCACTTCAACATTAAAGGTAATTTTTTTCTTGGACATGTCTTTTCCTTTTCGCCCTGATGTCCGCCGCCCAACTTCTAGAGTTAAAGGGTGGTGACAGCCTGACACGCACGGCCTTGCGCCGTCGTTTCAAGGGCCGGGCTATAGGCTAAAGTACCAGTTGTGGCAAGTCTTTCGCCTGTTTACGGTTGGTGGAAGTCGGCCCCATTCGCCTGAATGGCGCACGCGTGGGCGTTTGGAAGCTAACAGAGTGAGAGCAAGGCGATGAAATATCATTTGATGATGGCTGCGGGGATAACGCTTTTTGTGACATTTGCCTATCGGTTTGCCATGGCGCTCTCGGCACCGGGCCTCGGCTGGCAAGAGGCATATCTGCTGGGTGGGATGCTGCTGGGTGGTTTTGTGATCCGCAATGGATTTGTCGCGTGGCGGCGTACCCGTGGGTCAGGCGACGCTTCTGAGTAAGTCTCGAAAACTTGCCGCTAGGGTAGAGGCCTTGATCGAGAGAGACATATGTAAAAACAGGCGTATAAACGTATAAGATACTCGTCCTCAAAGCGGCGAGCACCGCTTGGAGAGGTTGAGTATGTCAGAAGTTTCATTGTCCCGGATCGTTGCGCATTGGGCTGAAATTCAGCCAGACAAACCTGCTGTTGATCACCATGGTGAACAGTTGACTTGGACGCAGCTGGAGGCGTCTTCAAACCAGCTCGCGCGTGCGTATCAGGCCATGGGCGTTTCTGAAGGGGATTTCGTCACCATCGCTTTGCCAAACGGGGTCGAGTATTTTCAGGCAACTGTCGCAGTTTGGAAGTTGGGTGCGACGCCCCAACCTGTGTCTTCACGTTTGCCGAAATTTGAGCGCGATCAAATCATTGAGTTGGGCAAGCCATCTCTCGTTGTGGGTGTGGAAGACGGTGAATACGCCCCAACACCCTCTATCGCGGCTGGATACACACCGGACCCTTCCTTGTCTGATGCCCCTTTGCCCGAGAAAACGTCTGTTTCGATGAAGGCTATGACGTCGGGCGGATCGACCGGTCGGCCCAAGTTGATTGTGTCTAAAACGCCAGCGGTTTGGGACTTAGAGACGGAGTATCTTGAGATTCAAACACAAGGCGCAATGTTGGTGCCGGGGCCGCTTTATCACAATGGCCCATTCATGTGGGCGATTATCGCTATGTTTAAGGGCGCGACCGTCGCTGTGACCACGCGTTTTGATGCGGAACAGACATTGAGTATTATTGAGAAACTCAAAATCGACACGGTGTATATGGTGCCGACGATGATGCGCCGGATTTGGGCGCTGCCGGAAGAGGTGCGGCTAAAATATGATGTATCGAGCCTGAAGTCGCTTTGGCATCTGGCTGCGCCTTGCCCGCGCTGGCTGAAAGAAGAGTTCATCAACTGGCTTGGGCCTGAAGTGATCTGGGAACTTTATGGCGGCACCGAGGGGCAGGGCTCTACAACGATCCAAGGCACTGAATGGATCAATCACGTAGGGTCGGTTGGTAAGCCGGTCGAGACGTGTGAAATGAAAATTGTTGGCGATGATGGCGAAACACTGCCGCCGGGCGAAGTAGGCGAGGTGTTCTTGCGGCCATTGGCCGGGCAGGGGACGAGCTACTACTATCTGGGCGCTGAACCGAAGGCGATTGAGGGCGGTTGGGAAAGCCTTGGCGATATGGGGTGGATGGACTCAGATGGATATCTGTATCTGACAGATCGGCGCTCTGACATGATCGTCGTGGGCGGCGCGAATATCTACCCTGCGGAAATTGAGGCAGCGCTGGACTCGTTTGAGGGTGTGCGAAGCTCTGCGGTGATCGGGATACCTGACGAGGATATGGGCGCGCTCCTACATGCCATCGTCGACGTTCCGAAAGGTGACTTGGACGAGAACGCATTGCGGGCACATCTTGTTGAGCGACTGGTGAAATATAAACTGCCCCGTACGATCGAAATGGTGACTGAACCTTTGCGCGATGATGCGGGTAAGACCCGACGTAAAGCGTTGTTAGAAGCGAGAATTGCTGCTGCAAAACAGGTGTAGGACTAAAGTCCACCTTTCCTTTCCTCCCAGAAGGTATGAACCTGTAATCGGTGGAAAACCGCGTGCAAATAAATATGGGAGGAGACGGAACAATGTCTCAAGATATTAAAGAGGTGGACGCGAAAGGGTATTGGAGGGCTGTTGTCACGCTCACCATCTCCCTGCTCGTCGTTTGGTTTATGGTGTCGTATGCTGCCGGAATATTGTTCCGAGAGTTTTTGGATCAATTCTCTGTTGGCGGCGCGCCAATGGGTTTTTGGTTTGCTCAGCAAGGGGCAATCTATTTCTTCGGTCTGCTTATCCTTTATTATTGCGTTGCCATGAACCGGCTTGAACGCAAATTTGGCGTGAAGGGATAGAGCGATGGACTGGTCACTCATTTTCGTCGCTTTGACGTTCACAGTTTATATCGGCATCGCTATTTGGGCGCGCGCCGGCTCAACGGAAGATTTCTACGTCGCAGGCCATGATGTGCATCCTGCGGTAAATGGTATGGCGACCGCGGCCGATTGGATGTCGGCGGCATCTTTCTTGTCGATGGCGGGATTAATCGCCTTTATGGGCTATGGCGGCTCAGTCTACCTTATGGGTTGGACGGGCGGTTATGTTCTACTGGCCCTTTTGCTCGCGCCATTCTTGCGTGAATTTGGTAAGTTTACTGTTCCAGATTTTGTTGGTGATCGGTATTATTCGGGTACGGCACGGCTTATCGCTGTTGTTTGCGCGATGTTTATCTCGTTCACTTATATTGCGGGCCAGATGAAAGGTGTCGGCGTCGCGTTCTCATCCTTCCTGGGTGTTGAATACAATTTAGGTATTCTCATCGGCATGGCGATTGTTTTCGTTTACGCTACGTTTGGCGGCATGAAGGGCGTTACCTATACGCAGGTGGCCCAATATGTCGTGATGATTTTTGCTTACACAGTTCCTGCAATCTTCATTTCACTGATCATCACGGGTAATCCAATCCCACAGCTCGGCTTTATTGCTGATGCGAAAGGGACGGATGTTTCGATGCTACAAAAGCTGAACGAAACTGTCACCGGGCTGGGCTTTCAGGCCTATACAGAGACAGACAAATCCATGTTGGATGTGTTCTGCATCACAGGCGCGTTGATGTTTGGTACGGCAGGTTTGCCCCACGTTATCATTCGGTTCTTCACCGTGTCGTCAGCCAAGGCTGCGCGTTATTCAGCGGGCTGGGCCTTGTTGTTCATCGCCATTCTGTACACGACGGCGCCAGCTGTGGGGGCGTTCGCACGGCTCAATTTTATCGATACGGTCAATGAGGCGACTTATATCGAGGGCGATATTGATGAGATTGATTATTCGGCCGCTGCGCAGGTCATCGAGGCAGACGGCGGAAAGCCTGTGCCGACATGGTATAAGACGTGGGAGAAAACCGGGCTTCTAAAGTTTGAAGATAAGAACGGCGACGGCATTATGCAGTATCGCGGGCCGAATGCGCCGGACGGTATTGAAAATGAACTGTCGCCCAATAATGACATCTTCGTTCTGGCCAATCCGCAAATTGCGCAATTACCGGGATGGGTGATCGGGCTTGTCGTTGCCGGTGGGCTTGCAGCTGCCTTGTCAACTGCGGCTGGATTGCTCATGGTGATTTCGTCAGCTGTCTCCCATGATCTGTGTCGAAGAACATTCTTCAAAGACATGGATGATAAAACGGAGATGCTGATTGCGCGGGTCGCGGCAGGTGCAGCCGTGGTTGCGGCGGGTATGCTCGGCATCTTCGCCACCTCCTTACCCTTTGTGGCGCAAGTTGTGGCGTTTGCTTTTGGGCTTGCTGCGGCGTCTTTGTTCCCGATCATATTCCTCGGAATTTTCTGGAAACGCATGAACCGGGAAGGCGCAATCGCGTCCATGTTGTTCGGCTTGATCACGACCTTCTGGTACATCGTTCACTTCAAATTTGTGGATACAGATCCAGCAAACTGGATATTGGGGATTTCACCAGAAGGTATTGGTTTTGCGATTATGTGGATTTCCACGCTCATCGGCATCGTTGTGTCGCTGGTCACCGCACCACCGCCTCAGGATGTGCAGGATCTTGTTGAGGACATTCGTGTCCCCGGCACGAGAAAAGCGCATGGTATTGCCGATGAAGGAATGGCTCCGATACCAGCTGAATAGCCCTCCACTTTCGTCGGAGTGACTGGCCGAGCGACCCTTTGGGTGTCGTTCGGCCTTTTTTGTATTGTCCAGTGAGACTTTCGGGTGAGTTGCTGTTTGTATCTGTCTGCCGCATGATTGAGGGAATAGGTCTGGAGATGCGATGCCTGTTTGGTTAATCCTGCTAACGACAGTGCTTTACATGGGCGTGTTGTTTGTCGTTGCGTGGCGGGCAGATAGCCGCGAGCGACACGGACAAAAGGCGCCGCATCCTATAATTTACGCGTTGGCTTTAGCTGTGTACTGCACGTCATGGACGTATTTTGGTGCAGTCGGGTCTGCTGCGGCGAACGGGTGGGAATATCTGACGATCTATATCGGCCCCGCATTGGTCTTCTTTGCTCTGCCGGGGATGGTTGCCCG
This sequence comes from Hyphomonas sp., assembly GCA_050633385.1. Lineage (GTDB taxonomy): Bacteria > Pseudomonadota > Alphaproteobacteria > Caulobacterales > Hyphomonadaceae > Hyphomonas. Next base: position 136,973 of record JBOEGK010000016.1, read on the forward strand.
CATCGGGGATGTGGCCAAGCGCGAGAGCATCTCGTCATTATCTGACTTTTTATCCGCGCGTTATGGCAAGAGCCGCGCGGTAGCTGCTGTCGCGACGCTTGCCGCAGTGGCAGGCAGTTTGCCGTATATTTCGCTGCAGTTGAAATCAGTTGGGATGAGTTTCCAAACCTTGGCCTATGGCGCGCAAACAGCCGGGATCAGGCCAGCGAATGAAACAGTGTTGCTGACGGGTGTCGCCTTGGCCGTCTTCGCGATATTGTTCGGCACCCGGCAGTCGGACACGACGAGACATAATCGCGGACTCATGTTTGTTTTGGCGATAGAGGCCGTGCTGAAATTGTGTGCGCTGCTAGCAATCACTGTGCTCTCACTGATCCTGCTCAATAGACCTGACGTGATTGTTCCCTCGACTGCTTCTGAGCCGTTTGGAGAGAGTGGGTTCTCAGGTCGGTTTATCACAATGACGATGCTGTCCATGGCGGCTATCATTTGTTTGCCGCGCCAGTTCCATGTTGCAGTGATTGAGCGTCGAAGCACAAACGAGATTTACTGGGCCCGATGGCTTTTTCCGGTCTATATGTTGCTGACATGTTTGGTGGTTTTTCCTATTACCATTGCTGGACTGTCTATTCTGCCGGGAAGTACGCCTGCGGATTTGTTCGTGCTCGATCTACCGCTCAGCCAAGGTAACAATGTCCTTGCTTTGCTTGTTTTTCTTGGTGGTTTTTCAGCGGCGATAGGCATGGTTATGGTGTCGACAATCGCGCTTTCCACCATGGTGACGAATGATTTGATCGTGCCATTGATCATGCATTTTGGGCGGTTTTCGAGCCTGTCGGGAAATGCCGGGTCACGCTTGGTCATTGTACGCCGCGCCGTGATTGCTGGTTTGCTGGCGCTGGCCTACTGGTATTATCGAGTGGCTGGTTCTACTGAGGCGTTGGCGCAAATTGGCTTGCTTTCATTTGCCGCTGCTATTCAGTTTGCGCCGGCCTTAATTGGTGCGGTGTATTGGCGAGGCGGTCGGCGGACGGGTGTTTTAGTTGGATTGATCACGGGAGTGCTGGTCTGGGTCTATACTCTGTTCCTGCCAGCTATTTTTACAGCTGAAAAAATGGCAACATGGGTGCCCGAATGGCTGGCGCCTCATGCTTTGTTTACTGTCAGTTTTGATGACAGTTTAACCCATGGCGTCGTGTGGAGTCTGGGGCTGAATATCCTTACCTTCGTGCTGGTTTCTCTGCGGTCTCGAGAGCGATTGCGAGACAGGGTGCAGGCGGCTGTGTTCGTTGGAGATGATCAGGTTGGTCACCCTGAGGGCGACGTCAGGCGGGGCGAATATGAGACGCGGGTAACGTCGAATGGTTTGAAGACGCTTGCCTCGCGTTTCCTGACGCCGGAAGCAGTTGATAGTGCTTTCGAGGACTTTACAAGGCAAACTGGTGTGCAGGCGAACGGCGATGTTATTGCTGATTGGCGACTTGTGCAGCGTACGGAGAGACTGCTTGCTTCGGCGCTAGGGACATCCTCAGCGCGTGTTGTGTTGGCATCAGCGATAGGCGGGGGCAATGTCGCGCTGCCCGACGTGCTGTCTATGTTGGATCATAAAACGCAAGCGGAACGTTTCGAACGTCATATGCTTCAGTCGATGCTGGAAAATATTTCTCAGGGCATTTCGATGGTTGATGCCAATCAGAACTTGGTCGCGTGGAATACTGCTTATGTGGAGTTGTTCAATTATCCTGAAGAATTGATCGGCGTCGGGGTGCCGATTACTAAACTAATCGAACACAATATTCAGTCTGGGTGGATTGACGGCGACCCGGTTGAGCAAGCGGAGCGGCGCGTTGAGTTCATGAAGACAGGGCGTCCACATTCTTATGAGCGCCAGAATCCTGATGGGCGGTATTTGCGTATCTCTGGCAGCCCGATGCCGGGGGGTGGGTATGTTTCGACCTTCACAGACATTACCCAAGACCGCTTACGACAGCAGGCACTTGTTGAAGCCAATGAGACGCTTGAGGCACGGGTCGATGAACGGACAGAAGCGCTTCAAAAGATGGCGGTGGATCTAGACTATGCACGTCGAGAAGCGGAAGGGGCGAATGCGTCTAAAACCCGTTTCCTTGCTGCGGCCAGTCATGATTTGTTGCAACCATTGAACGCGGCGAGGTTGTTTTTGGGATCTATGGAGGCGGGCGGAGCGACGGTTGATCTTGTCTCCAAGGTGGATAAATCTATTCAGTCAGCCGATGAATTATTGAGAGGGCTACTGGATATCTCTCGGCTGGATCATGGGCATATTGAGGCTCGGCCCGTTAAGCTTCCAGTTGGACCCTTGTTGGAGGATCTTGTCGATGAGGCTGAGCCGATGGCGAAACAAGCGGGCTTGGATATACGTTTGGCGCCAACGCAACTGGCTGTGATGGCAGACCCTGACTTTCTTTCCAGTATTCTCCGGAATTTTCTTTCAAATGCGCGCCGGTATACCCAGCAAGGCGGCATACTGATTGGAGCGCGGCCCAAGGGAGACTTTGTTCGAATAGAGGTGTGGGATACTGGGCCGGGAATATCAGTTGGTAAGCGGGATGAAATCTTTGAGGAATTCCGCAGGTTTGAGGACGAGGACAATGTCGGCATACGCGGTGCTGGTTTGGGTTTGTCTGTGGCGAAACGGCTCGCTCGTCTAATGGGTGCCGAGATCAATGTGAAATCTGAGGTGGGGAAAGGTAGTGTGTTCTCAATTTTGCTGCCGCGCGCAGGCGCTCAGCCCAAATCACACATTCGCAAGACATTACGACAGTTGGAGGCCTCATCGGACCTAAATGGTCTGAACGTGCTGTTTGTGGATGATGAGGCCACTATACTTGAGGGCATGGCGAGATTATTGGAAAGCTGGGGTTGCAACGGCGTTGCAGCGTCCTCGGCGTCGGACGCCATAGAATTGCTTAAGTCCTCGAGGTTCGATGCGCTGATCGCTGACTTGAAATTGAGAGATGATGTGTCGGGGCTGGATATTATTTCATCGCACCGGAGCAATTTGTCTTGTGCCCAGAACACGCTTCTTCTTACTGCTACCGCGACGGAGACAGTGCGCTCGAAGGCCAGTGAGATGGGTGTTTCAGTTTTGAGGAAACCGTCGAGTCCAGACGATATCAAAAAATTTCTGATCGATTGCAAAGAGCGATTGAGGGATTAGTTGGGTGGTCCGCCCAGTGATGTTGCATCTTGGTATATAAGTAGAGCCTGGGTGCGATTGTTTGCGCCAAGTTTTCTAAAGATCGCTGTCATATGAGCTTTAACCGTGGCGACAGAAATATTCATCTCGAAGGCTATTTGCTTATTTAATAAGCCATCTGACAAGCCAGTCAGGACGCGCCGTTGCGCTGGCGTGAGAGACGCAATCCGTTCAGTCGCTTCATTGTCTTTTGCCGCGTCACCTATGGCTTCCGGGAACCAGCTACCCCCATCTAATGTAGTGACCAGTGCGGCTGACAGGTCTTCGAGTGTCATACTCTTAGGTAGATAGCCGCGTGCGCCTAAAGCGTGGGCGCGTGAGAACGCAGCGGGGGTGTCCGTCGCTGATACGACCACGATAGGGCAGTCGAGGTTAAGACTCGTCAGCTTGCTCAATCCATCAAAGGCAGTTGCGTCTGATAGGTTTAAATCAAGCAGTATAAGGTCGAATCTTTCATTCTGCAGCGCCTGCACTGCGTCAGCAAGCGACCCGGAATGATGGGTGCCAGAGTGATCGGGAAAGGCGAGTTGGAGCGCGGCGTCCAGCGCGTCCCTGAAGAGGGGGTGATCATCAACGATGAGTACCTTGGCAGCTTTGCCCACTTTGTTTTCCTCCCGCGCTCAGTTCCGTGTGTTCCGGTTTTTGTAAACGCCTGAAAAATATGCGTCGCCCGGCGGAAAGTGTCGAGTCTCATTAGACCTTTGTCTTAGCACCAATGGCTAATGGCGAGCATGGATTTTCACCCTGATACTCTCCTCAACAAGGATGTGGAGGATTTCATGAGAATATTAAGCCGTGGAGTATTGCTATCGACAGTCGCGCTGGTTGCGTCGATGCCTGCCTTAGCTCAACCTGATGACCTTGAGACGCGCATCGCGGCTCTTGAGGAGATGGTCCATGAACTCAAGAACGAGTTGGCGAAGGAGCGCTCTAAGGCTGATGAAACTCTTGTGCGGATCAAGCGGGTCAAGGCAGCACCTGTGCCTGCGGCGGCACCGCCAAAAGATGGATTCAAGGTGGGTGAAACAACACTCAAGTTTGGCGGTATTGTAGATTTTGATGCACATGTGACAAGCCTGAGCGATGGCGCGCTCGCATCTGGATCAATTGCACGTGATTTCTATATTCCGAGTGCAACCCCGATAGGTGGCGAAGACACAGCCTATACAGATTTCACTGCACAGGCGAGCCGGTTTTTCCTCAGCGCGTCACGACCGTTTGGAGAAGAGATTATCTCTGCGCATCTAGAGATGGATTTTCTTGGGTCGGCCCAAGGTAACGAACTTGTGTCCAACTCTTATTCGCCGCGTTTGCGCCGGGCTTATGTGAAATATGGGAACTGGCTGGCTGGTCAGGATTGGTCGACTTTCCAAAACACCTCGGCCATCCCAGAAAGTGCGAGCTTTCTGACGCTGTCAGATGGCATGATCTTTATTCGCCAGCCCCAAATTCGATACACGCATGGAAACTGGCAGTTTGCGCTGGAGAATCCAAATACCACAACGCTGAATGCGGGATCTCGCGATGAGAATATAATTCCTGATGTCATCGGGCGTTACAATTTCACAGGCGATTTCGGCAATGTGTCAGTCGCAGGTATCGGTCGCCAATTGCGCGCAGACTTTGGCAACACGGAAGAGGAAGTCTTGGGATATGGCCTCAGCGTGTCTGGCCGGGTGAAAGTGGGTGAAGCAGACGATGTTCGCTTTAACTTGGCGGCGGGTGAGGGCCTTGGTCGCTATATCGGACTTGCAGCGAGCCGCGCGACGGCTGTCGACGGAAATGGAGAGCTGGAAGCTATTCCGAGTTATGGCGGACTTGTCGCATGGCGGCATCCGTTCGGAGAAACATCGCGCCTCAGCGTCGGTTATTCCGGGCTGTTCGTGTATAATCCAGACTTTCTTGGCGGTGGCGTGACCAAGCAAGTTCAGTCTGCTTTTGGCGCAGTCTTGTGGGATGTCGCCCCGAAAGTGACGCTGGGGACTGAGTTACTGCATGGCATTCGGGAATTAGAAAGTGAGGTGGATGGAACAATCACGCAATTCACCTTCTCAACCAAGTATGCATTCTGATAAGAAGGGTGAAGAACAGAACAATGGCTGAAGGTGAGGCAGTAATGACAGACGCACAAAAAGTATATCCCGTTCCGGCAGAGTTTGCGGCGAAAGCCAATATGACGTCGGAAAAATATAAGGAGATGTACGAAGCTTCTATCGCGGATCCGGAAGCCTTTTGGGGCGAGCATGGTAAGCGTTTGGATTGGGTGACGCCCTATACCGTTGTGAAGGATGTCTCCTGGGATGCAAAAGACCTTCATGTGAAATGGTATTCTGACGGTGTGTTGAATGTTTCAGCGAACTGTATCGACCGCCATTTGGCAACACGCGCTGACAAAGCCGCGTTTATTTGGGAAGGCGATGAACCGGGTGAGAGCCACACGGTAACGTACCGCCAGCTTCATGTTGCGGTCAGCAAGTTTGCCAATGTTCTGAAAAAGCTGGGCGTCAAAAAGGGTGACCGCGTTACCATTTATATGCCGATGATCCTTGAGGCGTCTTATGCGATGTTAGCATGCGCTCGAATTGGGGCGGTGCATTCTGTCGTTTTCGGTGGGTTCTCACCAGAGGCCCTCGCAGGCCGTATCACCGATTGTGAATCGTCTGTGCTGATTACTGCTGATGAAGGCGTGCGGGGCGGACGAAAAGTCGGCCTGAAGGTCAACGCTGATAAAGCGGCAGAATTGGCTGACGGCATGGTGAAATCCATGTTGGTCGTTCAGCGCACTGGTGCAAATGTGAACATGGTTGAAGGACGAGACCATTGGCTGCACGAGATTGGCGCAGACGTCTCAGATGATTGCCCGCCAGAGCCTATGAACGCTGAAGACCCCTTATTCATTCTGTATACGTCTGGCTCAACAGGGAAGCCGAAAGGTGTGATGCACACAACGGGCGGCTATCTCGTCTGGGCCTCTATGACGCATGAATATGTGTTTGATCTGAAAGAAGACGATGTGTTCTGGTGCTCGGCCGATGTGGGTTGGGTCACGGGGCACACCTATATTGTGTATGGAGCGCTTGCGAATGGCGCGACCAGTGTGATGTTCGAAGGCATTCCAACTTACCCAGATGCAAGTCGCTTTTGGCAGGCGTGTGACAAGCATGGTGTGACGATTTTTTATACCGCGCCAACAGCTATCCGGTCGCTTATGCGTGAGGGAGAGGGGCCGGTAAAATCGACGTCTCGCAGCTCAATTCGTTTGCTGGGAACAGTGGGAGAGCCAATCAATCCGGAAGCCTGGGAATGGTATTTCAATGTTGTTGGCGAAGCGCGTTGCCCGATCGTTGATACATGGTGGCAAACTGAAACCGGCGGCACGATGATTGTGCCGCTGCCAAACACAACAGATATGAAGCCGGGCGCGGGGAGTCACCCCTTCTTTGGTATCAAGCCTGTCTTGGTCGATGCTGATGGAAAAGAGCTGGAAGGCGCAGCCGATGGCAACTTGTTGATCACTGATAGCTGGCCCGGACAGATGCGAACGGTCTATGGCGATCACCAACGTTTCATTGATACCTACTTCACGGCTTATGCTGGCAACTATTTCACTGGCGATGGCTGTCGCCGAGACGAGGATGGGTTCTATTGGATCACGGGTCGCGTAGATGATGTGATCAATGTCTCTGGCCACAGGATGGGAACGGCAGAAGTTGAAAGCGCCTTAGTATCACATGATGCGGTGGCGGAAGCTGCTGTGGTCGGTTGCCCGCATGATGTCAAAGGGCAGGGCATTTATGCCTATGTTACGACGGTGCAGGGCGTTGAGGGAACCGATGAGCTTCGCAAAGAGCTGGTTAAGCATGTGCGCGCAGAGATCGGCCCGATCGCGTCGCCAGACTTTATTCAGTTCGCTCCGGGATTACCGAAGACGCGTTCAGGTAAAATCATGCGCCGCATTCTGCGCAAGATTGCCGAGAATGAATTTGGTAATCTGGGTGACATTTCAACGCTCGCAGAACCGGAAGTTGTCGATGATCTAATTGAGAATCGTCAAAACAGGTAGATAAAAGCTAAAGGGGACTGTGGCTCGGCGGGGTGCTTTTTTGGCATTCCGCCGTTATTGCGCGGGCAGGTCAACACTGAAGCGCGCGCCGCCACCATCGCGGTTTTCTGCCCAGACTTTGCCGCGATGGGTATCGATGATTTGCTTCACGATTGAGAGACCCAAACCGGAATTATTGCCGAAGGCCGTGCCTTTCGGGCGGTCTGTGTAAAACCGACTGAAAATTGTCTCCAACTTATCAGGGGGAATGCCCGGTCCGTTATCCTCGACGACAAGGCGCGCGATGGTTTGCATGCCATCGTTTGACTGATCGAGGGTCACGTTCACAGTGCCGCCCTTTGGGGAGAATGAACGTGCATTGTCGATGAGGTTACGCAAGACTTGGCCGATCGGACCCTCGCGTCCGCGCACCATCAGGCGCCCGCCAAATGTTGCATCAGTGAACGTGACGCTTACCGCGTCAGGGTCTTCTTCAACAGCTTCATAGGTGCGCACAACGTCTTTGGCGAAACGTGCAATATCAATTTGCTCACTCGGAATACGCGTCATCTCCGCTTCGAGACGAGAGGCGTTGGAAATGTCGGTGATGAGTCGATCGAGGCGTTTTACATCCGAAGCGATGACTTGGCGAAGCCGGGCGGAGGCCTCAGCATCGCCTTGCACGCGCTCAGCTGTTTCAACGGCTGAACGGATCGATGTGAGGGGGTTTTTTAACTCATGGGCAACGTCAGCGGCAAACGACTCGTTGAGCTGGATGCGTTCCAGCAGAGCCTCTGTCATGCCTTGCATAGAGTTCGACAGATTCCCAATTTCGTCGCGTCGCTTAGTGAGGGCTGGCACATCGATACGGTCTGAGGTGCCGGCACGAATGCGGTCGGCGGCGAGTGAAAGGCGGCGTAGCGGTCTGGCGATGCCCAATGTCAGCAAGAAGGATGTGACGAAAGCCATAAGGACAGCGACACCGATGAAGGGCACCAACGCTGCGCGTTCTGCCCTGATGATTTCGTCAATGTCTGTGGACTCCACTGTCAGAACGCCCACAACAGCTGAAACCCGCTGAATGGGCATTGAGACGGAGATAACGCGTTGGCCTCGGTCTGAAAATCTTTGGCTTGCCGCTTCTCGTCCCGTGATGGCAACGGCGAACTCTTCGTCAAACGATTGCGTCCGCACAGCTGTGGAGCTGCGGCGGGGCAGCACGGGACCGAAAAAGTCGCCAGCCCATTCGGAAAGACCGACCCCGAACTGTGCAAATCCGCCCGGTTCTTGAATGGGAGGAAGGGCATCAATATCGACGCGCTCAGAAAGATAGAAGCTGTCGCCAATCAATTCGCCCTCTGGTGAGTAGATGCGGGCGCGCACGCGCTCAGGCAGGTTCAGGCGGACGATGGTTTGCCGCGCGGCATCTTCGTTCAGGCTAGGTTTGGGGGTGGTTGCATCCTCACCCAGTAGCGAGGTGAAGATTTGTGCCTGCGCAACGAGGTCTTGTTTTTTTGAAACAACAAAGCCCGCACGCATTTCGTTCATCACCATTGCGCCGATGATTAGAACGGCGAGGCCGGCGAGGTTGGATGCGAAAATGAGGCGAGCAATGCGTGATCCGACAAACATAGACCCACGCTTTGACAAGCGCCGTGGTTTCTTGATCGGTTCTTCTTTTGACATTTGCCCGCCTCTTATCGATTGACCTTATACGTCTGCGGCGACACGCATAGAGATGATCTGATCTGGATTGCGGGGTGGTTCACCCTTTTGGATCGCATCGATGACGTCCATGCCCTCAGTCACCTTGCCCCAAACAGTGTATTGTTTGTTGAGGAAGCTGGCATCTCCAAAGCAGATGAAGAATTGGGAGTTGGCAGAGTGGGGTGCCTGTGTGCGCGCCATAGAGCATGTGCCGCGTACATGTGGTTCGTCGTTGAACTCGGCCTGCAAGTCTGGCTTGTCAGATCCACCCATACCGGTGCCGTTCGGGCAGCCCGTTTGCGCCATGAAATCTGCAATCACGCGATGGAAGACGATACCGTCATAGAAGTTCTCGCGGGCGAGTTCTTTAATGCGGGCAACGTGGCCGGGCGCGAGGTCTGGGCGGAGTTCAATTTTGACCGCGCCTTTGGAGGTTTCCAGAAGGAGTGTGTTCTCAGCGTCGCTCATGTTTTAGGTTCCTTGTTATGAAATGAGTGCTTGTGGTACTGGCTATTCAATCAAAACACTGGCGGCAAGGCCGACTATGCTGTTATTCAAGTGTGGTTGTGTGTTGAAATAAGGGCATTTCGTGCTGGTTGAGCTTGTATCTAACGTGTTGGTGGTGCTGTTGGCGGCGATCGCATTGCTCCATTTTGCTTGGTTTTTGGGACTTAGTTTCCCGTGTGCGAATGAGCAATCCTTGGCTCGGACTGTGGTAGGGCGCCGGGGAATCACCAAAATGCCATCGAAATTGGCGACGCTGTTTGTGGTATTTTGTTTGTTGATTGCCGGCTATTGGGCCTGGCGACTGGGCGCTCACCCTGATGCCGATGATGCGAAATGGTACCTCGGACCCATAGGTTTGCTTATCGGATTTATCTTTGCCGCGCGTGGCGTTATCGGCATTCTGCCTGCATTCGAACGGGCGATGCCTGAGCAACCATTCTTGAAGCTCAATCGGCGTTTTTACTCGCCCTTGTCGTTTTTGATCGGTGTGGGGTTTTTATTGCTGGCTTTGAGTTTGCCCAATTGGAGCTGGCGCCTTGGCGAGTTGCTTGGCTGATTTAGCCTTCTAAAATTGTCTCACTGATCCAGTCTTCGGCGGAACGTTCGCCGGGTGCGCTGGTTTTCATCATTGTGTGAAATGCCGCATGGCAGGCGCGAAGTGTGATCGTTGCATCCGCTTGCCGATACGCACGCGGGATGCCCCCGCCAATAAGCCAGCCAAGCGCTTTGACAAAATCAGATCTATCCTGCCAGTCCGGCAGGGCATCGACGTGAATGAGCCTTTTTATATTCGGGGGGCGAGGATTGAGCAGGGGTGAAACCAACCCCGGTTTTGCCACAGGATCAGCGCCGATGAGCAGGTCTATGGGCTCACCAAATCTGCGAGCAACTTTCAGCGCAGTGTCACAGCCCCAAGAATGGGCGATGAAAACGAGCCTGTGTCCTGCGGCGGCTTGTTGCCGTGCGCAAGCAACCGCCTTTGTATGGGCGTTTTGCGTGAAATAGTGGACAGGGTGCGCAACACTGTGTGAGCGGCGTGCAGCATAGCTGCCGACGATCTGAGAGCGATTGTCACCAGCCCCGCCAAACAGTAATTCGCTGATGGGGGCGGGTGAGCCGTCAGGCCTATTCAGTGTAACGGTAGCCAACGCCGTAGAGTGTTTCGATCGCGTCGAAATCATCTGTCACTTCGCGGAACTTCTTGCGCAGGCGTTTGATGTGGCTGTCAATCGTGCGGTCATCCACATAAATCTGGTCGTCATAGGCGGCGTCCATCAATTGGTCGCGGCTTTTGACATAGCCCGGACGTTGCGCAAGAGCTTGAAGAATAAGGAATTCTGTCACGGTGAGGCGTACCGGATGACCATCCCATGCGCAGGCGTGACGGTTGGGGTCGAGGGTAAGCTTACCGCGAACGATTGGCTTGTGGTCGCCTTCTTCGGGCCCCGGAGCGCCACCGCGTGCGCGGCGTAGAACAGCCTTCACACGCTCGGCCAGCAAGCGGTTTGAACAGGGCTTGCGCACAAAGTCGTCCGCGCCAATGTTAAAGCCGATAACTTCGTCAATCTCTTCATCTTTGGATGTGAGAAAAATAACTGGTAATTCAGAGGTTTGGCGCAAGCGACGTAGCAATTCCATGCCGTCCATCTTGGGCATTTTCACGTCGAGAATAGCAATGTCTGGCGGGCTTTCAGTGAGGGCGGGCAGCGCCGCTTCTCCATCATGATAGGTGCGGACATTATAGCCTTCGGCTTCAAAGAACATTCTCAAAGACGCAACAATGTTTTCGTCGTCGTCTACCAGCGCCAGAGTTGTCATCGTTTCATACCTTTCACAGCCTTACTCTACCCTATGCGGGCGGGGCGGCTTGCCTTGATATGGTGTTCAACCATGGTTCGTGCCTGCGCGAAAGCCCCGCTTCGCCATACTTACAATAAATACAGGCGACTAGGGCAAACTGAGGCAAACATTACGGCAATTTCAGGAAACAATGGGGCGATCCTGCGTGACCGCGTGCAGTTTTGGGCATTTTCATGCAGTTTGAGGCAGTCTGGGGCAATACCGGGCTGTTTGATGCCGTTTTGGTGCAATCTGGTACTGTCCGGCTTGTGCGCGCGGTTCGAAGCGCCCTAGTTGGTTATATGGAGATTTGGGAGGCTTTGATGAGACGGCAGATATTGGCATGTGGTTTGGCGGTTGTTCTGGCCGCGTGTTCGGGGACGGCGACTGTAGAGGGCGACCAAGCGGTGCCTGTATCTGAACCTGTGACCGCGCCGGTCGAGGAGAGTCTGCATGACCGCTTGCTCGTATTGGACACACATCTGGATACGCCTGCACTGTTTCATACACCGGAGTACAACTTCCTGCAGGCTGGCACATGGGAGACCGATGGCACGCATGTTGATCTGCCGCGTATGAAAGAGGGAGGCCTTGATGGGGGCTTCTGGGTGATCTTTACCCGTCAGGGACCGCTGACGGAAAGCGCATATCAGGCGACGCGCAATCAGGCCCTTATGCGCCAGACGGCGATACGCGAGTTTGCGGCGAAGTATTCCGATGAGGTGGAATTGGCGTTTAAGGCCGACGATGCTGCGCGGATTGCGGGAGAGGGGAAACGCGTTGTGTATCAGAGTATGGAAAACTCCTACCCGTTGGGCGAAGACCTGTCCTTGCTGGAGACCTTCTATATTGGCGGCCTGCGCATGATTGCGCCGGTGCATTTTGCCAACAATCAGTTTGCCGACAGCGCGACAGATATCGAGCCGGATTTTGACGGGCTGAGCGCGGCGGGCGAAGCGCTGGTGCGGGAGGCGAACCGTCTTGGCCTTGTGCTGGACGGTAGCCATGCGAGCGATGCGACCTTGCGCGATATGATGGCGCTGTCGACCACGCCGGTCATACTGAGCCATACCGGTGTGAAGGGCGTTTTTGACCATCCACGTAATATTGATGACGCGCTGCTACTGGAACTGAAAGCCAATGGCGGGGTTATCCAGATGAATATCTTCGGGACGTATCTGGAAAAGCTGGTGCCGAGTGATGAGCGGTCGGCCGCCATTGCCGAATTGGACGCAGAATTCGGAACTGACACGTCGGCGATGACAGAGGATGAGTTGAAAGCCTGGCAAGAAAAACGCCGTCAGATTGGGAAGATGTATCCCGCGCCGCGCTCGACCTATGAGAAGTTCAAGGAACATTTGTTCCATGCGCTTGAAGTGGTCGGGCCAGAGCATGTCGGAATTAGCGGCGACTGGGATGGCGGCGGCGGTGTCGACGGGATGAGCGACATCCGCTTCCTGCCGAAGATCACTGCCGACTTGCTGGAGGCAGGTTATACGGAGGCCGATATAGAGAAAATCTGGAGCGGCAATCTGTTGCGCCTTATGAGAGCAGCCGAAGCGGAGCGGACGAGCAAGCTGTCATCGCCTGATGTGCTGAATTAGTCTGTCTGGCCGTATCGGGTTTTATAATTCGTATACGGCAGAGATTTGCGCGAGCGTTTGTTTAACCGATTTCGGATCTGAACGTCCGGGGTTTAACGCCCATACCCAGAACAGACTCATGATCGTAAATAGAGCGCCCAAGCCGATACCAAGGGCCGTGTGCTGTTGTTGTATCAAACCCTTGATGAGCATGAAGTACACGCCATACACCAAACCGATAACGCCAAGACTCTGGCCTACACGCATGCCGAGCGTATTGGCGGGAGGAGGGGTGAACATTACGTTCGGGTTGTTACGGGCGAGCGCCGACAGGATTGCATGCGCTAACCCAGCGAAGGCGCGAAAACTGTCACTGTTGCGATTGGCGTTGCACTGGAGCGCGATTTTTGTATCGCCTGACTTGAGGATCAATTGGTTTATACTCAGGCTGGTGCGGGGCGTATAGGCGAAGTGAGCCTCTGTCACCTGTTTGAACGCGATCTGCTGACCTTTGGGGCCTTGCAAATGCTTCGGGTGGACTTGCCAGACCTCCAAGTCCCTGGCGGGGCCACGTTTAAAGGCGAATTCTGTCGGCATGGTCGCTCTCGATTGTTGGGGTCGGATGATCAAACAACATGCAACTGACCGTGTGCTATTCTATGCTGAACTGCGGCGATTAATGCGCCTCGGCCCAGTTGTCGGCGGCTTGGGCCTCGACCACGAGGGGAACAGACAGGTTGAGTACGGGCGAGGCAGCGGTTTCCATCGTCTTCTTGACCACCGTGATGAGTGTGTCTGCCTCGTCTTTCGGGCATTCGAAAATCAATTCGTCATGCACTTGTAACAGGACGCGGCCTTTCAGGCCCGCTTTGGCGAGGGCGTCCGGCATACGGATCATGGCACGTTTGATGATGTCTGCTGCCGAACCCTGAATGGGCGCGTTGATCGCCTGACGTTCCGCGAAGGCCTTCGCGGGGCCTTTGGACTGGATGGCAGCAAGATTGATTTTGCGACCAAAGGCGGTGCGTACATAGCCGGTTTCTTTGGCGAAGGCTTTGGTATCATCCATATACTGACGGATGCCGGGGAAGCGTTTGAAATAGGTTTTGATATAATTGCTGGCGTCTTCACGCGAGATGCCGAGTTGGCGGGCAAGGCCGAAGGCGGAGATGCCGTAGATGATGCCGAAATTGATGGCCTTGGCCTGACGGCGGATCATCGGGTCCATGCCTTCAATGGGGACGCCAAACATTTCGCTGGCGGTCATGGCGTGGATGTCCTGACCGTCTTTGAAGGCGTTTTGCAGGGTTTCGAGATCAGCGATATGGGCCAGAAGACGCAGTTCGATCTGGCTATAGTCTGCGCTGACGAGCACATTGCCTTCATCGGCGATGAAAGCCTCGCGGATTTTGCGGCCTTCTTCTGTGCGGACGGGAATGTTTTGCAGGTTCGGGTCTGTCGATGAAAGCCGACCTGTTTGGGCGGCGGCCATCGAGAAGCTGGTATGGACGCGGCCCGTGGTCGGGTTGATCGCCGCTTGAAGGGCCTCTGTATAGGTGGAGCGCAGTTTGGACAGGGTGCGCCAATCGACGATTGTGCGGGGCAGAGGGTGACCGGCAGCGGCGAGATCTTCGAGCACATCGGCATCGGTTTTCCACGCGCCTGTCTTGGTTTTCTTACCGCCTTCTAGCCCCATTTCATCAAACAGGATTTCGCCCAATTGTTTCGGGCTGGAGATTTTAAACTCGCGTCCGGCTTGTTCTGTCGCCTCGGCCTCTAGCGCGGCCATGCGCTGGGCGAAGTCTGACGAGAGGCGAGACAGCTGGTTGCGGTCTACCTTGATGCCTTCGCGCTCTATAGCGGCGAGGACGGGCACGAGCGGGCGCTCTAGCGTCTCGTAAACATTCGTGACTTGCTCTTTGTGGAGTTCTTTCTTGAAGATCTGCCACAGGCGCAGCGTGATGTCGGCATCTTCAGCGGCGTATTGTGTGGCTTTGTCGAGCGGGACGCGATCGAAGGTGATCTGCGATTTGCCTGTGCCGGCAATCTCCTTGAACGGAATAGTTGCGTGGGAGAGGTAACGCTCTGACAGCGTATCCATACCGTGCCCATGCTTGCCAGCGTTGAGCACATAGGACAGCAGCATGGTGTCGTCTATCGGGGAGACAGTGATCTTGTGGGTCGCCAGAATGGTCAGATCGTATTTTATGTTTTGCCCGATTTTGAGAACTGACGGGTCTTCGAGCAATGGCTTGAGCGCCTTGAGTGCATCGGCCATGCGGATCTGGCGCGGCGGATCGGCGCTGAACATATCGCCATCATTTCCGGCATCCGGGTCTATATGGGCGAGCGGGATGTAGCAGGCCTCGTTCGGGGCGAGCGCCATCGAGATACCCACAAGGTTTGCGGAGACGGCATCGAGGCTGTCAGTCTCTGTGTCGATTGCGATATAGCCCTGACGTTGGGCGCGGGCGATCCAGTCGTTCAGCGTGTCGAAATCGCGGACACAGACATAGGCATCGCGGTCGACCGGTGTTGCGTCTGCGGAGGGTGCGTCGATGGCGCCCTCAAAGGCCATCGCTTCCTTGACGCGTTTGGTGATGGTGCGGAACTCCATCTCTTCCAGAAAGCTTATGAGCGTCTCCGGGTCGGGGTCTTGAACGGCGAGGTCTTCAAGGGGAACTGTGACCTCGACATCATCCTTGAGTGTGACGAGCTGTTTGGAGACGCGCACAAGGTCAGCATTTTCGATCAGGGTTTCGCGGCGCTTATTCTGTTTGATCTCGCTGGCGCGCTCCAGCAGGGTTTCGACATTGCCATATTCATTGAGCAGAAGGGCGGCGGTTTTGACGCCAATGCCCGGCGCACCGGGGACGTTATCGACGCTGTCACCTGCCAGCGACTGGACATCGACGACCAGTTCCGGGCCGACGCCGAATTTGGCGTGAACTTCAGGGATGCCCATTGTCTTGTTTTTCATCGTGTCGAGCATGGTGACGCGCTCTGAAACCAGTTGCATCAGGTCTTTATCGGACGAGACGATGGTGACGCGTCCGCCCTTGGCCTCGGCCTGTCGGGCATAGGTGGCGATGATGTCATCAGCCTCGAAGCCTTTCAGTTCCAGAGCGTGTGTGGCGAAAGCCTCCGACGCGCGCCGCACGAGCGGGAATTGGGGGATGAGTTCTTCGGGTGTTTCAGAGCGATTAGCTTTGTATTCCGGGTAAATTTCATTGCGAAAGGTCACTGATGACGCGTCGAATATGCAGGCGAAATGGGTGGGACGGTCAGGGCCTTTCAGGTCTTCAAGCAGCTTGAACAACATGTTGCAGAAACCAGAGACCGCCCCGATAGGCGCGCCATCAGAAGCGCGGGTGAGCGGCGGAAGGGCGTGAAACGCACGGAAGATATAGGCGCTCGCATCGATCAGATAGAGGTGGCTGTCTTTGTTTATCGGTGCAGTGGCCATGGCGTTTTAGAATCCTTTTGTCCCGACGGGTTTAGCGTGGATGACAGGCGGCGTCACCGCTGTGTCCGTACGGTTGTGGCGGAAAATGGCGTTTTGCGTTAGCTTTGCGGAAAATTAGAGCCGAAACGGCCCATTGAAAAGGAGAAGGTTGATGGAAACAGATCGCGTGAAAACGCCGTGGCATCTCTGGGTTGTGGGTGTATTGGGGGTCTTGTGGAATCTGATTGGCGTTGTCGATTTCAGCGCCACGGTGACCAAGTTCGAACCGTATATGAGCAATTTTCCGCAGGAAGCGCTGGACTATTATTACAGCATGCCGGTGTGGTCATTTGTTGTCTGGGGCATTGCGGTCTGGGCGGCGCTGATTGGCTGTGTTCTGATACTGATGCGCAAGTCTATGGCTGTGGCGTTTCTCGGGGCGTCGCTCGGGGCAGCACTGATCTCGTTCGGGCACGGGATGATAAACCCTGCGCCGGAGGGGCTGGGCAATCCGATAATGATGATCGCGATTATCGGGCTGGCGGTTGGCTTTCTGGTTTATGCGCTGTGGCTGTCGCGAAGGAATGTCTTGTCCTGAGGCGAATGCGAGCTAGCCTTTTAATGCAACAGCATGAGGAGAGCGAAACGTGACGGAGATGAACAAGGTCTGGATATTACGCCAGCGTCCGGTCGGCGAGGTGAGCGAGAGCGATCTGGAACTGGTCGAACAAAAGCTTGCGCCTCTGAATGAAGGGGAGGTGCGTTGCAAAACCATCTATCTTTCGCTGGACCCTACCAATCGTATCTGGATGAGCGATCAGGATGCGTACCTGCCGCCTGTCGGGATTGGTGATCCGATGCGCGGCGGCGGGCTGAGCGTTGTGACAGAGAGCCGGTTTGATGGATTGGCGCCCGGCGACATCGTCAATACGGGGTTGGCCCATTGGGCACTCTACAACACGTTGCCCGGGGCGGCTCTGGCGAAAATGCCGGCACTGCCCGGTGTGCCGCTGACAGCCTTTATGGGGCCGCTGGGCGCGACAGGGATGACGGCTTATTTCGGCCTGATGGATATTGCCAAACCGCAGGCGGGCGAGACGGTCGTTGTGTCTGCTGCGGCGGGGGCTGTTGGGTCTATGGTTGGCCAGATCGCGAAGATCCAAGGTTGCCGTGTTGTCGGCATTGCGGGGTCTGATGCCAAGTGCAAATGGTTGACCGACACGGCGGGCTTTGATGCGGCGATCAACTACAAGACCGAGGATGTCGGCGCGGCGCTGGATAAGCATTGCCCAGATGGCATTGATATAAATTTCGAGAATGTTGGTGGCGAGATCATGGATGCGGTAATTGCCCGGTTGAACGATTTCTCTCGCATGCCGCTGTGTGGATTGATCAGCAGTTATAACGCTACTGAACCTGTGCCAGGGCCGTATAATTTCTCGAACCTGTTGATGCGCCGGACCTTGGTGAAGGGATTTATCGTCATCGATTATTATCCGCGCTTCCCGGAGGGCATTGCGAAAATGGCCGAATGGCTGATGGCTGGAAAGCTGCACTTCGAGACCGATATTGTGCAGGGCCTAGAGAACGCACCGACATCGTTGTCGCGCCTGTTTGAAGGCAAGAACCTCGGCAAGCTGGTTGTTCAGGTCAGCGAGCCGCCGCAATAAATCAGAGCACGAGCGGCGCGATGAAGTGGCCGATCGTGGCGATGATGACGATGCCGATCAGGTTCATGCGCAGGCCCGCTTTCGCCATAACGCGGATGGGCGTGTGGCCTGCGGCATAAACGATGGCATTGGGCGCTGTCGCGACCGGCAGCATGAAAGCGCAGGAGGCGGCAACCGCAGCAGGAGCGAGCAGGCTTTCTGGGGCAGCGCCGATGGCGACAGACAGCGCGCCGAGGATCGGTGCGAGTGTCGTCATCGTCGCGACGTTGCTGGTTAGCTCTGTCAGAAACAGAACGAGCGCAACGACTGCCAAAACAAAGAAGAATGGTGGTAGCACAGACAGGACGGCGAGTTGCTCGCCAATCCATTCAGACAGCCCAGACCGCAACATGCCGTTGCCGAGGGCGATGCCTCCACCAAATAGGACGAGTACACCCCAAGGCAGACGTTCGGCTTCTTCCCATTTGAGAATTGCGCGGCCTTCGGTTTTGCTGGCCGGGACAATGAACATGGCGATAGCCCCGGCGATTGCGATCATCATATCAACTTGCGCCCCGCTATAAGCGCCGAGCCGATCGAATCCCGCTGCGCCTAAGAGTTTGACCGTCCAGGGACGTGTAATCCAAAGCGTAGCGACACAGCCGAAGACGATGGCGGCGCGGCGCTCGGGCGTGGTGAGTTTGCCCAGCGCGTTGAGGCTTTCGCGTACATGTGCAGCGACGGCTGCGCCATTTGTGAGCTTGGGTAGGCCGCGCGTAATGCTCCACCACGTAGTGGGAATGAGCAGGGCAGCGGCGGGCAAGCCGAAGGCCATCCATGCGGGGAAACTGATGCTGGCGCCTGTTTCTGCCTCCAGCCAGTTGATGGCGATGAGGTTGGTGGGTGTACCGACGGGGGTTGCGATGCCGCCAATGGAGGCGGAGTAGCAAACACCAAGGAGAATGGCCGTTGTCGCGCGACCCGTTTTATCGCCGAGTGCAGCGGCGGCTGATAGGGCGATTGGCACCATCATCAGCGTTGTGGCCGTATTGGATATCCACATCGACAGGCCGGTGGTTGCCAGCATAAAGCCAAGCACGAGCCGCCCCGGAGATGCGCCGACTTTTGATAAAACCGTGAGTGCAATTCGTTTGTGCAAATTCCAGCGTTCGATCCCCATGGCGACGATGAAACCGCCCAGCAAAAGAACGACGATGTGATTGGTGTAGTCAGCCGCCACGGCTTTCGGTGTACCCGCGCCAACAAGGGGCAGCACAACAAGCGGCAGGAGAGAGGTGGCGGGAATTGAGATTGCTTCTGTCGCCCACCAGCATGCCATAAGCACAAGGAGCGCGGCTGTGCCCCACGCTGCAAAACTCAGACCCTCAGGCGCGCCCATGAGCAGCATGAGACCCGCAAGTGCAGGGCCGAGAACAAGGCCGATGATGCGCGCGTTGAGGGTCATGTTATTTAGCGTTCCGCCCAGACATGGAAGCGAAGCTTTTGGCTAGATCTGCGATCAGGTCGTCTGGATCTTCTAAGCCGATATGGAGGCGCAATAAGGGGCCAGCCCGGGTGTGAACCCAACTGCCGGTTTGGCGCGTCAGTTGTCTATCACATGGGATGAGCAAGCTTTCAAAGCCACCCCATGAAAAGCCCATCGTAAACAGGTTGAGCGTTTCAAACAGGGTTGTGACGGCGGTGTCATCGACTGGGTTGAGAATGAGGCCAAACAAGCCGCAGCTGCCGGAGAAATCACGTTTCCAGATTTCGTGGTCTGGTGAGGATGGGAGCGCGGGGTGCAATACGGATGACACTTCGGGTTGGGCCTCTAGCCATTTCGCGATTTTAAGGGCGGCGGCTTCGTGCGCCTTGAGGCGCGTGTGCAATGTGCGCAGACCGCGCAGCGCGGTGAAGGCATTGTCGGGCGACAGGCTGATGCCCCAATCATCGGCGCAGGCATTGATACGATTATACAGTCTCTCGTCACGCGTCATCACGGCGCCGCCGAATACATCCGAATGCCCGACGACGTATTTAGTGAGGGCTTGAACGGACACGTCTACACCGAGCGCAAGTGGTTGATGGTGCAGACCCGCGCCCCATGTGTTGTCGAGCACAGTCAGGACGCCGTGCTGTTTGGCGACTTTGACGATGGCGGGCGTGTCGCTGATTTCAAAGGTGAGGGAGCCGGGGCTTTCCAGCACGATCAGCTTTGTATTGGGTTGGATAAGGGTTTCGATTTTTGCGCCGATGCGCGGATCAAAAATGGAGGACTCCACACCCATTGCGCGCAGGCGACGATTACAGAAGCGTGCAGTCGGGCCGTAAATGCTATCTGTATAGAGAACATGATCACCCGCGCGCACCAGCGAGCCGATGGCGAGAGAGCAGGCTTGCAACCCGTTGCTCGTCAGTTTTGTGTGCGTGCCACCCTCAAGCTCACACATGGCCTGTTCGAGTTCGCGGTGAACAGTGAGACCCATGCGCCCATAGGTCGGCTTGGTGCCATAGAGCGCGTCTTCCTCAGAGAACAGGACAGTCGAGGCGCGCTCTATCGGCGGATTGACGGTGACGCGGCCGAGACGCGCATCTCGCACATGGATAAGGCGCGTCTCGGGCTTGGTCATGCTTTGCCTTGCGCAATCTCGCGCGTGGGGTCAGACGCCCACTCGCTCCAGGAGCCGTCATAGACGGCCACATCCCAGTTGCCCAAGCGAGCCAATGCCAGCGCCAGAATGCAGGCCGTGACGCCGGAGCCGCAGGTCGTGATAGTGGCTTGTTCTGGGTTTTCGAGGTGGTTGGAAAGCTGTTCGACAGATTTCAGCGTGCCGTCAGGATTGACCAGATCAGATGCGGGAAGGCTGCTGCTGCCAGGGATGTGACCAGACGGAAGACCTTCGCGCGGCTCTGGGTCCGTGCCGAGGAAACGACCAAGTGGGCGGGCATCAACAATTCGATGAGACGCGGTTTTGACTGCTTGTTCGACTTGAGCCGTGGTTTTGATCAGGTTGGATTGCACACGGGCGGTGAAGTGACGTTCAGTTACGATGGCTGGGATGTCCTCAACCTCTCCGCCAATAGCTTGCCACGCGGCCATGCCGCCATCGAGCACTGCAACTTCATCATGTCCCATCAGGCGCAAAATCCACCAAGCGCGGGCGGATGCGCAGAAATTGTTCTGGTCATAGACGATGATGCGGTGCCCGTCGCCAATTCCCAGTTTGCGAACGCGCGACGAGAATTTGATTGCGTCGGGCGCCGTGTGCGGGAAGGGGGAGTCGGTGTCGCTGATATCGTCTATGTCAAAAAAGACCGCGCCGGGAATGTGTCCTGCATCATAGATTTTTTTTCCGGATTTTACCGGGCTGACAAAAGGCGCAAACCAAGAGGCATCAATGACGCGCACATCTGGCGCATCGATGTTTGTTTTGAGCCATTCGGCTGAAACGAGAGGGTCGCCGGTTTGCATGTGATTAGACCTCCATCCATGCTGGCACGGGCAAATCTTTCGCCCGCAAAAATTCTGGATTGTACAGTTTCGATTGATAACGGTTTCCGTAGTCGCACAGCATTGTCACAATGGTATGTCCGGGGCCCAGGTCGCGGGCCATTTTTTCTGCCCCAGCGAGATTGATGCCTGCCGAGCCACCGAGGCAGAGGCCTTCTTGCTGGACGAGATTGAATAGAATGCCGAGCGCTTCTGTATCTGTGCAGCGATAAGCGCGGTCGACGATGATGCCTTCGAGGTTGGCTGTGATACGGCCTTGGCCGATGCCTTCAGTGATGGAGGTGCCCTGGGATTTTAGCTCGCCCGACTTGTAATATTCATAGAGCGCTGCGCCGCCGGGGTCTGCGATTCCGATTTGTACTTTTTCGGATTTCTCTTTGAGTGCCAGCGAAACGCCGCCCAATGTGCCGCCTGAACCGACGGCGCAAATGAACGCGTCGAGTTTGCCATCGGTCTGAGTCCAGATCTCTTGGCCGGTGGTTTCATAATGGGCTTTGCGATTGGATACATTGTCGAACTGATTGGCCCAGATCGCTCCATTGGGTTCGGTCTTGTTGAGATCTTCGGCGAGGCGGCGCGAATAATGCTGGTAGTTGTTCGGGTTCTTGTACGGCACCGCATCGACTTCGATCAGTTCTGCACCGAGCAGTCGGATAGCGTCTTTCTTTTCCTGACTTTGTGTGCTGGGCATAACGATGACGACGCGATAGCCGAGCGCTGCGCCAACGAGCGCCAAGCCAATACCGGTGTTTCCCGCGGTGCCTTCTACGATCGTTCCGCCGGGGCGGAGTGATCCGTCAGCTTCTGCATCGCGGACGATACCAAGAGCGGGTCGATCCTTTACAGATTGGCCGGGATTGAGAAATTCGCATTTGCCTAGGATCTCGCACCCCGTCTCATCTGAGAGGCGGTTGAGGCGAAGAAGTGGGGTGTTGCCGATGAGGTCAACGACTGAAGAATGGCTGGTCATGCAGGTTCCGGATGTGGCTTTGAAGATTCTTCGTAAAGTTAATCACGCCCGCGAATAATCACAACCGGTTGACGAGCGATTCAGGAATTGGACCGCTCTGGCGCATGAATTTTACGAGTTCTTGGGTGCAAAACTGGCGAGATAGATGAAATTTGATCGATCTGCCTACCAAGAGATTCACCTATACTTGGTACATGTATTCACTCAAAGGGCTCCCGATTGCGGGACAGGAGTGAGGCGGGTATGTTCGCAAAGAGCAAAAAAGCAGAAAATAGCTGGTCATTTGCAGACTTGGTGAAAGATGTACCGATTCCGGAGAAGCACGCCGGGACACTGCGGGCAAAACAGCTCGATATGGTCGGGAAGATGGCGATCATTATGGTTCTGTCGAACCTTGTGAACTGTGCCATCATTCTTATGGCTTTCTCTGACTCTAGCGCGGACAAGATGCTGGTCATCTGGGGCTTTTCAGTTGTTTTTGTAAACGGCGCGACATTCCTTATGCAAATTCGATCACGCGCTTTTGTGCGCAAGCGCCGCTCTCAGCGCGCTGTTGATCGCTATGCCAGAGGTGCGTCTATCAATGGCCTCGTCTGGGCAATCGCACCTATTATCGTGATGAATGTGACGGACAATCAAGGGCAGATGATCATGGGGATCATCCTGGCCGGTATGATGTTTGCCGGTGCATTTTTGCTGTCTCGTTTGCCCGATGCTGCGTTTTCATTCATCGTGCCTGTTGCGATCGGCACCGTGATTTCGATGCAGTTCCAGCAGAATCCTGAGTATCACTTCGTTTCTGTTATGGTGCTGATGTATGTCGGTATCCTGATGCTTGCTGTACGCTGGTCGCACCGACAGTTTGTGTCACAGCATCTAAATGAAGCTGCGGTGCAGGAACAGTCTCAGCTTATTGGCCTGCTATTGCGTGACTTTGAGGAGAGTACGTCTGACTGGTTGTGGCAAACCGATTCCAAAGGTCTCTTGCAGGACATCCCGTTGATTTTGACGGGTGAAGAAGAGCGTGACCAGACTAAAATTCTTCGTATTGGTGCTGACTTCGTCTCACTGTTTGAGGCTTCTGAAGCGCTTAACGTACTCGAGAGTTCGTTGTCGCGTCGCCAGGGGTTCCGCGATCTTGTTCTTGAAGTCACTGATGGCGAACAAATGCAGTGGTGGTCTGTCACTGGTAAGCCAATTTTTGAAGGTGAATCCTTCCGTGGTTTCCGCGGTGTTGCGACAGATGTGACTCAATCGAAAGAGATTGAAGATCGTATCGCCTATATGGCTCACTTCGATGGTCTAACTGGCCTGCCGAACAGAATGAACAACCAAGAGCATTTGGAGAAGGCTGCACGTCGCCCAGTGGAAACGGGTAGAGAGCGCGCGCTGATCTGGCTTGATCTTGATAACTTCAAGTGGGTCAACGATACGTTGGGACATCCAGCCGGTGATGAACTACTTCGTCAAGTTGCTGAACGTATAAGCGTGATGTGTGACGATGCCGATCACGTCGCTCGCCTGGGTGGTGACGAGTTTGCGATGATCGTCGAGCGCGAAGAGGGTGATCTTGAGCCTTATCTAGATGAGCTGTGCGCTCGGTTGAGCGAGCCTTACGACATTTGGGGATCAACAGCCAATTGCACCTGTTCAATCGGTGTACGTATGTTTGACAATTTCACAACCGATGCCCGCGTTCTCCTGAAACATGCTGACCTTGCCTTGTACCAAGCCAAGAAATTGGGCAAAGCCAATTGGTGTCGCTTTACAGCTGATTTGGAAGAGACTGCGCGTGCGCGTTTGCAGGTTGAGGCCGATCTGAACCAAGCGCTGGATCAAAACGAATTGCGTGTTTTCTTTCAGCCTCTTGTTGATGCCACGACGCATGAAATGGTTGGTGCAGAGACGTTGTTGCGCTGGCAACACCCAAAACGTGGCCTCGTATTCCCGGGTGAGTTTATTGAACATGCTGAAGGCAATGGCTTGATTACACGTATGGGTGATTGGGTTATTCGCGCCGCTTTGGAAGAGGCAAGCCGTCTCCCTGAGCATGTGAAAGTTTCGGTGAATATTTCACCCCTACAGATTCACTCCGCTAGCCTTGTGACGACAATCGTCAATGCTATCGCAGCCAATAATTTTGATGCGAGCCGCCTTGAGCTGGAGATTACTGAAAGCGTGTTGATGTCTGACACGGAGTTTACACTGAAGCGTCTGCATCAGCTCAAAGAGCTTGGTTGCCGGATTGCGCTTGATGACTTCGGGACAGGCTTCTCTTCATTGAGTTATTTGCGCAGCTTCCCGTTCGACAAAATCAAAATCGATAAGAGCTTTGTCACCGATCTGGAAAACCGCGCTGACAGCCGTGCGATTACGATTGCTACTTTGAACCTTGCTCGCTCACTGGGCATGCGTTGTACCGCAGAAGGTGTTGAGACGCGCTATCAGGCTGACTTCTTGCGCGACAATGGCTGTGATGAGCTTCAAGGCTTCTTTATCAGCCGCGCACAACCCCTCGAGAAGCTCTCTCACATTGTCGACGTGGCAGCAGCGCCTCCAGTGACCACGAATGATGTGGAGCGGATTTCTAATGTAGAAACATCCGTGAGCACTGGACCGAAATTGGTTGCTGGCAATGACCTGAAGACAGGTTAGCAGGCGGGTTTAAACGCCAAGCAACTATTCAGAATTTGAAGCGGGGGCATCTGTCTCCGCTTCTTTTTTTGGTTCGGCTTTCCGTCGCCCAAACAGACCGCCTAGTGCATCTTTCGCCGCCTGTTCTGCGGCATCTTCAATTGCATCGCGCGGGTCGACACGGTCAGGCGCTTTCGTGTCCGTTTCTGCGTCACTCTGCGGAACCGGTGCATTTGTTTCACTGGGCGTGTCAGCAGGGGGAGCGGTGGGTGTTTCAGTCTTGCGGGGAACGCCGAGGACATCACCGAGAATGCCGCCTGCGTTGCCCCCCAATTGATTGCCCAGCCGGTCAGACAATTCATCGCGCAATTGTCCTCCCAATTCCGCTTTCAGTGCGCTCTTTACGCCATCCAGATCAGGGGAGACTTTGAGATTGCTCCAATCACCTGACAAACGCACGGGGACGGGAATACCATTGAGTTGGATCACGCTGCCGTCGCCCACAGCCTGTTTATCGATGCTGGTTGCGAGGCGGAGGTCTAGTTTCTGTTTCCCAAGATTGATCTGTCCACTGCCATCAATGCCCAGCACCGGGTTGAGGAGTTTGAGAAGATCTACATTCGCCACGCCGTCTGTGATCGTCAGCGTTGTGTTGAAATTGGTGAAGTCAGTTTCGGCAGCTTCTGACAATACATTACCAAAGTTCATGTCTGAAAGGTCGCCACCGGTGAGAACGTCTTTCAACGAGTCCGCTGAACGGATGAGTTGGGCGACATTGAGGCCTTTCAGGGCGCCGTCTTTCAGCTGCGTCGACACTTCACCATCGAGCGCATTCATGATGGCATCGATTGATTCACCCTGCGCGGTTGCTCTGACCGTGAATGAACCGGTGCCGGTTAGCTTATCAAAACCAGAAAAAGTGCCCAATAGGTCTGAAACCTTTACGCGGTCTCCCGCCATACGGATATCCAGCGCGGGCGCGGCTTGTGTTGTGTCGACTTTCATCGTCCCCGCCCATTCGCCATCGAAGGCTTGGAATGTAGGGAGTTCTGCTATCAGTTGACCATTTTGCAAGGTCGCATCAATGGTGGCATTGGTCAGCGTAACGTTGCCAATCGTGAGGGTTTGTGTGCGGATCTTTATGTCACTGTTCGCTGACGACAAGCCCGTGAGGTCCAGAGGCGTTTTGCTCCATCCTGTATTGCTTGCAGGTTTGGAGGCCTCATCAGCTGGCTTACCCAGGAATGGGGAGAGATCCAGATTACCCATATCCAGATCACCGAAAATGCGGGGAGCCTCTGCCGTGAGGTCAGCGCCCAGAGTGCCTGTGCCTTTAACGTCATCCAAAGCGAGTTTGAGGTCTGATATAGTGATATTGTTGAAGGCGCCTTTGATGGTGCCGTCGATTGAGAAAGTTTGCAGCGTTTCACCGGGTGTGAGCTCTACATCTGCTGTAGCCAGTAATGAACGCAGCGCGTTACTATTGGCAGTGAGTTGGCCGACAATTTCACCATCACCTGCGAGGGAAACATCGCCGTTAAACCCGGCATTCAGACGAGAGCCTTTGTGGGTTGCAGACATATTTGTCAGGCGCAGGGCATCAATGCCACCGGCGACGTTGCTGGAGAGTTGAAAGTCTTCCAATGCCTCGCTCGCCGGAATGTCGAGACCGAGTTGCGAGAGAAATGCTCCGGTTTGGGGCAGGGCAGCCTGAATTGTTCCGTCGAGCGTGGGTGTTTCACCCAGTTTGATTGTGCCTTTGTAGTTTGTTTTGGCCAACTCAGAGGACTGGCTCGCTTGATCCAATGTGATGGTGAGCGCGCTGAAGGGGCCTGAAATGGAACCCTCCGCAGCGATGCGACCCAACGGCGCCAAATTGACTGGCGCTTCCTGGCCCGTGAATTCGATGAGGGCGCTTAGGGCATCGGAACTCGCGGTGAAGCGCCCTTCCGCACCGGGGGTGTCTCCCAGAGTGAGCGATCCGTCAAAACTGGCATCGCCCAGTGCTGACTTCAGGCTGGCGTTGAGTGCGGCTGGGTTGCCCGTTGTCGCTGCGTTGGGGGAATCGAGCAGGAGGCTGATATCGAAGCGCTCGCCCTGAAACAGACCCCCGCCTTCCGCTTTTAGCGCTTCGTCGAGCGATTGCAGCGACGCTTCAAGATCGAGTTCGTTGAGTTCATAACGCGTGCCTGCTTGCGCATCACGAAAGAGGAGATAGGCATTTTCAAGACGGGCGCTGGCTATGCCGGCATCAAACCCGCCTGCGTTGCCGGTTTCGCCGGATGATGCGTTGTCGTCAGGTGCAGCCAGCTCCCAATTGGCCCGTCCATCGGAGAGTTTTTGCAGATCGACTTTCGCATCAATAAAAGCAATTTCTTGAATTTCCACACGGCGTGAGAGGAGCGGTAGCCATTTAACTGAGCCCCGAAGCTCGCCCGCTTCGATCATATAGGGCGCGTCAAATCCTTCTGCATTGGCCACAGAGACGCCCTGTACGCCAGCGCTGATTCGAGGAAATACGGAGAGGCTCACATCGCCCGCCAATTGCACATCACGCTGAAGCGCTTTTGTGGCGGCAGTTTCGATTTGCGTCTTGTAGACCTCTTTGGGAATCAAAAAGGGAATTGTGAAAACGGCGATGAGCGCAATGATGATAAAAGCGCCAAAAAACAGGGCAAAACGCTTCACTGGAGTCTCCGATTCTAACGTGTTTCCATAGTGTAGTATGAATTGTGCCCGATGAATGGCAGCTGAAAGAAATTATTTGTGCATTTGAGACCGTTTCACCGCTTGACCGAGGCTGCAGGCTTCATTAGAGAGACCGCTTGCCGCATAGCGGTTTAGGAAATGCGCGGGTGTAGCTCAGCTGGTTAGAGTGCCGGCCTGTCACGCCGGAGGTCGCGGGTTCGAGCCCCGTCACTCGCGCCATTTCTCACGAAATGAAAGTTCTAAAACATTGAAAAGACTCGGTTTTTTAACCGAGTCTTTTGTTTTTACCCCAGTTAGTCTAAAAATGGGATAGAAAATTCGTAAAAAATGGGGTAAAAAACTGCATGTCAGTGGATACCCGCCCAGACCGTTATTTGATGCCGCGCGGCGATCGCTGGTATTATCAGCGCTACGTTCCCAAGCGGTTCAAACACATCGATTCTCGGCGCATGATCCGTTCCTCTCTTCGTACCTCTTCTATCGATATTGCGAGGCTGCGGCGCGATGCGTTAGCCGAAGCCGATGATGCCTATTGGCTGGCTCTGTCCATTGAGGCCGCTGAGAATGGCGGGGTATGCGACGCCACGATGGAGGCCGAACAACATCGCTATGAGGCTGCCCAGGCCCGTGCCATGGCTTACGGGTTCAAATACAAGCCTGCGGAAGATCTTGCCCGTGAAGCGCGGGCCGACAAACGGGTCGAAAGGCTCTTGGAACGGATCGAAGAGTTGGAGCGCCAAACCGGTGCTTCGGGCCGCCCACCGCGCGCGGATACGGAAGCCTTACTTGGCGGTGTAGAGAAACCCGAAAAGCCTGTTGCAGATGTGACGAATGCTTTCGAACTGTACGTTTCGGAAATCGCGTTTGATGAGCAAAAGAAGAAATCGCCCAAACAGCGACGCAACTGGGAAAAAACCAAACGCACCTCGATGAATTACTTCATTGATGTCATCGGTGACGTACCGCTCAACGAAATCACCCGTGAAATGGCGCTCGCCTATCGGAGTTGGTGGATTGAGCGGATGATTCCGGGCGACGGGGATACCAAACCCGCAAGCCCAAACACAGCAAACCGACACATTGGCAACATGCGCAGCCTCTATGATGCCTATTTCACGCATATCGGATCAGAAGAGCGATTGAACCCTTTCCGCAAAATGTTCTTCAAGGACGATCAGGAAGCCAAAGTGCCACCATTCCCCGATGAATGGGTGCGAGACAAGATTTTGGTGCCCGGTATGTTTGACGAGCTTAACGACGATCTCCGCTTGATGATCTATGTGCTCATCGAAACAGGCGCGCGGATCAGCGAGATTTGCAATCTCATGCCGGAGCAAATCCGGCTCGACTCCAACATACCCCATATTGAAATCCGTGCGATTGACCGTGAGCTGAAAACGGTCACGTCAAAGCGGGAGATTCCGCTTGTTGGTGTTGCGCTGGATGCGATGCGATACGCGCCAGAAGGGTTCCCGCACTACCGGGATCGCGGCGAACTTGTATCGGCCAATCTGATGAAGGCTTTCCGTCACCGTGACCTGTTTCCGAGCACAGATCACGTCATCTATTCTTTCCGTCACGCTTTTGAAGACAGAATGCTGGAAGCTGGAATTGATTTTGGCATGCGCTGCTATCTGATGGGTCATAAGAACCCGCGCCCCGATTATGGCAGCAAAGGCTCACTTGAATTTAGGCAGGAGCAGTTACTGCGTATTGCCCATCCCTATCCAATGGGCCTTGTGAAGCCGTCCAGCGCTAAGGCCGAATTTGCCTGACATTGTCTTGGCTATGCACAGCATGCTGCGTGTCCTGACCTTTGCGGAATTCAGCGAGCTGGGCGCGTCGAGACCGTTTCGCATCAAGCTCAGCTTTCAAGGCTTCAAAGATGGGCCAATAGACATCGCCGTGGCACTCAATTGCAATCGCAACTGTGCGAAGAGCTCGGCGCAATCGCGCCTCGGTCACTGGCGTTGATGATGTCTGACCCATAGTCAGAAATTAGTTGATGTTTGCACGCATGTAAGATGAGAAAGCGGGCAATAATTTAGGTGAATTCAGTGTTTCAGGGACGGAATTTCAAGAATGGATTGTCAGGGATGATCATTTAGCAGTGTTTCCATGGGCTTTGGAACGCCAGTCGCTAAGTTGGGTAATGCAGTAGCGGTATGTTCAACACATAACGCGAAAGCTGCCCTCGCTTTATTTATGTCTGTGACCTGCAATGTAGTCCCGTTGTGAACGATTGCGCCGCGGGCTCGCATAACAGCGTATACGGCATCGGCATAGTCGAGGACGCCAGGCCGTCCCTTCAAGCAAATCCTAACCCGCCGCCTCATTCGTTCATTTTGTTCTCTCTCATATCCATCAGCGAGCAAAGTTTCAAAAGCAACCGCAAGGTTCACAATTGCTTCGTCATCAGTTGAACGAGACCCAAATGATTGGCGATACCAATCTAGAGCTGTAACGATTCTCGCATATAAGCGCGCTTCCGCTGTCAGAGTGCCATTTATGAATACAGAGTTTCGATATCCCGACTCAATTGTCGCGAGCGCTTTTGACAGACGACTTATCGTTCTCTTCATATCAGACCGAGACAATAATTCAGTGCTCAGATTCACAGACAAATCGGAAAGGCGTGCAAGCTCTTTTGCTCCTAAATTCATGGGTGCACGTCGCAACTCAAGCGGTTGACGACCAGGTCGCAAAGCCTCCCCAATAAGATAGTGATCAATATCCAGGGTAGAGAAATTATTGACACGAGAAGACGAGTTCAGTGGAACAGCGGCATATCCCTTATCATTTGCAATCGCCGTCAGCATGGTAACAAGTGACGATGCCATACGAATCTTGAGGGTGTATATGAATTGATTTTCAAACATTCCGCCCGTGTGAGAGGTCAATCTGATCATCATCAATGGATTGTTTGTAAACCACCGCAAGCGCGACGGAGTTGTGTAATGGCGAAGGTCGCTTTTATCAATTCTCCCTTTTACGCCGAGCTTTCGTGCAAGCAATGACACTCGCTCGCTGGCGGTTTCAAAACTATTGCTTTGCGCGGAAATTGCGATGCCCAGCGACTTAAAAATTGCGTAAGGCAATAACGTGTCTGATTGTCTTTGTAGAGGTGGTAATTCCAGGCCGAAACCGTGCAGTGGATATATAACGAAACCAGCCTGATGCACGGTTGTCTGTGCCAGCGAGGTCATTATCGCGTTAAGCACCTGACCCGGATTATTCTGAACCTCATAAAAAACAAATTCATCGATGATCGTCACACTGACAAAGATTTCTTGCTGCCATAAAGCTTCCGCAATGGCTGCCCGCAGACGCCGCATGTGGAATGTTAGACCGTTATATGTGCTTTGAGTAAGACTATCCTCGCCGTCCACAACCAACTGTTCGAGCGAATCAAACTGCCCAAGCAGATTATGCTTCTGAGACAAGTAGGTTTCCGACGCTTGTGTAGCAGACGTAGAAGGAACGTTTATTGCGGCAATGTCTGATGGCGAAATCGGCATGGAAACTAAAACACAAATAGGATGAATAGCGCGGTTGCAGCGATCCAATCAATCACGACACAAAAGGGAATATACCAACGTGGCACCCTCGCGCCGAAGAGGCCGTTGTGATGGATAAGATCCCACACGCCGTGCAAGAAAAGTGCAGCCACAAACATAAAGGGTGACCACAGAACGCCAAGCAGCGCCATAACGCCGAAAAGTGCCGCGACCACAAGTTCAGTCATAAACACCCAAGGGCGACCATCATTTGCACCAAACCCGATATAAGCGCCAGCTATGATGGCAATCGTAATCGCAATGGTAAGTCGGCTGATCTCTTCAGGCAGCAGAAGATGTGCAGGGATAGCAACACCCAGCGCTATCGCTGAAAGAAACACTCGGGGCGAAAATTTATAGATCAGGGAACCAGACGCTGACTGGCGTGTTTGTTCATTGTTGTTCATCGCTTTAAGCGGTCAAATAGATCAATCAATTCTGAAACCTTTTCGCGCTGCGCTTCAGCGTCGCCGGATTCAATCGCTTCTGCCACACAGCTGTTGGCGTGATCTTTCAGAATTTCGCTTTCAGCACGGGCGAGAGCTGATTTAACGGCCTGCATCTGGTGAAGAACATCGATGCAGTAACGGTCTTCTTCGAGCATCTTTATGATGCCGCGAAGCTGGCCGTCCAGTCGGCGAAGTCGGTTGATAGTCTTGGTTGATTGTTGCATTGACGAATACCCCTAAGGGGTATAATTGGTTGTTCAAGGAGTTCAGGTCAAGTTATGATTCTGCAGATTGCCAGACCCGTCTTATTATCTGCCCTCGCCATATTGTTTGGCGTTATGCAGATTGTTTGCGTCTGTGCCCATGCGGAAGCCGGTGTCCTCACAGAAGGGACTGCGCACGTAGAGGAGCATGGTGAAATCGGCTCTGATTTGACGCATGCTGCTCCGCCTTCCCATCATCAATTTGACACCGAACATGACCAACACAAGGATCATGACCACTCAGGCGACCATAATCACGATGCTGACTGCGCGCACTGTGATGATGCCAGCATTCTGGTCGGAGCGAATGATGTCGTGACCCCGATTACCCTTCCATCGCTCGCCGATGAGGATTTCATTGCCTCAAGAGTCTATGCCATCCCGGT
>JBOEGK010000017.1:0-136469 GCA_050633385.1 Hyphomonas sp.
AACCGGGCGAGAGTTTGAACCGGGGCCGCCAATACGTTCTGGTAAGGGGCGTTTGACTTCATCCGCATTGTCATGGCTCGGGTCGATACTGTCACCATTCGTTGCGGCATAACCGAGTGTGTCCAGCAGGTGCGAATAGTCATTGATGTGGATGGCGATCACATGTGTGACTTGCCCTTCGCGTTGCAAACGTCCACGTATATAAAGCAAGCGGCCCGCCATCACAGACTTACGAAACTTCTTGAATGTCTTCGGCCAGATCACGATATTTGAGACGGCTTGTTCATCTTCGAGGGTCAGAAAGATAACGCCGCTGGCCGTGCCGGGGCGTTGGCGTGTGATCACCAAGCCAGCCACGCTGATCCATTCGCCATCTGGAGTATGGCGCAAACACTTTGAACCAAGAAATGGCGGCATATGGGATTTCAGGAGGTTTACAGGGTGTTCCCGCAGAGTGAGCCGCATTGAAACATAGTCTTCAAAAACTTCCTCTGATTTTGATAATGTTGGTAGTAAGGCCGGAATATTTGGCAAGCCTTCGCCCTCGGCTGCAAAGAGCGGTAACGGTTTATCCCCACCCAAACCTTTAACCTCCCAAATCGCGTTACGACGAGATAACCCGTAATTTGAGAAAGCGTCTGCGCCTGCAAGTTTCATCAAGGCAGAACGAGCAAGTCCCGCGCGCCGCCAGATGGCGTCAATCGAGCGATAGCCATTACCACGCGCAGAGGCAAGCCAATGACCATCGTCTTCTTTGAGGCCCTTGATCTGGCGAAAGCCGAGCCGAACGGCAAGTGAGCCATCGGCGTCATACTCCATCACATTGTCCCAATAGGATTTTTCTGCGCAGACCGGCAGAACGGTCACGCCATGCTGCACGGCATCTCGGACAATTTGTGCGGGTGCATAGAACCCCATAGGCTGAGAGTTCAGCAGTGCGCAGCAGAACACTTCTGGGTGATGGCACTTTATCCAAGATGAGGCATAAACCAGTAATGCAAAACTCGCTGCATGGCTTTCAGGAAACCCATAGGATGAAAATCCTTCAAGTTGTTTGAAGCAATTCTCCGCAAAGTCTGATTTATAGCCGCGTTCAAGACAGCCCTTTATGAAGCGCTCTTTGAAGTCTTCTACTGCGCCCTGTCTGCGGAAACCGTTCAGTGCACGACGCAGTGCGTCTGCCTCTGAGGGTGTAAAGCCGGCTGCGACGACAGCAATTTGCATGGCCTGTTCTTGAAATAGTGGCACGCCGTAAGTGCGTTCTAATACCTCGCGCAGTTCTTCAGAAGGAAAGACGACGGGTTCTTCGCCGCGTCGCCTGCGAATATAGGGATGCACCATATTTCCCTGAATGGGGCCGGGACGAATAATGGCGACTTCGGCAATCAAATCCTGAAAGGTGCGGGGCCGCATACGTGGTAGGAAGTTCATTTGCGCGCGCGACTCAACTTGAAACACGCCAATAGTATCGGCCTTGCACAGCATGTCATAGGTTGCGCTGTCTTCCTGCGGTAACGTTGCCAACGTGTATCGCTCACCCTTCCAAGTAGCGAGCAAATCAAAGCTACGCCGTAGACAAGAGAGCATTCCAAGGCTCAATACATCAATTTTCAGCATGCCGAGCGTATCTACATCATCCTTGTCCCACTCAATGACTGTGCGATCCTCCATGGCGGCATTTTCAATAGGGCATAGTTCATCAAGGCGTCCGCGCGTGATGACAAAGCCGCCAACATGCTGCGAGAGATGACGTGGGAAGCCAATCAATTCCTTGGTTAGCTCTAAGGTCATAGCGAGGCGCGGGTCTTTGATATTGAGCCCCGCGGCTTTGGCGCGCTCTGCCCCGAGGCCACTGTTGGATATACCCCAAACCTGACTTGATAGGGCGGATACGGCATCTTCGGAGAGGCCCATCGCCTTGCCGACTTCACGGATAGCGCGGCGGGATCTGAAGTGTACAACGGTTGAGCACAGGCCCGCCCGATGACGCCCGTATTTTTTGTAAATGTGTTGAATAACTTCTTCGCGTCGCTCATGTTCAAAGTCGACGTCGATGTCTGGCGGTTCATTGCGCGCCTCTGAAATAAACCGTTCAAACACCATCGTAATCATCTCAGGGGAGGCTTCGGTAATGCCAAGTGCGTAGCAGACAACCGAATTGGCGGCGCTTCCGCGTCCCTGACAGAGAATGCTCTTGGAGCGCGCAAAGGCCACGATGTCATGTACCGTCAGAAAGTATGGTGCGTAATTTAGCTCGCTGATGAGCGTCAGTTCTTTTTCGATCATCGCTCGCACTTTGAGGGGAACGCCATCTGGATAGCGGCGGGTCAACCCTTCTTCGGTGAGCTTGCGAAGCCGTGCATTGGGTTGCATCCCGTCCATCACTTCATCGGGGTATTCGTATTTTAATTCATCAAGCGAGAATGTACATTTGTCCGCAATGATCTGTGTATTTGTGCAGGCTTTTGGGTGTGCTCTGAACAAGCGCCGCAACTCAAACTCAGATTTAAGACGGCGTTCGCCATTGAGCTGTGCATGAAAGCCAAGTGTGTCGATGGTTTTCTTTTCGCGGAGGCAAGAAAGGATATCGGCAATCCGAATGCGCCCCGCTTTATGCATCAACACATTACCGAGAGCCACGCATTCTAAGCCGATACGTTCTGCCACTGCGCTTTGTATGTCGAACCGAGTTTCATCTCTGCCGTCATATTGGGGGGCGAGACCGATATAAACATCTGTGCCGAAAGTCTCATAGAGGCGCGCCATCATCGTTGTGTGGTCAGATGCGTAGAGACCAATTAGCACGCAGTCGTTGCCCCATTCAAGAACATCATCCAGGGTGATTTTACATGTGCCCTTAATTGCGCGACGCTTACCGATGGTGAGTAGGCGCGAGAGATTGCCAAAGCCTTGTCGCGTTTTTGGGTAGGCTAGAATTTCAGCGCCATCCCTCAGAACAAGGCGCACACCAACAATATAGCGCATTCCAATTTCCTTGGCTGCGCCATGTCCGCGGACAATGCCACCAAATGTATTTGTATCAGTTATTGATATTGCACCAAGTCCAAGTTGGTGTGCGCGCATAACCAGTTCTTCGGCGTGGGATGCGCCTGTCAGGAAAGTGAAGTTGCTTATGGTGAAAAGTTCAGCGTAACGCATTTGGTGCCCTCAGGCGAACCGACCTGCGACAAACCACTCAGGGGGAGATTTGCCGGGGAAGGTGAGGAGCCAAAGGCGTAGACCACTTGTAGTTTGCATCTGCCAATAATCGCGTACATGTTCTGGGCGCGCACGCCACCATTCGGAGGTCAATCTTTCTGGGCCTTGTGATCGTTTATTGTCATATGATGCCCCGCGCCATTCAAACTTCTTTGGTGGGCGACCTGGCTCGAGTATGCGTAAATACTCGGGGGGCTGATAAAGACGAATAGGGCGGGCGCGTGCCGCAGCTTGCCACCTCTCTGGTTGTTCGGGGCCGTGTGCCAGGGTTTGCAAAAAAGCATGTTCTGGTAAGTGGCTATCATATGGAGCAAAGCGGCGTATGTGGTCAAAGCCTATGCGATTGCCAAGTGTGGCCATGGTGCGAGCTAATTGCTCTTCTGTTTCGCGTGTTTCGCCAAACTGGCTCTGACGTATGCGGACAGGCTCGGTGATTTCCGCCAACAGCCTAAACCAATCGGCGCCGAACTCCATTTTTAGCGCGCTCAGTGGCCGCGCAAACTGCTGCAAAATCGGGCCGACTTCGAAGCAAGGTTTTGCGAAACCAACACTTAGCGTGTGATCGCCTGTATCAACGCATCTGACAATCAGTCTGAAGCGTCTTGCGCCCTTTTGTTCGCGCTGCAAGCGTTCGCATATAGAGGTCGCCAACCGCTCAAGCACGCCCTCAATATCAGAGAGATATCCGATCGGATCTGGCAAACTCATTCGCGCGGCATAAACTGGATCGGCTGCCGCCGGCGTAATAGGGTCAGGCGCATGGCCCGTCGAGGTGTCCAGTGCCTGCGTCAATGCGAGGCCAAATCGCCGGGCGAGTTCCCCGCTGCGTATCTCATAAAGTTGGCCGATGGTTTTAAGTCCCGAAATTGCAAGCTCAGCCACAATGCTGGCTTCAAGATCAAGGGCGGCAATGGGGAGGTGTTTAAGTGCGTCGTGCATTTGTCCGGGCGGCGCTGCGCAAATTTCTTTATCACCGTAGCGTGCTAAGGCCCGTGCGCCACCTTTTGTGTCTGCAATGCCAATGCGCGCAGAAATCTGCATATCAGCGAGACGCCCTAGGGCGTGGTTCGCCATATTTTGTTCGCCGCCAAATAAATGTGCGCAGCCTTTAATATCGAGCAGTAACCCATCCGGTGCATCAAGAGCGATGCGCGGCGATAATATATCGGCCCATCGCCACAAGGCGCGCAGCAATGCGGCGTCTCTTAGTGGATCTTCAGGATCAGTCAAAAGGTCGGGGCAAATCGCGCGCGCGTCGGGGATGGACATACCAGGTGCCAGCCCTGCTTTGAGGGCTTGGCTATTCAGGTGTGAGAGCCGCGCTGCATTTTTGATTTCCCGCACCACCGCAAATGGGCCACCAATACGGGGGTCATTGCGTCTGATAAGTCGATCAAGTGGTAACTGCGGTAGCCAAATGGACAGTATACGAGCCATTTATCTTCCTCTGCCATTCTGCCCGCCATGTTCGTAGGTCACCTTTGCGGTTTTTGAGGCAGCGCCACTTCCAGGTTAACGGCGCATCCGGTAATGCATCGCATTGCCAACGCGTTTCAGCGGCGGAGCTTTGCGTGCGTCCATTGATCAATAGAATTCCGATCGCCCCATTTTCTTCGCAGGCAAGTTGCAAACGGCGGCTCTCAGTGAGGTTTGGCCCAAGTGACAATTCTATAATCACGCAAGCAGCTCCGCCTATGTGCAAGGCTTGCTCGCCGGCCCAAAGCACTTCCGCGCGTGAGACGCCCTCGATCAACAAAAGTCGCGCAGGATCAATGAATGGCTGAATAGCCCATGGGCATAGGGCGCCAAGCTGGCGGCCCATACCGCACCAAATAATCGGGCCGGACACATCGTTGGCAATGGTTAGGGCCAGGCTTTCGGCGCTATCACCCTGAATTTCATGCACACGCCCCTTAGCTAGGCTGATGTTGCGGCCAAGCGTAATAGCCCCATGATTTTTGGGGCTACTTAGAGTGTAAGTGCTCGGAAGAGCGGCTGATGAGGGGCTTGTAATTTCCATAATGTTCCTATTTTGTTCTCTCTCATGAAGAAGAGTCAAGGCATAATTTGTGCCTCTCATTTAAGAGCCGTGAGTTTTAACAATGGGCTGCCTCGAAGGTGTCGAGTGTGACGAATACGCAATAATCTAACCTCATAAGTTGAATGGCCCTTCGCGGGGGGATTCACTCGATGAACGCTGTAATTATAGGGAATATGGCGCCTATAATTCTCGCGATTGACGAGACTAATGGTCAAAGGTATAGGTATTTTATCTTATGGCGTTAGATAAAACGCGTGCGCCGTAAAAACTCGGGAGGACAAAATGAAATTTGAATCACAAAAGACCGTCGATGATGCTCCGAAGCTGGAGGTGTATGCGGCGGGTCTGCGCGCCATGTTGCTAGGCACAGTTGCCTTTGGTTTGATGGCGACACCAGCCGTAGCGCAGGGGCAGGATGTCGAGGGGGATGGGGTTCCAGCGGTATCTGAAGTGACGGCCTCAGACGAAGATGAGGCGCGATTGCGGCGCTTGGGTGTGGTGACTGTTTCCGCGCGTCGGCGTGATGAGCGACTACAGGATGCGCCAGTTGCGATTACTGCTTTTAGTGGTGAGGCGATGGCTGAATATAATATTTCAGATGTGACCGATCTTGCGACGCAAGTCCCCTCTATGGTCGTGGGTCGTGCGTCCTCGGGGTCGTCGGCGAGCGTGTTCTTGCGAGGTGTGGGCTCTACGTCTTTGTCAGCCGGTTTTGATCAATCGGTTTCTTTCAATCTTGATGGATTACCGATGTCGCGGGGACGGGAGATCCTGTTTAGTCAGTTTGATGTAGAGCGCATTGAGGTACTCAAAGGGCCGCAGGCTTTGTTCTATGGTAAGAATACGACAGGTGGTCTGATTAGCGTCATCACGAAGGCGCCAACTGATACGTTTGAGGCTGGCGGTAAGGCTGGCTATGGGTTTGAGGGTGAAGATTTCTATGCGGATGGATATGTTTCAGGACCTCTGAGCGATACGCTTGGTGCACGTTTGGCGGTCCGATACCGGGATGCAGAGGGGGCGTTTGAGAACACGGCCGCAGATACTTATCCATCTCCGCTAACCTTTGACCGGAACAATCAAGGCAAACGAGGCGGTGCGGAGACGCTTGCCGCGCGTTTGACGTTGGACTTCGAACCGACGGACATCTTTAATGTTCAACTCAAGCTGGGAACCACGCAAAACGAAGATGGCGGTGCAACTGACTATCTGGAGCGTGTTTGTGGTGGAGGTCGCACTGCGCCGCAGGCGGCGAATGGAATTCCCGCGAGTCCAAATGCTGATTGTTCGATAAACGGTCGAACAGATGTGTCTTCGCTACCAGGAGAGGTTGCGCAGGCTGATTGGCGTTTTGCCCGTGACGGGCAGACTTACTCAGATTTGGAGAGCAACACTGCGATTCTAACCACTGAAGTTTTGTTTGATCGATTGGATATCACATCAATCACGTCATACTATGACTTTGTACAAACCGATCTGAACAATGTTGCCGGTGAGGCCTATCCGGCATCGTTTTCGCAGCTGGCGGAATATGAACAACTTTCACAGGAATTTCGTTTTCAGACTAAATTTGATGGCGATGTGAATTTCTTGTTCGGTGCGTTCTATTCAGACTCTGATTTCGTTTTCAATACTGATGCGTATATCTTCCCGGTGCCGTTTGATGCGGCGACTGGAACATTTGTGACATTCAAACGTGACAATGGATTTGAAGGTGAAACCACATCTTTGTTCGCAGAAGGTACGTGGAATGTAACGGATCAATGGGAGCTTGCAGCGGGTGCTCGGTGGAGCCGCGAAGAGCGCAATTCGTATCAAGAGTCACTCCCGGCGAACATCGCATTTGGTGCTGTGTTCCCAGGCGGTATTCGGATTGATGATGCCTTTACCGACGAAAATGTTTCGCCACAAGTTACTGTCCGTTATCAACCTTCTAGCAATGTATCCTATTACGCTGCGTATAAGGAGGGCTTTAAGTCCGGTGGATTCAATATCTCGCAAACCCTTACGGCCGCTGCCACTCAGGCTGCGGGCGAGTTTGATAGCGAGACAGCCAAGGGGTGGGAGGCCGGTGTGCGCTCCATCTTGTTTGATGGTCAGCTTGCATTAAATGCAACCGTTTATGACTATGTATATGAAGATTTGCAGGTTCAGCGGTTTGATCCAATCACGGTCGGGCAGGTTGTCGATAATGCGGGTGAGTTGTCAACGCTGGGTATGGAGTTTGATTTTAGTTGGCTGCCGAGAAGTGTCGATGGTTTAACAATTCGCGGAGCCGTGGCTTACAACGATGCTGAGTATAGCGACTATATCGGTCAGTGTTATGCCGGGCAAACAATCGCTGAGGGTTGTGACGAAGTGCTTGTCGCCGGCGCATTTACCTCGCAAAATTATGATGGTCGAACACCTCCAAAGGCGCCTGAGCTCGCGGGAAGAGTGGGGGCGACATATGAGTTCCCCGTTTCAGCCGGTTGGGATTTATCGATTGGAGGGGATGTGTCTTACTCAAGTGAGTATAACTTTACCGACACATTACGTCCTGATGCAGAGCAAGAGGCGTTTACAAAATTTGACGCTACGATCGCTCTCACAGATTCAGAAGACCGCTGGCGGTTTGCTCTTATTGGTCGCAATTTGACAGACGAGTTGGTGGCGACGAGTGCCAATGATATTCCGTTCACAGGCGGTGTTGGCACCGGCACAACTGTGGGAGTTGTCTCTGATCTATCGGCGATTGTTCAAAATCCGATGGAAGTATTCTTCGAGGTTTCGACAAAGTTCTAACTCGACATTTAGAATGCCATATCTTCCCGGAACTTCAGACGAGAGGTTCCGGGATTTTTTTATGCGCTAGCTGCTCGGAGCATTCTCAGGAAATTTGATTCCGCCTTCAGGAAAAGTGAACCAAGGTTGCGCACTGTTGCACCAAACATGAACGGCGGGGTTTAGCCAACTTGTGTCGTCTAAAGTTCCTGCCTTTATAATGATTGAGGAGGGCGAATCCTTTTGCCGGGAGAAGAGGGCGGACCCGCAATTCGGGCAAAATTGACGCTCTAATTTGGCGCCGCTATCGGCTGTGTCATGATAGGTTTTCACTTCACCTGAAATTTCAATCTGATCTGTCTGTGCCAAGACGACAATCGAAAAGGCGCTTCCGGCTTGACGTTGGCAGTTTTTACAATGGCAAATCGCTGCTATGGCTTTGTCTGTACCGAGTGCGTAGGAGACCTTTCCGCAAAGGCAGTGTCCTGTTTTTGTCATTGTTCTGTTTTCCTTGTCTTGAGCTGAGAAAGTTCCGCGCGGATTTCGTCGGAATGTTCTCCGATTGTTGGGGGTGGTCGATGTGTTGCGATATCGAACCCGCTATATTTGGTAGGATGAGCCATGGCGTTCCAGCTTCCTTCGCTTGGGTGATCATGTTGAATGAAGAAGCCGGTGTCTGCCAAGTGAGGATCATCAAGAATGTCTGCGACATCTCTGACCGGCATGCAGGGTATGCGAGCTGCCTCGAATCGCTGACACCATTCTGCGGAGGTTCTGGTTGGGGTGAGTTCCGATAGTCTTTGGTAGAGTTTGTGCTGATTGAAAAACTGCTCCTTGATGGTTTGCAGTCCTGGTTGGTTGAGGAAATCGGAATCTTCGATAACTTCAAATACTATAGGCCAACTCGCTGGCGTGTACGGCACAATACTAATGAATCCATCCCGTGTGGGAAATGGCTGTCGATCCGGGTCGATTTGCCGATAATAGCAAGCGCTCCCATTGGGCGGATTAAACGTTAGTCCGCCCAAATGTTCTAGCATCATGAACTTGGTGAATGCCTCGAACATTGGCACTTCAACAAATTGGCCCTCTCCGGTTTTTAGCTTGTGTATATAAGCGGCTAG
Source organism: Hyphomonas sp. (assembly GCA_050633385.1). GTDB lineage: Bacteria > Pseudomonadota > Alphaproteobacteria > Caulobacterales > Hyphomonadaceae > Hyphomonas. The sequence continues at coordinate 9,148 of JBOEGK010000017.1, forward strand.
AGCGGCCTGTGCGCCATGCATTCCCGCCACTTTATCGGCGATGAGTGAGGGGATGTATCGTGCCTGGCCTGTTCCATCTACGCGTCCTGACAATGTTGCGACGCCTGACGTCGCTTGGATGACGTCATCATAAGCTTGCAAGCCATCATATGGGCCGTCTGAGCCGAAGCCGACGCAGTGAATGTAGATGATGTCTGGGTTGATCGCGCGAATTTGGTCAGGCGCAAACCCCAATTTCTCAATCGCCTTGAGGCGAACATTATGAATGAAAATGTCGGCAGTCTTTAAGAGATCTCTCATGGTTGATTTGTCGTCATCATTCTTTAAATCAAGCGCGATGGAGCGCTTGTTCGAGTTCAAGGCCATAAAGCCAGGTGACATGCCGCGTGTCTTGGCGGGTTTGGCGGAGTAGCGAAATTGATCGCCTGCGGGTGCTTCCACTTTAATAACATCAGCGCCCAAGTCTGCGAGAGATTGCGCCGCGTAGGGGCCGAATACAACGCTGGTCATGTCGATGACGCGTACCCCATCAAGAATTGGTGGCTTGGTCATTGTGCGGTGTCCTTTCTTTTCCCTTGCATAGAAAAGATGAGGCGGATACTCAATAACTAATATTGTTAGATAAGCGGGTGCTATGAAGCTTTCATTTAGTTCTGAGGAGGAGGTTTTTCGGGAGGAGGTTCTCGATTTTCTTTCTGACAATCTAACGGACGCGCTGCGCTTCCATACATCCCGGATGACATCGGTGTATGCGGATAAAGAAACTGCGCTTCATTGGCAGAGTATTCTAAATGGGCGGGGGTGGGCAGCGCCCTCTTGGCCGGTCGAATATGGTGGATGCGATTGGTCGGTCGCACAACGTTATATATTTGATGTTGAATTGGCGAAAGCAGGGGCGCCGCCTCTTTCGCCAATGGGAATAGGTATGTGCGGGCCGGCGCTGATTGGCTATGGTACTGCTGAGCAGAAGGCATATTTTCTTCCACGCATTCTTTCCGGGGAAGACTTTTGGTGTCAGGGGTATTCAGAGCCACAAGCAGGGTCGGACTTAGCTGCACTGTCTATGTCTGCCATTGAGGACGGTGAAGATTTAATATGTAGCGGGACGAAAATTTGGACGACCCACGCCCATGAAGCCAACAAAATGTTTTGTCTCGTGCGGACCAGTGCTGCAGGTAAGCCGCAAACGGGTATCACATTCGTCCTGTTGGACATGAATAGTTCCGGCGTAAAAGTTGATCCTATAATTATGCTGTCGGGAGAGCACATTCAGAACACTGTGTTCCTCGACAATGTGATCGTACCGAAGGCGAATATTGTTGGGCAAACGAATGATGGATGGACCGTTGCCAAATACTTATTGGAGTTTGAGCGAGGAGGCTCGAGCTATGGTCCGCGCATTCTGAGGCGACTTCGCGCTCTGAGACAGGTCGCCTTGGAAAATGATTGCTTACAGCCGGCTCTATCAGCGCAGATATCACTCACAGAAATGGATGCTATGGCACTAGAGTCAGCAGAATTGTTGATGATGACTGAAATGAGTGCAGGGGGCGCACCTGGTTTAAAGGCATCGATGATGAAGGTGCGCGGTACGGAGCTTTGTCAGCGGGTAACGGAACTGGCGCTTGAGCTTGCTGGTCTGTATGCGCTTCCGTTCCAGCCCAATCACACGCGGCCGGGTGGGGCGGTTATGGGGTGGCATGGGTTCCACGACCACGTAATTGGCTCTGAGTCATTCGTTACTTTTGCGCCCAGTTATCTGAATGAGCGAGCTGGATCCATTTATGCGGGTTCAAATGAAATCCAACGTAATATCCTGTCTAAAGCGCTGCTCGGGTTTGGATATTCCGTGAGGTGAGGGGGGGTGTCAGCGTTGACATTTGGTGTTGAGCATTTAAACCTAATATGAATAGATATTTTGATCGATGAACTTTTCGGGAGTTGAAGATGGGCGATACAGCGGGCACGATTGCGCGGAATCCTTTGAAGCCTACGTTAGAAACATTGAGCGAGAGCCAGATCGAGGCGATCCGCAAAATTCTTCCTCACGATCAGGCACGGGTTCCTGAAATTGATGCGCAAAGGCCGGTCGAGATATTTACAGGTCAAGATCGATTTGATCTTGAGCAGAAGAATATTTTCAAAAAAATGCCGGTTCCAATCACTGTGGCGTCTTTGCTGGAGCCTGGCAGCGTCATCGCGCATGATGGCTATGGTGTGCCATTGCTGGTCACGCGTACCAAGGCTGGTGATATTCATGTTTTTCTGAATGCCTGCCAGCATAAAGGCGCAAAGCTTGTTGAGGGTTGTGAGGTTCATAAGCAGAATAAGATGACCTGCCCCTATCATGCGTGGACTTTTGCGCTCGATGGTAAATTGGTTGCAGCGGCGCGGCAGGAAACCTTTAAGGACTTGGAAAAACATACACGTAACTTAGCAGAGCTACCGAGCTGTGAGCATGGTGGTATCGTTTGGGCCATACTCGACAAGACGGCTGAGGCGGACTGGAGTAGTTTACACGAGCAAATTGATTTAGATTTTTCTGCAATGGGTATTCCGAATGCCCGCGTTTATGGACGTCGCACATTTGAGTTGAAGGCGAACTGGAAGGTGGTGTTAGAGCCATTTCTGGAAGGTTATCATGTTCAAAGATTGCATGCGAAATCCATCGGTCAATTGTTCGCAGATGTTCCCAACGTCACAGATGTCTTCGGGCTTTGTATCAGGCAAATTTCAGGCAAGATGAATTTCACTCCTGATGCGCTGGAAGAACCAGATGAAAATATTCACAAGACAGTGACGCATGCGTATCAGGTATTTCCGAACTGTGTGATCGTCACCAGTCCGTACTATATTAGTGTGATGATCTTAATGCCGCGCGCGCCAGGGGAGACTACGGTGGAATATTTTATGCTCGTGCCCGATCTACCGAAGACGGACAAAGGTGAGGCATTGTATGCGAAATCTTACGAGCTTATCCAAGACGTTTTCGGCGGCGAGGATTTTTGGGCGGCTGAGATGTCTCAAGCGGGGCTAAGTAGTGGGGCGCTAGATACTGTAGTGTATAGCGGTTTGGAAGAAACGATCCTGACATTTTATGAGCTATTAGAGAGTCAACTCTAACGTGATCTCCGCGACTGGTGCGAGCGATTTGCTGTAAAGGTGATTGCTCGCACCAATTTTTTTGATTTAAACTAACAGCAATAAATAGCCGCGCAACAGTGGCAAATAGATATGGGAGGTGTGGATGCAGACGATAAATAGCGCCATTCACTGGTGGTCGCGCGTTATGCCTGATGCAGTCGCTCTGGATTTCGGCGAAGATAAAACTACCTATCGTGAGTATCATGACTGGTCAGAGCGCATTGCAGCTGATCTCATTATGCGTGGAGTAACGCCTGGCGCGCGCATAGGTGTTTGCGCGGCGAACTCTTTACATTATTGCGTCTTGATACTGGGAATTATGCGTGCCGGTGGGATCGTGGTGCCTTTGAATATGCGATACACAGCCCATGAATTGAGCGAAATCGCTATCGAAACCGGCATTAGCTTGGTTTTTGCAGATGATGAAAGACTGGAGAAGTTTTCAGCACTCGAAGTGACTGCGTTGACAATTTCGACCATCTTGAAGCTGCGAGCAGGGACGCCGGCAGTAGTTTCTCATGAACCTAAGCCTGATGATCGGGTTGTGATAATCTCTACTAGCGGTTCGACTGCCAAACCCAAAGGGGTTGTGTTTTCGCACCGTACGATGACCGGTTATGCCGCTACGCATGCGATGGAAGAGCAAAGCCTGGGAAAGGGGTCTCGCGTAATCGTGCCTGCGCCTCTGAGTACATCTGCTGGTTTCGTTCAGCTGACACACTATACGTTGCTGGGCTGTACGTTGCATTTCTTAAGCGTTTTTGAGCCGAAGTCATTTCTTAAAACGCTCGTTGAAAAGCGGATCAACGGGTTTGGTGCCGTGCCGGTTTTCTTCGAAGCTGTTTCAAAATTGCCGGAATTTGCGGACGCTGATTTATCCAGCATAACCATGGCGACGTGCGGCGGGGCGCCTGTGACGAAAGAGTTGCAAGACACATGGATGCGCAAGGGGATCGTTGTGCGCCAAATTTATGGGCAGACAGAGTGCGGCGGCAACGGCACGATTATGCCCGAGCATATTGCTAAGGTGCAGCCTCAAAAATGTGGAATGGGCGGGCTTTTTAATGAAATCGCTATCGTCGACGAAGCAGGTAATCGCGTCGCTCCGAATACGGTAGGCCAGATTGTGTTGCGTGGCCCAGGAAACATGGTTGAGTACTGGAACAATCCAGAGGAAACTGCCAAGGCGATCAAAGACGGTTGGCTGTATTCTGGGGATCTGGGTATGGTAGATGAGGATGGGCTTCTGACCTTTGTTGATCGAATGAAGGACCTCATTATCTCTGGCGGTCTCAATATCTCTGCGGCAGAAGTGGAGCGTGCGGTGTTGAGTAGTGATCAGCCGATTGAAGAGTGTTTGGTGATTGCAGCTAAAGATGAAAAATTTGGTGAAACTCCGCTTGCTGTCGTTTTTGCGACAGGGGACGTCGACGTACCGGCGCTCATTGAGCACTGCAATGAGCATCTGGCGGATTATAAGGTCCCCAGATATGTAGCGGTCGAGCGAGAGCCGATGCCGCGCACTGCGACCGGTAAGCTTTCGAAACCTCCGCTTCGAGAAAAATATATTGATGCGGCCAAAAAATTGGAACGCGTGCGCTGAGGAGGATTATATTCGCCGCCCTAGGCGGGTGCTTTTTGAGCTTCCAGTATTATTTCCGCGGCTCTCCAGGCCATTGCCATCGTCGGTCCGTTTGTGTTGCCAGATGGTATCGCTGGCATAATTGACGTGTCCATTATGCGTAACCCTTTCACGCCGCGCACGCGCAGTTGTGGGTCAACAACGGATGCGTCATCTTTGCCCATACGGCAGCTTCCAACTGCATGATACCCGCATGTGCCGAATTTATCGTAAGCGTCCAGAATTTTGTCATCGGTATCAAAGCCCGGGCCCGGCATTGTTTCGCATTCGATATAGTCGTTGATAGGTTGTTGCGCGGCGAACTTCCGCGCCATGCGAACGGCTCCGATCATGGCGTTGCGATCAGATTCCGTGTCACGATAATTTGTCACAAGATCAGCCGGCGAATTTGGGTCGAGCGAGGTAATGTGCACATGTCCTCTGGATGTTGGTCGCAGTGGATATGTGACGAGATGCATGCCGGGAAAGCGCTCGACATCTTGTCTATTCTTCTCAAAGTCGAAGCTGAATGGCGCTAGCAAAAATTGTGCGTCAGGCCGATTTTTGCCTGGGCTGGTTTTGAACCATGCGCCGAGTTCATAAGCTGCTGACGACATTGGTCCGGTTTTTCGGAAAAGATACTCCAATGTAGACTTTAATAATCTCCATCCTGAGAATTCTTTGTTTTGTGACAAATCCCGGTTCAGTTTCCATTGAACAATGAGGCCGCGATGTTCAAGTAAGTTTTCACCAACAGCTGGGTTTGCGTGAACCAACTCGATGCCGAGGTTAGATAGGCGATCTGGATCACCTATTCCAGAGCGCTCAAGTATGCCGGGGGAGGCGAGGGCGCCGCCGGCGAGAATTATCTCTCCGGAGGTCGGCAGTTGTTGCATTTGACCTGCAATATCCACCTCCACTCCTATAGCGCGTTTCTCGTCAAATATGACGCGATGCACGGTTGCTTCCGTAATGACAGTTAAATTTGGTCGTTCGATGACTGGGTCAAGAAAGGCTTTTGCAGAGCTCTGTCGTTTGCCCTTGTAAATTGTTCGGGGAGCATAGCCAATACCTTCAATGTCATCCGGTTCGTTGACATCATTTTTGAACGCCCAGCCAAGATTGGTGCCGGTTTTCAGCATCGCGTTGCTAAGTTTGTCTCTCACGTTCGGCATGGTGATTTTCATTGGCCCAGATTTCCCACGAGTTTCAGCTTCGCCAAGTTCGTGAGATTCTAGCTCCCGATAAGCACGCCCAATGTGAGTCCAACTCCAATCATCGCTTGAAAGCTCAGCTAAGCCATCGAAGTCTGAAGGCTGTCCTCGTACATACATCATACCGTTGACTGAGCTTGATCCGCCGAGGACACGGCCTCTCACCCATGGTTCGGGGGTGTGGGCATTGGCGTCTTCTGGTTTGCTTTCATAAACCCATAGGTATTTTGGGTCAGCCATGATTTTGGCGAGACCCTTTGGCATGTGAATGAAAGGGTGGTTATCTTTCGGGCCTGCCTCAAGTAGTGCCACTTCGATTTGAGGATTTGCGGATAATCGATTTGCAAGGACGCAACCAGCTGCACCTGCTCCGACAATAATGTAGTCATACTTTTTCATCGGGTGGCCTCCCAGACCGCAGTGAAGTCCGTGGTGCCATTTGGTGGCCACCCTTAAACCTTATTGACATAGATATATGAATATGAGCAAGGCCCCCGTCAAGTTTAAAGGTGAGGCTAATGGTTGGAATAAAATTTATAACCCCGTCAGGCGATGTCATTGAGGTCGCCGCAAGTGTTGGCGAAAACCTCATGGAGCTTGCTGTTAAACATGATGTGCAGGGGATGGTTGCGGCATGCGGAGGGTGTTTGGCGTGCGCTACTTGTCATGTTTATGTGGATGATCAGTCGCTCAAGCAATTGGAGTCGCAGTCGGACGCTGAAACGGAAATGCTTGAATATGCGTCACACGTCGAGTCGGGCTTGCGATTGAGCTGTCAGATTTCAGTGAGGTCCAGCATGGAAGGGGCGATTATTCGGATGTCTCCAAGCCAAGACTAAAATAACTCTCTTGAGGTTCTTGGAAATATTATCTAATAGTATTAGATAAGTGTCTGAATCTTGGGAGGAGTTGCGACATGCTGAAGGTAAAAACGATTCCGGATCATATTCCTGAATCGCTGGTTTTTGACTTTGATATTTACGGCGATGATCGTCTCGAAGAAGACCTTCATCAGTCCTATGAAAAACTTCATCAGGAGGCGCCCGATGTCTTCTGGACACCAAGAAATGGTGGGCATTGGATGGTCACCAGATATGATGACATTATGGATGTGGTTCGTGACCCGACACATTTTTCTGTTCGTGAGATGCAAATTCCTCGCGTTGAAGATCCGCCATTATTTATTCCATTGAGTCTCGACCCACCGGACAATTTTCCATATCGCCAAGCTCTAATGCCATTTTTTGCACCGAAAACTATTCGTGTGATGGAGCCAAAGATTCGCAGTTTTGCGGTCGAAATTATTCAATCTATTTTTGAAAAAGGTGAGTGTGACTTTGTCGATGAGGTTTCATCGCACTTTCCTGTGTCTGTCTTTATGGAGCTCATGGGAATGCCGTTGGATCGGCTGCGTGAATTTCGTACTCAAGCGGACGCCTACTTTGAATCTCGCAGTGATGAGGATGTTGCGGCGAATTTCGGTATTATAGTTGGCATAATGACGGAGCTGATTGAAGAACGCCGTGCAGACCCAAAAGATGATTTGATCAGTAAAATGGTGCAAATGAAGATTGGAGAGAATGATGTTTCGCTTGGCGAGCTGCAATCTATCTGCTCGATCCTATTCTTAGGCGGAATGGATACAGTTACAAATGTCTCTAGCTATCTGTTCAGGCACCTCGCGATGGATGCCGACCTTCAGGCACGCCTGGTCGCCGAACCAGAAAAGATTCCAAACTTTATCGAAGAGGGACTGCGCAGCTTCGGCGTTGTGAATACACCGCGCTTGGTAACCCGGGATTTTGAGCGATTTGGTGCACCGTTTCGAGAGGGTGAAATGGTTTTGTGCATGCTGCCGCTAGGTGGACGTGATGGTCGTAAAAACGAAAATCCTAATACGTTTGATATTGATCGTGAAAAGATTGATCATGTTACGTTCTCATCCGGTCCGCATTTGTGCCTCGGTCATGTGTTGGCGCGTCTGGAAATGCGAATTCTAACAGAAGAGTGGGTGAAGCGTATTCCATCCTTCCGTCTAAAGCCGGGTGTAAAAGCGCGTAGCAGGGTGGGTACGGTGATGGCTCTCGAAGATTTGCCTCTGGAGTGGGACCGATAGTGGTGGACGTTTCTTCGCTCACATCTGGTGCCGATCAGACCTATTTTGAGGGCCTCATCAGCGGTGAAATTCGGTTGCAATTTTGTGCGGGGTGCGGGACCTCCCACTGGCCAGCGGTATTTCGTTGTGCGGATTGTGGTTCATGGCAGCATGAGTGGAAATCTGTTGCACCATTAGGAACGATATATAGTTGGACCCGAACATGGCATTCCTTTTCTGGAACTGATGGATTTGGAATACCGTATGTCTCATTGGTTGTTTCGCTGAATGAAGTGCCATCCGTTCGTTTGCTTGGCGTGTTGAATAGCGTAGACGCCGCACCAAAAATTGGGCTGCAGGTTAGGGCAGAAACAACAAAAGTAGAATTTCAAAATCGTTCGATTCCGGCGCTTAGCTGGTCTTTGGTTTAAGGGGACAGTTCATGCAGGGGATTGCAGGAAAAATCGCGGCAGTCGGCGCGGGTATTCGGCAGTATCGACGCGGAAAATCGCCGTTGCCCGAGACTGGGGTTTTGGTGGGTGCGATTTTGGACGCATGCGAAGATGCTGGGTTTAATCCGGCCGACATTGATGGCTTCGCTTCTTATGGAGATGATCACAACGAACCCGTTAGATTGATGCCGGATTTGGGCATCAAAGATCTTCGGTGGTGTTCCACTGTTTTTGGCGGCGGTGGGGGCGGTATTGCCGCGGCCATTGGGCAGGCGGCGGGAGCCATTCTCACTGGGCAAGCGACGGCAGTTGTCGTCTATCGTGCGTTGGTTGAGGGAAATAGTGGGCGTCTTTCTGAAGCAGTTATGGCGCACCATCTGAACAGTCACATGTTGGGGGCTGGCTTGGTTTCTCCGGCGCAAATGTGTGCCATTCGAGCGACGAGAATGTTTGAGCACTACAGCGTTCCCACACAGACGGCACAGGATGTCGTTAGAGCAAGTTATTATCACGGTGCGCGGAATCCGCAGGCGGTGACATATGGCGCGGAGTTTAGTGAAGATGCGTATGAGACGTCTCGTTATATCAGTGAGCCCTTTCGTCTCATGGATTGTTCCAGAGAGAATGATGGTGCAGGTGCCGTTTTGTTGGTGTCGGCAGAGCGCGCACGTGACTTGAAGAAGCCGCCTGTTTACGTTCTCGGCGTTGCGCAAGGTGCAGCGAAAGGGTGGGGAGATTTACTCGAAAATGATGATAACGATCAGTATGCATCAGCAGGTTTCAAATCTGTTGCTCACCATTTATGGCGGCAAACGGGCCTGACACCCAAAGACATAGACGTGGCGCAAGTCTACGAGAATTTCAGTGCGCAGGCGGTCGCATCGATTGTCGATCATGGGTTTTGCAGTTGGGAAGAAGCCGGCGACTTTATCCGTTTTGATAATCTGATTGCCCCGGGGGGAAGGCTGCCCATCAACACGTCCGGTGGTAATATTGGACAGGGCTTCATCCACGGGATTGGTATGATGGTTGAGTGCATACATCAATTGCGGGGTGAATCCGCAAATCCTGTGCCTGATGCGAAAACATGTTTGCTGGCTGGCGGGCCCGGTGCGCCAATCGTGAGCTCTGCTATTTTTGGGAATGAGCTTCCAATGTAAATGGAACTATGAGGTGAAAGCCCTCGAAGAAAGGAAACCTCGAATGCGTTTTGATACTGATTATAAGATGTTGATTGACGGGAAACTCGTTGATGCAACTGAGAATCTGGATGTTGTAAACCCGGCGTTGGGAACGCCTTTCGCAACCTGTCCTAGGGCGAATGGCGCAGATCTGGATAAGGCCGTTACCGCCGCGCAGCTCGCTTTCAAGAGTTGGAAGAACGTTTCGATAGATGAGCGCCGCGCGATGCTGCGGCAGGCTGCGGGCCTTATCGCAGAGAATGCGGATGCCTTTGCAAGTCTTTTCACGCAGGAGCAGGGGAGGCCAACAGAGCTTGCTAAGCAGGAGATTCTTGGCGCATCGTATTGGTTTGCAAGCACCGCCGATCTCGACCTTCCAGTCGATGTTACGGAAGATACGGACGAACGCCGGATCGAGGTGCATCATGTGCCGTTAGGGGTTGTTTGCGGAATTGTGCCGTGGAATTTTCCGTTTCTATTGGCGAGTTGGAAAATCGCTCCGGCGTTGCTCTCTGGCAATACGATCGTCCTAAAGCCTTCTCCTTTCACTCCCCTCTGTACACTTAAGCTTGGTGAATTGCTGCAAAGTGTTTTTCCCGCTGGCGTTTTCAATGTAATTTCAGGCGGCGACGAGCTGGGGCCGATGATGACCTCGCATGAAGGCTTCGCAAAAATCTCCTTCACGGGATCGACGGCAACAGGCAAACGCGTAATGGAGTCCGCCTCAAAAGACCTGAAACGCGTCACACTAGAACTTGGTGGCAATGACGCGGCGATCGTGCTCCCCGATGTGGATGTCGACAAGGTCACTGAGCAATTATTCGCAGGTGCCTTTGGAAATACGGCTCAAATTTGTGTCGCCACAAAACGTCTCTATGTTCACGAAGATATTTACGATGCAGTGAGAGATCGGATGCATGCCTTAGCAAAAGAGGCAGCGGTTGGCGATGGAAGTGCGCAAGGCAATATGTTTGGACCGATCCAGAACAAAGCTCAATATGATCGTGTGCTGAATCTCTTGGAAAGCGCTCGAAAAGACGGGTTGACCTTGTTGCAGGGTGATGATGTACCCGAAACAGGTTACTTTATTCCGTTGACTGTTGTTGACAATCCACCCGAAAATTCGCGCGTGGTTACAGAGGAAGCCTTCGGGCCGATCCTACCCATGATGAAATTCTCGAGTATTGAGGATGTGATCAAGCGGGCCAATGATACGCCCTATGGGCTTGCCGGTGCAGTCTGGTCGTCTGATATCGCCAAGGCCGTTGAAATCGCGAGTGAAATGGAGACGGGTACAGTTTGGATCAACCAAAATCTGCAGTCTACACCATTGACCCCGCTGGCTGGGCACAAACAGTCAGGATTGGGTGCAGAGAATGGAATCTATGGACTCCGCGAATTCACACAACCAAAGGCAATTTATATCCCCAAATCCACTGACGGGGTACGCTAACCGTTGGACTTGTTGCTCGTGCTCCGCGCAGGCTTGGTAATGCCGAGTCGCCGGGCGCGAGTTTTCTCTTCTTGGGTAAGAGTTTTCGGTGTCGCGGGATAATGACGAAATCCACGCAGGAAAGCGCTTATCGCTTCCTCGAACATTTCCTCGTCGTCATGAGGATTCGCTTTAACGGCTTTCGTCAAATTCGGAAATTGCTCTAGGTCATAGTCCGGCATTGGCTCAATGCCGTAGGACCGAGCTGCGGCTTCAAAAAGTGCTGATGCGTATGTTAGTTTTTCGGTGCCCTCAATGATGGCCATATGCGTTTCTGGTGGGTAGGGGCACATTGAAATCCAAAAATCATATGCTCCCAGTAAAATGCGACGTGGGAAAAACTGTAGTAGTAAAGGTGCTGCATTTGGGTGCTGGAGAATTGAGCGCCTCGCAGACTTGCAAAGCCTGATGAGGGTTTTTTCCCAGTCATTTTCATCGATCTTTGGAGGTTCAATGTCCATCAACAAGGTCAGGGCGACTTCTGATAAGAGTTCGTTCTTGTTCTTGAAATGATAGTAGAGAGAGGGTGCCTTTACGCCGAGACGTCGGGCGACGTGTTCCAAGCTGAGAGACTGCAGCCCTTGGGTGTCAATGACACTGAGCGCGGCTTTTGCAGCACGTTCTCTCGATATCAGTGATTTTGATGGACGTCCCATTGGTTTCCCCAGCATTGTATTCGTGATCGCATGGATCATTTATGCCCTATTGAGGTTGCAAGCAAATGTTTGCGCCAAAAGGGCTACTAGAGAAGCATATGCGGCTGATATTTCGCGCAAAAAGTGTGCTGGCGCTCAAGTTCGATTGTGACGATGGTGTTGCGCTGTCACATTTGGGAAAGTTATGCTCAAAGGCAGCAAAGTTAGACACACTGTGTGTGCGGTCTAGAGATGATCCCGCATTATGCGGTGGGGGGAAAGTGCGTGCTAGGCAGAAAACAACTTTCTGGGGTGGCTTTGCGATTGAACACCGGCGTGGCCAAGACTGAGGAGTCCGAGTATCGACTTCCGGCGATTGAACAAGCGCGTGTTGCGAAGTTGAAGAGCGCTGATGCGCAGGCGGCACTTGCAAGCTCACTAAAATGGGAACGCATCGCGTTGAATCAGTTGGTGCAGTCGCAGCGGCCTGGCGAGGTAATATTAGAAAAGACAGACGCAGGTGTGCCCATTCTGGTGGGGCATACAGACGTTAGCGTTTCAATCTCTCGCAGTGAAGGTGCTGCTATGGTTGCTGTGTCGGAGGAGGGGCGCGTAGGTGTGGATGTTGAGCGCATTCGTCCGATTGCCTTTGAAGCGATGCTGGCCATGGTTGCTACGGATGCAGAGCAAGCCTGCATACTGGCCTTAAAAGATCGAATTGGGTTCTTTCGCATGTGGACGATCAAAGAGGCTGTGTTGAAGGCTATGGGGACTGGCCTTGCTGGAGACGCAAAATCGATCGATGTACCAGCCACCCTGATTGTGGCCGATGGGCAAGGTGTTGTGATGACGGATGCCGGGACGTGTGAGACGGTTGTGTGGTGTGAAGACGGGGTCGTCGCAGCTGCAACATTGCTGCGTTAGGTTTGATTGAAGGCAATGGCAAATGTAGCCATTTCATAAATGCGAATACCGTCACACCAGAGACTCCCCCGCGCGGTGATCATCGTACGCTTATTGGCTGTTGTGATGTCAGTTATTTCGACAAGACTGACGACCTCCTCACTGCTGGGTGTGACTTGACCGCGATAGGACCAATGGATGGGGGCTCCCGAGGCGGGGGTTTCGATGATAGGGGGCGGATTGTTAGGTAAAATGCCTTTCATCTGAGCCGCTATGCGCAGGGCTTGAACCAGTGCATCCAGGCCGAGTGAGCCAGGTTGCACAGGGTCTTGGAAAAAGTGCGCTTTGAAATACCACGCATAGGGATCGACTTTCTGGCGTGCGCGTATCATGCCGAGTTTTGCGCTTCCGCCTGCCGGGTCGAAATAGTTTATTTCATCCAGCATATGTAGTCGGCCCAATTGTTGTGTCGCTTGATATGCAGGTTGTGGTGATAAATTGTCCGGGCAATTGAATGCTGCTGCATCTGTATCAGTGGTTGTCAGTCCAGCTTGCCGGGCAAGGGCGTCGGGCGGGAAGAAACCGAATTGCGTATCTAGGCTCATCACCTCGTTACCGTTTGCGTTGCTGACGGAAAGTTCAAACCCGACAATGGTCATTGGCCCGACTTTGGAGACGGTGGTGAGGCGGGAGGTGATTGTCAGCGTGCCGTCATTTGGGCGAATGCTTCGATGAACGTGTCCATCCCCTTCGAGGTTGCGGAAGGCTGAGCCGCCATCGAGCGCAAACCCACAATGACTGGCCAACCACCCACAAGGTTGAAGGGCAATCTCAGTCAATATTGACAAAGGCATTACGCCGTCATTGCAGTCAAAATACCAAGCGTCGGGTTCGATTTTATAGTGTGAGACGAGCCGCGCTCCGATGCTGCGATCACCCGGAACACTGGATACATCGGAAATGCGGGTCATCATATGATAGGGTGGAGCAGGCAGGCGGGGAACGTTGCCAAGCGTATCGAAGGGCGCATACATGTCGCCAAATGCTTCTGAGGGTGCACCATTCGCGCAGGCGAGGAGCGCCGTTTGATCACCGCGACTTTGTTTGGCCGGGCCTATATATTCAGGGGATGTTAGACGATCTGGCTTCGGCCAGACCCGTCGCAAATGTATTGCAAAATGAGGGCACAGGAAGACTTTACGCCCGTCACAGCTGGCGAGAAGTGCGGCATGAACTTCTATCGTGTCGCCGTGGATGATTTTGTCGATAAAAACTTCATAGCTGAGCGTATGGTCCTCATCTGGCGTTACCTGACCGCGACAGATGAACTGAGCGTTATGGTGGGGTAGTGGCTCGAAAATGTATCCATCGCGATCTATTGTCAGGCCCAGGGCAGTTGCATGAAACTCCAGCGCCTGCACCGCCGCCTCAGCCATCATTGTGCCGGGCATGCAAGGGTCATTGTGGAAATGACCGTCATATAGCCAATGATCTTGGGGCATGTGCGCGATGGCTTTCAGGTACCCGCGCTGCCAAGGACCGCCAGATGGCGAGAAGGTTTCTACATGGTCAAACAAAGTCAGTTTGCCCGCCGGAATGTGCGGCGTTCGACTGTGGGCGGCCGTGCGTTCAAAGCCCTCGCCGAAGCAGGAATACGGGTCACCTGCGCGAAAGGCTGTCACGTCTTTAGCGGTAAATGAGGTTTTGGTGCTTGCAGTGAGGGGGGCGGCGAACCCGGCATCGGGCGTTGGGGGCGCTATTGTGCTGGCATCCCAATTCATGCCGTTTGCATTGGTCAGTTCCTCCGTGGTGAAAAAACCGGCCTGACCATTGCGGACGGAGAAGACCAATTCATCATCTTTGTAGGCATCATACTGGAAAAAGAAGAGACGTGTTTCGCCTAGCGTGGCGTGACCGACAATTTCGATTTGGAAGGTGAGGTCTCCGGTGGCGTAAGGCATTCCGGCTGAGTGAAAAGTGATGTCGCAACCCAACAAACGATAGACGCGATCACCTTTACTGCGAAAATCGGCCCCCATATAGCTGATAAGAGTAAGGTCAGCTTGTCCGCACTCGATCAGTGGTCCGGGGCGGATGTAATTATTGTGGTGAATCCAGTGATGAGCTGACAGGTCGGTCTGTGTCCAAATTGTCCCTCGAGATTCAACGCCCGCTTCGGCGTCCAATCCGAGTATCTGATCGACAAATAGGAGAGGGTGGTCTGGCAATCGAACGACGCGCGCAAAGGCATCCTGTTGTTTGAATAGCGGTCCAAAGAGGTCTGACACAGGCCCGGTGGATGCGCGGGCAATGTCCTCACTCGCCCATTGCCTTCCTTGCGGTTGGCGGCGGATGAGCGGCGTGTGACCGGACAAAACACGCGCCGGCATGTGCGCGGCGTGAGGAGGCGTACGGGTTGAGGGGTATTGTGGGTGGGGTCTCGCTGGAGCGAGCGGGAGGGAGGTCGTTGGGTGAGGCATCGGTGTGGTCATAGGCTGGCGGTCCGGTTGGGGAAATTTGGGTTGTGGATAAGAGATTGAGCGACTTACGCTGTGGCCTGGCATGGTCGGGTTCGACGATGTGTTACGATGGGCAAGGCAAGCGGTCGCGCCGATATTGAATATTGGGCTGGCATATTTTGGTGCTCGGGCCGTAAGTTCTGACAATGCGCCTAAAATGTTGCAGTTTTGAGCGAGCGCATCGGTCTTCCGCATCAGGATGAGGCAGGCGCTGTGACCCATCCGCTCTTGTGGTCGTTGTGTAACGGTTTTTACGATACGGGACGGAATGTCGTCTGGGAGGTGGGCGCTTGCCACAACCGCCATACTGAGTTGACCTGCATGTAGCGCTGTGAGCGCTGCGTCTAGCGCGTCGTCGTCACCTGAGGCATCACTTAGAATGGAGACCCCACGTCCGCGAATGTTGTCGGCAAAATTGATGCGATTGGCGGCCATATTCGCCATCGCGCCCAGCACATGTTTGGCGGCGAGTGGCTCGCAGATTTTGTCTCGAATTTCTTGCGGCGCGCGTTCTCTGGCTAGAAAGCGGCAAAAGTCGAAGCTAACACTGTTAGTCGTGAAGACGCCCGTTTTGTTCGTGTGCGTGACGGGCGCCTCTGAGAGCGCAGCCTGCACAACATTGAGCAATGCAAGATGCTGCGGCTCGGCGGCGCTCAATTCTGTCGGCGGAGTGCGCGCGGCCATTGGATCTACGCTAATATCAGTCATCGGATGCTGATGTGAATTGGATGTATCTGAGAGATGCCGAAGCGCGCCGTGCGTTGTGTGCTCTTGTCCGCGCATGAGCGCGGCTGCCGTAACCACAATTTCGTCGCGCATAGGGAGCGTGGCGACGGGTGTGAGTTTTCGGCCGGGTACATATTGGTCGATAATCAGGTGTGCATTGTTGCCGCCAAAGCCAAAATTGCTAATGCCTGCTCGTCGTGGGTGGGCTGATGCCTGCCATGGTGAAGCCTGAGTTTGTATCGATAGAGCAGAGCCAGAAAGCGCGCTATTCTGCGGCCCGTCATGTGGCATGGGGGGGAGGGTTTCATTCGCCATGGCTTGCGTTACCTTGAGAACGCTAGCGAGGCCCGCCACGGTGATCAAATGCCCGAGATTGGCTTTTAGAGACCCGATAGGAAGAGAGTCTTTTGCCGCGAAACAATGCTTGGCGACGTGCAGTTCGGTGGTGTCGCCTGTCGGTGTGCCGGTGGCGTGGCACTCAAGAAAGTCGATGGTTTGTGCAGGTAGATTGGCCTGCTGCCAAGCATTTGTGATGGCTTCGATTTGTCCCTCTTCGGATGGAGCGAGCAGACCCTTTCTGTTGCCGTCATTGGAGAGACCGATCGCCCGGATGACGCCATGCACTGTGTCGCTCTCATCAATGTCAGCATAACGTTTGAGAACGATTGCCGCGGCGCCTTCGGACGGAACAAGGCCATCGGCTTCGTGATGGAAGGGCCGTGATTGGCGGGACGGGCTGAGTGCTTGCAAAGCGTCAAACCCTACATGCAGCGTTAAATTGTCGGCGGTGTTGGTCGCTCCGACCAGTGCGGCATCAATTTGCCGAGCCTGTAATTTTCGGCAGGCGATTTCGAGCGCATAGAGGGAAGATGCACAGGCGGCATCCAGCGCAATGGTGGGGCCGGTCGCGCCAATATGACGGGCAATAAGTTGGGTCGCAAAGTTGGCGTTGAGGCTGGTCAGTGGGTTTTGGTCGCTGACGCCGTGTTGCCAAATGTCGGTTGCATAGGCGCTTTTAAGCTGACTGGGATAGCCCAAATTACCAATGATTACACCTATTCGGTCAGGCGAGATCGGTTTCAGAGCTGCATCTTCCCATGCCGTGTGGGCGACGTGGAGCGGCCATGTGCAGGGCGGGCCGAGAGCCGTTACATCCAAATCTAGCCCACCAAATAGAGACGGATCGAAGGTGCGTTCAAAGCCCCGAACGAAGCCAGAGGCGTAGGGTGGGTTGAGAGCCAATGCGGCGCTCAAGCCAAAGTCTGCTGGACTGGCCTGCGTGATTGAGCAGGCGTTTCGCTCGACTAGTGTCCACAGCTGGGTTGGACTGAATGCTCCCGGTAACACACAAGCCTGACCGACAATTGCGATAGGTTCGAATGTCATGGTCATTGGGTCCAGTCATCGCCGATGCACAACTGCACTGGATGCCGGTTGGCGCTGAGCATTTGGTCGACAAAAATGCGCGCACCCTCTTGTATCGAGATGAGCGAAATGCCGCGTGTTTTGAACTGGGTGGCGAGGTGAGGAGTGACCATGCCTCCCTCCCATGGTCCCCATGCGAAAGAGCGGGCGTGCAGGTGTGAGTGATTTCTGGCGAGGGATTCAACGATCTGGTTGAGAATATCATTTGCGGCGGCATAATCGGCTTGTCCGGGGTTGCCGAAGATAGCTGATGCTGAAGAAAATACTCCGATATGCGTCAGCGTCTGTTTGTCTATATGGGCCAGTAGATTGAGGAATCCGTCGACCTTTGGGGCGAAGACAGTTTCGAAATCTGAGCGGGTTTTATCATCGGCACGCCGATCAGCCAAAACGCCCGCACCATGGATGACACCACTGATTGGGCCGTGTTCAAACTGTAGGGCTTGCATGGCGCGACCGACCGATATGGCATCTGCAACGTCTAACATTATGTATTCGGCGCGGGCGTCGTTTGCCCGTATTGTGCTCATGGTGTGTCGGACCTGATGTGAATGGATCAGGGCGCGGGCGATGTGGCGCAATTGGGCTGGGGTGTTGCCGGGCCGATTGCGCGCGATGAGGCCGATCAGCTCTGACTGGTTGAGCGCTTTGGGAATGTCATTGGGCCAGTCGATGAGGGGAGAACGGCCCGCCAAGAGGAAGGTGCCGCCTGTGCGCTTTGAGAGTGCCATTGCGCACGCTGCCGTGACGCCGCGGCCCCCACCTGTGATGAGCCATACGCCCGCATTGTGCTGACGTTGTTGCGGTGGCGGTGTGAGCGGCGCTCCAAGCGTTAGCGAGACAAACCCATCTGGCGTACTGATGGTATGCTCTCCCGTAGAGCCGGGGAGTGCGCGATGAACGAGGTTGGCAACGCCGTCTGGATCGCTCGTGTGCAGCGTGAGTGAACGAAGGTGAGTGCCCGGCCACTCAGCGTTGAGGGTGCGCCCTAACCCGGCCATGCCGCTCGTCTGGCTGGGGTCAAGGTGAGCAGCAGATTGCAGGAGGAGGATGCGAGTGTTCTTCGCGAGGCGTGCGGCGGTGAGAGCCTGCCAGTGTCGCGTGGTTGCTGGTGTATCAGCGAACCCCTCTGTTAGGAGCGTGCAGTCAGCTTGTCCGGTAGGAGACGCGACGGTCTGTGCCTGTATTCCAGCCGCTTGCAATCGCGTGGTAATAGCTGACGCGATGAGACTGTTTGCTGCAGTGACTTCAACACGGCGCGGATATGCGGGGTTGAGATCAGATTGAAGGTGCTGCGTAAAAGAAACTGAGCGAACACTGACGGAATAGGGACGGGTTATCTCACAAGATTGCGGGGCGTCCCTCAGGCAAAAAAATCGGAAATTCCTTGTATTGTGCGCAGCTCTGACAAGGCTTCTGGGTCTATTTCCGGCAGCTCTGGGTGTCGCTCTTTGAGGGTTGAGAGGATCTCGACTTGCTTGATCGAGTCGACGCCTAGTTCGCCTTCCAAGTCCATATCATCTTGAAGCATGTCTGTCGGATAACCGGTCTTTTCTGAGATCAGTTGCCGGATGATATCGGTTGAAACTATTGAGGTTTGGACAGGAGCAGGCGCAACCGAAGGGGGCGGAGAGGGGGGCGTATATTCCTCGATATTTGCTTGGGCCAGAGGCGCGGCGGGTGGGGGTGCAGTTTCGTGCAGTTGTGGGCGGTTTGGGGGTGTTTCGAGGCGCACTGTTGCAGTTCTGGTGTTCTTTTGGGCGTTTGTGGGCAGATTTCCTGTTTGTGCGATAAGGGCTGTTGCCGAGTTCAGAAATGCGGAATGCATGTCGGCCGTGCGCGCAAGATAGTCGGCATGTTGGGTGGCGACATCTTTCCAAATGCGTTCAGCCAAGGACGGGGTGTCGGACTGAATGACTGGCTGGAGAGCAGGTGAAGTTTGCGTCATAGTGATGATCCTGTTTGATGGATGGGTTGTGATCTTATGGGGTGCCTTGATGGTGGGTTTTGGCGTTGGAGTGGCGACGGATTGAGGCGGGTATGGTTTGTTGTAATTGGCGCCTGTAATCATGATCGCGTGAGGTGAGATAGGTGCTTGCGGCGGCGCGGCTGGAGTGTCGGCGAAAAGCGTTTCCAGATCGAGACTTATTCCGGCAGTACACAGAGTTCCGATAGCGTTCAGAAAACTGTACACGCCATCTGACCGTTTGTGATCGAGCGCGAGCGCAAGCGTATCGCGGCCCGGAAAGATTGAGTTGATGAGACCTGTTATGACCGTGCCGGGGCCAATTTCTATGAAGGTGCGCGCACCATCTGCATACATGGCCTGCACCATATCGTTAAACAGGACGGGTGAGGCAATTTGCGAGGCTATGCGGTGCGCGAGGCCAGCTTTGTCGTGGTCGTAAGGCGCGGCGACTGCATTGGCGTAAATGGGGCGTTTAGGCACTTTGAGCGGGAGGCCGGAAAGGAATGTTTGAAATGGGATGACGGCATTCGCCACGATAGAGGAGTGAAAGGCTGAGGCGACCGGCAGCCTGCGGGCTTTGAGACCCTGCTCCGCGCATAGGCTTAACGCCTCAGTGATTTGTGCCTCTGGCCCTGAGAGAACAATCTGGTTGGGACCGTTATCATTGGCGAGCACGAGGCCGTTGCCAATTTGAGCGATGAGTGGGGCGATGGTTGCAGCATTTGTTTGTACCGCGATCATCGCTCCGTTCGTTCCTGCTGCGGCCTCTGTCATGAATAGGCCGCGCTGGCTGGCTATGTTGAGGGCGGTCATCGTATCGAATGCGCCGCCATAGTGAAGCGCCATTATCTCGCCGAAGCTGTGCCCACCCGCCATGTCAGCTTCAAGACCAGCCGCATCTAGCAGGGCAAGTTGTGACAGGGCGACGGCACCAATGGCGGGTTGCGCGTTCTGCATTTGGGTAAGGCGAGACTGTTGCGCACCATACTCAACCTGATCGAATGCAGCCGGTGGGAAGGCGACGGAATGGAGTTTATCGCCCGCCAAATTGGGTAATGCGGCGGCAGCATCCCAAACGGAGCGCGCGGCCGGGAAGGCCATAGCGAGATCTGCGCCCATGCCGACATATTGACTGCCTTGACCAGAGAATAAGAAGGCAATTTTGCCCGATTGTGGAGCCGTGGCGGAGACGTGAATGCCGGGGCCGAGGGGCGCAATTGTATGCGTTCCATCTTCCATGTGCATGGTGATGCGGTCAATCTTCTCTGAGAGTTCAGCGCTGTCGCGTGCGATGATGGCGAGCCGTATGTTTGCCTTGGCGTTGAATTGGGTGTGGGACTGGCTGGCGACATGGGCGAAGTCAGCCTCTGTGGGGTTTAGTTGATCGAGATGATTGAGCTGGTTGAGCGCAGAGGGCAGGTCGTCCGCGCTGATGAGAAAAAGCTCAACCGGGAAGGTGCGGAACGGTCGCCGCGCATGGGCCCCGGTATATTCCTCGAGAGTGACATGGAAGTTTGAACCGCCAAAACCAAAAGAACTGACCGCAGCGCGTCTTGGTTTGCCTTTGGCACTGATCCATGGACGAGGCTCTGTGTTAAGGTAAAAGCTATCGCTGGTCTCGATCGAAGCGGTCGGGTCGCCGATTTTGGCGGTAGGCGGAAGGATTTTACGGTTCAATGCGTGAATGGCTTTAATCAGACCCGCCGCGCCCGCCGCAGCTTTGGTGTGGCCGATCTGTGACTTGATGGAACCGATAGCGCACCATGGATCGCCGTCAGAATGGGGGGCATAGACCTTGTGCAGCGCATCGAGTTCGGCCTTGTCACCAGCGGCAGTGCCTGTGCCATGTGCTTCGATGAGGGTGATGTCTTTTGGGCCATAACCGGCATTTGCATATGCGCGTTCAATAGCGCGGGCCTGCCCGGTTGGTAGGGGGCTATAGATGGCCGTACCCCGACCATCCGATGCGCCGCCTAACCCTTTGATGACGCCGAGGATGCGGTTGCCGTCACGCTCTGCATCTTCAAGGCGGCGCAGTGCGATGATGCCAATACCTTCGCCCAGCATGGTGCCATCGGCCTGTGTCGAAAAGGGACGGCAATCGCCGGTGGGGGACAGAGCGGGTGTTTTGGAGAAACACATATACATGAGGATGTCGTTGAGCGCGTCCACGCCGCCCGTGAGGACGGTGTCAGAGTCGCCGACATTCAGTTCGTGTAGGGCAATTTGAAGTGCAGAAAGGCTGGAGGCGCAGGCGGCATCGGTCACGTAGTTTGAGCCGCCAAGATCAAGCCGGTTTGCGATGCGCCCCGCGACGACATTACCCAGCAGGCCGGGGAAGGTGCTTTCGCTCCAGCCTGAGAAACGCGTCTCTATGCGGGTGGCGAGATTTTGAACCTGGTCTTCGTCCAGCCCAGCCTCCCTCAGCGCATCTACCCATGCGGGGCGTTGCAGGCGGCCTGCCATATGGGCAGTTAGTTCAGTTGCCGATGCGACGCCGAGAATGACACTCGTCTGGGAGCGGTTTAGTTTATGACCGCTATCGTGATGCATATCATCGAGGGCGCGTTGCGCGGCGATGAGGGCGAGAAGTTGCGCTGTGTCAGTTGTCTCCACTTGATTTGGAGGGATGCCGAACGTGACGGGATCAAACGCTGTGGGCTGGATAAAGCCGCCGCGTGCGCCATAGGTGCGGTCGGGTGTTTTGGGATCGGCGTCGTAATAGTCGTCGAGCCGCCAATGGGTTTCAGGCACCTTCGTCAGCAGGTCTTTGCTTTCAAAAATGTCTCGCCAGAAACCGGTCGCATCACCGCGACCGGGAAAGATTGTGCCCATGCCGACGATAGCGATAGGGCGGGAAGACGTGTGTGAGTTGGGCATGGCGTTTGTCTTTTGAATTTAGGCGAAGAGTTGGGGTGTGATGGAGAAAGCGGAGGGGGCAACGGCGTGTCCGTTCGCGCGAGACTGGGCTAAGCGAGTGAGTTGAGCTGCGCCGTCGAGTAAGTTCCATGCGATTTGTTTGACTGTGCGGTTTTCTGGCGCTTCGAGGCAGGAGCCTTCGGTCCATTCATTGAACGCGCCCATCGCGGGGCCGCACCAGATTTGGTAGTCGATTTGTTTGCCGGGCGTGCCGTCTCGTGCCCATTGGGCGGCATTGAACAAGTATCTGCGGGCAATGAGGGCGAGGCGTTTATTGCCGTCCTCTTCTGCGCGGTGGAGGAGGGATGGGTTGTGAGCGCGAAGATAGTCAGCCGTTGCCAGCCAAGCGGTATCGATGCTTTCGCCGAGACAAGTTTCGATGAAGTTTCGGTCTTTGGCTGAGAGCGCGTCGATGGTGGTGCCGCTGTGATAGAGGGCGTGCAGGCGTTTCGCCCGCATCGGGAAAAGGGTGCCACGTTTTAGAACTTGCACCTCGACGCCCTGTTCAAACATGTCGGCGGCTGGGGCCATCATCACATCAACCGGGCCAGCCTGATGAAGGAGTGTACGGGCGGCGGGAGAGAGCCCTGATTCAGACGTGCACTGATTTACTGATCCTGTGAGGACATAGGCGGCCCCCATGGCGAAAGCTGCGGCGACCCCGTGCGGCGTTGCGATACCGCCCGCCAGACCGATGCGAAATGCGTTGCGGTTTAAATTGTGTTCGGAAGAGACGCGGTCGCAAATTGTGCTGATAGACGCAAAGAGAGGGGCGGCGGCACGATTGTCTGTGTGTCCACCGGAATCGGCCTCTGCGGTGACGTCGAGAGCGACAGGATGAAGGGCGGCAAGGCTGGCTTCGTCTTGAGTGATTTTACCGGAGGCCACAAGGTGGGTGAGCAGGGCGTCAGGTGGGGGCGCCATGAAAGCGGCGGCGATCTCCGCGCGGGAGACTTTGGCAAAAACATGCGTCTTGCGAACCAGCGTGCCTGCTGCGTTCCGTGTCATGCCGTGGGCGGCGTATCGCACGATCTCTGGCGAAAGCTGCATAAAAGCAGAGGCAGAGACACGCCGCACGTCTTGATCGAGGAAGAGATCGATCGTGGCGGCTTCCAGACCGGGATTCTGGGGCGAGTGAATGAGGTTTGCGCCCCAATTGGTTTGACCCGTGGTGAGTTTGGATTTGATCTCTGTGAGGCCTGCGCGCACCTCATCCAAGGGGAGGCCGGCACTTCCGTAAAAGCCAACACAGCCGGCCTCAACGGCGGCAATTACCATGCGGGGGGTGGCGATGCCTCGTGCCATTTCGCCAACGACATAGTTAAAGCGGCTGCCATGTGTTGCTGAGAATGCGCGATCGCCCAGCCACTCTGGGAAGATAGGCGTGTTAGAATTTGAATCTAGTGTGAGTTGTTTTTTAGGTGTGTGATTTTTAGAGCATGATGGCGTGTTATCGCGCGCGGGATTATCCATGATTGTGTTGTTATTGAGGGATATTGTGGTCACGTCTGTATATTCCAGTGCTGAGTAATTCAGCCTATGGGTTTCGTAAGTTCAAACGGGCGTCAATTAAAAAAACAATTTACACGTGTATTTATTGTGGACAATTTTCTGTATCTCAACCACGAAAAAGCCCCCACTTTTCAGTGGGGGCTTGGGAATTGGTCGGTTTGAGCTGCGCTAAGGTTTAGGGGTCAAAATTTCTCTCGCGCTTTTCTCCGGGTCGTTCGTAATGCGTGGTTCTGTATCAAATTCCATCACGGAACGCTCCGACACAGAGTAGGCGGGCCAGTCTGGTAGCAGAGCTGATTCGGGCGTGCCGGTGCGGGCAAAGCTGAGCCATGCGTCTGACATCATTGCCTCAAGCTTGAGGGGCTCATCACCGGGGCCGACGAGCACGCGGCTTTCCTCTGCATTGTTGAACATGAAAGGGATGTCCAATGTATGCGGTGAACGGAGGATGCCGCCATTTGCGGGTGTTTCCCATGTCAGGCGATACATATAAACGGGCGCGCCGCCTTTACGCACTTTCTGATCGGCGAGCAGATAACTGCCAGTGACAAAGCGCGCGCCCATAACACGGTTAGCGATATGGGTGGGGGTATAGTCGGGGTTCTCTGCCTTATAGGCGGCAGCAAGCGCTGGACCTGTGGGCCCCATACCTGCGACCATTTTTGCGAGACCGTCTTCATCCAGCGCGCCGAACCAAGGCTGGGCCGCCGTGAAGAGGGTCATCTCGTCCTTGTTCCACCCGATCATGACCGGCACGTCTTTCGACTGATCCGGCGCGGCGGGAACGAAGGGATTGCTAGGTAGAACCTTGCCGTCAACGATTGGCCCGAAATTCAGGCCGCCCCCGAGACCGGCGCTCGGCGTGCGGGCATTGACGCGGCGGGCGGCGGCCAAGAGGTCTTCCGCCGGAATAGTCTGAAGCTCAGTCAGCGTGCGTACACCGGCCTCGGCAAGCAGGGTTTCGGTCGTTTTGGCGGCTTTGGCTTTCTCGCCTGATGTAACGCCGGGGCCGGACTGGATGATCGCCTTGTGGAACAGGCCTTTTGCGGCAGGCGTTGCCAGCATGTGACTGACTTTGGAGCCACCACCGGATTCGCCCATAATCGTAACATTGTCAGCGTCACCACCAAAGGCAGCGATGTTTTCCTTTACCCATTCAAGTGAGGCGACCAGGTCGAGATTTCCGACATTGCCGGACTCTGCATAGGCGCTGCCGAATTTATCGCCCAGATACATGTAGCCGAACATGTTGAGCCGGTGATTGACGGTGACGACGACGACATCGCCTTTTTCGGCGAGGTTACGCCCATTATAGGCCGACCAGCCGCCGGAACCGTAGGCATATCCCCCACCATGGAACCAGACCATGACCGGACGTTTCTTGCCGTCTGCTGCGGGTGTCCAGACATTGAGGAACAGGGAGTCCTCATTGTCGATTTTTGCTTCTTGCGCAGTCGGGAAGATGGTTTGCATCTGGCGCGTGAAATCGGATGCGTTCGGCCCGCTGGGTGAATACATCTGCATGGCCGGAGCGCCCATGGCGGTGGCGTCCATGATGCCGTCCCATGGCTCTGCGGGTTGAGGTGCTTTGAATCGCAATTTCCCAAGCGGGGCTTTAGCGTACCGAAGGCCCAAATATGCCTCTATGCCATCATCCTTCAGGCCCTGAATTTTACCGTTTTTCAGGTCTATGATGGGTGTGACAGCAGGCGGAGACTGGTCCGCGCTGGAAATAAGCTCAGGCGTGGACGTCTCGTCGACAGTCGTGCACCCAGCCACGGCTAACAGGGCGACGCTACCGAGCGCCGATGCGATAAAATGCTTCATATTTTCCTCCCACTAGCGTCTGTTTGCGCTGTGTTTATTGCGGTTGGTGGTGAGTGTAGTTCTGTCGCGCCAAGTTTGTCCACTCCTGACCCGGTTTCCGAACGTGCTGCTGAATAGTTTTATGTGATTTACAAACTACACCTATGAACTATTTTTATGGAGCGTCGTAGAAAAAAGTAGCAATTGATATGAGTGTATGTTTCTATTGTGAAGTAATGCAAAAAGCATACTGAGTCGGCGAAAACAGCCGTCAACTACATTCCTGGGGAGGAAACAATGTCATTTAAATCGAGATTAATTGCGGGCGTTGCTACGTCTTTGCTTCTGGGCGGCGTCACCGTGGCGCAAGCGCAAGATGCGTCTGAGGAGGCTGTGGCCACCGAAGAATCCAATGGCGATTCTGATTTCAAGCGTATGGATACGGTCACTGTATCTTCGGAGCGTCGCGACGCGTCTATTCTGGATACGCCCGTTGCTGTAACGGCGGTGTCTTCAGAGCAGCGCGATCTTCTTGGTATTCTGGATCAAACGGATTTGGCGAACTACACGCCGGGCATGACGTACCAGCAGTCGCCTAACCGGATCACTATTCGAGGTATTGGACGTCTGACGAACGCGCAAGGCACCGACCCGGGCGTTGCAACCTATGTTGACGGCATCTACACGTCAGAGGCGGCTGAGATCGCGCGTTCCCCGCTATTCGTTGAGCGGGTTGAGGTGCTTCGCGGGCCACAGGGCACATTGTTTGGACGCAACTCTATCGGTGGCTTGGTCAATATCATTTCCAAGAAGCCGGAGTTCGAAACGAATGGTGAAATCCGCCTGCGTTACGGCAGCTTTGATACGATTAGTGCGGCGGGCACATTCACGGCGCCATTCCCCGGAATGGAAGACACAACAGCGTTCCGTATAAACGGCACCTTCTCTGTTGCGGGTGAGGGGCGTGAACGGAATGTTGCAGACACTGGACCGGACTTTTTCGGAGCGGAAGACCAGAACCGTTTCGACTTTATGCTGAGTCACGAGTTTTCAGACCGCCTCAACTTCTTCTTCCGCTATAATACGTCACGCTATATGCACACGCCGGGCGCGGCGCGCCGGGTTGAGCCATATGACTATACCGGTGATGTTAGAAATCCGCAGACAATTGGATACTATGGCACAATTGCTCCGAACACATATTATGGTTTGACGGATGAAAACCCGGCTGTCGACAATCCGCACGAAGTTGCGTTGGATTATCAGGGTGTCACAAAGCTGACCGATAATCACGCATTCACGTGGGAGCTAGACTACGAAGCCGACAATATGACGATCAAGTATCTGGGGTCTCACCAGAACTATGATTGGGAGCAATATACAGATGCTGACGGCACGGCGAGGGCCTCTCATACGTTGAGCCCGACGGATCCTACAGTTTCCGGCGTGACAGACACATCCACCTTCTTTGTAAACTATATTGAAGACACTAAGCGCTGGGAGAGCCATGAGCTTCAATTCCTATCGAATGGTGATGGCCCGCTCTCCTGGATTGGCGGCTTGTTTTACTATAAAGAGCGCGCGCGTCAGCCTTATGATCTGAGAGCCCCTGAGGCTCCTGCAGCGGGTATTGCGCCAAATGTTCTTTCGCCAACCGCCTTCGCGTCTGACCCTATTTTCTGCCCAATTCCGAATGGTTCTGGTGGATTTATTCCTGCGCTGTATTGCGGCGTGATTCCAGCCGGCGCTGCAGGCGAGTACAATGGCTCAAACAACTATTATCACCAGCTTGGTTTGCTGCATATGAAGTCGACCGCTGTGTATGGCCAGATTGACTATGAATTTGCGCCGCAGTGGAACTTCAAGCTTGGTGGTCGTTACACGATGGATGAGAAGCGTGGCTATGAGGAGCAGTCAGTCCATTATTACGATCCAACCGGTGGTGTCGCATCATTAGGTCTGGCGGCGCCCGTGCCGTTTCAATGGTTTCAGGTCAGCGAGAATGACAATAATCGCATAATTAAGAACGACTGGGATGCCTTCTCTGGTGTTGTTGGTCTCAGCTATGAGCCGACTGAGGACTCTCTGATCTATTCCCAATATACGCGCGGTTATAAGGCCGGTGGTTTCCGTCTTGGGCAGTTGGCGCCAGATGATCCGACCACGCCCAACATTGATGAGCGCTTTGTCGAACCTGAATTTGTTGATGCCTACGAAATTGGCGCGAAGGGCATGCTTTTTGATCATCGCCTGCAGCTCGCGGCATCGGCATTTATGTATCAGTATGAGGATCAGCAGGTTCCTGTGAATTATCTGAATCCGAACACAGGTATTCAGCAGCAGATCTTCTACAATGTTCCCGAATCTGAATCTAAAGGGTTTGAATTGGAGGCGGCTTATCAGCCAACTGAAACGTTCCGGTTCGGTTTGAACTATGGTTATCTCGACTCCACTGTTGAGAGTTTTCCCGGTGCGATCGAGAACACGTATCTAGGCACGAATGAGTCAGTAGAGGGTAACACCTTGCCGCGCTCGCCAGAGCATAGCTTGAACTTGAACGCGACGTATATTCACGAACTCGCGAACGGGTCAGACCTGACATTCACGGGATCGTGGACGCATGTGGGTGAACAGCATACCTCATTGTTTGAAGATGATATCTACACGACGGATGCGCATGAACTTGCAAACCTTCGTGCGATATGGACCAATGATGGGGGTGATCTGCGCATCATTGCAGCGGTGAACAATATCACAGATGAGGATATTGAGGTTAGCGCAGGACCAGCTGGTTCCACGGCTGGTTTCGCCCGGTCTGAGGCGGGAAATCGTCAGCGTACTTTCTTTGTTGAACTGCAGAAGAAGTTCTAGGTCTGCGGCTGTAAAGTAGAGACACCGAAAAAGATAGGGCGACCGGTTTCAGCCGGTCGCCCTTTTTAATGTTTGGAACGCGTCTTCAGGAAAAGACTACCGGGGCGGATTATTATGTGTCGTTTAAGGCGCGTAGATTTTCTTCATGGCTGTCGCGGTTCAGTTTGTAGAACGCGATGCAGCTCATCATTGCGCACCAGATAGACAGCACGATGGGGACATAAACAAGACCGAGTCGATAGACCGATTCTGGTGAAACATCCTCCGGTGAGCTGCCAGCTTCGATGTGCGCGAGGTAAAGCACGCCACTTGCGCCCATCAGGCCGATGCCTTGGACGGATTTGCGAATGAAGGTCGCCGCTGAGAATAGGACGCCTTCGGATCGCCTGCTGGTTTTGCGCTCTGTCTGTTCGACAAGGTCTGCGATCATGGAGGAGACCAGAATTTGGAAGCAAATGATCAGGCTCGTATCGACTAGATTGGCAAAGAAGTAGATCCAGAATGTTGCTGGGTCACCATTCTCTGGCATCACGCCGATAAGGCGGAGGACAATGGGAAGGGGGGAGCCTATAAAGGCGGCGGCGCCGATGACTAGCGCGCCCCGTTTCTTTCCCCATTTGCGGGTGATGATTGGCGCTAGCATTGATCCGATAACTGCAGAAATGAATACGCCGAGGACAATGAACCCAGTCTGTTGAGAGCTGAATCCCCAAAAATAGGTGGTGAAGTAGTAAGCCAAAGCGGATGTCATGCCGGTGGCAACGGCGCCGAACATTGCGGCGAAGAAGAGTGCCAAAAAGCTGCGTTCAGAGAGCGTTTGGAAGATCTCTTTGAAAATGCGCGTGAGGGATGTTTTCTGTTTTGGCGGAGCTGCGCGCAAAGTTGGAATGCGGTGGTGAGTACCAAGGCTGGAAATCATTATCGCCGTGAAAATGAGGAGGGCTGAAATCAAACCGTAGACTTGATAAGCGTCTTTGTTGAACTGACCATTGGTGATGGCGGCTGTGGCGAAAACCGGGAAGAGCACAAAGAAGTTTAGGGTGGACATGAAGTTGCCGCCAACCCAGGCGAAGAAAAAGCGGAAACTGAGCAGGGAGCTGCGTTCATCATAATCATCGGTGAGCTCTGCGCCCATCGCGCTGCTCGGCGTTTCATACATGGTGATGAATGTTCGTATGGTGATGGCCAAGAACAGAAGGTAGAAGAAGAGTTTTTGTCCTTCCCAACCATCTGGCGGATTCCAGAGGAAAAAATAACTGATCGAGACAGGTAGGGCGGCGGCATACATGAAGGGGTGGCGTCTGCCCCATTTTGACCTGAAATTATCAGAGACATAGCCGACGATGGGATCGCTGAGCGCGTCAACGATAAGTGCAATCATGGCGGCGAGACCCACCAGACGCGCATCCAATCCGATAACCTGACTGTAGAAAATCAGCAAAAAATAACTGAATCCATTGTCTTTGACGCCATAGGCGGCAGCGCCAAATCCATAAGCGATTTTGGTGACGAGTGATGTTTTCTGTTTTGGAGGGGGTTGCGTTTCAGGGCGCGACTGCGCCTCCGCAGTGCCAGATGTCATGACTCACTCCTCCAAAAATCACTCACCCTTACGTGGGGAGAGTGTGATTATTGGGTTCAATGATAAACGATAAAACCTATTGGTTAAAGAGGATATGGTTCGATTATCAAGATTGAGAAACTTCAGTTCAAACGCTTGACTTGGCCGTTTATTGGCGTCGATACCCGGTAGCTGCAGGAGGTCTGGATGACAAATTTCCCCTTGAGAACCAAGCGTAAGAAGGAAACGCGGCGTAAGTTGGTTGCGGCGGCGCGCCACTTATTCCTCACAAAGGGGTATGACAATACCACTTTGGACGAGATTGCTGAGCGTTCTGGGCTGCATGTGCAGACGCTATACCGGCACTTTTCGTCTAAGCAGGAATTGGCTGGGGCGGGTGACGAATATTGGTTCCAATTATTCAAAGATGCGATCAATGACCCTGAGCGCACGTCAACAACATTTGAATTCTGGCGCGGCTGGATGAAGATGACCGTCAAAGAGCTGAGCAAGCGGGAAGATGGCAAAAGCAACCTCTATACGGCGCACCTAGAACTACACCTTTCATCGCCGACAATTTTGGGTCAAACCATGGCTGTTCGCGCTAAATATGAAGATGTTTTGACCGAGTATCTGGCGAAGGATTTTCAGATGGACGGTGAGGGTGTTTCCCTTCCGCGTTTGGTTGCGGGCATGTTGCTGGCAGGCAATGGATATGTGCGTGGCCGATATTACCGTGAAAAGGGTGATATAATGGGCGACACGCTTAAAGTTATCGACGAGGTCACTGCGCTATTCGGCTCTTATGTGAAGAGTTAATTGCCGTAATAACAGTGTCTTATGGGTATAAGCTTTTGTGCTGCGTTGGGTGTATTGCTGTGAGGCAGATGCCCTGATCGGTATGGGCGGAAGTGCGCTCAAGATAGCCTGCAAAATTTCTCTGAAACATTACCGGCTTGGGCATTGTTCAATACGGAGTTTTCCATATAAGTTGAGTTAACTATAATCAACTATATCGGAGAAAACGCATGACTTTTGAGATGATGAGCTGGCGATCGAAACGGATCGTGAGTGCGGCGGGGATTTCAGCAGCCTTTTTGCTCGCGGCCTGCGCGACTGCACCGGTCGCGATGGAGGACGATACGCGCCTGACATTTAGCGCAGACGGCCTGGCAACCTTGGATGCGGCTATGGAGAAAGCGGTCACTGAGGGCGAGGTCTATGGTCTTTCATACGTTCTGGCGCAGGGCGGTGAAACGGTTGCGGCAAACCATTTCGGTGTTCAGAATCTGATGTCTCAAACTCCGCTGGATGAAGATACTATTTTCCGTATCTATTCCATGACCAAGCCGGTCACCGGCGTGGCGATGATGCAGCTGTACGAGCAGGGCCTTTGGGATCTCGACGATCCAGTCACCAAGCACGTACCAGAATTTGCGAATTTGCGTGTTCTGAAAAGCCAAAAAGATGACGGTACGCCGGTCATGGTAGCGGCCAATCGTGCGCCAACAATGCGCGAAGTAATGAACCACACAGCAGGTTTCGCTTACGGACTTGCAGGTACAGATTACGCCAACGAAGCGTTTAGAAGCCGCGAGATTATGGGTTCGCCAGACCTTGAGACCTTCATTCAGAAAACCGCAGACGTGCCGCTCTTGTTCCAGCCCGGTGAGAGATGGGCGTATTCCGCTGCTGTGGATGTTCAGGGCTATATTGTCCAAAAATTGTCGGGTCAGAAGTTCAGTGAATATCTCGATGAGCACATCTTCACGCCGTTGAACATGGACGATACGGGTTTTTACGTGCCGGCCGATGATTATTCGCGATTCTCAGACGTTTTCGGCCTCGACCCGAAATCAGGCAAGTTGTTCCCCATTCCAACCCCCGGTGTGGCGTTCAAAAAAGAAACCATTGCGATGGAATCAGGTGGCGGCGGTCTTGTCGCGACCATTGGTGACTACGCGAATTTCTGCCAAATGCTGGTGGACGAAGGTAGCTTCAACGGTCACCAGATTCTCAAACCAGAGACTGTTCAATTGATGGCGACCAACACGCTGGCAGAGGGCATGGATATTCTGTCAACGGGTGATCTGGGTGCGCAGGGCAGAGGTGGCCACGGATTTGGGCTTGATTTTGCTGTGATTTATGATGCGGAGAAAGCTGGAACACCACAGCCGGATGGCACCTATTATTGGGGTGGCGCGGCTGGAACATGGTTCTGGATCGACCCGGTCAACGACCTTTACTTTATTGGCATGATTCAGCGCTTCGGCATGGGGGCGTCAGAGGGCTATCAGCCGAGCCGTGTGTCTGTGACAGACGTTTATGGCGCGCTCGAAAAGTAAACAAATAGTGAGTGTCGATATTGACATAATTATAGTAAGGTAGCATTATCTTTTTGAAGGTGTCGCCGCGTGGATATCACTGAAAATGTGCGCGTGGCGGCACCTCTATTGGTTTTAAGAAAGGGGACGGAAGATCGCCTTTCAAGAGGGAGAAATTAGGATGATACGATTGACCGCGGCAGCCATGGCGTTTGGCCTGCTGACCGCCTGCACAACCGCGCCAATGGATGCGAAATTGGACGCTGGTTCATCCGCAAGCGTTGACCGTAATTTGTCAGGCGTCTGGAAAGTGATGAACCGGGCGAATTATGATCTCGAAGCCCACCCCGCACGCCACGCCATGCAGTTGATCGACGGGCCATATACGCCTCTTGCAGATAAGCGCGTTGTTGCATTGGGCGCTGTTGGTGCCGTGCCTGCAGGTGAGAGTGTTGTGCGTGAGGGGACTATTCCTTACACAGCCGAGGCTTTGGTCCAGCGTGATGAGAATCGTAAAAACTGGATTGACCGTGACCCTGAGATCAAATGCTATCAGCCGGGTGTACCGCGTGCGACTTACATGGAATTTCCGTTGAAAATTATTCAGAATGATGAGGCAATGTTGATCGCATATGAATATGCGAACGCAGTGCGCAACATCAATTTGGAAGATCCGGGTGAAGCACCTGTCGATAGCTGGATGGGCCAGTCCTATGGTTATTGGGACGGTGACACATTCGTTGTTGAGGTGACGGCGCAGAATGGACAAACTTGGTTTGATCGGTCGGGCAACCACATGTCAGCGATGGGAAAAGTAACTGAGCGTTATACGCGTGTCAGTGATAATCACATCCGTTATGAAGCGACAATTGAAGACGAAGAGACGTTCACCGAGCCGTGGACTGTTGAGATGACACTTTACCGTCTGGTAGGTGAAGATGCTCAGTTGCAGGAGTTTAACTGCGTCGAATTTGTTGAAGAATTGCTATATGGTCACCTGCGTAAGGAGCCTTTGAGATGAGATCCGCAATGAAATTTATGATTGGTGTTAGCTTTGCCGCCCTCGCGCTTGCTGGGCCGGCTGTTGCTGAAGTTGGAGCGAAGTGGGATCCTAATTACGAGCCCCCACGCATGGCTGACGGTACACCAAGCTTGCAGGGCATTTGGACCAACGCGTCGCTGACCGTTTTGGAGCGTGATGCCCCATTTGAAGCACTGGTGGTTCCGGAGGCGGTTGCCGTGGCTGTTGAGACAGGCGCGATGGCAATGAAGAATGCGGATAACGCACCAACGGATCCCGATGCACCAGCGCCAGAAGCTGGTGGCGCTGGCGTGGGTGGTTACAATACTTTCTGGATGGATTACGGAACGAAGGTTGCCCGCATCAATGGCGAAGTTCGTACAAGTTGGATCACCGAGCCAGAAAATGGTAAGCTTCCATGGAGTAAATACGGTACCGAGCATTTGGCGAATTTGCGGAAGAGCTTTGGCGAAAACATGAATGACCCGGAAATCCGGTCATCAGGTGAGCGTTGCACAGTCGGGTTCGGTTCAACCGGTGGTCCGCCAATGCTGAACGTTCTGTACAACAACAATTATCAGATTGTGCAAGAGCCTGACACGGTGGCAATTCTTGTTGAGATGAATCACAATACACGCTTGGTGCGCATCGATGATGAACACCGTCCGGCGAATATGCAGGGCTGGCTCGGCGATTCTGTTGGCAAATGGGAAGGGGATACGCTGGTCGTTCACTCTACCAATTTCCATCCGGGCAACGCTTATCGCGGTGCAATTCGGCACCGGATTTACCTGACAGATGATGCTGAGGTGATCGAGCGCTTTACGCGTGTGTCCGATGAAGAAATTTTCTACGAGTTCGAAGTGACGGATCTGGAAATTTATGACCAAACCTGGAAGGGCGAGATGACTTTGAGAGCGGCTGAAGGGCCGATCTATGAGTATGCTTGCCACGAGGCAAACTATTCACTTCCCGGTATTTTGGGCGGTGCACGTAAAGCAGAGGCTGACGCAGCCGCTGCCAAGGCCAAAGAGGCCGTGATGGGTGACACAACGACGACAAAGCGGACTGTCACGCGCACTTATGTGAAGAAGTAAGAGACGTAGAGCTCGAAGGACAAACTAACCACTCCGGATACGTAGAAAATCTATGTATCCGGGCACCTTGAGAAAAGGAAATGGAATGAAAATTGGACGTTCAACAAAATTAGCAGTGGCTGGTGTTGTCGCAGCGGCAGGTCTTGTGACTGCCGGCGTAATGAAAAGCGATGAGGCGAACGCCCACCACGCTTTCTCAGCGGAATTTGACGCGAATGCGCCTGTATTGCTGCGTGGCGAGGTTACTAAAGCGGAGTGGGTTAACCCACACACGTGGATTCACCTTGCCCATGAAGAAGAAGATGGCTCAACAACCGCTTGGATGGTTGAGGGCGGTACGCCTAATACGCTACTGCGCGCGGGTTTGAACCGTAAAACGATCAAGCCGGGCACCGAGATCATCGTGCGTGGCTATCAGTCTAAAGACCGTTTGTGCGCTCCGGCGTGTAAGGCAAACGGCCGCGATATTACTTTTGCAGACGGCAAGAAAATCTTTATGGGTTCATCCGGTACGGGCGCCCCGAAGGATGGATCTGACCCTCGCGAGAGATAGTAAAGTTTCTAAATCGATTGGTTCGACATGGTGACTGGAAGAGCGTGCTCTTTCTTTAGCCAAACTCCAAAGGCCGTTATCTCAGCAGAGATAGCGGCCTCTTTTTATCTGGCTGTCTGGTTTATGTGTGAAGAAGCGTTATTGTTGAGTTGTATGCGATAAATGCAGCCACTGATAAAATGAGCATCGCGAAAATTCGACGGCCCAATTCTATGTGGCGGGTGAGGCGTTTAGCGATGAATATCCCAGCGATGCCGCCTGCGATGCCGCCGCCGAGCAATAAAAGTGTGAGCCGGCCATCCACCAGTCCTGATGCAGCGTAATTGGCTGAGGTTGCCGCGCCGAAAATTGCTACAGAGACGAGCGAGGAAGCGGTGGCATTGCTGAGGGTCATTCCAACTGCAAACATAAGACCGGGAACGATTAAAAATCCCCCGCCAATACCGAAGAAACCAGCAGCGGTGCCGACGACGAACCCCATGGGGGTGAGCTGAAGCAGCATTTTCGGTGTAAGGTGAATTTCAGGATCACCAGCCGTTTTTGGTTTGCGGAACATGGATAGGGCGATCAAGGCCATCGCACCAGAAAAGCCGAGCAGGAGTAAATCACCATTGGTGTGTTTTGCGAGCGTAGAGCCGAGGAGTGAGCCGAGTAGGCCAGATATGGCGAACACAGTTGCGCAGGGCCACTTGACCCGACCCCCTCGCCAGTGGCCGATGAGGCTGAACACGGCGATCGCTGCCACGCCTGCAGCTGATGTACCGATGGCGGTATGCGGATCTGTTACGCCCACGAGGTAAATCAATAACGGCGCGGCAAGGACTGACCCGCCACCGCCAAACGCACCCAGGAAAACCCCTATGATCGCGCCGCTTAGCAGCGTGAGAGCGATAATGTCTGGGGTGAAGTCTAGCATGATCTGGTCCTGCTTATGCGGCTTTGTTCCAAGGCATAGCGGCGAGTAATTGACCCATGCCGCACCAACCAGAGATGCCCGCGAAGACAAGGCCTGCGCCGATGAAGCCTGACAATCCGTAGAAACCGGGATGCACCAAGGTTCCCAATATGACTCCGGTTAGAACGAGGCTACCGGCAGTGATTTGCACTTGCCGATTAATTTCCAGAGGAGCACGTGTATCCTTGATGGTGGGAAATCCTTCCGCTCTCCACGCATCGAGCCCACCTTCGAGCATATAGCTTTCGCCTTCCACATGCTCCATCAGGCGGGCGCAGTGGGAGTTGGTTCGCAGGCCAGACTTACAATGGAAAATGGCGTGCTTGTCCGCTTCCATTTTTAGGTCACCCTTATCGAGCATGGAGATCGGAAGAGAGAGTGCGCCTTCAATGTACTCGCGTGCATGTTCGTCGGCTTCGCGAATATCAATTAGAATGGCATCACCCGATTGAATGCGTTCTGCAACTGTTTTGGGGCTAAGCTTTGTGAGTGTGTTCATTGTAAAAGCTCCGGGCAATAGATTGAGGCCAGTGTTTGGATCACCTGCCCAACGGCCGGGTCGGCGATACGATAATAAATGGTTTGTCCATCACGGCGCGTTGCAACCAGATCCCGCTCTTTCAGGACAGCGAGATGCTGAGACAGCGCGGACTGTGATAGATTGATGTCGAAAAGAAGTTCGCTAACTGACGATTCGTTCGCCCCAAGGCGACACAAGATCATTAAGCGTTTTTCATTCGACATCGCCTTTAGCAAAGATGCCGCTTCAGACGCCTTTGCCTCAAATTCGGATAGATCCATCGGTAGTGTTTTCGTTTTCATAGAACTAATATATTAGATATTGCTAATTTAGCAAGAGCTAATATATAGGGATGTGAAAGGAGTTATAAGATGATTGAAATCAGATCTTATTTCGATACCGACACAAACACGGTCACGTATCTGGTTATTGACGTCGAGACACAGTCTGCGGCGCTGATTGATACGGTGATGAATTATGAGCCGCACAGCGGGGCGCTGACCTCAAAATCGATTGATGAGGTTTTGGGCGAGATTGATGTGCACGGGTTGAAGTTGGAGTGGGTGCTCGACACACATGCTCATGCAGATCATTTGTCTGCGGCTGACTATGTTCGTGCGAAGACGGGCGCGAAAATTGGCATCGGCGCGCATATCGCGAAAGTGCAAAAAACCTTCAAGACCATTTTCAATGTGCAAGACGTTTCTGATAGTGGCGCAGAATTTGATGGCTTATTCGAGGAGGGCGACGAGATCCCGCTCGGTGCATCAAGGATTAAGGTGATCCACACGCCCGGTCATACACCGGCCTGCGTGACCTATCTGATTGATGATGCAGCCTTTGTGGGTGATACATTGTTTATGCCAGATTATGGAACGGCGCGTGCCGATTTCCCCGGCGGTGATGCGCGTACACTATATCAGTCTATTCAAAAAATCCTCAGCTTGCCGCCGAAAACGCGGATATTTGTCGGGCATGATTATTTGCCTGAGACGCGGGAGAAATACATTTGGCAAACGACGGTCGAAGCGCAATTGAGTGCGAATATCCACATTCCTGATGGCACGACCGAAGACGCGTTTGTGACACTACGCGAGGCGCGGGACAAAAAGCTGAAAGCGCCACGACTGATCCTGCCGTCATTGCAGGTGAATATTCGCGCCGGGGCTATGCCTCCTGAGGAGGATGATGGGCATGTCTATCTGAAGGTTCCAGTGAACCGAATTTAGCGAGAGGCTTGGTGCGATAGAAAAAAGGGCGGACCAAATTGCGAGGCAAGATGATCCGCCCTTAGGCCTTTCTGGAAAGGGAAGGTTGTGGGGTACTTACCAGAAGGCGATCCAGCGGCCCGCGACTGCGGTCGTGAACCATAAAGCGATTGATATGGCTGATACGGCCCGTATTGAGAGCGGCAATGCCTCAGGGCGCTTGCCTGAGAACCAAACCAGCGCGGTGAGCACTGCGGCCATGCCCAAGAAACAGAGGCGGGCCAGCGTGCTAGAAATCATCACAAAGACGATGATGTACAATCCAACCGCTAAAACGCCGAGAATTTTTGCGAGTAGGCTGAAGCTGCCGTCATTGCGAACGACATGATCGCGCACACCGAATGTGAAGATGAGCGCGCTGGCAAGTGCGGCCATTTTCATCCAATAGGGTGGTGAGAAGAGCAGGCGGGTCATTTCGCTCAAGGCCAGCACAGAGCCGCTGAGTATAAGCACGATGATGCCAATGATGAGCCAGGGTTTCATCGCCTTGTTGAGCGAGGCGGGCGTTTGGTTTTGCAGACCGGGGCCGATATTGCGCAGGTCTGCAAAAATAATAGCACCCCCCATCAGCCCGAGCGAGAGCAGGTGAAATGCGCCCGCCCATGGCACGATGAATTTGGCGTTCTTGATATATGTGGCAAGGCTTGATTCATCGACGCCGTAGAAGAAGTCATCGACGACACTGGCTGACATGAACTGAATGAGTGTATCTAACATTATCTGATCTCCGCCAAGTTTATGCCGTGGTCTAGATCAACGACCTCGAGCGGTTTGCAATGGGTGAAAGTGTGCATAAAGCTGCCCGGTTCGAGCTTTTCGCACTGCAGCCAGTCATATGCGATCATGCGACCAAGGATGATAACAATAATCCATGATGCCAAGGAGATGATGGCTGAGATTTGTCCCGCACGTGGGGCCTTCTCATCCGTATCCCACTCAGCTTGCCCCTTCTGAACCATTTTGTGGAACACGCCGATATTGATCATTGCGAGACCGATCACAACCAGTTTGAAGCGGAAGAAAGCGCTGTAATAATACACCAATGGCTTTGAATAAACGAGAATAAGACCGGTGATGACAAGCAGGATGAAGCCAGCGACGGTCAATGGCAGGATGCGCTTATCCATTTCCGAGAAAGGCACCTTGCGAAAGACCACGCCGAGGAGACGTAAATCCACCATGAAGATTGTGCCAGCAAATAGCATGATCGACATGACATGGGCAGCTTCAAGCGCTGGCCACAGCACGAAGGATTCTCGCAAGGCGATGCTGAGTGGCGTTTCACTTAGCCACGCGACGAAGTCTCTCATTTGTTAATCCCCTGATTGTTTGAATGTTATGTGGTTGACGGCGCCGTCGCGATAAATGGCAGCCCCTTGCGGAAAGCCGGATGCGGTGAGGGTGACCGTCACGGCTTCATTATTTCTGTTTTCCCAATACCAGCCATGCTTGCCGGGGAAGGGGGCGATATAGGTCGCCGCTTCATGGTCGGTTTTGCCTTGTGAGAAGGATTCTTCAAAACCTTCTTCAGAATTTGCGAGTTCTGCATGAAGGTCGAAAATGAGCGGAGCGGTCGCCGCCCAGGAATAGGTGAGGCCTGCATCCTTTATGAGTTCGTATTTGTATTCGACGGTTTCATAGGGCTGAAGCGTGAAGCTCACCTCATCGGCGACAAAACGCGACTCGGCAAAGGTGAGCGCGTGAGAAGGCTCTTCGGCCATATCAGTCAAGCCGAGCGCGCCGCCTATGCCTGTTGGGTCGACACCGTGTTCAGCGGGCAGAACGAAGAGGATGAGCACGACGAGCGCAGCCGCAAGTGCGCCAAGAACAGGCTTGAGAACTGATCTGTCTGATTCAGGCATGGGGGCCTCCGCTTACGAAAAATCCAACGAGGTGCTGGCCCATCAATACGAAACCGCCAACCATAAGAGCGATGTTGGCCATACGAGCACCAGATGGGAAACTTTGAAACGGACGCCAGAGATTCAATAGACTGACGATGACAAGCAAGACGAGTACCTGCCCGATTTCAACGCCAACATTGAATGAGAGCAAGTTGATAAGCAGTCCGTTCTCGCTCAATGTCAGGTCTTGCAGTTTGGTGGCAAGGCCAAGGCCGTGGGCCAAACCAAACGCGAAAACAGCCGCGCGCATATCCAGCTTCGCGCCGAACAGGCGGTCAAAACCGCCAATATTTTCGAACGCTTTGTAGACAACTGACAGACCGATAATGGCGTCGATGACGAAGGGGTTCACAGTAATGCCCGCAAGCACACCGATGAGCAGAGTAAGGCTGTGCCCAATAGTGAAAAGCGACACATAGGTGACGATGTCGGGCAATTTTTTGAGGAAGAAGACAACACCGATCAGAAAGAAAACATGATCTAGCCCGGTGACCATATGTTTCGCGCCCAGATACATATAGGCGATGGGTGCGGGGCCATTTAGCGCTTCGACAAAGCTGCGATTGTCAGCCGACACATTATGTGCGGAGGCCATTGGCACAAGGATGAGTGCCGTCATTGTAAATAGGCACAGCAATGTCGCGAGTGACCCGAATTTCACGTTGCGCTTGTGATGTGGGAGGGGGAGGTGTTGTTGGCTCACGCTTGGTTGTTAATCTCTCGCATAGCGTTCGTGACAGCTGAGACAGACGCGATAAATGTGACCGCCGGCATTGAATACGGCGTCTTTATCTTGCGCGTTGGCGGCATCTCGGGCTGTGTAAGCGGCGGCGACGAGGCCCTCTGAAATCTCGATCCAATCCTCACGGCCCATGGCGTATGGCTCACCAGATAGCTTCATGGCGACGGCGGCCACTTCTTCTGCGCTGGCGGCCACCTCGGCCCATTCTTCGTCTGTTTCGGGAAACAAGGATTCTTCATGACCGGGTGTGAGGATGTATCCGCCCTTATCCCAAATTCCGTCTACGGCCGGGTCTAACTCTTCCATCATTAGCGTGTTGACGAGGATGAGTTGCTCATCTGCTTTTTCAGGCGCACATGCGGCAAGGCAAAGCCCTGCGCTTAAGACTCCGAAAGTGAACAATCTTGAGATCATTTTCTAATCCTTTGATTTCGGGCGGAAGGCGAGCAAAACGTTGCCCGGCATTTGGCTGAATACGGAATATCCTGATTGAGCATATAGCATATCACCCGCCATCACCGGCGCGACACTGTCGATTGCACCGCCATGTGCGGAAATGCCGTTCAGTGTTTCAAACTCGCGTTTGGTGTCATACATCCAGACAATATCGCCTGTTTTTGCATCGAAGATTTTCAGCTTCCCATCCAGTGCGCCAAGCGTGACGAATTCGTCCGTCGAGGCAGGGGCGGCGGAATATCCATAGGCAAACACGCAATCGGGCCAAGGCGTGTCTGCCTTGCCGCGGTCTGCA
The DNA here is from genome assembly GCA_050633385.1 of Hyphomonas sp. GTDB lineage: Bacteria > Pseudomonadota > Alphaproteobacteria > Caulobacterales > Hyphomonadaceae > Hyphomonas. The sequence goes on from JBOEGK010000017.1 coordinate 50,328, forward strand.
AAATTCATCTTGCAGTCGCGTTCGGCTTTATGCGCCCACAGTATTTCGCCTGTTTCGAGGTCTAGCGCGGTCAGGCCGGGCTTGGGAGAATAGCCGGGGATGGGGAAATCAGGGTCGCTGGACGGCGCATAGATCTGCCCGCCAGAGACGGTCACGCCCCAATGAATGCCGCCGAGGGCCGAACCAGCCGAGATTTTGGTGGTCCATAGGTTTTCACCCGTGGCGGCGTCTACAACGTGCACGTCCCCCGATTTCTGGCCGCCGACAACAACTTCACGTCCATCAGTAAGTGTGGCCATGGAGAGGCCGCCACCGAAATCATAATCCGGTCCGGCCGGTTCAGGACAGTTCGGGCCGCTGCCGCGCAGAGGCGAGCAGGCCATGTTGAACATGTCATTCTCGGTGGCTTGGAATTTCCAGATGATTTCACCGGTTTTCATGTCGAGCGCGATCATGGCGTCGCTCGTGTCAGTTGCGGGTGCTGACGTGTTCTCACCGGTGCCGATATAGATGCGATTATTCTTGGCATCGACAGCAGGGGTAGACCAGACGGGCGCACCGGAAGGGCCGTATAATTGTGTGCCGACGGATGAAAGAGTTGTCGGTTCAGGGTCTGGCGTCATGTGGGTGGTCCACAAGGTCTCGCCGGTATCTGTGTTCAACGCAACGACCGCGCCATGGCCCTTGCAGCACTCGTATTCCGGGTTCATTGCCGCGCCGACATCAATCGCTGACATAGGCACAAACAGCGTGTTGCCAGAAACTGCTGGACCACCTGTGCCCATATTCATGTCTGAAATGGCTGTTTTCTTTTTCCAGAGCAGGTCACCTGATTTGGCGTCGAGCGCATGGACGACCAGTGACACATCGCTAAAGAACAGCGCCGGTGCGCCCTTTACGGTGCCATAGGTGAGGGGGCCACGCAGGCTGGTTTCGAAATATTGATGCCATTTGATACAGCCTGTCTCGCGGTTAAGCGCAAAGACATGGCCTGAATTAGCCGAGACGAACAGGGTGTCATCTGTAATGACAGGTGCGGAGCGGGCAGAGGTGGACTCAGGGAACCCGAAAGCCCATGCCAGTTCCAGCCCGTCTTTCGCATCGGCGAGGGTGAGGCTGGTTTGTTCGGCGCTATAGTGGCGTGCGCCGTCGGGCGTGCCGCCCCAATGGGAGACCGGAATTGTCTCGAAGCTGATGTCTGTCGTCTCGCACTTGGCCGCTTCGGGCACGACATATCCCTCCGTACCGCCGGGCGACAGATACTGGATCAGGAAAGCAATATCGGTATCGTCGAGACCGGCTGATTGTTGCTTCATCTTCCCTTGTGTCAGGGCATAGCGAAGTTGTGGCGGGCTGGTCGCCTGAAGCGCGGCGAAGTTAGGCGCGCGCATCGCTTCGGCTTTGTCGTGACAGGAGGCGCAGCGCTCTGCGTAAACTTTCTCGCCCGGATGGTCATAACCGGCTTCTTTGGCCGCTTCATATTTCAGGCGAACTGCCTGCTCGGGGCCGGTTTCAACCACATCATGCTCAGCCGCAGGGGCGGCGGTCGCTTCATCTGTCGTGCGCGCGTCAGGCGCGTTACCGCAAGCGGCTAAAAGCGCGAGGCCGAAGACCGCAGCAACAGCTTTGAAAGGCGAAGGCGCGCCAAATGCGGATTTTAAGACCGCAAGGCGTTTGATGGATGTAGGCATGTGTCCTCCCGACAGGTGCGCGCGAATTGTGGTGCGCCCTGTGTTTTTATGTCTTGGGAGTACTTAACGCTAGTTTGCTATCACCAAGCAAGGGATTTCTTCGGAAATTCTCCTGCTTGGCTGTAGTTTTTTGGGCTTTAGGCGTAGGTCACTCAGTGACGATCGTGCCCAGTCCGCCTTCGAAGTCGGGCTCGTAGGCCTTTTCTGGTGCAGCCCGTACTGATTGATCCAGATGCTCGGCGTCCGGTCCGACCAGTATCCGCCACTTAGACTGTTTCACGCCTGATAGAATGACATCCGCCGCATCAGCAGGGGATGTGGCAGCGTTCTCGCGGAAATATTCAGCGATTGCTTCGGCTTGTGCGCGCTCGGCTGGGGGCATCATGTCGCCATGCTCGCTGAGCGTGTTAAGCGCGATATTGGTGCCGATATGGCCCGGCATCACAACCGACGCGCCAATGTGTGGGGCGTTCAGGCGGAAATCATTGATCAAGGCTTCGGTGAAACCCTTGACCGCGAATTTTGCAGCCGAATATGCGGTATGGGGCACGCCGGGGCCAAGGCTGGCCCAGAATCCGTTGACCGAGCTGACATTTACAAGGTGAGCTTCGCTTGATTTTTGCAACAAAGGCACAAAAGCCCGGCACATCAGGTAAACACCGCTCCAGCATATGTTGAAGGTGCGTTCCCATTCTGCGCGGGGGGCGTTCAGGAAGCTGCCGCCACCCCCAATGCCGGCATTGTTGATCACTAAATCGACATGGTCTGTGTCATGCTCTGCGAGTACATGATCGCGGAACGCATTGATCTGTTCTTCAATCGCGACATCGGCGATACAGGTGGAGAATTTCACGCCTTGCGGGGCATCTGTGGAGGCTAAACGGACCGTTTCTGCCATGCCTTCTGCTGAAATATCGCACAGGGCGACGCTGGCGCCTTCCGAGGCGAGTTGCATAACGAGTGCGCGGCCAATGCCGGATCCGCCACCTGTGACGACGGCGAGTTTTCCACTAAAATCTTTCATAACATCCTCCGTTTAACGCGCCTGTCCGGCGCGGTTTGCGTTTCCTCATCCGGTTGCGCTGTTCTGTGCAGCGTCAGCCTGTGTTCGGGGTGAACTCCCCTTGATAGGGGGGAGTATGCGCCTCTAACGGTGGCCGAGCAATGCGAACGTCGGGGTAAGCTCAGGAAAATATAAGAGTCTGGACTTTCCTCGATTTTCGGTTGAAGACACATGGCAGAATGAGCCACTTTCGTGTGTTCGGTATGGTGCGTAATGGAGAAATGCCCGATGGAGATGAATTTCGATGACCTGTTTTCCGTGAAAGGAAAAGTCGTTCTGGTGACTGGCGGTTCGCGCGGAATTGGTGAGATGATCGCAGCTGGGTTTTTAAAAAAGGGCGCGAAAGTCTACATCTCTTCTCGCAAAGCTGATGCTTGCGCCGAAGCGGTTGAGCGGTTGAAGGCCTATGGCCCAGATGTGGAGGCAATCCCGTCCGATCTGTCTGGTATGGAGGGTATCGACCACCTTGTCAGTGAGCTGAGCAAGAGAGAGGATCGTCTTGATGTGTTGGTCAACAATGCTGGCGCGGCGTGGGGTGCGGATCTCGACGATTTCCCGGAAATTGGTTGGGACAAGGTGATGGATGTGAACGTTAAAGGCGTTTTCTTCCTGACGCAGAAATGTCTGCCATTGATGCGCGCTGCTGCGTCGGCTGACTCTCCATCCCGCGTGATCAATATCGGCTCTATTGATGGTCTGCATACGCCGGGCATGAACAATTACTCTTACAGCCCATCGAAAGCGGCCGTGCATCACATGACGCGTGTGCTGGGTGCGCAATTGGTGAAAGAGCACATTTTGATGAACGCTATTGCGCCGGGGCCTTTCCCGACTTGGATGTTGTCAACAGGCGTAGGCTTTGGTGGCGAAACAGAGAATGCGGACTGGAAAAGCGTGGGCAAGTCTAACCCATCTGGTCGGGTGGGTGCGCCATCTGATGTCGCGGGTCTTACCATTTTCCTGTCGTCCAAGGCGTCATCTTACATCGTTGGTCAAGTGATCGCTCTTGATGGTGGAATTGTCTCTACGTCATAGTTGTGCAGAGTAAGTGGGGGCAGTTTGCTGCCCTCACAATCTGGCAACCGTATTCAGGCGCGGTATACAGATTTATTGTTCGTCATGCCTGAAGTGATTGTGCTATGGGGAACAAAATGTCTGATCAGAATCTCACTTCAAGCGAAGCGTTGCGCCAGAAATATCGTGAAGAACGCGATAAGCGTTTGCGCAAAGACGGAAATGATCAGTACATTGAAATTACCGATAAATATTCCAGTTTGGACGAGGACCCTTATGTTGAGGCAGGGTATTCCCGTGCGCCGCTAACGGATGAAACTGATGTTATTATTATCGGTGGCGGATTCGGCGGATTGATCGCGGGTGCACGATTGCGCGAGGCGGGCATAGGCAGTTTACGAATTGTGGAGCGCGCCGGTGATTTTGGCGGGACATGGTATTGGAACCGCTATCCCGGGGCCGCGTGTGATATTGAAAGTTATATTTATCTGCCGCTTCTGGAAGAGACGGGTTATATGCCGAAGGAGAAATACTCTCGCGGCCCGGAAATTTTTGAACACGCCCAGCGCATCGCCAAACATTATGATCTGTACAAGAACGCTGCGCTGCAAACGAAAGTGACGGATGTCTCATGGGATGAAGGTGCGTCGCGTTGGATCGTAAGAACCAATCATCACGACGAAATGCGCGCCAAATTCATTATTATGTCGAATGGTCCGCTGAACCGACCCAAACTACCCGGCATTCCCGGTGTGGAGAGTTTTAAGGGGCATACATTCCATACGAGCCGTTGGGACTATGCCTATACAGGCGGTGATGTGACGGGCGGTTTAGACAAGATCGGCGATAAGCGGATTGGTATTATCGGTACGGGCGCGACAGCTATTCAGGCCGTGCCGCATTTGGCTGAGGGCGCAAAAGAGTTATATGTCTTCCAACGCACACCATCTTCCGTGGACGTACGAGGCAATCATGAAACAGACCCGGAGTTCGCGGCGTCACTAACGCCCGGCTGGCACAAGCACCGAATGGAAAATTTCAACACGCTCGTGTCTGGCGGTTATGAAAAAGAGGACTTGGTGCATGATGGGTGGACGAAATCCATCAGAGAAATCGTGTTCGCTGCGGCGTCGGGTAAAGACATTACCAAGCTAACGCCAGCCGAGTTTATGGCTCTGTCAGAGCAGGCTGACGATCATAAAATGAACTCTGTGCGCGCGCGTATTGAAGAGATTGTTGGCGATCGTGATACGGCCGAGGCGCTGAAACCTTGGTATAAGCAGTTTTGTAAGCGCCCTTGTTTCCATGATGACTACCTGCCCACCTTCAACAAAGAAAACGTGCATCTTATCGACACGAATGGGCAGGGCGTTGAGGCGATCACGCCAAAAGGCGTTGTGGTTGCGGGCAGAGAGTATGAGCTGGATTGTATCGTCTATGCGACCGGGTTCGAGGTGGGCACGTCCTACACGCGTCGGGCGGGCTATGATGTTACCGGGCGCAACGGTGAAACCTTGAGCCGTGCATGGGAGGAGGGGGCGAGATCGCTTCACGGAATGTTCGTCCATGGTTTCCCGAACCTTATTATGCTTGGCGGGGTTCAAGGTGGCTTTACCGCGAACTATCCTCACAATCTGGATGAGCAGGCCGTTCATGCCGCCTATGTGCTCTCTGAACTCGGCGCGCGGTCTATTGATGTCGCCGAGCCAACGCAAGCGGCTGAGCAAGCTTGGGTCGAGGAAATTGTGGCCAAGGCGATGATGCGGGAAGACTTTCTCGCTGAGTGTACGCCCGGCTATTACAACAATGAAGGCAAGGTGGAGGCGCGTAGCCGTCAAAACACAACCTATGGTGCCGGGTCGATTGCTTATTTCAAAATCTTGCAAAAATGGCGCGATGCGGGCGCGCTTGAAGGGTTGGGCCTCACCTAGGCTTAGCGCAGCAGGATATTGTTCGCCGCGACGGTCTTTGCAAAGCCGCTAAATCCGCTATGACGTGATCGCTGGATGGGCGCTGTTTTGGCGTGCGTTCGGTGCTGCCCTCTTATTGCTGGATATAGAATTATGAAGACTCTTCTCATCGGTTGCGGAAAAATGGGCGGTGCTTTGTTGGAACGCTGGGTGAGCAATCCGGCGTATTCTTTCGTCGCTGTTGACCCTGTCGTTGAGGCCATTGCGCCGGGTGCAAAGCTGTTACGCTCGCGTGAGGCGCTCGGGGATGAGACATTCGATTTGATCATCGTGGCGATCAAACCGCAAATGGTGGACGATATTTTGCCAACTTATCGCGCACATCTGGCGCCGGGGGGAGTGGTTGCGTCTATTGCGGCAGGGTGCTCTGTCGAGAGGTTGCATAAGGCTATGGCGAATGACGCGATTGTACGCATCATGCCAAATCTTCCCGCGGCCATCGGCAAAGGCGTCAGCGGGCTTTACGCGACACCAGATTGCACTAATGCCCACAAGGCGGGCGTTGAGGCTCTTATCTCGCTTTCTGGTGTTAGCATATGGGTCAGCGACGAAGACCAACTTGATCGGCTAACGGCCGTGTCAGGCAGTGGCCCCGGTTATGTGTTTGAGCTGGCGCGCGCTTATATGGAGGCGGCCAAAGCGATAGGCTTTGATGAGCCGCAAGCTAAGGCGCTAACGCTCGGTACACTGAGCGGCGCAATCGAAATGGCAATCCAGTCTGATGAGACATTGGAAGCGTTGCGCAATTCTGTGACCAGCAAAAAAGGCACAACCGAGGCGGGCTTGAATGCGCTCAACGGGGATGAGGGGCTATCGCGCCGCCTCATCGAGACGTTCGAGGCTGCCTATAATCGCGCGGTCGAGTTGCGTTAGACGCTCTGGAACATTTTTGAAAATGAATCGGTCAGTGGCTCTAGCAGCCAGACTGCGAGCGAGCGTTTGCGAGTGGTCACCAGCGCCGTCACCGGTGTACCAGACTGAAGATCCATCGCGCCGAGGCGCTCGGGATTGTTTATGCTGACACGCGCGAGGAAATAGGTCTGTCCCGTATTGGGGTCAGAGGAGCTGTCTGGCGATATGGATAAGATCGTTCCCTCAAGCTCAGGCGCCTTGAGCGATTGGAAGGTATCAAACCGTAGGCGAACATCTTGACCAATCGAAACGTCTTCGATATCGGTTGGGCTAAGGCGTACTTGCACAAGACTGTCTGTCGCATCGGGTACAATCTGTAGCAATGCGCCGCCGGGTGTCACGACGGCACCAGCATGGCGCACAGACAGTTCATGCACGCGACCATCTGATGGCGCGGTAACAGACAGGCGCGCAATCTTTTCGTCCAACTGTGTAATTTGACGGGTAAGGTCCGCAGCGCGTCGTTTGGCTTCTTCTGTTTCTGACCAGAGACGATCTGTTGATGCCGTTTTAAGTGACGTAATCTCAAGCCGGGCAGACCGGGCTTCGGTTTCCAGCCGTGTACTTTCCATCTGATAAGATTCGAGGCGTTGAGTGATCTCAAACTGTTCTCGTTGCAGCGCGGTCAAGCGGGCGCGTGACACAAGTTTCTCGTCTACAAGCGCCTGCATGTCAGCGACTTCTTGCGCAACCGTTTCAGCGCGGCGGGTGGCGGTGATGATTTGTCCGGCTAATGCCGCGCGGGCGGCGTCGGCGCCTCTGGCTCTTGCATTGGCGCTCGCGATGGAGGCATTGAGCATATCTTGTTCGGCCTTCAGTGCGGCGGTCTGTGTTCTGACAATATCCGCATAGTCTGCTGCCAAAGCGTCACGGCCATTTACATTGTCTGCGCCAAATGACGACGCATTGTTCAGTCCGGCGTTGAGGCGCGCAAGTTTTACGTCGTCTTCCAGTTTTTGTCTGGCAAGGCGATTTCGCTCTGTGGTCAGGGCGGTTGCGTCGAACTGTATCAATAATTGCCCTGCTGTGACTGTGTCACCATTCTGCACCAGCACGTTGGCGATCTGTCCACCATCCTCATGGTCAAGACTAATATTTTCACCCGCGCGACTAACCAGTCCTTGCGCCATCACCGCGCCGTTGATTTGCAGCACGCTACACGCAATCAAGACTATGCAGGCAAACACTGCGGCGGCGATATAGGCCAGACGTTCGAGTTTTGCGCGTTCTATATGTAGTGTCCTGGTTTCTTGGGTCATGCCGAAACCTGCTTTGTGTTGCGCTCGGCCCGTATCTTTTTCATGACAGCATCACGAGGCCCTGAAATAACCATGCGACCATTTTCCAGAACCATCATATGTGTTGCCATGCCGAGATTACGCTCGTCATGAACCGTTAGAGCTGTGATTTTTCCAGCATCTTTGCGCTGCTTGATCGCCGCAAACAATGCTTGCTCACCCGCGCCATCAAGGTGGGCTGTGGGTTCATCAAGAATCACGAAAAAGGGATCGCCATAGAGCGCGCGCGCCAAGCCGATGCGTTGACGTTGGCCACCAGACAATTGAATGCCGCCAATCCCGATAAAGGTGTCATAGCCTTCAGGCAGGGTCAGAATAAATTCGTGAACACCAGCCTGCCTGGCGGCTTGAAGAATAGCTTGCTCGTTCGCCTTCGGGTCTAACCGAGCGATGATGTCACGTACGCGCGCATCGACGAAATCAACCGTTTGCCCCAAATAACCGATATGCTGCCTAAGGCTGTCCGCGGGCCAGAGGTTCAGGTCGGCTTTGTCTAATTTGAGTGAGCCGGACGCTGTTGGCCACGCCCCTGAAAGCGCGCGCGCGAGGCAACTTTTACCGACGCCGCTTGCGCCAGCGATGGCCAAAACATTCCCCGGCGAAAGCGAGAAGGTCACATCTTGCAACAAAATTCTATCCGTTCCCGGCGCAGCCACAGCTAAACGGACTGCATCAATGGAGCTTGTTGGAGCGGGCAGGTTGAAGTTTGCATCTTGCGTATCGGCGGGCGGGATGTTCTCGTTGAGGCGTTGCCACGCTGCGCGGGCGCGAAGTAAATTGCGCCACGAAGCCAACACTTGCTCAAGCGGTGCGATTGCGCGTGAGAAGACGATCGATGCGGCAATCATCGCGCCGGCGGTCATGTGTCCCTGAATGGCGAGCCAAGCGCCGACACCAAGGACGAGAGATTGGATGGCAAGGCGCAGTGTTTTCGTAATTGACCCAAAGCTCGCCGTTGTGCGCTGTCCGCGCATCAGCTTTTGCCGCGCGTGCGACAGCATACCGGTCCAATAGTCTGAAGCGGCGCCCAGCATATTGTTGCCAACGAGACTGTCAGCCTCACGTCGAGAGTTTGCTAGAATACGCGTGCTCGCCGTCAGATCTGGCTGGGCGGCTGCCATTTGCGTGCGGGTCAGGCGTTCGTTAATTACGGCCAGAATACCCAGAATTATACCCGCCGTTATCGCCACACTGCCCAATAAGGGATGCAGCAAGAATATTCCGAGGAAGAAAAAGGGTAGGGCGGGCAGATCAAACAGGGCCAGAACTGATGGCGAGGTGAGGTATGATCTGACAGCCTCAACATCTTCGGGCGCAAGCAGGCGTGCATCGTTTGCGCCTTCTGATGTGGCTTTGATGCTGGCCTTGAACGCGTCGCTTTCAAATTGCGCCGCAAGTTCTTCGCCGCGGAGGATGGATATATTCTGGCGAAGCATGTCGAAGGCGCCAAAGCCCAAATATAAAATCACGGTGATGACGAATAGGCCGATAAGCGTATGAACACTGCCGCTGGATAGCACGCGATCATAGACTTGCATCATAAAAATCGGGCCGGTCAGGAACAGCGTATTTACGAGCAATGACAGCACGATCAGCGCTGCAAACCCGCCCAGCTTCGGACGAGCTTGTGGCGAGGTCGCAGGCGTTGTTATCGCCTTCGGAGTGTCAGGGCTTTTGTTCATACCAGCCTAGACCATAGTTAATAGGCGTAAAAATCGCGTATGAGTTGGCCTTAAAACCCCTAATGTTTTGTCAGAATTTGTTGACGTTTTGACGAAACGATTTCTGAACGCTCTTAGCGTAAGAGATCATGTCATGCGTATTTCTCTTTGTTCAGTCGTCATTGGGGCGGCCTGTTTTGTGGCAGCGTGCTCAACGTCACCCCGGCAGACCGTGTTGGTGAGTCTGGACCGTGTTGATGCGGCGTCGCAGGTGACATTGCCCTCCGATACGGATTTGCCGGATGCTGACCAGTTTGAAGATGAATGGTGGAACGCGCTGGATGATACTGTGCTGCGCGATCTGGTCGCGAGGGGATTAGACCAATCGCTCGATATTGCAGATGCGGGCGCACGATTGGATGAGGCGGATGCCGTGTTGCGTGCGGCGCGTGCCCCGCTGTGGCCGGGTCTCAGCCTGACCAGTCGTTCAACAGATGGCGGCGCAGGCCAAACAGTCACAGAAATTGGCGGTCGTCTCGGCTGGCAGATCGATCTGTTTGGCAGCAATCGTCTTGCTAAAAATGCCGCCCAGTCACGACGTGATGCAGCCGATGCGTCGGCGGACGATGTGCGCCGCACCGTGGCCTCAAACATTGTCGCGCTTTATATCGGCATTCGCGCCACGCAGGCAGATTTGAGCCTCTCTGATCAAAGCGCAAAGCGGATGCTTGAGGCAGAAGACAAAATCTCGCGTTTAACCCAATCTGGTTACGCGGTTCAGTTAGATGTTGAGCGTGCTAAACGCCAGCGCCTTGATGTTGAAGCGCGAAACTATCGGCTGCGTGGGCAGTTGGTGGCCCAACTTAATGCACTGGCTTTATTGGTAGGCGACGTGCCCGGTGGGGTGCAATTGCCAGATTTGCAAACGCCTTTTCCAGAATCGCCACCAAAACTGGCAAAACCAAATGTGCCGGAGATTTTTGCAAGGCGGCCTGATTTACGCAGTGCCCATGCTAATCTGATTGCAGCAGCTAAAGATGCCGCAGTGGCCCGGCGGTCTGTCTTGCCATCACTCGATCTAAGTTTGACGCGCGCAGCTTCAGATGCGGGGCGTAGCGCGCTATCATTCGGTGACTTTCAGTCTAACATCGTGCTGGATATCGCTTCGCCCATTTTGTTCCGCGGACAACACCTAGCAGAAATAGACGGAGCGGATGCCCGATTGGCGCGCGCCGCAATCGCCTATGAGAAAACGGCGCTGACCGTTCTGGCGGAAATAGACACGGCGCTTGCTGAAACCCAGACGCTATCTGAAGCTGCCAATGTTTCGCAGGAATCGCGCATGGCCGCCGAGAAAGCCTTGGAGCAATCGGATATATTGTTCGGGGCCGGGGAGGTGGCTTATCTCGACGTCTTGCTCGCCAAGCAGGCGCAGATAGAGGCCGACCGCAACGTCTTGGCGCTGCGGCGCGACGCTCTTCTGGCTTGGGCTCGGTTTATGAGCGCCCAAGGCGGATAGCTAGATCAGCATGTCATCGGTCAGGCCGAGCGATAGCCCACCCTCATCCAGCACTTGCAGGACCGGATCAGTGCCGCCCTCGACGGCCGCTTGAGCCGGCGGCGATGAGGCGATCGCATCAGCCATAGAATACCAAGCTCCTTCGCCTTTCAGCCAGAGGCCGTCGATGTCCGAGAGCGTGTCTATGCCCGTCAGCGCGCCGGTTACTGTGACCGAACCATCGGCGTTCGGGGTGAAGGTATAATCAGATAGGGAGCCATCATAATCGACCTGGTCGTAGCTATCGGCATTACCGTTGATAACGTCGTCGCCGAGCGATGCGTCAAACGTATCTGAACCGCCATTGCCGTTCATCACATCATCGCCTGCCGTCCCGGTGAGATTATCGTCGCCGGATGTGCCCTCAATGGTCGCCCCAGTGGTGATGAGTTCATCGATAGCGGACCATGTTGCTGACCCACGCATCCAGATGCCATCAATATCGGTAAGCGTGTCGGTGCCGGTTAAAGCGCCTGTAACAGTTATGGTGCCGTCAGCATTGCGACTGAATGAATAATCGCTTGCCGATCCATTGTAATCAACTTGGTCATATGCGTCGGAATTGCCGATGATTGTATCGTCACCGAGCGATCCGTTGAAGGTGTCAGATCCACCATTGCCAATCATGATATCATCGCCGGTTGTGCCTTGCAGATCGTCATTTCCGGCGGTTCCCGTAATTGTTCCGCCTTCGGATTCAATTAGGTCAGAGATCGCATACCAAGCCTGCTCGCCATTGAACCAGATGCCATCAATATCTGACACAGTGTCAATGCCGGTCGCAGCGCCCTCGATACGGAGCGTGCCATCATCATTTTGAGTGATCGTGTAATCGGAGGCCGAACCATCCAAGTCGATTTGGTCATAGCTGTCAGCATTGCCAATAATCGTGTCATCACCCAGCGAACCCTCGAACTTATCCGATCCGCCATTCCCTCGCATCAAATCGTCCGCATCCGTGCCCAGCAGGTAGTCGTCGCCAGATGTGCCTTCAATCGCGTTGAGCGCATTATCTTCGGCAAACAACATTTGTGTGCGGCCTGTGCCGGGGTCCCAGTCCAAGTCTATGACAGCCGCTCCTGCGCGTTCAAAGAATCGCACTTCGATCTCATGGACGCCAGCGGCCAGCGTGATGGTGGCGGTTTTCTCTTGCGCGCCATGGGTGAAGTCGTTGTCGATGACAAGTTGGCCATCAATATACAATTGTGACCCGTCATCAGAATTCAGAAAATAAGTGAAGTCTCCCGCCTGCTCTGCCGAGAATTGCCCCGTGTACCGGGCGGCGAAATTGTCGACTGGCCCGCCTTCAAAGAGGGCGCCTTGGGTCGAGGCATTGATGCTGTTCACATACTCGGTGTGGATAGGCTCTGCATCAAAGTCGATGTCAGCCAGTTGTTGCACACTTGTCGGCGCATCAAAGAATTCTGCTTTCAAGCTTGGCGCACCAATTTCTGAAATGTGCAGGCGGCCAATCGTTTTCGAGACGAGGTCTGCATAATACATATACCCATCTGGGCCTTGCTTGAAGTGCACTGGTGCAAAGCCGTCAGGGTCGTCAAACAAAAACTCGGTTTGGCGACGGTCAGCAGAGCTGACAGCAAATACCTCGCCTTGTGTAACATCTGTAAACAGATAATATCCTTGAAGGCTGCTTGGGTAAATGTCTGAGTCAATCAGATCATCGGCGCCTGTGATCGCCTGCACCTGATACCCGGGCGCGGTGGAGGCGTGGGCAAAGGCACGGTAAGCGGGTGTCACGACGATGTCGCCGGCCTCAACCGCGGCGTAGAAAGCTGCAGCGGACGGGAGGTCTGCATACCCATTTGCTTCGAGGAGTTGGCCATTGTCGCCGCCCTCATAATAAGGCCAGCCAAAGTTTGCGCCCGCTTCACCAGAGTTGATCTCTTCCCAGCGGTTCCAACCTGTGTCTGTGATGAGCAGGCTGCCTTCCTTGTCGAAGCTCATAGAGAAGGGGTTGCGCAGGCCGAGTTGATAAACCTTGGAGGCATTTTCACTGAGGTCTGATGTAGCGAACGGATTATCCGCTAAGCCTTCACCCGTGATCGGATCAATACGGAGAATTTTACCTGAAAGCGAGTCGACTTCCTGCACACTTAAGGACCGCGGGTCGGTTGTGTTGAACGATGTGCCATCACCGGTGGAGACGTAGAGTGCGCCATCGGGGCCAAACTCGATTGCGCCGCCCGCATGGGAGGATGAGTCGACCTTGATATAGTCCTGCGTATACTCACCCGTGATCGGATCATACCCAGATTCAGCTAAGGTAAGATTGCTGGTTGAGTCGATGAGGCCATTGCCGGAAATGTCAGACAAACTTTGCCCGCCAGCGCCGAGGATGACGGTCTGAGAGTCTGGGATGAGCGTCGTGTAACCGGTTGAAGCATCGAGAGTAAATCGAGCAAGGTGGGAATAGCGGTTGCCGCCGCCATCTGCGCCTGCTCGCCCGACTTCCCCGATGGTTCCCTCAGGGTCGGCCACATAGAACGCATAAAGGTACGGATTGTTTTCAAAATCTGGGTGCAGGGCAATGTCAAGCAATCCGCGGTCAGCGAAATTGTTCACTTGCGGGCTGAGGTCGATCAACGTTGAGATCTCTGCGCCTGTTGCGATGTTTGAAACTGTGATGAGGCCTGACTTGTCCGCTACGATCATCAGGTCAGAGGTATTCGGCATGAACTCAAATGCGATTGGGCGGTTGATGCCAGATAACACTGCTTCTTGTTCAACGACAAAATCAGACGTCAAGGGCGGGTCGACCGGATCAACGACCGGGTTCTCATCATCAAGGATAGACACATTGGTCGTCCGCGGGAATTGCAGCGCGCCGCTGTTCACATTGATCAGGGAGAAGGTGAAGCTCTCTGTGGCTTCGCTGAGGTCATCATCCAGTATCGTCACGGGCACAGCAATGCTGGTTTGACCTGCCGGAATAGTGACCGTGCCAGCGATGTCGGAATAGTCATTTCCAGACGCGTCATTGCCGGTCGTCGCGTATTCGACTGTTACGGCTTGAGACGTGTCGCCTGAGCGCAGTATCGTCACATAAACCTGTCCATCTGTTTCGCTAACGCTGAGTTCTGCATTCTCAAGAAAAATTAGGCCCGACATTGTCTTTCATCCCTTGTCCAAAATCTGTGGGAGGAAACGGCGGGTGGCGTTCTGCGTCGCGATGTTTCCCCTTCAACCTACAGTCTAGCAGCCGGGCGTTTCTCGCTAAACCTGCCAGTAGGGGAAAAATCACTCAAATTGCAGACAAAATTCGGTGAAAATCCATAAAGTCATGCGCTGCGAAATCGTTTCTTTCGCTGTGACGAGGCGGGTCTGTTTTGGGCTGCTTCGATGTAGACGTTGGTGTCGTTCCGCCTTGACGCTGCGTGAGTGGTGTTCAGCCCTCGTATATAGCGATCAAAAGGGGCACAAAGGCATCTGAGAATTGTGGGCACTCTCATCTTTTAACGGACGCCCCGTGCGCATAAGGTCGAACACATCGATCACGCGCATGATCTAGCGGAGGATAATATGAGAGACGTTCAACATTTTATTGGTGGCAAACATGTCGCGGGCGATTCAGGGCGCTTTAGCGATATCTACAACCCGAATACGGGTGAAGTGCAGGCGCGTGTCGCGTTGGCGTCTACCAAAGAGATTGATGCCGCCGTCGCGAATGCCAAGGCGGCGTTCCCCGGCTGGTCAGCCACCAACCCGCAGCGCCGCGCCCGGGTCATGTTTGAATTCCGCCGTCTGCTTGAGGCCAATATTGATGAGTTGGCAGAGTTGCTGTCAGCTGAACATGGCAAGGTTGTCGCCGATAGTCGGGGTGATGTGCAACGCGGCATTGATGTGGTTGAGTTCGCCTGCGGTATTCCGCATTTGCAAAAGGGAGAATACACCGAGGGTGCCGGGCCGGGCATTGATGTCTACTCCATGCGTCAACCCCTTGGTGTTGTGGCCGGTATTACACCGTTTAACTTTCCGGCGATGATCCCATGCTGGATGGCCGCTGTGGCGATCGCCTGCGGTAATACCTTCATCCTCAAGCCATCAGAAAAAGATCCATCCGTACCGCTGCGTTTGGCAGAGCTGTTCATGGAAGCAGGCGCTCCCGAAGGTGTTCTGAACATGATCAATGGCGACAAGGTGGCTGTCGATGGGTTGCTGGACCATGATGATATCAAGGCGGTCAGCTTTGTTGGATCATCAGACATCGCACAATATGTTTATGCGCGCGGAACAGCCAATGGCAAACGTGTTCAGGCGATGGGCGGCGCTAAAAATCACGGCATCATCATGCCTGACTGCAATATGGAACAAGCGGTGAAAGACATTGTTGGTGCCGCGTATGGTTCAGCAGGGGAGCGCTGCATGGCACTGCCGGTTGCTGTGACGGTCGGCCAGAAGACAGGGGACGAGTTTGTCGAGCGTATGCTGGATGCCGCACGGGGCCTGACGGTGGGCACATCCACAGATAAAGACGCGCACTATGGTCCAGTCGTATCTGCCGCGCATAAAGCCAAGATTGAGGAATACATCCAAATCGGTGTGGATGAAGGAGCAGACCTAAAGCTTGATGGTCGCGGCCTCACCTTGCAGGGCCATGAGAAAGGCTTCTTCGTCGGGCCGAGCCTGTTTGACAATGTGAAGCCGGGCATGAAGTCCTACGAGGAAGAGATCTTCGGCCCCGTGTTACAAGTTGTGCGCGCCGAAACGTTGGAAGAGGCAGCCGCGCTGCCGTCCAATCACCAATACGGAAATGGCGTTGCGATTTTCACCTCCAATGGCCGCGCCGCGCGTGAGTTTGCCGCCCAGGTGAATGTCGGCATGGTTGGCATCAACGTGCCGATCCCTGTGCCGGTCAGCTACCATACTTTCGGTGGGTGGAAGCGCTCAGCCTTTGGTGATGTAAACCAGCATGGTCCTGAAGGGGTGCGCTTCTGGACAAAAGTGAAAACCGTGACCCAGCGTTGGCCGGATGGCGATGTGGGTGATCAGGCCTTCATCATCCCGACCATGCAATAAGTCTGATCAAACACCAAAAGGAGCACAGCCCTATGCTAACAGAAGAACAGGTCATGATTGTTGATATGGCGCATGCGTTCTCTACAGAGCATTTGCGCCCCAATGCGGCAAAGTGGGACGAAGATGGCGACATGGATCGTTCCGTGTTTGCGGCGCTTTGCGGATTGGGGTTTGGCGGCATCTACACGCAATCTGAACTGGGCGGGTCAGCCCTCGGTCGTCTTGATGCAGCGCTTATTTTTGAACAACTCTCGCGCGGCTGTATCAGCCATGCGGCGTATTTATCGATCCATAATATGGCGACGTGGATGGTCGATAAATTTGGCGATGATGCGCTCCGCCAGAAATACGTGCCTGACCTCACGGCTGGCAGAAAGCTTGCCTCCTATTGTCTGACAGAGCCGGGCGCTGGATCAGATGCCGCCAGCCTAAGGACGACAGCCAAACTGGATGGCGATTCCTATGTGTTGAACGGGGCTAAAATGTTCATCTCAGGGGCGGGCTTTTCAGATGTTTATGTCGTCATGGCACGTACATCTGATGATGGTGCGCGCGGTGTGTCGACCTTTGTGGTTGAGGCAGGCACGCAAGGCCTCAGCTTTGGCAAGTCAGAACGAAAGATGGGGTGGCGCGCTCAGCCGACAGCCAGCGTGAGCTTTGATGATTGCCGCATCCCGGCCTCAAATCGTGTGGGGCCTGAAGGTCAGGGCTTTCGCTATGCGATGGCGGGGCTGGACGGCGGTCGACTCAATATTGCCGCCTGCGCTCTCGGCGGCGCACAAGATGCGTTTGATCGCGGTCTCGCCTATGCCAAAGAGCGTAAGCAATTCGGCAAAGCAATTTCCGATTTTCAAGCCACCCAGTTCAAACTCGCCGATATGGAAACCGAGCTGCAGGCGTCCCGCGCCTTGCTCTATTCCGCAGCGCGTCGCGTAGATGCAGGAGAGGCGGATGCCGGGGCACATTGCGCGATGGCAAAACGGTTTGTCACCGATACAGCTTTTAAAGTCGCAAATGATGCGCTGCAGCTTCATGGTGGGTATGGCTATCTCGCCGATTATGAGGTCGAGCGTATTGTCAGGGACTTGCGGGTACATCAAATTCTTGAGGGCACGAACGAAATCATGCGAGTCGTCATTGCGCGGAATATACTGAAAGACTGACAATCCAGATTGGGAGGTGCAAAATGGCACAAATAGCATTCATCGGCCTGGGTAATATGGGCAGTGGTATGTGCATCAATCTCAGCAAGGCGGGCCATGATGTGCGCGCGTTTGATCTTAGCGCGGATGCGGTCGCCAAAGTCGTGGCCGAAGGTGCGACTGGCGCGGCGACAATCTCTGAGGCGGTCACTGACGCGTCCTGCGTCGTCACCATGCTGCCCGCTGGAGCGCATGTGAAGCAAGTCTATTTTGGTGATGATGGCGTTGCTAAATCCGCCGCCCCTGGAACACTCTTTCTCGATTGCTCCACCATTGCGGTGGACGACGCGCGCGAAGCTGCAAGCACCGCTAAGGCGGGCGGCTTCAGCATGGTTGACGCGCCAGTCTCTGGGGGAACAGCGGCGGCTGATGCTGGCACGCTCACCTTCATGGTCGGCGGCGAGGCAGGCAGTTTCAACGCCGCAGAACCAATCCTCTCGGCCATGGGCAAAAATATCTTCCACGCGGGTGGGTCGGGCAATGGCCAAGCGGCCAAGATCGCCAATAATTTGCTGCTTGGAATATCGATGATAGGCACGTGCGAGGCATTTAATCTCGCAGAAAAGCTGGGTCTTGATGCGCAAACCTTCTTCGACATCTCTTCCAAGGCATCAGGGCAGAACTGGTCCATGACCAGCTATTGCCCGGCGCCCGGTCCTGTGCCGACCGCGCCGTCAAACCGCGATTATGCTGCAGGCTTCGCTGTGGCCATGATGCTCAAAGACATGCGTTTGGCGAGCGACGCCGCAGGCAGTGTTGATGCGGCCCTCCCACTGGGCAAAGAGGCCGAGGAAATGTATGCGAAACTTGCCGAAGCAGGCCATGGCGGCCTCGATTTCTCTGTCGTCATGAGGCGCCTACGCGGCGAGATTTAGCGCCCGCACGTAGCAGGTGCCTTTCCTGCCGCCTTAGTTTTGTGTAGGGCTTGCGCGCATAATGACCAAAGCCATTGATTACACCTTCTCAGTCGCGCCTATGATGGACTGGACAGATCGCCATTGCCGTGTGTTTCACCGGGCACTGAGCAAGCGCGCTTTGCTGTTCACAGAAATGGTGACAGCCGATGCCATCATCCATGGCGATCGTGACCGCTTGCTCGGTCGTGGCCCTGATGGCGACACCGTATTGCAACTCGGTGGGTCAGACCCTGCAAAGCTCAGCCAAGCTGCACAGATTGCCGGTGACTATGGCTATGTTGAAATCAACCTCAATTGCGGTTGCCCGTCAGACCGCGTGCAGTCCGGTTCCTTCGGCGCGTGCCTGATGGCAGAGCCTGATCTGGTGGCCGA
Organism: Hyphomonas sp.; assembly: GCA_050633385.1. Taxonomy (GTDB): domain Bacteria; phylum Pseudomonadota; class Alphaproteobacteria; order Caulobacterales; family Hyphomonadaceae; genus Hyphomonas. The sequence continues at coordinate 69,023 of JBOEGK010000017.1, forward strand.
GTGCGTTGCGGCGATGCGCGACAGCACCGCGCTGCCCGTTACCGTGAAATGTCGTATCGCGATTGATGATATGCCAGAGCGCGAAACCTTGTTTACCTTCGTCGATAAAGTTGCCGCAACGGGGTGCAACATCTTTACCGTCCACGCGCGCAAAGCATGGCTTAAAGGTCTCAGCCCGAAAGAGAACCGCGATATTCCGCCGCTCAATTATGGTCTGGTGGCGGAGCTTAAAGCCGAACGCCCAGACCTCACCTTCGTGCTCAATGGCGGCATTGCAACGATTGAAGATTGCCAAACCCATTTGAAAACATTCGATGGCGTGATGCTGGGCCGCGCGCCCTACCAATCACCCGCGCTGTTGGGGGAGGTGGATGCGGCCATCTTTGGCGACGGAGACGTGATTACCCCGCTTGAAGCGCTTGCTGCCTACCGTCCCTATATGGAAGAACAGCTCGAAAATGGCGCGCATCTGCATGGCATGACACGTCACATGCTCGGTCTCTTCAATGGCAAACCCGGCGCACGTCTGTGGCGGCGTACATTGTCTGAACGCGCCCCAAAACAGGGGGCAGGGCTCGAGGTGCTTGACGACGCGCTCGACGCTGTGCTGAGCCGGGTACCAGCCCAGACAACTTAAAAAATTTCAACTTATAATAAAATTGTTCTTTCTTTGTTCCGTTTTAGGCGTTAACCTTTATCCAACAGGTTGGAAATTGAGGGTTGGGGCATGGTGTGCCGCGTAACAACATTTGCGTTTGAAGGGGTGGAAGCGCGCCCGGTTGATGTGCAGGTGCAATTAACAGGCGGTCAGCCGCGCATCAGTATTGTTGGTCTTGGCGATAAAGCTGTCGGTGAAAGCCGGGAACGGGTGCGTGCTGCCTTTGCAGCGCTCGGTCTGGCTTTGCCGCCCAAACATGTGATCGTAAATCTTGCACCCGCTGATTTGCCCAAGGAGGGTAGCCATTATGATCTCGCCATTGCGCTAGCCATCCTCGCGGCGATGGGCGTTGTGCCGCCCGATCAGTTGAGCGGCGTGGCGGCGATGGGTGAACTTTCACTTGATGGCGCTCTTTATGAAACGATGGGTGTTCTGCCCGCAGCAATGGCGGCTGAGGCGTTGGATAAGCAGTTAATCTGCCCGCACGTTTGCGGTGGTGAAGCGGCATGGGCTGGCGGCAGCGTGATAGCAGCGCCAAGTCTTATCTCTCTTATCAATCACTTTACAGGTCGCACCATTTTAGGCCCACCCAGAGCAGGAGAGGTTGTAGAGCCGCCCATCGGCCCGGACTTACGGGATGTGAAGGGACAAGAGGGCGCCAAACGTGTGCTGGAGATCGCCGCTGCTGGTGGCCACAATCTGCTATTTTGCGGTCCGCCAGGATCGGGCAAGTCCATGCTCGCCCAGCGTTTACCCGGCCTGTTGCCGCCACTTTCTGCGCGAGAGCTTCTGGAAGTCTCGCAAATCCAGTCTATCTCTGGTTTGCTGGAGCGTGGCGCCCTTTCCCGCGCTCGCCCATTTCGGGCGCCACATCATTCGGCCTCAATGGCTGCTCTTGTTGGCGGCGGCATAAAGGCCAAGCCGGGCGAAGTCTCGCTCGCCCATCACGGCGTCTTGTTCTTGGATGAGTTACCAGAGTTTTCTGCAACAGTGTTAGACAGTTTGCGCCAACCGCTGGAGGGCGGGGAGGCGGTCGTCGCACGCGCCAATCGGCATGTGCGATACCCCGCGCGTTTCCAACTCATCGCGGCGATGAATCCATGCCGGTGCGGGGGTGGGCCGGGTGCTGCTGCGTGCCGCAAAGGCCCACGCTGCGCGCAGGCCTATCAATCCCGTATTTCAGGCCCGTTCCTTGACCGTATTGATCTCTATTTCGACACGCCGCCTGTCACCGCGATTGATTTGTCTCTGCCAGCGTCTTCTGAGGGGACGGCGGAGGTGCGCGCGCGTGTCCAAACGGCCCGAAATATCCAGGAAACACGGTTTGAAAACACGCAAACTGACACCAAACGGCCCCTGAACGCTGATGCAAATGCCACCGAACTGCACGAAACTGCACACCCCGATGAGGCTGGCGCGGCCCTTTTGGCAGACGCGGCGGTCAAGCTTCAGCTCACCGCGCGCTCCTATCACCGCACGCTAAAAGTCGCTCGCACCATTGCTGATTTAGAAGGCGCAGATAGTATTCGCCGCGTTCATATCGCTGAAGCGCTGTCCTATCGCCGCCGCGTGCCGGGCATTGTCGAGGGCGCTGCAGAAAGTGGCCTTGTCGGGTGATGCGGGGTTAAACCAATCCTAAGTCCTTCTTGCTACAAGAACAGGCATGTCAGATAAAACACCCCAAGATGAGCATGAAACCAACGCTGAAGCCCGCTTCTTAGCCACGGCAAGTCATGAGATCCGAACACCGCTTAACGGAATACTTGGTACAGTTTCGCTATTATTGGAAACTGAGTTGCAACCGTCACAGCGTGAATATGCTGAAGTGATCCGCCAAAGCGGGTCGCGCCTGCTCGAGCTGCTCAATAATGTCTTGGATTATGCCCGGTTAGATAATTCCGATATTGAGTTGGAGGCCGACGTTTTTTGCCCAGCCCGTTTGGGTGGTGAAGTGGTCGAATTGCTGAGTCCGCGTGCCCACGCGAGCAATATTGATATTGCAGCGCGAAACCTCTGCGCCGAAGGTGTGCATTTTCGTGGTGACAGTGGACGCATCCGCCAAATCTTATTCAACCTCGTCGGCAATGCACTAAAGTTTACAGAAACCGGCGGCGTATTGCTTGATGTGGACATTGTAGAAAAAAATCTCGTCTACAGAATCATTGATACAGGCCCCGGAATTGCGCCCGCCTCGCGAGACCGTCTGTTTGAAGCATTCTCACAGACGGAATCTGCGGATGCCTACAAAGACGGCGGCGTCGGCCTTGGCCTTGCCATTGTCAAACGCCTCACCGAAATGCTGGGCGGCAAAATTGACATCTCCGGCACGGTGGGTGTTGGCACATGCTTCACCGTCACCTTGCCGCTGGAAACGGTAGAAGTGAACGAAAATAAAAAACCGACCAAACTCGGCGGCTCCACGGCGCTGATCGGCCTGCCTCCGGCCAGTCAATTATCCATCGCCGCCGCTCTTGTTGATGCGGGCGTTACACCGCTGGCTTTACCAATATCTGCTACAGCGCTGCCCTCTGCTGCTGACACGCTGGTCATCGGCGCTGATGTGCCTGAAAAAGACGTGAAGCGTCTTGCAAAACTCGGACGATTGCTCGTTGTGCTTAGGCCCGAAGATCGCGGCGCGATTGGCCGCTTCCGGGAACTTGGTAGCGCTGGCTGGCTCATTCGTCCGCTCCGCGCCGCCTCGCTGGAACAACGTATTTCTGTGTTACGCGCGACTGGTGAGGCGCAAGAAGAAGAGGCAGAGGTAACGGGCCACGGCCATGTTCTGATAACCGATGATAACCCGGTAAATGCGCTGATCGGGCGACGCGCCTTGGAATCGGCGGGATTTACCGTCACAGTGGCCACGACAGGCAGAGAAGCTGTGGAGGTCGTCAAGACAATGAACCCTGCGCCCATATTGGTTCTAATGGATTTGCGAATGCCCGTCATGGATGGGTTTGAGGCCACTAGAATTCTCCGAGAAAATGGCATGACCGTGCCAATCGTTGCGGTATCTGCTGAGATTAACCCCGAAATCGAAAAGCGGGCTTTGTTGGCGGGCGCAAGCGGGGTGGCCTCCAAACCGCTTGATGCGGCTGCGCTGCGCACATTGGCGTTCAGTTGGACATCTAAGCAGCCTTTCGCGTCGGGTGCCGCATGAGTGGCGTCTCGGCGCAGGCAATCGTCAAAGATAAGCCGCGAATTGTCAGGGCTTTTGCAGCGCTAAAAGACCGCCGCATGCTTGCCATGTTGCTGTTGGCTTTTGCTGCCAGCCTTCCTTACGGGGCGGTGCTTGGGGTGCTGACAGCATGGCTGACAGAAGAACAAGTGGGGCCGGCTGTCATTGGTGCGCTGTCCATGGCGATGATTGGTTACGCCTTCAAATATTTGTGGGCTCCCGCTTTCCAAACCGCACGTAATTTGCCTTTTTTGCGAATAGGCGGGCGACGTTCCTGGTTGATTACCTTGCAGATAATTATCTCTGTCTTGCTTTGCATTTTGGCTGTGTCCAACCCGGCAGAAAATATTGCTATTGTCACAATCATTGCGTTCGCAATTACGATTTGCTCCCCCACCCATGACATTGTGCTCGATGCGTGGCGGATTGAAGTTGCGCGGACGGAAGAAGAAAAAGATCTGATGTCCGCTTTGTATCAGTTTGGATACAAGTTTGGCGGGCTGATCAGTGGCTTTGTCGCCTTGATGATGGCCGCGCGTGTGGGTTGGGTTGCTGTCTATATTATGCTCGCATGCTTTATGGCGTTGAGCGTCGTCGGCAGCTTGATTGCGCCAGAACCAGAGACAGAGGAAGATCGCACGGGCCGCCGGGAGCGAATGAGCTTTTTGCCCGAAATTCCGGAGCGCATGGCCAAGCTCTCCATCTGGGCGGTGGGCGTATGTTGGGCCTTGGCGGTTCTGATGATTGGCAATTACATCGTTGGCTCTTTGATCCTTCAAAATGGAGTCAGAGGCAGTAAATTTGTCAGCCAGCAAGGGCCATTCATTGTTGGTCTGACCGTTTTAGTGCCGGCTCTGATCGCAGCGTATCTGCTGATCAGCCAAAAGGCCCGGGCGGGCATGGTGGATCTAACCCCCGGCACGCCAGCGGCTTCATCACCGCTCACTGGCATATTGTTTCGAGCAATTATCGACCCGCTAATGGACCTGATTTATCGGTTGCGTTGGGGCGTTATTCTCGTGCTGCTTTTGGCGCTGACCTACAGGTTTACCGATGCGGTCTGGGGCAGTTTTGCCTATGCGTTCTATATGGGCGAGAATTTCGGCGCATTGGGCCACAGCCCGGATGATGTTGCGATCGCCTCGAAATTTTTCGGCGTTATCGCAACCATTTTAGGCTCACTGATAGGCGTGGTTTGCATCACAATTATGGGTCGTATGCCGGTCTTCTTTGTCGGCGGTATTCTCGCGGCAGTGACAAACCTTCTATATGCAGACCTTGCTGTGGGCGGCGCACACATGGATGCGTTTTTGTCGCTTACCAGATTGGATGTTCCGTTGATCGCTTTTGCTGATTGGGCGGCGGCGATCCAACCCGAAGCGATTGTACTTCCACCGGATCAAGGCCAACGCATGGCTCGTTTAATGGTGACGATCTTTGCCGAAAATATCGCAGGCGGGTTGGCACTCGTGGCGATGACGGCGTATCTGACAAGCGTTGTGAACCCACGCTTTGCTGCGGTTCAATATGCGTTGTTGGCATCGCTAACCATGTTGATCGGAACGTTGGGTAAGCCTTGGCTCGGGGAGCTTATGGAAAGCCAAGGCTTCTATACGGTGTTTGTGCTGACATTTTGGCTGGGCGGTGTGGCCGTCATTCTAAGCGGCATGGAGTGGGCTCGCCAAGCGGCTGAAGCCCGCAAAGAAAAAGCCCCTGCCACATAAGGCAGGAGCTTTTCAAACTAGAAAAATTCAATCCGTATGAAGCGCTAGGCGCGGATCATGTCATACGCCGCGATAGTTGCGAGATTGACGATATCGCCTACCGTCGCGCCGAGTGACGCGATCTGTACTGGCTTTTCGAAGCCAAGCAGCATCGGGCCAATAACTGTTGCATTCGACATGCTCTCAAGCAGTTTCGTGGCGATTGACGCGGAATGAACCGCAGGCATTACGAGCACATTCGCGGGTCCGTTGAGGCGTGAGAACGGATAGAGAATTTTGTGGTTCGGATTGAGCGCGATATCAGCGTTCATATCGCCTTCATACTCAAAATCAATGTCCGGCATTTCATCAAGAATGCTGACGGCCTCGCGAACTTTCTCGCCGCGCTCACCCATCGGGTTTCCGAAGGTGGAGTAGGACAAGAAGGCTACACGTGGAACAAATCCCATTGCCTGGACTGATCGAGCTGCTTCGAGCGCGATGCCGGCAATATCTTCGCCATTGGGTAGTTCTGTTACGCTAGTGTCTGCGATGAATACTGTGCGTCCACGGTTGATCACCATAGACATGCCGATGACTGAGCGACCGGGTAGGGGGTCGAGCACCATCATTGCATCGTTCAGCGCAACATCATAGTTGCGGGTCACGCCGGTGACCATGCCATCGGCATCGCCATTCTTAAGCATGCAGCAGCCGAAGATATTCCGGTCTTGATTGACTAGGCGCTGAACATCGCGCTTCAGATATCCGTCACGCTGAAGGCGGGCATATAGATGATCTGTGTAGACCGGATTGTTCTCAGACAAACGCGCATTGAGGATTTCGAGCGAACCTAACGGCACGCCCATTTGCTCCATGGTGCGTTCAATCTGTTTTTCACGGCCGATCAGGATGGGGTGACCGAGGCCTTGGTTCTTGAACGTAAATGCGGCGCGAACCACAGCTGGTTCTTCACCTTCAGCAAACACGATACGGCGTTGCAATTCTTTCGCGCGCGCCTGTACGCTTTGCACAAATGAGGCGGAGGGGTCTGCGCGGCGGACGAGGGAATGACGATAATCATCCATGTCTTCGATCGGTTTGCGCGCAACGCCTGTGTCCATTGCCGCTTGCGCCACGAATGGCGGGATGAAGCTGATGAGACGCGGGTCAAACGGCGAAGGGATAATATAGTCGCGGCCAAAGCTCGGGCGCGCGCCATGATAGGCAGCGGCAACTTCGTCCGGAACATCTTCGCGTGCGAGTTCGGCAAGTGCTTGTGCTGCAGCGACTTTCATTTCCTCATTGATTGACCGTGCACGTACATCTAACGCGCCCCGGAAAATGTATGGGAAACCCAGCACATTGTTGACTTGGTTAGGGTAGTCAGACCGGCCCGTTGCAATGATGGCGTCATCGCGCACAGCTTTAATGTCTTCAGGCGTGATTTCCGGGTCAGGATTGGCCATGGCGAAAATGATCGGGTCTTTGGCCATTGATTTGACCATGTCCTGAGTGACCGCACCTTTGATTGATAGGCCGAGGAAACAATCGGCGCCCTCCATGGCTTCAGCCAAAGTGCGCTTGGAGGTTTTGACGGCGAAGGCAGACTTGAACTGATCCATGCGCTCTGTGCGGCCCTCATAAACAACGCCGCGTGAGTCGCACATCAGGATGTTTTCTGCTTTCACGCCTAGGCGTCGAATAAGACCTGCGCAAGAAAGACCGGCTGCCCCCGCGCCAGAAATCGCGACCGTCACGTCTTCCATTTTGCGGCCGGTAATATGGCAAGCATTGATCAAGCCAGCCGTCGCGATGATCGCTGTGCCGTGCTGGTCATCGTGGAAAACTGGAATGTCGAGCTCTTCGCGCAAACGGCTTTCAATGATGAAGCAATCAGGTGCGCCAATGTCTTCCAGATTGATGCCACCCCATGTTGCGCCAATATTGCGAACCGTACGGATGAAATCCTCAACGTCTTTTGTGTCGACTTCAACGTCGAAACTGTCGATGTCTGCGAACCGTTTGAAAAGGACAGATTTACCTTCCATAACAGGTTTGGATGCCATCGGGCCAAGGTCACCTAAGCCAAGGATCGCCGTGCCGTTGGAGATAACTGCGACGAGGTTGCCTTTGGACGTGTAGTCATAGGTCTTGTCGATATCTTCCGCGATGGCCAAAACGGGAACCGCAACCCCGGGGCTGTAGGCTAGCGAAAGATCGCGCTGCGTACCCATAGGTTTTGTGGGTGCCATCGAGATTTTACCCGCGCTTGGCTGGGCGTGAAAATCAAGGGCTTCCTGATCTGTGAAATTGGGGCGCTTCGTGGTCATGAGATTAGGCCGGTCCATTTTGTTATTTGGCTTAATAAATACTGGCCGAACACTAGGCTGCTGGCATCATAAAGCAACCTGAAAAAACAAGGCATCTCGCCGCGCCTTCTATCTTTTTTCGGACTCTTTTGCATGATCACTTTGCGAATCTCTGCGTCACGCATTAGCGTCCCGGCGCATGTCCAAGAGATCACAGCCTGCCTCCTCAGAGCAAACCAAAGCTCCACGTCTCACACCGTTTCTGGAGCAGTATCTAGGAATCAAGGCTAACCACCCAGATTCATTACTGTTTTTCAGAATGGGTGATTTCTATGAATTGTTTTTCGAGGATGCACAAAAAGCGGCTGACATCCTCGATATTACCCTTACAGCGCGTGGCGAATATGATGGTAGCCCCATTCCGATGGCGGGTGTTCCATTCCACGCGGCGGAAGGTTATCTCGCACGTCTGATTAAAGCGGGATGCCGGGTCGCGGTTTGTGAGCAAACCGAAAGTCCCGCTGAAGCGAAGAAACGCGGGTCAAAAGCGATCGTAAATCGCGACATTGTTCGCATCGTCACGCCGGGTACATTGACTGAAGACTCTTTGCTTCCCGCCCGACAGGGGCAGGCGCTTGCAGCCATTGCGCTGGAAAAGACAGGGCAGTCGGGTGCAGTTGCGATTTGTGATGTTTCTACCGGATCGTTTGCGGTTCAAATCTGCAAACCTGATGATGTGGCTGATGTTTTGATGTCATGGCCGCTTCGGGAAATGCTTGTCCGTAGTGATGATCTTGATACGCATAATTTGCGCGCGCAATTGCTTGATCTGCCGACACCTCTGACAGAGCGTCCAGCCCGTACGGGTCTGCCTGCCACAGGGGAGGCGCTGCTTAAGGAGTGTTTTGGCGTCGGTGCACTCGAGGCGTTGGGCAGTTTTGGGAAGGTTGAATTGTCAGCAATAGGCATCCTTCTTGATTATGTGAAGCTCACACAGGCGGGTGCTGATATTCGGCTGGATCCGCCCTCGCGCAGCGCTCCCGATGGTTTGTTGTCGATTGATCCTGCAACCCGCGCCAGTTTGGAAATTGATCGCACGCTGGGCGGTGAACGGGCTGGTTCACTTTTATCAGTGATCGACAAGACGGTAACACCCGTGGGCGCGCGGCTGCTTGCGGCGAGGGTTTCCCGACCATCACTGGATGTTGATGAAATAAGGGCCCGCCAAGATGCGGTAGCGTGGTTTTTGGCGCAGCCAGATGTGCGAGATGCGGTGATTGGCTGTCTCAAAGCATCACCAGATATTGAACGCGCGCGCACTCGGTTGCGATTGGGGCGGGGCGGTCCGCGTGATTTGGCCGCTATCGCAAAATCGTTGCGGGCTGGCGAGCAGGCGGCGACAGAATGTTTGCGTGGTGGCGGCTTACTGCCTGCCTCGCTGGAGGGGGCAACAGGAGACCTAACTCTATCTAAAACGCCTCAAATTGCATCATTATGCACCGACCTTGCACGCGTAATAAATGACACACCGCCAGTGTTGGCGCGCGAAGGTGGCTTCATCGCTGAAGGTTGGGACGCCGCCTTGGATGAGGCGCGTGCCTTGAGAGATGATAGCCGCAAAATTATCGCTGAGTTACAGGCCAGATACGCAGAAGAAACAGGTATTTCAGCATTAAAAATCAAATTTAACAACGTGCTTGGCTACTTTGTTGATGTGTCTTCTCGGTTTGGAGATGCGCTGATGGCGCCGCCGCTGTCAGAGGTGTTTATTCATCGCCAGACGCTCGCCAGCAATGTTCGATTTTCCACCAAAGAGCTGTCGGAATTGGCGGGCCGGATCTCCCGGGCTGAAGACGAGGCTAAAGGGCGAGAACTTGCGCTATTTGATGGATTTGTGGAGCGCGTCGATGCGCTGAATGACGAAATTACGCGTGTGGCCGGGGGTATTGCCGCGCTGGATGTTGCTGCGACCAATGCGCTGTGGGCTGACATCACCGACGCGGTGAGGCCAGAAGTGGTGCATGAGCCTGTTTTCGAAGCTGACGGTTTACGTCATCCCGTTGTTGAGGCTGCATTGAAGCGCGAGGGTAAGGGGTTTACGGCGAATAACCTATCGCTCGATGCGGCTGGCAAGTCCGCGGCGCGGCTTTTGCTGATTACCGGGCCGAACATGGCAGGTAAGTCGACATATCTGCGCCAGGCCGCTTTAGCGGTGATAATGGCACAAGCTGGCTGTTTTGTCCCAGCACGTGCTTTGCGGTTGGGTATTGCAGACCGTGTCTTCTCACGCGTTGGGGCATCAGATGATCTGGCGCGAGGGCGATCTACCTTTATGGTGGAAATGGTGGAAACTGCAGCTATTCTGACCCAAGCTGGGCCAAGAAGCTTTGTTATTCTTGATGAGGTCGGGCGGGGGACATCGACTTATGATGGCCTTGCCATCGCATGGGCAGCGGTAGAGCACCTCAATAGCGTCAATTCGTGTCGTGCAATGTTCGCAACCCACTATCACGAACTTACTCAATTGGCCGAAGATCTGCCCGAAACAGCCAATGCTTCCTTGCGCGCTAAAGAGTGGAAAGACGATCTCGTTTTCCTGCACGAGATTCAAGCGGGCCCCGCTGATAAATCATATGGAGTTCAGGTGGCCAAGCTTGCGGGCTTGCCCAAGAAGGCCGTCGCACGTGCCGCCCAAATATTGAAAAAATTGGAGTCTGATCCATCTTCACCGGAAAATTTGCCTCTTTTTGCGGCAGCGCAGGTGCTAGAGGTCGAAAAAGACGCACAATCAGAGCGCGAGCAGGCGCGCGCCGATGAATACTTGGATGTCTTTGAGAAAATTGAAGATTTGGACGTGGATGGCCTGTCCCCGCGGGAGGCTTTAGAGTTTCTTTACTCTTTGAAAGCCGAGCATTGTCAAAAATGAGCAATTGATGAGGCATTTCCGTAGTACTTTTGGTTGAGTTTTAAAGTGTTCGTGGGCATAATTAGTTGTCACATGTTTGCGGAGGGCTGTTCATGACAAAACCAATAGGAAGCCGCGTCGACACGTTGCCGACTGCGGCTCAGGCTAGGATTGAGCGTGAGGCAGCTGAAATCATTGTCGAAAACGTGAGAAATTCTCTGCGGGAATTGGGAAATGCAGGGGTGAGTGACCCCGAAACCTCTCAGGAGCTTTTGATGCATCTCGAAGCTGGTCTCGCAGCGACGTACAGATGGCTTGCTGAAACGCAGATCAACCAAGAAGCCCTCAGTCGAAAAAAGCGTTAGGCCGATTGTTCAGTTGCTATCGTCGTCCTTCAGAGCGGATAGAATGCGAACAGCGATAGCAAGGTCTGACGGGTCCTCTATTTCGTCCAGCAGTCGGCGTGCATCACGTCGCAAGTCTCTCAGTTGCAATTGGGCTCCAGCAGTTGAGGTAGAGCTGACAGGCTCCTCAAAAGGTTCATAAAAGAACGTAATCGGTTTCTGCAAAGAGATCGCGGCATCGCGCAGTCGGCCTGCTGATATGCGGCTGCGTCCTGTCTCATATTTCTGAACCTGTTGAAAGGTTATGCCCAGTAAGCCGGCTAGCGCCTCTTGCGTCAGGCCTAATTCTCTTCGGCCTTGGCGCAATTGTTGTCCCACATAGCGATCAGCATCAGTCGGTTTTCTCGCGTCATGCGTGCTATGTGTCCCGTTTTGAATCATAAAACTGTCTCTTTTTAGGCCCCTCGCCCAATAGAGCGCGGAGCATGCAATTTTTACACCACAAACAACCAATGCGCGTATATTTTTACGGTTAATGCAATTTAAGCAACTTTTGAGAGAAAAATACGCCTCGTTTGCGATGGCGCGTTGGCATGAATTTGTGTGGAGTATGGTGGAAGTGATGTTTCACTACGGCGAATAGCTCTTTCGAGAAATTCGCGCGACACGTGTGTGGCGCGCATCGTTAAGCCTCACTAGTGAGGTTTAGCGGGGCGCAAGTGCTCGTGCGAAATTACGGTGATTAGTTGGGTGAAGGGAGGCGAATGAGGTCATCGTCATTCGCGGGCGTTGGCTCGACATCTACATCAATGTCGATATCAGGAACGGAACCAAAATCGGCTTCACCAAACCCTTCCTGGCCAGTAAGGAGGTTGTTGTTAGATGGCTCACCAAATGACAAATTAAGGCCACTCGAGGTATCTGATTCACCTAGTGATTCTGGCAATGACAGATTGAAGGATCCTTCTGGTTCAGCCAACTGAACTGATTGTGTTGTCTCGGTGCTCGTAACCGCTGATTGTTCAACATCCGGAGCAGCAGGCTCTGAGCAAGCGGCCCCCGCGATCATTACTGAGCTTAAAGTCAGTCCAGTGAAAAGCTTCATATCCATCCTCGTAATGTACAACTCAAATTAGGCTGCGGCTAGTCTGTCTTGCACACGGTCCCAGAAAATGGCTGCGATATCAATGCCACTGAGTTTTTTCACGGCCTGGACTCCGGTCGGTGATGTCACGTTCACTTCTGTTAGTCGGCCACCGATAACGTCTATTCCGGTCAGCATTAAGCCCCGTCGCTTAAGCTCAGGGCCAATAGTTTCGCATATTTTCAAGTCATCTGCGCTTAATTCTGTTGGTTCAGCCGCGCCGCCCACGACGAGATTGGAGCGCACTTGGCCGGTTTCGGGGCGACGATTGATCGCGCCTTCTGCTTTGCCGTCAATTAAGATGATTCGTTTGTCGCCTTCGCTTACAGCTGGGAGGAAAGCTTGCGCCATGAGCGGTTCACGAGATTGGCTGAAGAACAATTCTGTGAGTGATGCAAAATTGCTATCGTCGGGTTTTAGGCGGAAAACGCCAGCGCCGCCATGACCGTAAAGTGGTTTGATAATGATGTCCTGATGTTGCTCTCGGAAGGCTGAAATTGCTTCGATATCTCTCGTTACCAGCGTTGGTGGCATAATATCAGGATAGAGTAGTGGAAAAATTTTTTCAGGTGCGCCACGAACACCTGCGGGATCATTGAGGACCAGTGTGCGGTCTGAAATTTGTTCAAGCAAATGGCACGCCGTGATGTAGTTCAGGTCAAACGGAGGATCTTGGCGCATCAGGATGACGTCCAGATCGTTCGCCAGATCTAAAGTTTGCGCTGGGCCAAATACACCGGGCGTGTCAGCGACCCGTTGAACGGTTGCCGGACGACCGCGCGCCACAACGCGTCCTTGATCATAGGCCATGTCATCTGGCCCGTAGACGAAAAGAGACATGCCACGAGCTTGCGCGACTTCCATTAGCGCGAAGGTGGTATCGCCTTCGATATTCACGTTTTCCAATGGATCCATTTGGACCCCGATTCGCAGGCTCATAGCGCGGCTAGCCTCCCCATTTATCCACTCAGCAATTTTAAGTCGGCCGTGTCGATATCAATAACTCACGCCGAGCAACTCTGCATCGGCATCCGGCTGTGGATATGTGGCGCCTTGTTCGTTTTGATAAGGGGTGGCGGTCGAATTATGCGTTGCGGGGGGCTGACGGCGAGGTTCGACAACGCGAACATAAGACACGACTTGCTTCACACCACGCACAATGCTGGCCTCTTCTGCGGCTCGTTGGAGCTCTGCGGGCGTCCGGGCAAGGCCCATAAGGTAGACCACCCCATTATAGGTCTCGATATTGAAATTGACGCTTTTGACTTTGCTTGAGCCAATAAGGCGGCTGCGAACCCGAGCGGAGATGACTTCGTCTACGACATTTGCGAGGAAGCCGCCGGTTGGTTCGATCCGAATTTCGTTCGCCACGTCTTCAGCGCGTGACGACGTCCACGCGATGCCTTCTGCGCGCACCCGTTCTTCAGGTGTGTTGACCCGGCCTGTTAGCAAGACCAGGCGATTGACGACTTCGACGTCGACCTCACTAAAGCCGCGTGCATTTTCGCCCACGAGCTTTGCCTTGATTTCGGTTCCGATCGTAGTGTCATCGACAGCCTCACCGAGTGTTTTTTCCTGAGCGGCTGCAAGGCCCACCGCGCCAGCGGCGCCTACAGCCGCAACGGCGCAACCGCTGAGCGGTATCATCAAAATGAGCGCAGGAAGAACGAATCGCATGGGCATTTGAACACTCCTAAAAGTGAAAAAGGGGAAGATGGGATTTAGAATACATAGATTGGGCGAATTTCAGGCGTAGGCCAAGCTTTATTGGCCCAACTATCGCATCTGTTATGACTGGTTGCCGAACGTAACACGTGTTAATATTACGCAGATATTGAAAGAAGGAACTAATCCGCTGACTCCCACCGCACCACAAACGCTGTCTAACAAGGGTTCTAGCCTGAAGGAAATTCGGGATATCGCTGAGCATTTGGCGAAGACGTTGGATGATGACAAAGCAGAAGATGTTCTTTTCATCGAGCTGGAAGGTAAGTCTTCGCTCGCCGATTTTATGATTATTGCGTCCGGGCGGTCTGGTCGTCATGTTGCTTCGCTCGCAAATAATCTGGCTCAAGAAGCCAAGAAAATTACCGGGCGCCCGGCTAGCGTTGAGGGAATGCCAAACGCCGATTGGGTCCTGATTGATACTGGTGATGTGATCGTTCACTTGTTTCGACCTGAAGTGCGTGACTTCTATAATCTTGAAAAAATTTGGGCGTCAGATGACTCATCTCATCGTGGCACTGCCAACTAGGTCAAGCAATTGCGGATACTAATTGTTGCGGTTGGGCGTATGAAAACGGGTCCGGAGCGCGAGCTTGTTGACGAATACGTAAAGCGGGCAAAGCCTTTGGCGAGACAGTTAGGCTATCGGGAAATTACTGAAGTCGAAGTGGCGAGCGGTGGCAGTCTTGAGGCCGAAGCGGGCCGGTTGAGTGACAAAATCCCCGCAGGAGCCACTGTTTTCCGGTTGGATGAGTTTGGTAAAGCGCAGAATTCTGTTGCGTTTTCACAAACGCTCACAAAATTGAAAGATCAAGGAGCGCCAGAGCTTGTGTTTCTTATTGGCGGCGCAGCCGGATATGGGCAAAGTGTACGTGATGCCTATCCGCAAACGATGGCGCTGGGGCCGCAAACCTGGCCACATAAGTTTGTGAGAGTGATGTTGGCAGAGCAGATTTACAGGGCGCTCTCCATCGAAGCGAATACGCCCTATCATAAGGCGTGATGTTGCTGGCAGGTTGCGCACAAAATTATGTAATACCGGAAAAATGGTGAAAAGACCCTAACGCAAATAAGAGGGGGCGATGCGTCAGGGCCTTTTCAGATGACTGGTGACTTGGAGGGTCGGTCGGGGGGGACATACCAATCATCTGAGGACAATACGTATGAGAAGCCCAAAGCGTTCCAAAAAATTTAAAAAAAATAATTTTGCTCTTAACCGCCGTAGAGTGGTGCGGTCGGCGCGGCGATATTGAGGAGAAGAAGGCTGACCAAAAGACCGAGCACCGAGATCGTGAAAATTCGTGAAAACGTGTGTGACTTGTTCATTTCAATTCTCCCGATCCATCTTGTTTTGTTGATACGAGTTTTGAGGGGGAATGGGTTTGTGCCACGGCCAGTTTGTGGTGATTTTTGGGCGAGGGCTTACAGTTTGTTGACCTTGATGCAGGCGCGCTTCATCGTATGACTGACAGGGAATTCCAATGGGTAGGCCGATGAACGTTTTTCGTGATTTTTTGAAGATCTATTGGCCACTCGTCGCGGTGGCTTTTTTGGGTGTGATCATCGCATTGATTGTGATGGACCCCGCGCCGCCGAAGAAAGTGACATTCGCTGCGGGCTCGCCTGGTGGCGCTTATTACGCCTTTGCTGAGCGTTACCAAAGATTGCTTGGTGATGAAGGTGTCACAGTCGAGCTGATCGAGACATCTGGCTCAGTAGACAATTTGCGAATGCTATCAGATGACGATGCGCAAATTGGCCTGGTTCAAGGCGGTCTTGCCACTGCGAAGGATGGCGAAGAATTGCGCTCGCTCGGCGGTTTGTATCACGAACCTTTTTGGGTCTTTGTTCGAACAGACGTTGACGTCACCGACTTTGGCGCATTGCGCAACTTACGGCTTGCCATAGGGCCTGTTGGGTCTGGTACACGTCAGTTAGCACTGGACATTCAGGCCGAGTATCGAGGTGATTGGCCGCAATCCGCGCGACTGAGTCTGTCTGGCGGTACAGCGGCCGAGGCCTTGATGGCGGGCACAATTGATGCGGCTGTATTTACGGCGTCACCTGATGCTGGCTATTTGGATAGGTTGCTCCGATCACCTGATATTCGACTGATGAGTCTAGCGCATGCGAATGCTTTGGCGCGACGCCAGCGCGCTTTAGGATCGGTGACTCTGTTCAGCGGTGTTGTGGACGTGGGTGCGCACTTGCCAGCTGAGGATGTGAATCTCGTCGCGCCCGTTGCGCAATTGGTGGTGCGCGAAGATTTGCATCCAGCGCTTGAGACCTTGCTGATTGAGGCAGCCATCTCAATTCATGCAGACAGCAATGTTCTGGCAGAGCAGGGCGTTTTCCCTGATCCGGACATGACGGACCTGCCGCTCAGCAAACAAGCGGCGCGTTATTATCGAAACGGGCCATCATTCTTGCGGCGCTATTTTTCATTCGGCGTGGCAAACTTTTTGGACAGGGCTTGGGTGCTGGCAATTCCGTTGCTGACATTATTGTTTCCACTCGTAAGGGCTGGCCCCCCAATTTATCGCTGGCGTGTGCGCCGCAAGATTTACGTCTGGTATGACGATTTGCGCCGGATCGAAAAATCAGGACGGGTCGCGCAATCCAGCAAGATGCGGGATTCATTGTATAATGAATTGTCTACATTGCAGGCTGAGGTCGGCAATCTGGAAGTGCCCTTGTCTTACACAGATGATCTTTATCGTTTGCGCAACCACATTGAGTTTGTGAAACAGCTTATCCGGGATGATGATAGCGGCAACAGCAATGACCGAGCTTAGTCGAGTGGGGCTAAGTCTGCAATCTTTTGACGATAGTCGAGAGGAAGGCATTTCCGTGCCGGATGAGTGCTAGCATTAGCCTGCTCGGCTATAGCGGGGCGGTTTCTTGATGATCTTTGCGGCACTGAGCGGGAAAATTATGTCTAATCCATGGTTCGCCCGGAGCGGCAGTCATTCTGTAAACAGTAGCGGTTTCTGCAGTGCGTAAACGAGATGTTGTAAACCATCGTAAGCATATGGCGAACTTATTTGTCGGTGGTATGATGGTCGCTGGCCCGTTCAGCTTTTTGCCGGGGCGTTTGATGTGGACAATATTCTTTTCAGTTTAGCGATTGAGGGGCTTACCGGCGGTCCAGAAGGGGGCTAAGATTTTGTTAGATTCTCAGCCTCTGGAGACCTGAAAATGAAACACGCTCTTGTTTTTGGCTTTTTGTTTAGTCTGGCTGCGTGCCAGTCGCCTGTGCCGATTAGTTTGCCCTCACTTGGTCACGCTCCGGAAACAGCGGAAGAGGCATTAGAGGCATATTATAAAGATCTGCCTCAAAGTGTGTATCCGAAGGCGCCAGCGGGGCGTGATTTACCCGATAAAACTCAGGCGCTAACACGTATTCTCGTAGGCTCTTGTTTGGATGAGGAGAAGGGCGAAAGTGCCGTCGTGCGACGCATGACAAGTGAGCGAGCTGATCTGGTGATGCTGGTGGGCGATAATGTATATGGCGACCGGGACAATAATAGGCCGGTGGCAGCCGATGCTGACCTGACCGAGTTACGTGAAAGTTTTGCGGACTTGGCTAAGCGCCCCGATTTCCGCGCCTTACGTGCGTCTCATCCTATGATGGTGGCGTGGGATGATCATGACTATGGCGCAAATGATGGCGGCAGCGAGTTTCTGTTTCGCCGTTTCGCTGAGCGGGTGCACGAAAAATTTTGGGGATTAGACACCAAAGATGTCGGCGGCTGGCCGGGCACGTATTATGCGCGCAGCTTTGGGCCTGAGGGACAGCGAACGCAGATCATCATGTTAGACACGCGGTTCTTCCGGTCTGAGCTGACTGATACGGATGAATATCGCGCTAAGGGCAAGGAAGCTTATTTGCCGTCAGCCGACCCGCAGCAGAGCATGTTGGGCAATGACCAGTGGACGTGGCTGCAAAACCAACTCACCAAGCCGGCGGATTTGCGCTTGATTGTGTCGTCTATTCAGGTGCTGCCAACGGATGGACACGGCTGGGAGGCATGGTCTCGTTTGCCAATGGAGCAGCAGCGCCTGTTCCGCATGATTTCTGACGCTCAGGCAGAGGGCGTTGTGTTTGTCTCTGGTGATCGGCACGCTGCGTTTTTGTATGAGAAAGACGGTGTCTTACCCTACAAGGCGAGTGAACTGACGACGTCTTCGATCAATGTTGCGTTTTTGGAATCGACGGATGAGAAAGATTCTGCACAGATTGGCAGCGGTTATACGGGTGAAAATTTTGGCGCAGTCGATATTGATTGGGAGGCCGGACGTGTTGGTTTATCAATCAAAAATGCCAATGGCCAAACCCTGCTAAGTCAGACAACAAAGTTTCGCTAGGTAAGTCGGTGCAAGGGTAAAACTCGCGCCGCTATCCACTTGTCATGAACGCGACGCGTAACGTTTTCGTCCTTATTCTATCGGTGATGATCCTGCAGATCGCGGGCGCGATCCTGAATATGTTGACCCCAATGGGGTTGGAGGCGATGGGCGCTGGCCCGGCGGTGATCGGGTTGATCGCAGCGTTATACGCGGCGGGCTTTATGTTCGGGGCGTGGACGGCGCCGCGTGTCTTAAGCCAAATTGGCAACATTCGCTTGTTTGCGGCTGCTGCGGCAGTATCTGCGGCCGGATCAGTCTTGCTGTCGTTTGGGCACAGTGAGTTGTTCTGGGCGGTGATCCGGATCATCCAAGGCATTGCATTGGCCTATATGTTCACCTCAGCAGAAAGCTGGCTCGGTGAGGCCGTTCCTGCGCCCTCTCGTGGCAATGTCATGGGAATTTATCATGTAGCGTCTAAGGCGGCGTTGATGGTTGGGCCATTCTTTGTGGCGGGATTGTCGCCGCTCGATAGCCGGTCTTATTCTTGGGCAGCATTGTTTCTGGCGTTGGCGTTGGTGCCTGTTTGTGTCACCCGACAAAAAGAACCGCCCCCTCCTGATCGGGATGCGATGTCGCTTCGTCAATTGATTAAACTTGCGCCGGCTGCGGTAATCGGCGCGACGTTGGCGGGCGTAATCAATACGGGATTTCAAGCGCTTTTGCCGGTGTATTTTGAAAGCTATGCGCTTGCGGGCGGGGGCACGGCGGCTGTGGCTATTGCGTTGGCGGCGGCATCATTTGGGGGGCTTGTCTTACAGTGGCCCGCTGGAATGCTATCTGATCGCATTGAGCGTCGCGTTGTCATCTCAGGAATGTGCGCCATATCAGGGTTGGCAGCTTTCGCTATCGCCGCGCTCGGGGCGTTGCTGGGTGAGATCGGCACCTTGGTGTTATTGGGGCTCTGGGGAGCGGGATCATTATCCTTTTATGGCCTGTGTGTTGCGCATGCGATCGACAGGACTCAAACACACCAGATTCCGTCCGTCATGGCAGGAATTCTTTTTGTGTGGGCGGCCGGGTCGATTGTGGGGCCGCTGGCGTTCGGGTTTGCCATGAGGCTTTATGGGCGGGCGGGTCTCTTCGGGTTGGCCGGTGGTTTGCTGATTCTGCTTTCAGCTTTGATGCTTTGGCGTGTGCGCCAGCGCGCCGCACCCGCAGAAAAGAACCAAGAAGATTGGGCGCCAATCCTGCCTACACCCTTGGCAAGTGTGGAGATTGATCCGCGTGCGCCAGAATCGTAGAGGCTCTCCTGAGTATGCTTTTGCGTACCCAGCGTATTGTCGTTGTAGATAACCCTGTTATAAGGCGCCAAGACAATAGGCGGGGTTACCTGCCACCCACGTGGACAGCAGCAAGGCAAACCATATGAACATTCACGAATACCAGGCAAAGGCGGTGCTGAAATCATTCGGTGCTCCCGTCGCAGAGGGCGTTCCTGTTCTCACTCTAGATGACGTGCAAAAAGCCGTCGATACACTTCCAGGACCGCTCTGGGTCGTGAAATCGCAAATCCACGCTGGTGGTCGCGGTAAAGGCAAATTCATTGAAGCTGCCGCTGGCGAAAAAGGCGGTGTTCGCCTTGCTTTCAAAAAAGAAGAGGTTCTTGAGCACGCAAAAGCTATGCTGGGAAATCATCTTGTGACCGCACAGACGTCTGATGCGGGTAAGCAGGTTAATCGTCTCTACATCGAAGACGGCGCTGACATTGATCGTGAATTGTACCTCTCACTCCTTGTTGACCGTTCATGTGGTCAGCCAGCTTTTGTCGTTTCAACAGAAGGCGGCATGGATATTGAGGAAGTTGCGCACAGCACACCTGACAAAATCATCACAGTGCCGATCGACCCGACC
The DNA here is from genome assembly GCA_050633385.1 of Hyphomonas sp. Lineage (GTDB taxonomy): Bacteria > Pseudomonadota > Alphaproteobacteria > Caulobacterales > Hyphomonadaceae > Hyphomonas. Next base: position 89,253 of record JBOEGK010000017.1, read on the forward strand.
ACGGGCGTGACAGATGCTAACGCGTCTGCGCTCTGCGACGCTTTGAAGCTCGACGGCGAAGCGCGTGCCGATGGCATGAAGTTGTTCCCGATCCTCTACAAAGCCTTCGTTGAAAAAGACATGGCAATGCTGGAGATCAACCCGCTGATCGTTATGGAAAACGGTCGCTTGCGCGTGTTGGACGCCAAGGTGTCTTTCGACGGAAACGCTTTGTTCCGTCACCCGGACATCATGGAACTTCGCGACAAAACCGAAGAAGATGAAAAAGAGATCGAAGCGTCTGCTTGGGATCTGGCTTACATCGCACTCGACGGCACAATCGGTTGCATGGTGAACGGTGCTGGCCTTGCCATGGCGACAATGGACATCATCAAGCTTTATGGCGAAGAGCCGGCAAACTTCTGTGACGTTGGCGGTGGCGCTGATGCGGAGAAAGTGGCCGCAGCGTTCAAGATCATCATGAAAGACCCGAATGTGAAGGGTATTCTCGTGAACATCTTTGGTGGCATCATGAAATGCGACGTCATTGCAGACGGTGTTATTCAGGCCGTTAAAGAAACCAACCTAGCGGTTCCGCTGGTTGTTCGCCTCGAAGGCACTAATGTTGAGCAGGGTAAGGAAATCATCGCGAATTCCGGCCTGAACGTTATCCCAGCGGATGACCTCGACGACGCCGCCCAGAAAATCGTCAACGCAGTCAAAGGCGCCTAAGAGACATGTCTATTCTTATCGACAATAACACTAAGATCATTGTTCAGGGCCTGACAGGTAAAACCGGTTCATTCCATACGAACCAGGCGCTTGAATATTTCGGCACGAAAATGGTTGCTGGTACGCACCCGAAGAAAGCAGGCGAGAAGTGGACTGCTGACAATGGCGCTGAGCTTCCAATTTTTGCATCAGCGGGTGAAGCAGCCGAAGCAACCGGCGCAAACGCTTCTGTAATTTACGTGCCGCCAGTCGGTGCTGCCGCAGCTATCGAAGAAGCAATTGATGCGGAAATTCCGCTGATCGTGTGTATCACTGAGGGTGTGCCGGTGCTGGACATGGTTCGCGTTAAGGCGAAGCTGGATAAGTCAAAGTCCCGCCTGATCGGCCCTAACTGCCCAGGTCTGTTGACCCCAGAGCAGTGCAAAATCGGTATTATGCCGGGCAAAATTTTCCAAAAAGGTTCTGTCGGCGTTGTTTCACGCTCCGGTACACTGACCTATGAGGCTGTTTACCAGACAACGCAGGTCGGCCTTGGTCAGACATCTGCTGTTGGTATCGGTGGTGACCCGGTTAAGGGCACAGAGTTTATCGATATGCTGGAAATGTATCTGGCGGACGACGAAACCAAATCAATTATCATGATTGGTGAAATCGGTGGTGCGGCTGAAGAAGAAGCTGCGCAATTCCTTAAGGACGAGGCCAAAAAAGGCCGTTCCAAACCAATGGTTGGCTTTATTGCTGGCCGTACTGCGCCAGAAGGCCGTACGATGGGTCATGCCGGTGCGATTGTATCTGGTGGACAAGGTGATGCACCTTCTAAAATTGCGGCCATGGAAGAGGCGGGCATTCGTGTTAGCCCGAGCCCTGCACGTCTGGGTACGACCATGGTTGAAGTACTAAAAGGCTAGAATAGCCTTTAAGAAATAGCCAGGACGGCGGTGGCCCGTCTGGCGAGGCCAAATTCTGACCGCGTCGGCCGTCCTGATTTTGCCTGACTCTTGTTTTTATCAAGAGTCAGGCAACATTTCATCTTTATAACGATGACATTGTAAGAACTTTATAGGACGGATTGTTTCATGGCAGACGACGGTAGCCCGGCCAAAGGTGCTCGCAGCGCAGGCAACAGCGCTATGTTGGAAACGGCATTCCTTTATGGGGGGTCGGCCCAGTGGATCGAGCAGATGCAAGCCGCTTATGCCAAAAATCCAGCAAGCGTGCCGGAAAGCTGGCGTCAGTTTTTTGAAGATCTTGGAGACGAAGCAGCCTCCGCGACCCGCAATGCGGATGGCGCGAGTTGGAAGCGTGGCGATTGGCCATTGGAGTCGAAGGATGAAAATGTTCCCGCATTTGATGGCAATTGGGGCGCGCTAGAGCCAAAAATTGAGGCAAAAGTCAAAGCGGGCAAGCCCGGTGCTTCCCCGGAGGAGATTGCGCGGTCTGTAAAAGACTCAATTCGCGCGATCATGATGATCCGCGCCTATCGCATGCGAGGTCATTTAGCTGCAAATTTGGACCCTTTGGGACTTGAAGAGAATGAAGATCATCCAGAGTTAGATCCAAATTCCTATGGGTTTGCTGCCGGTGATCTAGACCGCAGCATCTATATAGATGGGTATCTTGGTCTGGAGTATGCCACGGTCAACGAGATGCTTGTCATCTTGAAACGCACGTATTGCGATACAATCGGCATCGAGTTCATGCATATTTCCGATCCGGTTGAAAAGGCTTGGTTGCAAGAGCGGATTGAGGGGCCAGACAAAGGCGTTGCATTCACCACACAAGGCAAGAAGGCTATCCTCGCCAAGCTCATTGAGGCAGAAACATTTGAGCGTTTTCTCCATAAGCGTTATCCCGGCACGAAGCGGTTTGGACTTGATGGTGGTGAGGCAGCCGTCCCGGCGCTTGAGCAAATCATTAAGCGTGGAGGAGCGCTTGGTGTCGATGAGATCGTTGTTGGCATGGCCCACCGTGGTCGTCTCAACATGTTGGCAGCCGTTATGGGCAAGCCATACGAGCAGATTTTCCATGAATTCCAAGGCGGCTCGACGCAGGGCGCTGAAGAGTTTGGTTCCGGTGATGTGAAATATCACCTGGGGGCATCATCCGACCGTGAGTTTGATGGCAATAAAGTTCACTTAACGATGAACGCCAACCCATCTCACCTCGAGGCGGTTAGCCCGGTTGTCTTGGGGCGTTCACGCTCTAAACAAGAGATGAGCCATCGTGATTCTGGCGTTTTGGACCGTAGCCAAGTTATGCCGTTGCTGCTGCATGGTGATGCGGCCTTTGCAGGGCAGGGCGTTGTATCGGAGTGTTTTGCGCTGTCGGGCCTACAAGGGTATCGTACAGGTGGGACGATCCATTTTGTTATCAACAATCAGATCGGCTTTACGACGAGCCCGATTTATTCCCGTTCGTCGCCTTATCCAACCGATGTTGCGCTTATGGTGCAGACTCCGATTTTCCATGTGAATGGCGATGATCCTGAGGCCGTGACTTATGCGGCGAAAGTTGCAACTGAGTATCGCCAAAAATTTGCAAAAGACGTTGTTATCGACATGTTCTGCTATCGCAGGTTCGGTCACAATGAGGGTGACGAACCGATGTTTACGCAACCGGTTATGTATACCAAGATTAAGGCGCATAAATCGACGCGTGAAATATATTCGGACCGTCTCGTTGCTGAGGGTCTGTTCACGGCTGATGAAATTGAGGCGCAAGTCTCTGATTTTGAAGTCTTTCTGGATAAAGAGTTTGAGGCTGGAAAAACCTTCGAAGCTGAAAAGCCGGATTGGCTGGACGGTGTGTGGAAGGGACTTGGGTTGCCAGAGGATGATGAACGCCGTGGCAGAACTGGCATCTCTAAGAAACGCCTTCAGACGCTGGGTGATGCTATCACGACAGTCCCTGAAGGTATTGAAATTCACCGAACTTTGGCGCGCGTGCTGTCGGGCCGTGCGACATCTATCTCCAAGGGCGAGGGACTTGATTGGGCGACAGCTGAGCATCTAGCTTTTGCAAGCCTTGTTGATGAAGGTTTTCCGGTTCGTTTGTCTGGACAGGATTGTGGACGCGGGACGTTCTCGCAGCGGCACAGCCACATGATTGATCAGAAAACAGGTGAACGGTTTACACCGCTCAACAATGTTAGTGACGGTCAAGCAAACTATGAGGTCATCGACTCCTTGCTGTCTGAAGAGGCGGTATTGGGGTATGAGTATGGCTACTCACTAGCTGATCCAAACACGTTGACACTCTGGGAGGCTCAGTTCGGAGATTTTGCCAACGGCGCCCAAGTTTTCTTTGATCAGTTCATCTCATCTGCGGAACGCAAATGGCTGCGTATGTCAGGCCTGATCTGTCTGCTACCGCACGGTTATGAAGGGCAGGGGCCGGAGCATTCATCTGCGCGCCTAGAGCGTTTCCTCCAGATGTGTGCTGAAGATAATATGCAGGTCTGTAATCTGACGACGCCAGCCAACTATTTCCACGCGCTGCGTCGGCAAATTCATCGCGATTTCCGCAAGCCACTTATTATTATGACGCCTAAATCACTGCTCCGTCACAAGTTGGCCACGTCAACAATCGACGATCTGGCGACTAAATCGTCCTTCCACCGCGTATTGTGGGATGATGCTGAAACACCGGGCCGCGAAGGCAAGGTGAAGTTGGTGAAAGACAACAAAGTTCGCCGTGTCGTGCTATGTTCTGGTAAAGTGTATTACGACTTGTTTGAAGCGCGTGAGGCATCTGGAAATGATGATGTCTACTTGATGCGGGTTGAGCAGTTCTATCCGGTTCCGCGAACAGCTATCATCAAGGAGCTCTCGCGCTTCCCGGGTGCAGAGTTGGTTTGGTGTCAGGAAGAGCCTCGCAATATGGGCGGTTGGACATTTATGCGCGAAGAGCTGGAATGGTGCGCATTGAAAGCTGGTCTTAAACAGCCACGCCCTAAATACGCTGGTCGTGATGCTGCTGCTGCGACCGCGACTGGTCTCATGTCTAAGCACAAAGCAGAACTAGAATCATTCATTGGTGCCGTATTTAGCGCCGACCCCGTTAGCGACCTTCTGGTGCGCGATTAAACTCAACCTGATTTTCACACGACGATACGAAGACGGATCCAACGCATGACCGACATCACAGTCCCAACACTCGGCGAAAGCGTCACAGAAGCGACAGTTGGCCAATGGCTGAAGGCCGTAGGCGATACAGTAAAAAAAGACGAAGTGCTCGTTGAACTCGAAACAGACAAAGTGTCGGTCGAGGTCTCAGCGCTGGAAGATGGTACGCTTTCCCAAATTGTTGCTCAAGAAGGTGACACTGTTGAGATCGGTGCACTGTTGGGCACACTTGGTTCTGGCTCCGGCGCAGCGCCTGCTCCTAAAGCAGCTGCTGCAAAACCTGCGCCGAAGGCATCCACACCTGCTGCCAGTGGTGGCGGTGAGCTGGTTGATGTTGCTGTGCCGACGATGGGTGAAAGCGTTGCGGAGGGAACTTTGTCTACGTTCCTCAAAGGCGTTGGCGACAGCGTGTCGAAAGACGAAACGATAGCTGAAATTGAAACTGATAAAGTTGCGCTTGAAGTGCCTGCGACAGCCGATGGCGTGATCGCTGAACTGGTTGCCGCAGAAGGCGATAGCGTGACGCCGGGCGCCGTTATCGCGCGTATCTCTGCTGGCGGCGCGGCACCTGCTGCGAAGGCAAGCGCAGCTCCGGCGCCGGCAACGGCAAAATCAACAGGCGGTGATCGTCCGGTTGCGCCATCCGTGCGCCGGATCTCCGCAGAAGCTGGCGTTGACGCGTCAAACATTCCAGGGTCAGGCCGCGATGGCCGCGCAACGAAAGCCGATGCTTTGAATTATGTGAACAATCCGCCCGCCGCGAAGGCCGCCCCAGCCGCTGCCTCTCCACCACGTGATATTGGCCCACGCGAAGAACGTGTGCGCATGACCCGGTTGCGCCAGACGATTGCGCGTCGCTTGAAAGAGGCGCAAGATAGTGCAGCTATGCTGACGACGTTTAATGATGTCGACATGTCAGCGATTATGAGCCTGCGCAAACAGCACCAGGAAAGCTTTGTTGCAAAACACGGCATCAAGCTTGGCTTCATGAGCTTTTTCGTAAAAGCGTGTGTAAATGCGCTTAAAGAAGTGCCTGCTGTGAATGCGGAGATTGATGGCACAGACATCATTTACAAGAATTTCTACGATATCGGCGTAGCCGTTGGCACCGATAAGGGACTCGTCGTGCCTGTCGTGCGCGATAGTGATGCAATGTCGCTTGCGGGTATTGAGAAGTACATTGCAGACCTTGGTAGCCGTGCGCGTGATGGGAATTTGTCGATCGCTGATATGCAGGGCGGCACGTTCACGATCTCCAATGGTGGCGTCTATGGGTCATTGATGTCCACGCCAATCCTGAACCCCCCACAATCGGGTGTTCTGGGGATGCACCGCATCGAAAAGCGCCCGGTTGTCGTAAATGGGGAAATTACCATCCGTCCGATGATGTACCTTGCCCTGTCGTATGACCATCGCATTGTTGATGGCAAAGAGGCAGTGACCTTCCTTGTGCGCGTTAAAGAGGCTCTTGAAGATCCTGAGCGGATGTTGCTCGAAATCTAGATATATTCTCGGTTTCTGTTCCATTTCCTTGAAATTAGACCGATTTTAGGTCTATCTCCATGTATGGGTTGCGGCGCACTCGGCGCCCGATATCCTATTTTACATGGAATAAAGGGGAATATTGATGGAAGAGCTCTGGAATAATATTGTCGATTCCGCGCAGACTTATGGCCCGAATTTGGTCAAAGCTGTTTTGGTGATGGCTGCGTTTGTGATTGGCGCTTACGCGATCAAATGGTTGATCGGTGCCGCTATCGATAAAACGGGCCTTGCTAAAAAAGCAAATGAGACAGCTCCATCCACGGGCGGAAAAACGCTGGGCGCTAGTCTCGCTGATGCCGCTTATTGGGTCGTTATCCTTATTGGTATGGTTCAGGCACTGGCAATTGCCGGCGCGACGCGCATTTCTGATGCCTTGAATGGTATTGTCACGCCAATCATGGATTATTTGCCGAATATCATCGGTGCGGCATTGATTTTCGGTATCATGCTCATCATTGCCAATGTGGTCCGTCAGGCGCTAAAGGCGATCTTGGTGTTTGCTGATGGCATGCCGGAAAAATTCAATCTGGCCACTGGGCCAGTAAACATTTCGGGCATCACTGCCACAGTGGCATCTGCAATACTCGTGATTGTCGGCGCGATCATGGCGTTTGATGTTCTGGCGATCGAGTCAATCTCTACACCTGCCAACGAACTGCTGACCGATATTATCGGGATCGTTCCCAAGGTGCTTGCTGCCGGGGTGATCCTGGCTGTGTTTGTTTTGATTGCGCGCTTTGTTGCAGATCTTATCAATCGTGTTTTGCCGAGTACCGGCGTGAATACAGCGATTTCAGAACTGGGCCTTCTCAAAGGCGCAGACACGGGTTTGACTGCGTCCACTATCATTTCAAAAGTGACGATGTTTTTCATCGTTCTGCTTGGCTTGGTGGCGGCGCTGAACGTGCTGGGTATTGAGGCGCTGACTGATGCCGTCGGTGTGATACTGGCGATGGGTACGCAAATCATTTTTGGTGCACTCATTATCTTCGCGGGTGTGTTTGTTGCGCGTTTGGTGACGGACGCGATTTCAGCAACTGGCGACGGTGCAACGGATGCCACCGCCAAGATCGTGAAATGGGTGATTATCATCCTGTCGGTTATTCTTGGTATTTCCCGCATGGGTCTCGATCCAACGGGCGGCGAGTTTATCCTCGAAGTCGCGAAATGGCTGGTGATCGGTGGTTCCGCTGCCTTTGCGATTGCGTTTGGCTGGGGTGGCCGCGAATGGGCTGCCAAGCAACTCGAAGAGTGGCGCTCAACCAAGTAAGTAAGCTGATTATGCTCACATAAGTATAAGGGCCGTCTCTGATAGAGGTGGCCCTTTTCGTTGAGTCGGTGGAAATTGCGCAGTGCGCGGCACTCTGCGGGCTTGTGGTGGATGCTTTTGGCAGATAATGCGGCACTCAAGTCAGCGAAAGTTTGTTAGTTATGACCACTTATGCGTCCGATCCACAGCGTCATACCGGTGAATCCGCCGAAACGATGATTGATGTCAGGTATGAAGTTGATCGTCTCGACAAACTGCTCGTGCAGATATTAGCTGAACGCCAAACTTTCATGGATGCGGCGGCTCGCATTAAGGGTGACCGCGCGACGGTGCATGATCGTCCGCGAATTGAAGACGTTATTCGCAAAGTAAAGGCTGCCGCGATTGAGGCGGGCTTGTCGCCATCCATTGCGGAGCCTGTCTGGCGCACACTCATCGATCGCAGCATCGCGTATGAATTTGTGCGCTATGATGCTTTGCGCGGTGACGATTCCAAGGCGTGAATTAGTTTCGCTGCGGCTTCTAAGGTTTCTCCTAATAAGTCTTTGACATCAGTGAGTAGGGCTGCGGACCCGGCCACAGAGGGGGCGATTTCACTGCGTCCAGCGCGCTCAGCGATTTCGCAGGCATTGGCCAATTGCATCGCACCAATAGATAGACTCGCGCCTTTGAGGGTATGGGCGGCGTCCGCCCATTGGCTCGCGTCTGCGCGTGGGTCTAGTAGTCGTGACCAAATTTCCGCCTGATGAATAAATATATCGACAACTTCCAATGACAGGTCGATATCGCCTCCTGTCATGGCATCCAATCGATCTTTGTCGAGAAGCGGTAATGGGGTGGGGGCAGTGTCGCTCATGGTCATCTCCAGACTGTCAGAAGCCATTTTGCACGGCATCACTGATCAAAAGTTAATGAATCGCAACAAATTGTTAAACAGATCAACGAATGGTGGTTAGGTTGCTCTGCTGACCCAATTTTAATATTGATGAGTGTAATAGGGCATTTGAAGGGTCGGAAACGGCCAGATGGAGACGATTGTGTTTGATTTTCTAATCCTCGTTCGTGCGATCATTTTGACCGCTATTCTGGGTTGGTTGGGGTTGAGCTTTGATGAGAAGAGTCAGTCTGAAGTCAACGAATCTGATACAAATGCAGCAGTTCACAACGTGTTGCCTTTTGGGAAATAGGGCTCTCTTCGTGTGCTACGTGCATAGAATGCTCGCTTACCGAGCTAGTGCAGGCTATAAAAGCATATGACTGATTTGAATTTGGCCCCTGAATCCGGTCGTGATCAATTGGCGCGACGCGCTGCGTCAGAGCAGTTTGAAACTGCAAGCAGCGGTGGAAACTGGATGATCGTGGCAGGGCTTTGCCTGTCTATCCTATGGATTGGCGGTGCGGTATCGGCAGTTCTTTCCGTGCTCGTTGATCAAACAATTTCAAGTCTTCCGACAGCATTGCTCATAGCTGGCGGCATTGGTATTTTTATTCCCGCAGGCATGATTTTGATGGCGAGCTTTATGGCGCGCACCAATAAGCGCTCGGCCGCTTCCAATGCGCTCGTGCTGGAGGCCGCCTCGCGTCTGATGGCACCCGCACGGGAAGCTGGCACGGATGGAATAATGTTTGCCGAGCAGATGAAACAATCTGCATCAGAAATTGATAAAGCAATGAATAGTGCGCTTTCGACGATGAAGTCGATGTCGACGGAGATAGGTGACGAGCGCATGCGGCTTGAATCTGTCACCTATGCCAGCGCGGACAATGCCCGAGATTTGACTCAGAGACTCGCGTCAGAACGGTCTGCTTTGGAGGCTTTGGCGCGTGATCTGCGAACCCAGATAACCGGGATGAATGAGGCGATTCCGCGCCAGGCCCAGTTGATGATTGATGCCGCCCGTCAGGCCGGCGATGAGGTGGGCCGGGCTGATGAGACCTTAGCTCAACGTCTGGAAGCGATGCATGATGCGGGGCAAGCATTGTCAACGCATTTGGTCAATCTGGATGCGCTCGCCCAAGATGCTGCGACGCGTACTGAAACTCTCAATTTTGCAGTCTCTCGTATCGAAGAGAAGCTTGATCAGTCACGGCGCACTGTAGATATGGCGGTTCGCGCAGGAGAAACAGCGGCCGCGGCGGCGTCAACAACAGGTGACTCTCTGCAAACTGCTGTGTCCTCGGCATTGGAGAACGCCCGGCGAGCGAGTGATGAAATAAATGGGCAAACCCGCGCTGCTGCTGAAGAGGCGGCGCGTACCTTGGCTCAATTGCGGGACGCTGCAGAACAGGCCGCCGCGTCCGTTCGTACGGCGAGCCATGCTGCTCGCGCAGAGACCGATATGATAGAGCGGCGCTTGGCGCAGGTTTCCAATTCAATGCACTCAGCGGTTCAGACACCGCAAACCATCGTGCCGAGAGCTGCTGAGCCAGTACGACACCAGCCTGTTGAGCTGCCGCAATTCAATACTCGCCCTGAACCTGCTTCTAACGGGCATGGTCTGAATGGGCATCGTTCAGCCGAAATCCGCGCCGAAGTACAAGATTCACCAGCGCCAGTGACATCGCCAACGCCCGCGCCGACACCGCAACCCGCGCCCAAGCCTGCGGCGACCAGCCAAAGGCCTATGACTGCGCGCGCTGCTGCGTCGGCGAGCAATGCCATGGACGACGAACTTTTCGATGCGGCCGCTGATGCTCTTGTGTCGGCGACGCTGACCGATGCAGAAAATGATGCTCTTGCAGATCAGGATGAGCCATTGATGCTGCGCCGCCGATTTGATGATGACGTTGAGCCAGCCCACCCATTACGCCGCTCAACGGACGTGGAATCGAGTGACGATGATGTTGATGAGTTTGATCCGGTGGAATTTGATGATGAACCGGCCGCTCCGCCCACAATTGTGACGGCGTCGTCTGCGCAAGCCGATGGGAAAATGGGGTGGAAGGACATCATTACGGATATGAGTCGTGATGAAGACTCCGAGGTCGAGTCTGCTACGGTTGAAACGCCTCAAGATCGCGAAGACGTTGCTGACAATTTGATAAAACGATTGGAATCTTCCGGAATATCATTGCCAGAGATTGTGAAGCCTAAAGCAAAACGCAAAATCGCTGAAGCGTCTCGCAAAGGTGAGCAGCAACGCCGGGCGGCAACGATGCAGCATGTGGGCAAGCAGGTGGAACGCGTAAATGCCCGCTTGCGGCAGGATGCTGCTTTAAAACGTCTGGCCCAATCCTTCGTCGATATGGAAGAGACGGATGCGCTCACTGCGCTTGAGCAAACGCAAAAGACCAGCCGGAATGCCAGCCCACGTCTGGCCGCCTATTTGTTGCTTGATGCAGCGCTTTAGCGTTTAAACGCCGATCACTTCGCTATTGGCGGCTTCGGTTTTCAGCCATTTGATAAAGGCCCTCACGTCGGGTGACAGATGACGCCCTTTTGGCCAGACAACCCAATATCCGAAATCAATTGACGTCGTGCCGTCAGCAAAGGGGGCAACGAGGCGACCTGATGCTAGATCTGCCGCAGCAATGGCCCGTTTGGCGAGGGCGACACCGCGCCCTGCAGCGGCCGCTTCGATCACTAGAATGGCTTGATTGAAACGCGGACCGCGCTGGCCTTCCACGCCGGTGACATTGCGGGCGTGGAGCCAACTTGTCCAATCAGGGCATGAGGGATCGTGCTCTGAGCTTCCATCGTGCAGGAGGGTGTGATGACGCAAATCGTCTGGTTTTCTTATGGCGTTTGGGCCTTCCAGCATGGAGGGGGAGCAGACTGGAAGTACTGACTCGTCGAGTAATTTTTCTGATTTCAAACCCTCATATTCACCGCGTCCATAGCGGATCGCGAAATCTGCGTCGGCTGAGGTGAAATCGGTCAGGCCCATATCGGCATTGATCCAGGCTTCAATACCCTCATGCTTTTGGTGAAACTTATCGAGCTTTGGTGCAAGCCATTTGACAGCAAAGGATGGGGCAGACGAAACCATGACGCGCCCTTTGCGCGCCGGGGCCTGCATTATGCGCCCTGCTTCACCGATTTTTTCGAACGCTTCGCGCACGAGAGGAAGGCTGGCTTGCGCCGCGTCAGTGAGCAGGACGGAACGACCTGTACGCTTAAACAAGGGTGTGCCCGCATAATCTTCTAACTGTCGTATTTGTTGAGAAATGGCGCCCGGCGTGACGTTCAATTCGTCAGCCGCTTGGGTGAAGGATAAGCGGCGCGCGGCTGCTTCAAAGGCGCGCAAAGCGTTCAGAGGTGGCATTCTGTCATTCTGGTCAGTCATGAATAGTTTCTCTAAAGCTTCATTTCAGGGTATCACGCTTGATATAAGTGCTCCAAAAGTCCTTTTAAGAGGCAAATCAATCAGCAATTCTAATACAGAAGTCTCGTTCATGCGCCAATTCCCGGCCTTCTTCAATATGGATGATGCCCGAGTCGTGGTTTTCGGCGGTGGTGAAGAGGCGCGCCGGAAAGTACGCTTACTTGCGCGCACTTCGGCGCAAATCACCGTCATCGTTGGGAAAGAGATTGATGCTGGGTTCGCTGAGGAATTTGCCGGACGTATAACAATCGCGCCGCTTGATCATGCCGGTCCATCATTGGATATTGCCAGATTTGCAATTATTGCGAGCCGTATCGACACGAATATGGAGCGGGCAATCACAATGGCGCGCCAATATGGGGTGCCCATCAATGTCGTCGACAGGCCAGACCTGTGTGATTTCACAGTGCCGTCCATACTAGATCGGGGAGATGTTGTTGCAGCAGTCGGGACCAATGGCACGGCCCCAATCATAGCGAAAACAATTCGGACGAAACTGGAGGCGTTGATGCCTCAGCGGCTGGGCGATTTGGCGGCACTTGCCGCAAAATTGCGTCCAGACGTGAAAGAAGCTTTTCCGGACGATGGTGTGTCTCGTCGTCACTTCTGGGAGAATGTTCTAAGCGGTCCGATTGCGGATCGTGTTTTCGCAGGCGAGCTTGAAGGCGCTGAAACGGACATGCGCGAAGCGCTATCTCAGTCTGTGAGTGGTACGCGTAGTGGACGGGTGCATATTGTAGGCGCGGGACCTGGCGACCCAGAATTACTCACGCTAAAAGCACTGCGTCTGATCCAAGAGGCTGATGTTGTTTATTATGACCGCCTGGTATCAGCTGATATTATGAATTTGGTTCGGCGCGATGCGGCGCGCGTATCTGTAGGCAAAGAGAGAGATAATCACTCTGTACCTCAGAAAGAAATCCACAAATTGCTTATAACTGCGGCACGACAGGGACACCGCGTCGTGCGTCTTAAGGGTGGCGATCCGTTTGTGTTTGGACGAGGCGGGGAAGAGCTGGCTGCCGTGCGCGCTGCCAATGTCGCGGTTGAGGTTGTGCCGGGCATTTCGTCAGCATTTGGTTGCGCGGCGTCAGCTGGTCTGCCGCTCACTCATCGCGACCATGCGCAGTCACTCACTTTTGTAACAGGACATGCGAAAGAGGGGGGAGTCCCCGATCTTGATTGGCCATCCCTCGCCCGCTCGAACCAAACAATCGTGGTATTTATGGGCGTCGGTACATCGGCCGGCGTTTCGGAAAAACTTATTAAAGCCGGGCGTGATCCAAGAACGCCTATTGCAGTTATTGCAAATGGCACGCATGCGAATGAAAAACGTGCCTTTGGTGTGTTAGCAGACGTGTCGCAGATCATCGAACGTGAAGAGATCAAAAGTCCCGCTCTATTGATCATCGGTGAAGTGGCTGCTCTACCCGAAGAGGCTACGGCTCAATTAACTAAGGAACTTGTTGAATGACATCTGTTCGCCCAAAACTGAAACCCGATACACCGAAAGCTGTCACTGCGTGGGAGACTGCGTCGGGCCAAACCGTTTACATGACGGCTGCCGGAAAATGGACGCAGGATGCCGATAAGATTGGCGCCTTCATTGGTGATGAAGCGGAGGCCCGCCTCGCCGATGCGCAATCACAAGAAGGCGTGGTGACGGATCCATATTTTATGGAGGTCACTGCTGACGGAGACATTACTGGCCGAGAAACCCTGCGTGAGACAATCCGTGCTGAGGGGCCAACTGTACCGTATGGGGCGCAAGTGTGAGCTATCCTGATCCAACACAACTAACGCTATATGGCGACGTGCTTTCAGGGAATTGCCTGAAGACACGCTGGGTCGCTGATGCACTCGGCATTGACTATGATTGGGTGGATGTGAATGTCGTGAAAGGTGAGGCGCAATCAGATGCGTTTTTAGCCGTTTCTCCTGCGGGAAAAGTGCCAGTCGCGCGTTGGCCTGATGGCCGGGTACTCACCGAGTCTAATTCTATCATGCTTTACTTTGCTGAAAACACATCGGGTGGAAACAAGTTCATTCCTACTGATGCGTTTGCACGCGCCCAGATGATGAGCTGGATGTTCTGGGAACAGTATTCCCACGAAACAGCTATTGCAGTGCGACGCTATCACAAGCATTTGCTAGGCAAAAAAGATGCTGATATTGATCCCGGTCTATTGCTCAAAGGCAAGCGTGCGCTGCACATTATGCAAAAGCATTTGGCGCGTAGAGATTGGTTCGTAGGCGATAGCGTATCGCTGGCGGACATAGCATTGGTGGCTTACACACGCTGGTCGCATGAGGCTGGCTTTAAATTATCAGATTATCCCGCTGTGGCCCGCTGGGTCATCCGTGTCGAGAACGAACTAAATATTCCCCACGCCCAAGAGGCCACATAATGTATAGATATGATGAGTTTGATGCCCAGATTGTGTCTGAGCGCGTAAATCAATTTCGAGGGCAGGTGGCCCGTCGCCTATCTGGCGAAATGTTGGAAGACGAGTTCAAGCCGCTCCGCTTGCAAAACGGAGTGTACTTGCAATTGCACGCCTATATGCTGCGTGTTGCAATTCCTTATGGTCAATTGAATAGCCGTCAAATGCGTCAACTGGCCCGCATCGCGCGCGACTATGATCGAGGCTATGGTCACTTCACGACGCGCCAGAACATCCAGTTCAACTGGGTCGCGCTGAAAGATATTCCTGATGTGCTGGCACTTTTGTCTGAGGTCGAGATGCACGCCATCCAGACCAGCGGCAACTGTATTCGCAATGTCACATCTGACCATTTTGCCGGGGCGACCAAGGATGAAATTATGGATCCGCGCCCCTGGTGTGAGATTATTCGTCAGTGGTCGACTTTCCATCCGGAATTTGCCTTCTTGCCGCGTAAGTTCAAAATCGCGGTTACAGCAGCTAGTCATGATCGCGCGGCTATTCGCGTGCACGACATTGGCTTGCATATGCGAGAGCAGGGTGATGTGCGCGGGTTTGAGGTCCATGTAGGCGGCGGGCAAGGCCGTACGCCGATTGTTGCCACGCAGGTAAAAGACTTTGTACCAGAGGCGGAGATCCTCGATTATCTGGAAGCCATTATGCGCGTCTATAACTCGCATGGGCGCCGGGATAACAAATATAAGGCGCGTATCAAAATTCTGGTCACGGAACTTGGTCCTGAAGAGTTCACCAAACAAGTAGATGCCGAGTATGCGGCGCAACGCGATCATGAGAAGATTGCGCTTCCGCAGGCTGAGATTGAGCGCATCCATAATTATTTTGCTCCGCCAGAACTGCCTCAACGCCCTGAGGGGCTGCAAATCGTAGCAGCTGCTGGTGAGGCTGACCCGGAATTTGCGCGCTGGGTCCGCGTCAATGTGCATCCGCATAAGGTGGAGGGTTACGGTTCGGTGACTGTCAGTTTGAAACCCACAGGCGGGCTGGCTGGTGACGCGACGGATCAGCAAATGTATGTGATCGCCGGGCTGGCCGAGCGTTTTGGGCAGGATGATATCCGCATCACACACGCGCAGAATGTGGTTTTGCCGCATGTTGCATTGGCCGACTTTCCTGAGATGTATAGAGAGCTGAAGGCGGCAGGGTTGGAAACAGCGAATGAAAGCCTGATTACGGATCTGATCGTTTGCCCGGGGCTAGATTATTGCAATTTGGCAAATGCGCGCTCTATCCCAGTCGGGCAGGCTGTTCAGGAAGCTTTTGCTGATCCTGATTATCAGGAAGATATAGGTCGTTTGCACATCAATATTTCGGGCTGTATCAATGCGTGTGGTCATCACCATGTTGGGCATATCGGCATTTTGGGCGTCGATAAACGCGGCGAGGAATTTTATCAGATTACTTTCGGTGGACGCGCCGATGAGAAAGCTACGATTGGTGATATTGCAGGGCCAGGCCTTAAGGCAGATGACGTCCCCGCCGCGTTAAAGCGCGTGGTGGACAGGTATCGCGAGGTGCGCGCCAATAAAGACGAGCTATTTATTGATGCGCTGGCCCGTCTCGGACATGAAACATTTAAGGAGGCGCTCTATGCCGTTGATTAAGCAGGGCGCTGAAGTTGCCGACAAATGGACATATGTTGAAGCAGATGGTGCCTTGCCCGATAGCGGCGCGGTTGTTCTGCCTTTAGCGCGTTTCGTTGAGGAAAGCTCAACCATAACAGGTCGAAACATCGAGGTTGGCGTACGTTTAGAGCCGGGCGATGATGCTGAGTCGTTGGTGCCATTTTTGTCAAACCTGGCTCTTATTGAGGTTAATTTTCCTAAATATACTGACGGTAGGGGGTATTCTCAGGCGCAATTACTGCGAAGACGGCATGAATATACCGGTGAATTACGGGCGGTCGGCCATGTATTGCAGGATCAGATTTTCTATATGAACCGTTCAGGCTTTGATGCTTACAAAACCGATCGCGCTAACGTATCTAATGTCATGGAAGCCTTGGGAGAGTATTCTGAGGTCTATCAACCCGCTGCGGGCGACCTGAAACCGGTATTCCGCAAGAGACACTAGAACCAGAAAGACATCATCATGCCTTATACAGACGCGACGATCCGTAAATCCGAAGCGATTGATGATCGTTTGATGCGTTTGAATGCTGAATTGCGTGATGCTTCGGCGCAAACTGTTTTGCGTGTCGCTATTGCTCGTGAATGGGCTGATAGCATGACTTATGTTTCCAGCTTCGGTGCTGAGAGCGTCGCAATGTTGGCATTGATCGCAGATGTTGATCCGTCGTTGCCGGTTGTCTTCTTGGACACGGGAATGCATTTCCCGCAGACGCTGGACTATCGTGATGAGGTCATCGATCGTCTGGGTCTTACCGGCGTGAAGACATTTGAGCCAAATGAAACCGAGGCCAAAGTGCTCGATCCAAAAGGTATGCTTTGGAAGACTGATACAGATGCGTGTTGTGCACTTCGCAAAGTACGTCCGTTAGAGCCGGCATTGGAAGGCTACGATGCTTGGATCACTGGGCGTAAGCGATTTCACGGCGGTGCCCGGATGAGTTTGCCTGTGTTTGAGCATGCAGACGGTCGGTTCAAAGTGAACCCACTCGCCAATTGGACGCCGGAGCATGTGGAAGACTTTATTGAGGCACGTAATTTGCCGCGTCATCCATTGGTCGCTCAAGGATATCCTTCAATTGGTTGCTGGCCGTGCACCAAGCCGTCAGCTGATCCAAACGATCCGCGCGCCGGGCGTTGGGTTGGACAGGAAAAGTCCGAATGCGGGCTACACGTTGACAAAAGTGAGCGTCCCCGCGTTTTCTAGAATTGTGGATTTAAATTGATAAGCCCTCTCCAATCGGAGGGGGCTTTTTGTTTGTGGTTTCCTGTCCGTCTTGTTTAACAAATTGTGTGTGGTTGACGCCTGAGTGAAGACATTTTGAGTAATTATTAAATAATTTCTCCCTGTTATTTCAAGTAATTAGATAATTTTTTAAATCGTTCCGAGCCGGGTGCGAATCAAAAACTTATCATTAAGATTTTTCTTCTTATGGTTGCCGCAAGTTGGGGCTTGGGGACATATGAGATACACATCTCTACTTCTATTTTTGGTGCTGTGTGTAAGCGGAGTGAACCATAATTTGGCATGGGCGGGCGATGGTGTGCCCGTCTCTTCCATGTCCACGACCTATACCCCCGCAGCATCAATCCCACCGTTCACCATTAATGGCAGCACGATCCATTATGGGAGCGGAGACAATGTTAGAATTGATAGCGTTACCGTGGGTGGGAATCTTATGACGCGCTCGGCTATCTCAAAACCCAATATCAGGATAAAGCGGGTGAACAACGCGAATGTTTCCGGCGAGCGCTTAACCTTGTTCTATCCGGCAACAGTGAGCGGCAGCAATATTTATATCGAGGGTGACCAAGCCTTATCAATGGAACAGGCTATGAATGACGACTATCTGACCAGTGGGGGGTTGGATGTTTTTCTGAATGTGGATGGAGGCGTTGAAAAAGCAAACAATATCGAGCGGATCGATTTTGTCGTGCAATCAGGGATCAATCTACCAGCGACGGCGGCTTTGCTTTCAGAGATTGGGACGGTTGCGAATGAGAAGCACGGAAATAACTCGTACAAAATAGCGCTTATTACCAGCTTGGATTCCTTTGGGGAGCCGAGCGGATACGGTCCGTTAAGGCTGATTCAGGGTAATTCTGATTACGGCAATATGGGACGACCCAAAACATCGACCGGAGCGTTATTGCTAAATGCATACACGCGCAACGGGACGGCGCCGGTTGGAGGGGGCGGCAACGGACCAAGCGCCTATATTCAATCAGATTCCAACTTTATCGGCCTTTCATTTTTGTCATTCGCAGCGATGGGAGCGACACCCGGTCAAACAGTCTACGGATACTCAATTTTCCCTAGCGATATGAATGATGGCAATGACCTTGTAGGACTGACCGATGCACCATTGAATACGAGTGGCGGCGCCAATGGGGGGGATATATACGGGGGAACGTTTGCCATCTTCTCAACACCTGCGGCTGAGGCTGAAGCGAGTGAAGGCGGAGAAGCCGATTTGCAAGGAAACAAGACAGTCGAAGTTTATGATCCTTTGTCTGAGGGCCTGTATGCATTGCCCGGCAATGATGTGATTTACGAGATTAGCGTGACAAATGTTGGCACTGGTAGTCCCGATGATGGAACGATTTTTCTAGTAGATGAATTGCCCCCCGGAATTGAGATTTATTATGGGGATATTGATGATGCCGGACCTGAGACTGATCCGATTGCCTTCGTTGATAACGGCTCGGGACTATCGTTTGATTTTGCGACAGATGTAGGGTTTGCAGCAGGCGGAACAGCGCCATCCTCATTCGCCGCCTGCAACTACACACCCGTCTCTGGATATGATGACAGCGTGACCCATTTGTGTGTGAAGCCAACCGGGACTATGGCACACGGCGCGTCGAACCCTAGCTTCGCTTTCAAGTTTCGTGCGCGAATAAAATAGTGTCTGATCCAATTGTCAGAAAACTGATGTCCAGTTAAGGCGGGAAAACCTGCGAGAGAGCAATAGCGCCGGCTGTCGCGACGTTGATGCTATCAAACCCCGATGACATGTTAATCCGTACGGGACTGGTTGCTTGCGCAATCGTTTCGGCAGAGAGGCCGGGTCCCTCTGCACCCAGCACAATGGCTAAACGGTCAGGTCGGGTGAGGTCTGTCAAATTGGAGGCATTTTCTCTAGGGGTCATTGCCCATGTTTCAAAACCATAGGCATGTAGGGTTTTCAGTATGTCTGTAGCTGACCCTTGATGCGCAAATGGCAACCACAGACTTGCGCCAGATGAGACGCGAATGGCTTTGCGATACAGCGGGTCACAACTCTGTGCGTCCAGCAGCACCGCATCGGCGCCAAACGCGGCGGCGTTGCGAAAACAAGCGCCGACATTATCGTGATTAGATAACCCTACGAGTGCCAATATTGTTCGCGGGCCATCGCCGAGCGCTTTAATTTGTTCTTCGATTGTGACCGTCTTACCCTTCACTCCGCATGCCAGCACACCACGATGGATCGGAAAGCCAACAATTTCGTCCATCACTGTTTGTGGCGCAACAAAGACCGGGACATCGTCAGGCATTTGCGCGAGTAAGCTGCTTAGTGGTTCAAGCCGCGTCTCACACAGAAACAAGCTCTCCAAGGCAAACCGGCTGCGCGTGAGCAGCGTCTCCAGCGTGATCTTGCCTTCGACGATGAAGCGACCAACATGCCCGCGCGTTAGATCTTTCTCCCGGATTGACGTGTACGCCGCAATGCGCGGATCGTCTGGTTGGGTGATGAGAGTGTGCGTCATAAGTGTCATTTACGAGAACGGCGCGACCGAGAAAAGCCCGGGCGCGCCGCAATCCACGTTGTCGGATAACTCACCCGACTAGTCCGCCATTGGAAGGCCTTCGTCTTTGGCCATTTTTTGCATCGCTTTTTGCAGTTTCTCAAATGCACGTACTTCGATTTGGCGAATACGTTCGCGACTCACTGAGTAGACTTCTGACAATTGCTCCAATGTTTTCGGTTCATCTGTCAGGCGGCGCTCTGTCAAAATATGACGCTCACGCTCGTTTAGGTCTTCCATCGCAGCAGACAGCAAGGTCATGCGTGCATCATATTCCTGACGATCAGCAAACTCTGCGGCTTGTCCCTGATCATCATCGGCCAGCCAGTCTTGCCATTCCATGTCGCCATCTTGGCCCATAGGCACGTTAAGCGAAGCGTCAGAGCCGGACATACGGCCGTTCATTGAATAGACTTCTGCTTCCGTGACGTTCAGCTTTTCGGCAATTTGTTGGGCCTGTTCTGGTTTCAGGTCGCCTTCATCCAGCGCCTTCATTTCGCCCTTCAGGCGGCGCAGATTAAAGAAAAGCTTTTTCTGCGCGGCTGTTGTGCCGAGCTTTACAAGGCTCCAGGAGCGCAAGACATATTCCTGAATCGCAGCGCGAATCCACCACATCGCGTATGTCGCGAGGCGGAATCCTTTTTCAGGGTCAAACTTTTTCACAGCCTGCATCAGGCCGACATTGCCTTCTGAGATGACCTCAGCCATGGGCAACCCATAGCCGCGATAGCCCATGGCGATTTTCGCCACGAGACGCAGGTGTGAAGTCACCATTTTTTCTGCGGCAGCGGTGTCGTCATTGTTCAACCAGTTACGCGCCAGCATAAATTCTTCGTTTTTCTCCAACATCGGAAACTTGCGTATCTCGGTGAGATAGCTGTTCAGACCCTGTTCCGGGCTGAGTGCAATCGATGCAGTTGCGGCAACTTTATTCGCCATAATAAGTACTCCTCGCTCCCATGAACATATCCCGCAAGGCGGCGACATAGTTCAAAAAATTAGACCGGTAAAAGTTGATAGCCCCGCTTGGCGGCAGCATTTTCCCCGGTTTTACGTATGATTTCATCACGCAATACCTATAACTGGGGATTGAGGCAGTCTTTTGGAAGGGGCGCAAGTTAACAAATTTGTCATCTCTTGCGACCGTGAATACAGCCATTTTGACTAGAAATTACTATCTGTGGAGCTCGAGGGCATGATGAAGCGACGTAAAAGCCAGATGGGTCAAAAAGCGCCTCTCTTTCGAAAAGTGAACACCCGTGCGCGAAACGTGCGTCATGATACAGGGGGCGAGGCGCGTTGGGCACGCTCACAGTTCAAGACAAACACAAATGATGGATCGCGCGGTTCAATGCGATCGAACCGCCAGAATGGACTGGACTATACGCCCTTGTTCAAGTTTCTGCTTAGTCATGTCGGGGACGACTGGGACGATGTTTACAGTGAAGCTGTCAGCCGCCTCCCCACACCGGAGCCGATTTTCTGGATGGTTTCGAACACGGAACCCTTCGGCGATGGAATTGCACGCATTGGTGATGCCACGTTCTTCAGCGAGCTTTTCGTTGATGCGAACAACACACTTCAGAAAGTCGATCCGACGATCGTTGTTGAAGAGCTTTGGCCGTCATGTTCTTGCTGTACGCACAGTTTCAACGGGATCAGGTTCACACAGCCCTATCAGGAGGATGTGCAAGGGTTGCTTAATCGATAGAGCGATCGGATTTTGGTCATCCCTCATCCAACAAGCGGTGCTCTTCGCCTAGATATTCGACAGAGCGCATTTCGTGCAGGCGGCTGGCGGTACGTTGGAATTCAAAGCTGCCATCGCCAGCGGGGTAAAGATCATCGGGTTCAGCTTCAGCGCTAGCTACCAGTTTCACTTTAGCCTCATACAGCGCATCAATAAGCGCGACGAACCGGGCGGCCTCATTGCGCTTATCAGGTGTTAAGAGCGGAATGCCTTCCAGAATAACCGTGTGGAAGTGACTGGCGATCGTCATGTAATCTTGTGCGCCGCGAAAGGCTTCACACAGCTCTGGAAAGGTAAACCGCGCCACGCCAGCAGCTTCGCGTGATACATCTATTTTTCGTCCCTTCACGGTCAGGGTGCAATGCTGGGCATCCGCTCCAACCGTTAGGCGGCGAAAGGCGTCGTCAAGCGCCTCACTGGCGGTTGCGTTCAGAGGAGCGTACCAGACAGGTGCCTCGATCAATCGATCGAGTCGGTAGTCGCGTTCAGATGCAAGCTCGAATACTTCGCAGCGGGCCGACAGCAAGTCGATAAACGGGGTGAACAATTGTCTATTCAGTCCGTTTTTATAAAGTTCCGTGGGGTGACGGTTAGATGTGGCCACAACAGTTACACCGCTATTGAACAATTCCTCAAACAGACGTGAAAGGATCATTGCATCAGCGATTTGAGTGACTTGAAATTCGTCGAAGCAAAGTAGGTTCGCGCGCGAGGCGATTTGTTTCGCGACTGGGGGGATTGGATCATCTCCAGCTCCCCTGACGCGCCACTCACTTTTCCTGCGGGTGGCATCATCCATATTACGCCATTCATTCAGCAAGTCGTGAACATGGTTCATGAATTCATGAAAGTGCACCCGCCACTTTTGCTCAACGGGCGCTTCCGCGAAGAACAAGTCCATCAACATAGATTTTCCGCGTCCAACGCCGCCCCACATATAAAGGCCGTCTACTGGGTCGGGTTTTGAAAACCAGCCAGCGGGTTTGCGGTTTGAGAGGCGGGTGAACAGGTCATCCAGCCGATTGGCCGCTTCGGCCTGTGCGGGGTCAGCGTTCAGCGTGCCGTCATCGATCCGGGCTGTATAGCGCTGTAGGACGTCCGCCATTTGGATTAGCCAATCTTGTTAGTGACTTCAGCGACTAAATTGCCCCATGCCTCGGGTTTCAACACAAGTGCCACCACAAGACCAGCCAATGCGCCGCCCAGATGCGCGCCATGCGCAATCATCGTCCCGTCACGTTGCGACAGAATATAGCTGATGACGATATATCCAACACCGAACACAATCGCCCACATCGGGATCGCGAAGAGAAGGTAAAGCATGTGAAATGGGAAGAAGAGGCAAAAGGCCATGACGATGCCTGATGTTGCGCCCGACGCGCCGACGGCGCGATAGTCAGGCGTGTTCCGCTTATCGACATATTCCCACAGATTACCGCCCAAAAGCGCCCCAAAATACAACAGAAGAAAACCGCCAGCGCCCAGGACGCGCTCTAAAATCATCCCAAACATCCACAAAACGTACATGTTGATCAGCAAATGGGTGGGGTTCACATGTAGGAAGGCCGAGGTGACGAACCTGTGCACCTGCCCGCCTTTGTTGATCGGAGCGATCCAGAACAGATTTTGCTCGTAAAAATCACGATTGTTAAACGCCAGAACGCTCGCAATCACATTGGCAGCGAGCAGTCCAAGTGTAACTGGTGAGGCAAGCAAGCCTTCCATAAACGTCTAGCCCCCTAAGGCAATCAACAAACCCTCCGGCTTGCGAAAGACAAGCCGCCCAGGTGTTCATCCAGAGCGGCTTAACAAGTTCTGTGATGGCTAGGCAAGCCTAACCAACTGTGAGGGGAATTATGCTGCTGCTGTGCGTGATGTTTCAGCGCCGGGCATAAGATCCATGAAGAAATCTTCAAACGCATCCGGACGTTGTATGAACCTGTTGAATGGAAGTGAGGCTTTGAATACAGCCTTCGGATGGATGTTCGCGCCACAATTCAGAGCGGCCTCTACAGCCTTGTCGCGCTCATCCATGGAGGAAACAACAGCGATGCGATATTTACCCATGTTGGCGACGCGCGCGATCGTCATATCTGGGTCAAAACTGTCAGGTAGGCCGAGATCCAACACGACAAGATCAAAACGCTCAAGACGCAAACGTCTCTCTGCGGCCATCAGAGTTGGTGCCATCACGAGGTCCACCTGAACACGCGAACGGGCTGCTTTATCAGCAGCGATTGCTAGCATGTCGCGAACTGGCTCATGATCTTCGACCCAAAGAACTTTCATATACTCATATCCCAAAAAACTACACAAAAAGGGTAGAAGCCCTTCTGTGCTCCCAACTGAAGTGCATATTGCCATCAGGGCCTTATCGGATGGTAAAGCAAACCCTACTGAAGTCTGAAAATCTGAAGAAAGCTGATCGCTCTGTTCATAATTGCACGCGCGCTGGGGCTGTGATGAGTGAGAGGAAGTCCCGCTCTGACTGGTGGTTTGAGTGTTGAGAAGTTAGTTTGTTCCGTTAACGCTTGAGCGAAATGAGATGGCTGAAGATACAAAAAACATGAAAAAAAATTCAGAAGTACCCTCCGCCTTCATCGATTTGGCGATGAATGAGGACAAACATATCGTTGATGTTCTTATCGAGGAGCGGTGTCCCAAGCTTTGCGAGAGTCGTAGTTGGCCACTTGTGCGCCCCATTCTGTATAAACTGCTCGGCTATACCAAGGCGCGGCGAATGGCCGATGAGGTGGTGAAATTAAACGGTCGGGAATCGTTTGATCGTTTGGCTGCACAGCTTAGTGTCTCACTCTCGCACGAGGGGCTTGAGCGTTTGCCGCGTTCTGGTCGAGTTATTGTTGCAGCAAATCATCCAACTGGCTTGGCCGATGGCATCGCTGTTTGGGATTTGCTGAAACAAGTCCGCGATGATGTCGTGTTCTTTGCCAATGCTGATGCGATTCGTGTGAACCCTCGCTTTGAAGATGTTATTATACCGGTGGAGTGGGTGGCCGAGAAACGCAGTCCTGCTAAAGCGCGTGAAACGCTCAAGCGGGCGGCGGAGGCCTTTGCAGAGGAAAAATGTGTAGTGATTTTCCCCTCAGGTCGCCTCGCGCAAAGGGTTGAGGGGCGTCTGCAGGAGCAAGATTGGTTCTCAACTGTCGTCGGATTGGCGCGTAAACGCAAAGCGCCAATCGTTCCACTTAACGTGTCTGCGGAGAATTCATGGCTCTATTATTTGTTTTGTCGCTTGAACCCTGAGCTGCGAGACATCACGCTTTTTAATGAGCTGCTCAATAAATCTGGCGCCCCGTTCGAGATGACGGTCGGTTCGCTGATACCGCATGAGCGTCTTGCTGGCGATGCATTGGAAATCACCGAACGATTGAAGGATTATGTTGCCTATGGGTTAGATGCCAATCCGAGCGCGGTGTTTTAACGCGAACACGCTTGCATCTCTGCTCAAGCCACTCTATTTGCCGCGCTCATGTTAGAGATTATAGCTGAAAATCCCGCGCTTCATGCTGAGGCAATTGAAGACTTGTTCCATCGCACGTTCGGGCCCGGCCACTTCGCTAAAACGGCTGAACGACTCCGGGAATATTCGGCGAGCATTCCTGAGATCAATCGCGTCGCGGTGCTAGATGGTAAAGTGATCGCTGTGTGCCGGGTGTGGCCTTTGCGTGTCGGGCAGGATCGTCAGCGCGCCTTGTTTTATGGGCCGGTAGCGGTTGGTCCGTCGCATCGTGGCTCGCGCCTCGGCATGACGGTGACGGGTGAGGCGCTTGAGGCCGGGCAGGCCGCAGGATGGCCTGCGGCTATTTTAATTGGTGCACCAAACTATTTTCGCGAAATTGGTTTTCGGTCTGCACCGAAAGGACAGCTCACCTTTCCCGGTCCGCAAGATCCTTCACGCATATTGGTGCGCGACTTGGCGGGTAAAGCTGATGAATTGTCAGGATTGGTCGAAGCTGCTTAGCGACCTTCTCGTCGCCAAGCGAGCATGAGCAGTAGGATGACCAACCCAGCCGCTACTATTCCGGGCAGTAAAGGCTGACTGGACGACGCACGTACTGCATAAGCCCCGCGTTCGCGCAGACCGATCCAATTATTGCCTGTTGCTGAGCCCCGCGTTCCGACCCGGCGGATTTCTGGTAGATCGCTTGCCGTGTCATTGATACGGAACGTGCCGCCTGCAGTTTCGCGGGTGAAGGGGGCGAGCACCTCAGTGGATGAGCGCAAATCAGCATACTCTTTTGGGTTAGCCGGGCCGTTCAGCGCGACAGCTTCCAGACCGCCTGCACGTGCGCGGTAGAGGCCGAGCTGTGAGATGGGTGCTTCGGCTTCAAACTGACCGGGGCCTGTTTCGGTCCAATTCGGCGTAACTGTGTCGCCCTCAGGTGTTTCCAGTTCGAGAGAGGGAGCGGTATCGCGTAAGGTACGAAGGCTAATCTTTGCGCTGTCGCCATCGACGACGAGCGTAAGACGGCGTTCTTCCAGTTCAGGTTCTTTCATCAACCAATGGACCACACGGCGCACGAGTTCTGAGAATGGACCGCCACCATCATGTCCCCGTGACCAGAGCCAGATTTGGTCTGACATAAGCATCCCCACTCGACCCTTGTCGACACGATCCACAATAAGCAGTGGCTGATTGCTGGACGCGCTCATCAATACGTCGCCAGCTTGAGCCTGCGCACCAATTGATCGCAGCCATCCACCCCATTCCTGACCTTCCAATGGAATAGTCACCGCGTGACGTTTACCCACATCAGTCAGTTCAGGCGTGAACGGGCCATTGTAAATTTCAGTTGTAGGAGATGCAGGTAAAACAGAGGCTAGGGGTGATCGGGCCAAACTACCCGGCCCAGCAAAGGGTTCTCCCGCAGCGATCAGCAGCGCGCCACCATCAGAAACGTAGCGCGCCATATTGGCCAGATAGGATTGAGTGATAACGCCTCGGCGCTCGTACTGATCGAAGATGATCAAATCGAACTCTGAGAGCTTCTCTTCGAACAGGTCTTCGGTGGGAAAGGCGATCAGTGCCATTTCTTCTGTCGGCGCAGCGTCGAATTTATAGGCGGGGCGCAGAATGGTGAAGTGCACGAGATCGACCGATGGGTCAGATTTAAGCAAGTCTCGCCACATTCTACCTGACTGGTTCGGCTTACCTGTAACGAGCAAAACGCGCAGTCGATCACGCACCCCAGCTAGCGTGGCGGCCGTTCTGTTGTTGGCGAGAGTCAATTCTTCATTTCCTGGCGGCGTCTCCACCACGATCACGTTTTTACCGCGCCGTTCTATCTCAATAGGGATGGCCGTATCGACGCCAGATTTAGCGCGGACGCGCTGGGCAACTTCCCCATTGATCGAAATGTTTAAATTGATTTCACCGCCTGCGGGATCATCGACGCGGACAATAAGATTAGCGATCTCGCCCACAATGCCAAATCCGGGAGCATCAACCAGAGTAACGCGCCGATCACCACGATCTGGATCGCCGACGACGATGGCATGTAAGGGGCCAATAAAGCTGTCACGTCCTTGCAGGCTGGGAAGGTCATGCACTTGGCCATCAGTCACGAGAATAGCGCCTGCAATGCGTTCGCGCGGTACGTCCGCCATCAGGCCTTCAAGCGCGCCATAAAGATGGGTACCATCATCACGCGGATTGGATTCCAAAATGCGCAATTCCAGCGAACTGTCAGACTCCATCTGAGCTTTCAGCTGCTGGAAGGCGAGATTTGCGGCCTCGGCGCGATCGCCAAATTGCATACTCTCTGATCGATCAAGAATGATGGCTGCCACAGACGGCAAAGGCTCACGTTCTTCTTCAACGAGAGACGGGTTTGATAGAGCGATTCCAACCAAGGTAAGCGCCAGGCCGCGTGTTAGCCACGCGCGCCCCTTTAAGAACAAATAGGCTAACCATGCCATCGCTGTCATACCGATGACTGCCCACAGGGCAGGCCAACCAAAGAATGGATCAAATCCAATGCGTAGCGCGTCAATCATTCTTGGGGCGCCTCATCTTCTGTAGGGGCGGATAGTTCGTTTTCGTCCCTGTCACCCAGGCGTTCCAATAAGGCGGGTAGGTGGACTTGATCGTCCTTATAATTTCCCGTCAGTACATACATGACCAGATTGACCCCAAATCGCCTTGCGATTTCTCTCTGTTGTGGTCCACCATCTACCGAGTAGACATCGCGGCCCCGTTCATCTACCGCCCATGCTGACGCCCAATCCGCGTCGCCGATAAAGAGACGCGAAACACCGTCGCCGCTCGGCCCGTCTGGACCGCCGGTTTTTTCTATCCATAAAAGACGATCGGCGTATCGACCCGGAAAATCATTCATTATGTAATAGCTGCGGCTCAGCACATGATTGGTTGGGACCGGTTGAAGTGGTGGGGCATCTAGGCCTTTCAGCATTTGATCAAGCCCAGACACATCGGTTTGCGAGCCAATCGTCCCGCCAGCCCGTGTATCAATCAAAAGCGCTCCGCCGGATCGCATATACGCATTCAACTTTGCACTTGCTATGTCGGAAAGCGGCGCAGCTCCGTCTGGGATGTTGAAGTAAATGAGTGGGTACAGATCTAGCGGGTCAGTATCTAGATTGAGCGCATGAGGTTCCGCCGGTTCAACTGAAGTTCTGTTGTTTAGAATGTAGGACAACCCAATCAGGCCATTGCGCGTGCGTTTATCCAGATTGGCGATGCCTGTTTCGACATAACCAAAGCGCATAGATAGTGCGGCATCGAGTTCATTTTGTGTCGTGCCTTCGGTGAGGGGGAGTTGGACGATGCCATTGCGTTGGAACGTCTGGCGGTAGGTGCCATCAGGCTGACGTTGAAAGCCCGATTGAGCGTCAGCGATTTGAGGACCTATCAGGCACAGTCCGCTGAATATAAACAATATCATCGTGCGAGCCGCTTGTTTACTGCGCAGTGTAAGACGTCCGGCAACGAATAGTGCGACGAATAAATCTAGTGCGAGCAGCGCGGCGGCTAATGTAAGAAGTGGACCAGCGAGGCGCAGGCTTCTGCCCTCGGCATCTCCCAAGAGGCGGGCGGTAGCAGGCCAGTCGGTTAGCTTTTCAGGGACGAGCTTGGTGGCTGTATTCAGTGCGCGTGTTCCGACAGGGCCTTGATATAGGCCGGGCGGGTGAGCTTCTGACGGCGTTATTTCTCCGAAGTCAGAAGATTTTAGCGGTGCTGCGAAATCACCTGCAGGCATGAGGCGGCCAAAACCGTCCAATACAAATTGAGGTGCGTACGCACCCTCTTCCTCACTCGAAGCTTCGCCTCGACCTGCTGCAATCGCCCTACGGAGCATTTGCTCGAATACGCCGGAATAAGGTAAGTCAGACCAGTTCGGTCCTGCCGTTATATGGAACAGAATGACGGTTCCCTTACCGCGTCCCTCAGCGGTCACAAGTGGCGACCCGTCAGCTAGTCGCGCCCATGTCTTGGCAGAGAGGTCGGGAGCGGGGCGCGCCAGAACTTGCTGGCGAATGAGAATATCCTGCGGCACATCCAGCCCCGCAAATGGGGAAGATGAGGCGAAGCTGGCAATGGCTTGCGGGTCATCCCATGCCAATGCACCACCGAATGCGCGCGAGGCACGGCGTAGCGCTACCGGGAGCAGGTCATCTCCTTGAGCGGCAAGACGTGGGCCGGCAAACCTGATGAGCACGCCGCCCTCTTCGATCCAGTCACGTAACGCCTTAACATCTGCATCTGGGATCTGACCGATATCACTCATGATGATTGCATCGGGCGCGGCTGTGACGAGTGTTGAAACCTCCCCGTCAGTGATTGATGCGAACGGTTCCAGCGCTTTTCTAACATAGTGCATGTCAGACAAGAGAGGCTGTGCTGAGTTGGCGGTTGACACCAATCCGACCCGGCGAGAGCGTTCGGAAGAATCCCAAAGCCAGACAGTGCCTGCGCCCTGAAGGCCTGTGACTTGAAAACGCGCAATGCGCGACAGTGCGGCAGCCGGTAGTTCAAATCTCGCTTCAGCCGATGCCTCGCCAGCACCGAAATTGGCTTCGGCGGTAGAAAGCGCAGCACCATCGAGGGTTAGCGCAGAGACATAGGCGCGATGGGTGTTCTGCGTTTCTACGCGATGTAGAGTGACAGTGACTTCGTCTGTTTCGCTCGATATTTTAGAAATTGACGTGCTGCCTTTTGGGGGCGCGGCAAAGATTGATAGCGGCGCGATATCGGCCAATGCGGCCGCGAAAGCTTTGCCACCTTCAGTCTCCAAACCATCGCTGGCGTAGAAAATACGATCTGGTGTGAATCCAGATTCGATCAAGCGTTCCAACGCGCCGGCTCTGTTGGTCGGCCATGAGTTCGGGGCAAGCGAGCTTAAGCGTTTATCCATGTCGCTGCGAGATAAGCGTTCTGCTGGGTCGGCGTTGAGTTGCTGCGGGGCTGTGAGCAGTAGATGTGCCGGCGTATCCCGGTCGCCTGTATCGAGCGTCGCCCTGGCCGCATTGATCATATCGCCCCAACGCTGCGCCGATGGCCAGCCATTGTCCACGACGATGAGAACGGTTCCACGTGGGCCTGCTTCATTGGTTTTTGCGCCGGGCGCGTAAACAGGCTGTGACAGGCCAACCACAAGGGCTATGGCGGCAAGGGTGCGAATAAGCCAAACCCACCATGGGGTGCGGGCGGGGACTTCTTCCATTTGTGGAATGTCATCCAGCAATCTCATGCTTGGCAATTCAAATGCTTTGGGGGCTGGCGGCGTCGCGCGCAGCAACCACCAAATTACGGGCAAAGACGCGAGTGCGATTAAAGCCAGAGGCGCGCCGAACAAGAAAGGGCCAAGCGCTGTCATATTCGATTGCCAATTGTTTCTAGTGTCGCCTTTAATCTCGCCGCAGCGTTCAGGCTGGATTGGCCAACCGTTTGGGCGACAAAACGCCAACCCATGCGATTGGCGAGGCTAAGCAATGCTTCGCGCTGAGCGAAGAAGCGTTCTTGATATTGCGCTTGTAGCGTTTCTGCTCGCCCTACAATGCGCGTTGCGCTTGTTCCCGGCTGGCTAAGCTTTACGCGGCCCTCAAATGGGAAGCTCACTTCAACGGGTGAGGACACGGCGAGCAACACACCTTCAGGGCATTGCGCTGCTAAGGGACGTAAGCGATCTGCCCATTCCGAAACGGGAGCATAGAAATCGGACGCGATGATCAGAGTCGCCGTGCCTTTGGGGGCGGTTGGGAAGTGGCCCGCCGTGCCGCGTAAAAGATCGTCATTGAGGCGATCAATCGCGCGCGCTCCAAAACTTGCGCTGCGACCCGAGCCCAGCGCACCGATGCGTTCCCCATCCTTTGACATCAGGATCGCCAACGCCAGCATAAGTAGGCGGGCTTCTTCTGCTTTGGTGCGCAAATCACCCTCGCCCTTCCAGTGAAAACCTGCATCATCATCACACCAGAATTGAACAGTGCGCGCGGTTTCCAATTCTGTTTCACGTACAAAGTGTTCGTCGCCGCGCGCTGAGCGTCGCCAGTCTACGCGGTTAGCATCGTCTTCTTGGCGGTAGTGGCGATATTGCCAGAAATGCTCACCATTACCCGCACGCCGTCGACCGGCTGAGCCAACATGTGCTGCATCAGTGGCGTCTGCCTTGAAATTCAAGGACGGTAATTGACGTGCGAGCGCCTCAGCTTCGGAGCGAAGGTTTAGGGTCATTCGATGGGCGGCAACCAGCTGTTAGCGTTGAACTCAGAATTTTCCTGACAGGCATCAGCTATGACCGTAAATTCTTCATATTCCAAGTGTGCAGGATCGCCGTGTTCCTTCATGCCCAAAATGGAGGCAAAGCCTCTCGCCAAGTCGGATTTCAGCTTGTTTTTTTCCAAATCTGTTTCCAGATCAGCAAAGTTATAAACGTCCAGCATATAGGCGAGCATGTCTTCAGTTGGGGTATCCGGTGAAGACCCAAAAACATTATAGGCGCGAACAGAAGCAATTGATGCAATGCACAGGCGTTTAGCGGAATCATCGATTGGTGATTCAGCCTTCGCCGCATTTGTCACACACGCGATGCAGGTAATAAAGGATCCAGCAATTGCGAGACGAACGGCGCGGACCATTTAGCTCGCTTTCCGTGCGAGATCATTGATGAGCGCATCCAGACCCGGTGCTTCTCCTGTCGGGTCATAGCGCATGGCCATGCGGTGTCCGAGCGCGGGCTCGGCCAGAGCCTCCACATCTTCAATTGACGGCGTGAGGCGACCACGAAGCAAGGCGCGGGAGCGTGCGGCCAGCATAAGCGCTTGTCCCGCGCGCGGCGACGGCCCCCAATCCACAAGACGTTTTACACGCGCGTCAGATGTTTGCTCCGGTCTGGCTTCACGAATGAGTGAAAGGATTGCATCGACGATTTTTTCACCAACAGGCATTCTCCGCACAAGTGACTGGAGCTGCATCAGGCGGGCGCCGTCGAGCACGGAACGTACGTCGCTGGCATTGGTGCCTGTAGTTTCTATCAGAATACGGCGTTCTGTGTCTAAATCTGGATAGGTAACGTCTACTTTCAGTAAGAAGCGGTCGAGTTGGGCTTCGGGCAGCGGGTAGGTGCCTTCTTGCTCAACCGGGTTTTGGGTTGCGAGCACGTGGAACGGCGCAGGCAAGTCATGGCGAACACCGGCAATTGTTACGTGACGCTCCTGCATGGCTTGTAGCAAGGCCGATTGAGTCCGCGGTGAGGCGCGATTGATTTCGTCGGCCATGAGAAGTTGCGTAAATATCGGACCTTGCAAAAACCGGAAAGAGCGCTGACCGTCCCCGCTCTCATCCAGCACTTCTGACCCGAGTATGTCTGATGGCATCAGGTCGGGCGTGAACTGGATGCGGTGATTTGTCAGCCCTAGCGCAGTACCTAAAGCTTCAACCAGACGGGTTTTCGCGAGGCCTGGGGCACCGATAAGCAGGGCATGGCCGCCTGCCAAAATGGAAGAAAGCACCAGTTCGACCACACGTTCCTGACCAAAAACGACCTTGCCTATTTCGGCTTTAACTGCAGCTAATGTTTCGGTCGCAGCCTCGGCTTCGGCAACAATGTCAGCAGTGTTTATTACGGTATCGGCCATACAAAAGGCGCCTCCGGCTTCAAATGACTATCAAATAAACCTATCTTCTAGGCCTCATCATGGCGGAGCAAGACGTGAAATCCAGTCCTAACACGATAATGAGTCTCGAAGAGACGCTTAAGGCGATCCTGCCAGATGGCAAGCTATCGGGGAAATTACCACCCGTACATTTGTGGAATCCTGAGCATTGCGGCGACATTGATATGGCCATTCGATCTGATGGAACGTGGTGGCATGAAGGCAGCCAGATTAAACGTCAGCGGCTGGTGAAGACGTTTTCTCGTATCTTGCGTAAAGATCCAGATGGGTTGATTTACCTAGTGACCCCGTATGAGAAAGTGATCGTTCATGTTGAGGACGCGCCGTTTCAGGCTGTGCGGGTTGATTGTGTGAATGTGGAGGGCGAAGGCCCTGCGCTGGCTTTCCTGACCAATTTGGACGATGTCACACTTGCTGGGCCAGATAATCCTATCAGGGTGGAGATAGATCCAGATACTGGCGAGCCCTCACCTTATGTAATGGTGCGCGCTGGCCTTGAAGCAAAAATGACTCGGCCAGTGTTTTATGAGCTCGCTAATATGGCCGAAATGTCGTCTGACGGTGGGGACACAATGGGTGTCTGGAGCCAAGGAGAATTCTTTGTGCTCGGTGGGGCAGGTTGAACGAACGTATGAGCTGGACAAATTTGGATGACTTTATTCGGCGCGCGGAGACGCATCTGCTGCCGCCGATAGCTGAGCATGACTTGCCTGAAACCGGGGACATGGATTTCTTGTCGCCCGAAGAAGTGGCAGTTATTCGCCCGGCGGCGGTTTTGATTGGTGTGATCCCCCGCAAAACGGGCGCGACGGCTTTGTTGACCGTTCGCCCCGAAACGATGCCAACCCATGCTGGGCAGGTGGCATTTCCCGGCGGGAAGGTTGACCCGATCGATGTGGACGAAGTGGCTGCAGCGTTACGCGAGGCGGAAGAGGAGGTCGGTGTTGATCCACAAACGGTTGAAGTGATTGGCAAGGGCGCACCATATGTGACGGGAACCCGGTTCAGAATTACGCCGGTTGTTGGCTTGTTACCTGCAGATTTTGAAGCGCAACCCGACACGACAGAGGTGGCGGAGGTCTTTGAAACGCCTCTAGAATTTCTCATGAACACCGCCAACCACACTGCGGGTGAGGTGTTCTATAGAGGTCAAACGCGCCGATATTATGAAATGCCACATAATGGGTATCGGATTTGGGGGGTGACGGCTGGGATTATTCGGAAACTATATTTCACACTCTATAGTGATTCAGATTGCTAACGGAGGCTTTGACCGCAGCCTTAAAAGTCCGCAGAGTGCAATGAACAGTGGAGGGATCGCGTGGCGGGCCGTATATTTTTAGAAATTGCAATTTTCCTGTTACCGTTCGGGCTGTTCGGCATCTATTTGCTTGTGACGGCTGATGCGGAACGAGATGGACGACGCAAATGGCCAATCAATGTCTTGTTTTTGTGCGGTCTTGGCTTGGCAGTGCTTGGCATGTTTGTTCTGGTTTGGCTCGACCGGTTGGGCGCTGAAGGAAAGTGCTGGACTAAAACACAGCTAATTGATGGCGTGCTCGTAGAAGGCCAGCCTTTTGATTGTGAGAATGATTTATCGCAACTTGGTAAACCGCTATCGGATGACCCTGGCGGCTCTGTAAATCGCCGCGACGACATGAACGACGCGTCAGAACCGGGTGACGGACAAAATGGCGACCCGCAATAGGATAGATGCAGACTGGCTGACGTGTGCCGATACGCAGGCTGTGATGGGTGCGTTAGATGCGGTTGAGCCGGGCTGTGCGAGGTTTGTGGGTGGGTGTGTCCGCAATACGCTGCGCGGTGCTCCTGTGGATGACATAGATATTGCGACCCAACTGGTGCCGGAGCAAACCATCGCAGCGCTGAAAGCGGCGGGTATTCGCAGCATCGCCACTGGTTTGGAGCATGGCACGATCACGGCGATTGTGAACGGGACGCCCTATGAGATCACCACACTGCGCCGCGATGTGGAGACTGATGGCCGGCGTGCTGTTGTCGCCTTTACGCGCGAGTGGGCTGAGGACGCCGCTCGACGTGATTTCAGGCTGAACGCAATTTATGCCGATGCGATGGGCACTCTTTATGAGCCGATTGCTCACTCCATCGAGGATGCTGTTGCTGGACGTGTAATATTTATTGGTGATGCCGATGAGCGTTTGCGTGAAGACTTCCTGCGCATTCTGCGGTTTTTCCGGTTCAATGCTTGGTATGGGCATGACGTAGATGCGTACGGATTGGCAGCGTGTGAACGGCAGAAGGACGGGCTTTCTAAGATCGCTGCCGAACGTATCTGGAAAGAGTTCAAAAAGATGCTTGCGGCGCCTGACCCAAGCGCAGCAATCGCTGCGATGCAAACTAGCGGCGTGCTCGATATATTGGTGCCTGGCGGGGTGGCAGATCGTTTGCCGGCGCTGGTGGAGATGGAGACCGGACTGATGCGGCCACTCGACCCGCTAGTGCGTGTGATGAGCCTGTTGCCGCGATCACAGGCGCACTTGGAGGCGTTCTGCCAGCAGATGAGAGTTTCTAATGAGGAGCATCGCCGTTTGACAGGCTGGATTGATGCGGGGCTGGGGCATTTGCTGCATCTGAGTCAGCGGTCGGCGCGGCCGGATCTGCATTCAGTACTGTACACTCACGGCAAGCGGGCAGTATGTGACCGTGTTATATTAGATGGTGTAGCGACCAAAGCTGACGTGCGGGTTGTAAGCTATGTTTGCAGTTTGGCGGAGCGCTGGAAGAGGCCGCAATTCCCGATCGGCGGTGATGATGCGCTTGCGGCTGGCCTGAGGGGACCAGAGGTGGGCAAGGCCTTGCGGCGGGTTGAGACACTATGGATCGAGAGCCAGTTCCTACTCAAACGTAAGGCGTTGCTGGAGTTGCTCAAAGACCGCGATTCGCAGCCCATACCGCGCCATTGAGTGCGCCTGCAAAGGTGATCCAGACCAGATGAGGCACTTGGAGGAGGGCGGCTAAGGGTGACGCCCGCCAAAAGGCGACGATGAGGGTGAAGATAGACAGCCAAAGCGCCGCGATGATGCCGAAGGCATAGCCGGTTTCATGGAAGCCGAAGAAGAATAAATTCCAACAAATTCCGACCGCTAGCATGAGGTAATAAAGGCCCATCAGGGCTGAATACTGGCGGGGGTGGCGGAGGCGATTGAGCACAAGGAGTGTGCCGACAATCAGGGTGGCGAACAAATACGGCCAGACAATTGCGAACACAATGTCCGGCGGGGTGAAGGCTGGCTTGTTGAGCGCAACATACCATGGATCGGCGCTGCCACCTGTAATGATTGCTGCGAATGAAGCGGCAAGCAGAGCCGCAATGGTGGCCATTGCAGCAGATGCCCAAGGGAAAGGATTGGCGGGAGCCGTCTTCATTCGCGGCAATATAGTCGCTTATTTCAACGGTGTAGATTGAATTTTGAATGTCGCGCGCAATAACGTGCACTTTGATGCATTTTCGGGACGTTTAGGGGCAATCCCGGTGCAATCTCGTGCAATTCAGAGCGTGTTTAGGGGCGCTTTCGGGGCGTCCGTTACGGCCACTTCACCACGGGCGGCATGGACGACAGGATCGACGTAACGTTGCCACCGGTTTTGAGGCCGAAGGTCGTGCCGCGATCGAAGAGCAGATTGAACTCGACATATCGGCCGCGTTGAATCAGTTGTTCATCGCGGTCTGCATCATTCCATGGGCGGTTCATCCGGCGGGTGACGAGTTGAGGATAGATGTCAGCAAATTGTTTGCCGACGGTTTGTGTGAACGCGAAATCCTGATCCCAGTCGCCTGTGTTGAAGCGGTCATAAAAAATACCGCCCGTCCCGCGTGGTTCATCGCGGTGAGCGAGATGGAAATAGGTGTCGCAGGTTTCGCGCATTTTAGCATAGTCGACGCCGGGGTGGGTATCGCAGGCGGACTTCATGGCGGCGTGGAAATCGACACTGTCTTCAAAAGATTGGTCGCGTTGATAGTCGAGCAGGGGGTTGAGGTCTCCGCCACCCCCAAACCAGCTTTGTGATGTGATCAACATGCGGGTGTTCATGTGCGCAGCCGGTACATGTGGATTGCGGGGGTGAGCAATGAGTGAAATGCCGGATGCCCAGAAGCGACCGTCCGATTTGTCTGCACCGGGGATTTGGGCCGCGAACGCTTCATCAAATGTGCCGTAGACTTCTGAGAAGTGAACACCGACTTTCTCAAACACTTTCCCGCGCATCAGGCCCATGCGGCCACCACCCAGATCTTCACTGCCATCACCGCGCGACCATTCGGTAAGTTCGAAGCGACCGGCCTCACCGGAATAGAGCGGGCGAGATGCCGCATCTTCGATGGCCTCAAACCGCGCGCAGATATCTTCCTGAAGGGCTTTAAACCAGCTTCGGGCTTGTGATTTCTGGGTATCTAACTGGGAATTTGTCATGTGCGTTATTAGCCTTGGTCTTACTGAACTGATACGCGCCCTGTTGTCACAAGCGCCGGTTCGATATAACGGCCAGTTAATGAGTGTGTTATAGGGGTTTACCCGTGTCGCCTTGCCGCAATGTGCAAGCTGCCCGGCTCCTGTAATACAAGGGCCAAGATTCTGCCTCAAGAACGGATGCGAAACGTGACGGATCATTCTGCTACATCACACGGGGACATCGTCGCTGACGAAGACCGCCGTAACTTTATTCATATCGCCGCTGCGACTGCGGTCGTGGGCGGCGCTGCTGCCTTTGCGGTTGCCGCTGTTGGCCAATGGGCGCCTGCCGGCGACACAAAGGCCGCTTCGGCACTGGACGTGGATATTTCGAAAATCCCGCTCGGCGGTGAGATTCGGGTTTTGATCGGCGGTAAGCCGTTCTTCATCCGTCATCGTACTGCGGCGGAAATTGCGGCGGCTGAGACGGTGAACGTTGCTTCATTGCCCGACCCGCAAACGGATGATGAGCGCCTTCGTCCCAAAGCGGACGGCAGCCTGAACCCTGCAATTCTGGTGACCTCGGGCGCCTGTACACACCTTGGGTGCGTGCCAGTTGGTCCCGCGCAAGGCAATACGGGTGATTATGGCGGCTGGTACTGCCCATGCCATGGCTCCCACTATGATACGTCTGGCCGGATCCGTAAGGGGCCTGCACCAACCAATCTCCCGGTTCCGAACTACACTTATGTGTCGGACTCCGTGATTAACATTTCGCTATAAAGGAAGGGATCATTTAGATGAGTGGACACGAATCTTCCTATGAGCCGACCAATGGGTTCACCAAATGGCTGGACACACGTTTGCCGATCATTCGTTTTGCGAATGACACAGCGATTACATTCCCGACGCCGAAGAATTTGAACTACTGGTACGTGTTTGGTGGCATTCTTGCCATCTGCCTCGCTGTTCAGCTGGTCACCGGTATTATCCTCGCTATGCATTATGAAGCGAGTGTTGATGGCGCTTTTGCGTCTGTTGAACGTATCATGCGCGACGTGCCTTATGGCTGGCTTATCCGCTATACGCACGCGAACGGTGCGTCGATGTTCTTCCTTGCTGTTTACATCCACATGTTCCGTGGCCTGTATTATGGGTCATACAAAGCACCACGCGAGATCATCTGGATTCTCGGGTGTGTTATCTTCCTGTTGATGATGGCGACGGCGTTCCTTGGTTATGTGTTGCCATGGGGCCAGATGTCTTATCACGGGTCTAACGTGATTACCGGCCTGTTTGGTGCGATCCCGATTGTTGGCGAGAGCCTTCAGACATGGATCCTTGGTGGACCGTCCCTCGGTAACCAGACGCTACAACGCTTCTTCGCGCTGCACTATCTGTTGCCATTCATGATTGCTGGTGTTGTTATCCTGCATATCTGGGCGCTGCACGTGCCGGGCAATAACAACCCGACAGGTGTTGAGGTTCAGGATGTCGAGAAAGACACTGTGCCGTTCCATCCGTATTACACGGTGAAAGACGGTTTCGGGGTCGCGCTGTTCCTGATCTTGTTTGCAGGATTCGTATTCTATGCACCAAACGTGCTTGGCCACGCTGATAACTATATCGAGGCCAACCCACTGGTGACGCCTGCGCACATCGTACCGGAATGGTATCTGTTGCCATTCTACGCGATCTTGCGGGCGATCACGTTCGATCTTGGACCGATCCCAGCGAAACTGCTTGGCGTTATCTTCATGTTTGGCTCGATTGCGGTGCTGTTCGTGCTGCCATGGCTGGACACCTCCAAAGTGAAGTCCATGCGTTATCGTCCGATTGCGCGTCAGTTCTTCCTCGGCTTTGTCGCTGTCTGCCTGCTTCTTGGCTGGTGCGGTGCGGCGAACCCGGATGACGCGGTTATCCCCGCACTTCAAGGCGAGGCGAGCCTAGAGGTTAGCTATAAAGTCGGTGAAGTTGAGGCGGTGAACACATTTGAAGGCGAAGGCGCTTATGAGAAGGCCGTTGCCTTCATGGAGAGCCAGCCGGCGGGTGCAAGCCCATCGATCGCAGCTATTCCGGCGCCGACCTTCCAGTTCCGTCATTTGTCATTGATCCTGACGATCTGTTATTTCGGATACTTTGGAATGCTGCTGGTGCTCGGCCTGTTCGAGAAACCAAAGCCATTGCCAGAATCAATTCACAAATCGGTTCTGAAAAGCCACAAGGCATCCACTTCAACCGCCGTTCCGGCTGAATAGGGAGCAGATTCATGAAAGCGTTTCGCACTCTCGCAGCCGGTTTGGCCGGTCTCGTTTTCGCTACCACAGCACATGCTGGCGGCGGGGCTTTGCACGCCCACGCACCGGAAGGCGGCTGGCCATTTGATGGGGCGCTTGGCAAGTTTGACCAGGCTTCACTTCAGCGTGGCTACCAAGTGTACAAAGAGGTTTGCGCCTCCTGTCACTCCATGAAGCTGTTGAGCTATCGCAATCTGGGTGAAAAAGGCGGTCCCTTCTATGACCCGGCTTACCCGAATGCGAATGACAACCCGTTCGTCAAAGCGCTGGCGGCAGAGAATGAGATTCTCAGCCCGACGCCGAATGAAGTGGGTGACTTTGATTATCGCCCGGCGATGCCTGCGGACCGGTTCCGTTCGCCCTATGCCAACGACAATGCGGCCCGTGCGGCCAATGGCGGCGCGATGCCACCTGATTTGTCGGTCATCACAAAAGCCCGTCACGCGGGCGCGTCTTACATCTACAGCCTGCTGACAGGTTATCCTGAAGAGGCGGCGTTCTCCAAGCATGGCGACGAGACGCATATTGATGTGAGCAAAGTGGGCGCACTGTCACATGGCGGCGAAGACGATCATGGCTCTCATGATAGTCACGGTGCTTACATTATTCAGCCGCAGGGGCAGTATTATAACCCCTATATGGCTGGTGATACGACGCCGCAATTTGTCGGTGATCCGCGCCATGCGCCAGCGGGCGGTTTTCTCGCAATGGCACCTCAGCTTATCGAAGGACGTGTGACCTATACTGACGGCACAGAAGCGACGCCGGATCAGATGGCCAAAGATGTTGCGCAATTCCTCGCATGGGCGGGTGAGCCTAAGCAGGCCAATCGCAAAAGCCTTGGTCTTGCAACGATGATCTATCTGGTGATTTTGACCATTCTGCTGTGGTTCTCATACAAAGCCATCTGGCGGAACGTTGAGCACTAAGCGGGCGTCAATTGAACCCTGAATTACCAAATATAACCATCCGTATGGCCACGCCTGCGGATGGTTTTTTGATTGAGGCGATAACGCGCGAGATCTGGACGCCGCGCGTTGCGCCGCCGTCGACGGTTTATTCTGAGACGGCTGAAAGCGTGACCCGCCAGTTGAAAGCAGGTGGCGGGGTTGTGGTGTTGGATGGCGACAGAGTGATTGGGTCTGGGCGCTGGGTTAGTGTTGGTGGGCCAACCGCTGCGCCTGATGAGCGGTGGATGGAAATCAAGCGGATTGGTGTGACGCCCGAATATACAGGTCTGGGGCTGGGCGCGCGAGTGACCCAAGCGCTGGAGGATCAGGGGCGAACCGCAGGATGCGTTGGTGCACAATTGGCGGTGAGGTTTGATCAGACGCGGCTTGTCGATTTTTACACGACCCTTGGATATGGCTTGGCAGGCGATGTACAACTCACCACGGTAAACCCGCATACGCCGCCGCCGATTGGGATGCGTAAGTGGTTTTAGAGTCAAAAAGGTATTGGTTATGACGAATTGGACGCTTGGCATTATTGGCGGGTCTGGCCTGTATGACATTGATGGGCTGGAAGATCGACGCGAAGAGGTGGTGGATACGCCATGGGGCGCGCCATCTGATACGCTGATGCGGGGGCGTATCGGAGAGGTGGAGCTGGTCTTTCTGCCGCGCCACGCACGCGGACATAAATTGACGCCGACGGATGTGCCGTATCGCGCCAACATTGCGGCGTTGAAGATGGCCGGGTGCACCGATGTGCTATCGATTTCGGCCTGTGGCAGCCTGCAAGGACAATATGAGCCGGGGCATTTCGTGGCGGTAGACCAATTTATCGATCGGACATTTGCGCGGGCGAAGACGTATTTTGAGGCGGGCATGGTGGGGCATGTGTCGATGGCGCAGCCGATTTGCGGGCGTTTGTCTGCTCTGGCAGCGGATGCGGCGGAATCGGTTGGCACGACGGTGCATCGCGGTGGCACCTATCTGGCGATGGAGGGGCCGCAATTCTCATCGCTGGCTGAGTCAAAGCTTTATCGCCAATGGGGGTGTGACGTGATCGGCATGACAAATATGCCCGAGGCCAAATTGGCCCGTGAAGCGGAGTTGCCTTACGCCACGCTGGCGATGGTGACGGATTATGACTGTTGGCGCGAAGAAGAAGAGGCGGTTACGGTGACGAATGTTCTTGAAATTATGAACAAAAATAGCGCCCTGGCCCGAAATTCTCTTTTAGCGTTGGCGAACACGCTCAATACGATGCCGCGCACGCAGTCTCCGCAAAATATTGAGACTTGTCTCGATTATGCCCTTATTACAGCGCCTGATGCCAGAGACAAAGAATTGGTTTCACGGCTGCAAGTGATTGCGGGACGAGCGCTCGGCGGCTAAGCTGGGTTTCCAATTCGCGCGCCAAATAGCAGTGTATGCTGGCCAAACGCTTTGAGGGGAACTCAGAATGAGTGAAGCACATTATATGACCTTCATGACGGGTGGCTTATTGTTGCTGGCCGTATCAGCGATGATGATTGCCTGGCAACTTTGGTTGCAGCGTGACGATCGCCGTGACGGCGCTAAAATTGCGCTAGAGGGCGTGGGCCATGAATTGCGGATCAATCTGCACAGAATGGCGACTGAGATTTCGCAAGTCGCTCAAGTGCCTGATTTGGGGCCTGAAACATTATTGCCGATCAAGCACCCGCAATTGGATGGTGTGAATGGGTCAATGATCCGCGCTAATCGCAA
Source organism: Hyphomonas sp. (assembly GCA_050633385.1). Classification (GTDB taxonomy): domain Bacteria; phylum Pseudomonadota; class Alphaproteobacteria; order Caulobacterales; family Hyphomonadaceae; genus Hyphomonas. The sequence continues at coordinate 131,440 of JBOEGK010000017.1, forward strand.
TGGCCTTGCGGTTGTTGGCGCGACCTATCTGGAGCTGGAATCGCGTAAAGCTATCTTGCGTGATGGATTGGCTAAGGGGCGGGATGTGACCCCGATTTTGGACGATGCCATGCTGGCGACGATTGATGGCACGGCCGCGCTTTATATGTGGGAAATGCACAATGGTATCCGCCCGTCTGATGCGGGCAAGGTGCGCAGCTGGGATGTTCGCGACTGGATGAAGGGACATGGTTTTCATTCAGCGATGCTGCCGGGCATTCATTTCCGCGATGAAGTCGTGGAGCGGTTGCGCCAATATGGCCTGAGACTGACGCCGCGGCCGCTGACCCATACAGCGCACGAATACTACTCTATGCGGTATGATCGCCATGCGGATGTACGCGGACCATTCGGTAAGCGTGATTTTGACAAGGATGAGCGCGAAGAGAAAAAGAAGGCCGACCGGGCCGCGCGCAAAGCCAAGCGGGAAGAGGCCAAGCGTGACAAACGCAAAGAGCGCGAAGCGGACATTGAGCAAATGGAAGCCGAAGTGGCGGCGATCGAGAAAAATGGTGCAGCAGATCAAGCTTTGACCGCAGGAGCCGCTGTTGCTGCAGGCGCAGTGGCTGCGACCGGAACCAATGGTGCCAGCAGTGACGTCCCTTTGTCAGAACGACCGCTTGGCGAGTTGAGTGATGAAGAATTGGAAATGGCCTTGATGGAAGAAGGTCTCGAAACTGAGCCCTGATGCCTTGTGAGTGGGGGGCGTTTAACGCTACACCCGTTTCATGGATTTGCGGCACTTTATTCGAACGATTCCTGATTATCCCAAGCCGGGTATTCAGTTCAGAGATATTACGACATTGATCGGCCACGCGACCGCGTTCAATGCGAGCATCGAGGCACTGGCTGCACCGTATAAATCGACCGATATTTCTTATGTTGCCGGGATAGAAGCGCGTGGCTTTATCTTTGGCGGGGCGGTTGCTCAGGCGTTGGGCGCAGGATTTGTACCGCTGCGCAAGCCGGGAAAACTGCCCTATGCAGCCATTTCTGAGCCGTATGCGCTGGAATATGGCCGCGATGAATTGCACTTACATGAGGATGCGATTGGGAGCGGGGCGCCCGTGCTGCTGATCGACGATTTGCTAGCGACAGGCGGCACCGCCGAGGCGGCGGTCAAGCTTTTGCGCCGGGCTAAAGCGGATATTGTGGCGGCGGCTTTTGTGGTTGATTTGCCGGAGTTGAACGGACGCAAACGGCTGGAAGATATGGGAATAGACGTTCACACATTGATTGAGTTTGACGGACATTAGACCGTGTTCATGTTGATCCTATTGGGAGTTGGTAATGGTTAGAATTTTGTTCGCGATCTCAGCTCTGATGCTGTTGCCCGCCTGTGCCCAAAGTGTGAAAGGCCCCGCGCCCATTTCGAGCGGGCAAACGGCTAAGCAGTCGGAAGTGGGGCAGATTGAGGCCTTGCTGATCGCGCAGGACAAGGCGTGGAATGTTGGCGATATTGATGCGTTTATGGACGGTTATTGGGACAGTCCTGAGCTGCGCTTTGCCTCTGGCGGCACAGTGACGCGCGGATGGGACGAGACCAATCGGCGCTATCATGCGCGGTATAATACGCCGGAAAAAATGGGTCGATTGACGACATCTGACTATGAGATTGCGTTGATGGCACCTGACGTTGCGGTGGCACACGGACGATGGCGACTGGATGTGGCGAACGACGCGCCATCGGGTCTTTATACATTGATTTTACGCAAGATAGATGGCCAATGGAAAATTACCTCTGACACAACGACCTCTGCGAACTGATCTATGACGCGCGCGACTCTCGATACTGAAACTCACTTCTCTGAGCTGGAGCGGTTTATCGAGCTGGCTTGGTTTCGCCGGACGATTCTGGCGCTGATTATCCTGAATGCAGTTCTGTTGGGTGTGTTGACCTATCGGGCGCAGCTGGCTGGGTGGTTTATCACCAGTCTGGAATATCTGGACCATGGCATCACTGCGATATTTGTGCTGGAGATTGTGCTCAAGCTGGTGGTGTATCGCCTGAAGTTTTTCAAACTGGGCTGGAACTGGTTTGATTTCATCGTGGTGGGCGTGTCGCTGGTGCCGGGTGGAAGCGGGTTTGGTGTGTTGCGCGCAATGCGCGTGTTGCGGGTTTTGCGGCTGCTGCGCGTGGTGCCGACAATGCGGCATATCGTTGAGGCGCTGATGAAGGCGTTGCCGGGGATTGGCGCTGTGGTGGCTGTGTTGGCGCTGGTGATCTATGTCGGCGCGGTGATGACCACGAATATGTATGGCGACACTGACAATCCTGAAGTGGCGATGATGTTTGGGGATTTGCCGCGTTCGGCGTTTTCGCTGTTTCAGGTGATGACGATGGATGGCTGGCGATTTGAAGTCGTCCAGAAGGTGATTGATGATGACAATCCCTATGCGTGGATCTTCTTCCTGATCTTCATTTTGATCGCCAGCTTTGCGATTTTGAACCTGTTTATTGCGCTTCTTGTGGAGTCTTTGCAGACCGAACAGCGCGCCCTGATGGAAGAGGGGCTGGACGAAATTGAAGGCGAGTTGGAAGAAGAATTCAGCGAGGCTGTGAGCGAGCGTGAGCAGATGATGGCGCTGATGAAAGAGATGAAAGACGAAATTCAGGCGCTAAAACAGGCCATTGAACAGAAGAAATGACCCCGGCAATTATCGTCTTGTAAGAAAATCTTACTCACAAACGCGCAAAAATGCGGTAAAAGAGCCTTATGAGCTTGTGGACCCGACTCCTTGAAGGTGGCCGAAGGCTGTTTGAACCGGACGTTTCAGCGGATGGTGAGATGGCCGAAGAAGGCTGTGCGCCAGACCCTAATGATGTGGGGTTTACAGCTGCTGTCGTCGGGTTGGGGGCGAAGCTGGCCAAAGCGGATGGTGTCGTTACCGATCAGGAAATCATGATGTTTTCGCGGGTATTTCGCGCCTCGCCAGAAGACGCGAATAATGTGCGGCGTGTGTTTAATCTGGCTCAGCAAACTGTGCGTGGTTATGAGGCCTATGCTCGCAAGATTGGCCGCAAGTATAAGCATCGCCCGTGTTTGCTAGAGGGGGTGCTGGACGGATTGTTTCATATTGCTGGTGCTGATGGCATTATTACAGATTCAGAGATGGAATATCTGGAAACGGTGAGTGAGGCCTTCGGATTTGATGAAGCGACGTTCCGTCGTATTCGGGCAAGCCATCTAGGCGCTGATCGTGATGATCCGTATCATATTCTGGGTGTTGCGCATGATGCGCAGTTTAATGAGATCAAGGCGGCTTATCGCAAGCTGATGGCGGACAATCATCCTGACCGGGTGGTGCAAAATGGTGCGCCAAGGGAGTTTGAGAAGGCCGCGAATGACAAGGCAGCGGCGATTACGTCGGCTTATGCGCAAATTCGCTCAGAACGTGGGCTTTTGATGCGCGCGGATTAGGCAAAGCCTGAATTGGTCTCTCAATTGCAATCGTTTAATCGGGCCGGTCATTGACGGAGCGCCCTGTTGCAGCCATGTTTATGGGGTAAAGGTTAGATATGACGAACACACTGAACTATTCCCTGCGCGCCCGTGCTTTTGCTTTCTTACGTGAAGGCGGGGCATTTATGGTGCAAATTCTCATCGGGTTTCTGGTTGTGTTAGCAGCAGGTGCCTTTGCGGTGATGACGGCGTTTGCAGGTTTGATGCTTGCGGTTGCGGCGCTTGTTATGCGGTTTGCGGGGCAGCGCCAGATGAAGCCTGTGCCGGTGAAAAAATCTGCGGTAACACTTGATGCCCGCCCGACCCCACGAGGCTGGACGGTCGAGTAAGCTGACTGACCCATTGGAAATTTGATGTGCGCTGAGCCTTTTGGGTCGGCGCATTTTTTATGGTCACGCTACTGTTGACTCCGCTTCGCTACAAATGTAGCGTTTCTTCACATCATGTGGAGGAAGTGAGATATGGCGAGACCGAATCCGTCAGAATTGACGATCCTGAAACATCTTTGGGCCCATGGGCGACAGAGTGCTCGAGAGGTGCATGAAGGTGTCGGGCCGGAGCAAGGGTGGAAACCCTCAACGACGCGTACAATTATCAATCGTATGGAAGATAAGGGCTGGATCAGCCGATCTGACGTGCACGGGATGACGGTGTTTACAGCAGAGCTTGATCGCACGCAGACGCTCGGCGCATTGGTGCGCCAGTTTGCGCGCAGCGTGCTGGATATGGATGGGCCGTTGCCCGCCGCATTATTTGCGGAAAGCCCGCACCTGTCTGACACTGAACTGGATGAACTCGACGCGATCATCAATGCGGCTGAGGATAAAGCAGAGGAGGGCGAGAGATGAGCCTTCCACTTGTATTGTTAAATTTTGTTGCGTGGAGCGGTCTGGTCTGGCTGGGCATTGCGCTGATTACCTGCATTGGTGCCAGCCCGCGGATGACCCGTAATTTATGGCGAGTGGGCGCGGCGCTGATGTTCTTACCATTGGCGGTGTTTCCTTTTGTTACCGCACAGGTGAAATCGTCCGAAGGTATTTTACCAGACTTTGTAATGGACGGCGCTGTTGTCACGCTGGGTGCGTCAGAGGTTGCGCTTGATGTGCAAGAGATTGCAGTGAATTTGCCGGCATTGGATACACTCTTATGGGGGGGCTTGATCGCCGGTTGGGTGTTCCGATTTGGATTGTCCGTGTTTAGACAAATTCGGTTGCAAGTGATCAAACGGAATGCGCGTGTCTTGGAGATGCTTACGGCGCGTTGGGTCGAAGCACTCGGACTATCTGATGAACCAGCCGTATGTGAGATTGAGAGTGGGTCGCCATTTGTGGCAGGCGTTCGCCGTGCTGCGATTTATTTGCCCAAATCGGTCGTGCGGCTGGAGGGCGTGGACCATGTGATTGCGCATGAATGCGTGCACCTGAAGCAGGGAGATATGGTCACGCGCCCGATTGAGCGTTTGATGGCGGATGTTTTCTGGTTCTCGCCATTTGCGTGGCTGGTGCGCGGTCAACTCGATTATTGGCG
>JBOEGK010000018.1:0-52731 GCA_050633385.1 Hyphomonas sp.
AAATGTGTGTTGTCAATCTTGTTAAATAGATCAAGGCGCCTAAGATACAATTCGCGCGTGAGGAGAGGTGTTTTGGCATGAGTATTCGTCGTTTTTGTCTATCTACTGTTGTGATTGGGCTGCTTGCTGGCGCGAGTGTGGCCCAAGAGGGCGGCAATACCAATACTATGGATATGGCGCTGGCAGCCGGTTGGAAGGCCGGGTTCGTTTGCTCTGGCACTTTCACCGCAAAACAAGACCTGAACACGATTGAACGGAACGACTTATCGGGCATATACCCTGACTTCCAGCGCGATTATGACCGCTTGCCTGAGCCGAAAATTGATAAAGCCAAGAAGACGGTTTCGGTTGTTTATGACACCAACATGCCGCCGCGCATTGCAGCTTGGCGACCGGGTTTTGGTTGCACGCAACTGCCCATAGGCGCGGATGAGGCGCAGCTTGAGTTCTTGCCGCGTTTTGGTAGCTGGCCGAATTCGACCTCGCAAGATCGGGGCAGTGCGATTGGGTCAAACGTGAAAATCCAACTGCGTACGGAAGAAGCGGAGCGTCTGGAAGCGCCAGTGTCTTTTGCCTTTGATGAGCGCACCTATGGCAATGGCACCCGCACCAGCGCGGTGCTGGTTGTTAAGGATGGACAGGTTGTAGCTGAGCAATATGCGCGGGGTGTGACGCATGAAACACCGCAGCGCACATGGTCAGTTGCCAAGTCGCTCACCGCAACAATCATTGGCGCGGGCATTCGCAACGGCCATACCAATATTGATTATCCGGCAGTGATTGCCGATTGGAACAATGGCGCTGACCCGCGCCGGACAATCACGTTGCGCAATTTGCTGAATATGGCGTCTGGTCTGGATAGTGGTGAGAATGGTTCGCGGACGGATCGTATTTATTTCGGTGGCGCGCGCGTGATCGACGAAGCGGCGTCTAGCCCGCTGGAGGCCACGCCGGGCACGCGGTTTAAATATGCCAATAATGATACACTGATCGCGATGCGGTCACTGCGCGAGTCGATGAAAGATGACAGCGCGTTTCATGCCTTTCCTTACCAGCGTTTGCTGCACAAGATTGGCGCGACACACACGACGATTGAAACTGATTGGGATGGGGATTTGATTTCATCCAGTCAGGTCTGGTCAACAGCGCGGGATTTGGCGCGTGTGGGACAGCTTTATTTGCAAGATGGTTTGTGGGGCAGTGAACGGATTTTGCCGAAAGGGTGGGCGAAGTTTGTTTCGACGCCTGCACCAGCTCAACCTGATTCCGGGGCGGGTTATGGGGCGCAATTCTGGTTGATGACAGATGCAGAAGTGCCTGAGGGCACGTACTATATGGCAGGCAATCGCGGGCAGTATGTTGTTATTGTGCCGTCAATGAACACGGTGATTGTACGTCGGGGGTATGACGTGATTGGCGGCGCGCGGTTTAACATTAATGACTTTGCACGTGATATTTTGTTGTCTCTTCAAGCCGCAGAAGATGAGCGCCTTGCTGAACGCGTTCTGATCGAAACGATGGAAGCGGAAATCGAGTCTACGATTATTGCGGAGAAGGCGCGGTCTGAGCGCAAGAAGCAGGCCATCCGTGAGCGTATTATGCAAAAGTATGATCGTCTGCCAGCACCAGTGGCTGCTGAGTAAGGGCATAAAAAGATTTCGAGCTGACTGTTCCTCGGAGCGGTCAGCGGCAGGGTTTAATCGGCAACGCGTTTTAAGTTGCTGATGGTTTGTGTCTCTGCCTCAATGAATGACCGGGTCATGGCTTTTCCCTCGATGAAGGTTTCGACGGTTTCAATGCGCATCTGACCATTGGGGGCAGGCGTGCAGTTTGTTCTCATCTTAAATTGAGTGATCTTGGCCGCGATCATGGGTTTGAACGGCTTTGCGGCCTCCATCTCAAATGACTTTACGGCATTGTTTGTTTTGTCGATTGTCATGCGGCCTGTGAGGTGTTTGAGCACCTTCTTCATATTGCCCTTGTCATCTGGCCGGGGAAGGGGCTGGAAAGTGTATCGGGCTGTTGTGTCTGTTTCTGATACGAGTTTGGCTGTTGATGGAACCATTTCAACAAATTGCTGGCACCAGATGTTGCCTTTTGTGTTCTCCTGCATTGATTTGACATATTTTGCGAAGTCTTTGCTCCACGTATCAGGCGCAGGCGAGTGGATGGTGAGGCGATCGCCCATGGGCGCGCTCGGGTCTACGCTGGCCGTGACACGCATGTCACCATCGTCGATTTGTAGATCATAGGTGTAGATTGCGCTGTCTATGGGGGTGGCCGCGTGGAGGCTTTCGAGCGGGGTTTGTGCCATGATCGCAGGTGACACTGTGAGAAGAATAGCTGACAGACAAAGGCGTTTCATGGTTGTCGCTCCTGAAAGGTTCGTGCGTGTTGTTGCTTTTACACGCTGAACACGGGATGAATTCAACCAATCAACTTGCCACGTGACGGAGGTTTAATTTAGCGCGCATGCCGAGCGTTCCCGCCTTTCAATTGCCCGACGTGTTCGAGGATTGGTTTTCTGCGCGTGGCTGGACGCCGAGGCCGCATCAATTGGAACTGACGCAAACCGCGCTGGCGGGAGAGAATGCGCTGCTGATTGCGCCAACGGGGGGCGGCAAAACGCTGGCAGGATTTTTGGCGAGCCTGATTGAGCTGCGCGAGAAGGCTGCGCAATCCAATCATGATCGTCCGGCATTGCATACATTGTATATCTCCCCCTTGAAGGCGTTGGCGACGGATGTGCAGCGCAATTTAATGACGCCTGTGTCTGAAATGGGTTTGCCGATACGGATTGAAAGCCGAACCGGGGACACGCCGTCACATGTGCGCCAGAAGCAACGCAGGTCGCCGCCTGACATTTTGCTGACAACGCCAGAACAACTCGCCCTGTTTCTGGCGTCAGACCATGCGGCGGAGTTTTTCGCGGATCTGAAATGCGTGATTATCGATGAGATACATGCGATTGCCCCATCGAAGCGGGGGGATTTGCTGTCGCTGGGGCTGGCGACGCTGTCAAACTGGGCGCCGAATTGCCGGTTTATCGGCCTGTCGGCGACGGTGCATGAGCCGCAGGTTTTGGCCGACTGGTTGCCGGGCGGCGGGCGGGTGCTGCAAGCGGGTGGCGGGGTGTCAGCAGATGTCGAGATTCTGGTAAGTCGTGAAGATATTCCGTGGGCAGGGCATTCGGGTCGATTTGCTGTACCTGAAGTGTATGAAGCGATCATGGCGGCGAGCATGGCGCTGGTGTTTGTGAATACGCGCAGTCAGGCCGAAATGATGTTTCAGGAATTGTGGCGCGTGAATGAGGAGGGGTTGCCGATTGCGTTGCACCATGGGTCGCTTGCCAGAGAGCAGCGCACCAAGGTTGAAGCCGCGATGGCAGCCGGGAGTTTGCGCGCAGTGGTTTGCACATCAACGCTGGATTTAGGGATAGACTGGGGTGAGGTGGATCTTGTTATCCAGATGGGTGCTCCCAAGGGTGCAGCGCGGTTGATGCAGCGCATTGGACGGGCCAATCACAGGATGGATGAGGCGAGTCAAGCGATCCTTGTGCCGACGAATAGGTTTGAGGTGCTTGAGTGTCGAGCAGCGGAGGCTGCGGTGGAGGCTGGAGAGATTGATGGTGAAGGGGCGCGGCGCGGCGCGCTGGATATCCTCGCGCAATATGTGATGGGCCGGGCATGTGGCGCGGGGTTTGAGCTGGAAGCGCTCTATCAGGATATTGTCAGGGCATCTCCATACGCTGATTTGGATTGGGAGATGTTTGAGCGGGTTGTCGATTTTGTGGCGACTGGCGGGTATAGTCTCAACACGTATGATCGTTTTCACCGGATTGTACGATTGCCGAATGGGCGCTGGGTGGCGCGCACGGCTAAGGATGCGCAGACACACCGAATGAATGTGGGCGCGATTGTGGAAGCGCCGCTATTGTCTGTGCATTTTGGTAGCGCAATGGGTAAGGGGGAGGGACGCGGCCCCACGCTGCGCTCTGGCCCCAAGATCGGTGAGGTGGAGGAGTATTTTATCAGCCAGCTTACACCGGGCGATACTTTTCTGTTTGGTGGTGAGGTTCTTCGCCTGTTGGGGCTGGATGGCTTAAAGGCCGTGGTGACGCGGGCAAGCGATGATCGCCCTGCGATTCCTGCGTATAATGGGGGGAAGTTTCCGCTCTCGACGTTTTTGGCAGAACGCGTGCGCCTGATGATCCATGATCGCGCGCAGTGGGGTGAGCTGCCGGATACAGTGCGCGAATGGTTTGAAGCGCAGGCCCGCAGGTCACATATTCCGCCAGCCGATCATTTGCTCGTCGAGACGTTTGAACGCGCGGATCGGTTCTATCTGGTGTGCTACCCATTTGAAGGGCGGCTTGCGCACCAGACGCTGGGCATGTTGTTATCACGCCGCCTCGACCGATTGGGGATGCAGCCAACGGGGTTTGTGGCGAGTGAATATGCGATGGCGATATGGGGGCTGGAAGATATGTCGGGTGTAGATATGGCGGAGCTATTTCACCCCGATATGTTGGGCGATGATCTGGATGTGTGGCTTGATGAAAGCGCGTTGATGAAACGGACGTTTTCACATTGTGCGCTGGTATCAGGATTGATTGCGCGTAATCTTCCGGGGCAGGAAAAAAATTCAAGGCAGGTGAGTTTTTCTACAGATCTGATTTACGATGTATTGCGCAGCCATGAGCCTGATCACGTCTTGCTGCAAGCGGCGCGGGACGATGCGGCAACGGGATTGTTGGATGTGCGCAGGCTTGGCGAAGCGCTCAATCGCTGCCGAGGGAAAATTAGCCATCAAGCGCTCGACTATATTAGCCCATTTGCTGTGCCGGTTATGCTGGAGATTGGCAAAGAACCCGTGTTGGGCGCGGATGCCGAGGAGGCGATCTTAGCCGGAGCCGAGGCGAATCTGATCCGCGACGCGATGGCTGAATGAGCCTATTTCGTCAGGCGGAGGCCGGCCAGTTGCGATGCAATAGACTGGTAGGCTTCGTTCAAGTCTGTGGAGTTTTCTGCAGCATAGAAATCGTCAGATGACGTCGCGCAGGCTTGAAGGATGGTTTGGCCTTCGGTCGGTGCCTGGAAGGCCACTGAGAAGACTTTTACGCCTGCGGATTTCATTGAGGTGCAAATCGCTTCGGCTTGTTCAAATGAGGTGCCGTTTGCTGGTTCATACTCTGTGTTGAACTCTCCGTCCGTCATTAAGATGACGGCTTTCGTCAGGTCGGTCTTGTCGTATGGATGGGGCGCGTGTGACCCGCTGTAAATGCTATTCCACTCTGGCGAAATCGTATACCAACCCCACGCGGCGCCAAGATGGCCAGCGGTTGAGCCGGTATCGGCTGTAAGGGAGTTAATGTCGCTGATAATTGATGCCTTGTTGTAGGACAAGGGAGCAATACGCTGGTTCGGGCATTCGGACGGTATTGACGGAAAGCGAGCGCCATGTGAGGGGGCATCTTCAGCGAATGCAAGGGTGCCAGAACGTTCTGATGCGCACCATTCGTAGCGATCAGAAAAGGAAAAAATTTCATCGGCATTGGGAGCAATGTTGACGGCGGAATTGTAAGGTACGATCGACATGCGGACGCGCTGTCCCGTCTCAGGGCGAATGAGGATGTTGACCGCGTTTGTTGCGGCTTGTTTCAAATCGGTTAGTTTCTGACCGTTCATCGATCCTGACACGTCAAGCACAAGAGACACATCGAGGAATGTGATGCTGGCCTCTGCCGTCGCAGTTTCAGAGAAGTTAAATGTTTGAATGCCGATTAGTCCGGCGAGTGTCGAGGGTAGGGAGCAATCTGCCTTAACCTCGATGTTAAAGTTAACACGGTCAATCGTGACGACGGGTGTCTGGCATGTCATCGCTTTACTAGCGTGTTGCATGTCAGTAAGGAAGTAATTTTGAGCGCGTGTGATGATTTCTGCATCTGATAGAGTCGCGTTGACCAAGTCTCGTGTGGAGGCGAGGACCGCTGCGTCGATAGCGCTTTGGACGCTGGTTTTTCCGCTTGCGGAGCGACCTAGATCTACGGCTAATCCGATGCCGGTTAGAATTGGCAAAATGCACAGGGCGTAAATCATGGCCGTGGCGCCACCTGAATGGCGCGCAAATCTATAAAATGTACGTTGCATGACAACCCCTGCATCTGTCGCAATCTAATTGTGGTAACGCAAAATGCCTTCGATTGGGTTGAGACGAAGTCTGCAAATTTCACCGAAAAATTTAGAAATTGTAGGGAAGTGACAGTGTGAGATTGACCCGATTGTCTGCCTGAGCCAATTTGCGGGACGATGAGCAAACAGTTGCCTACCTCTTCAGAAATATTCGTCCATGTGGCGGGCGTACTATTGCGTCCATTGCCTCAAGGGGCGTTGTGGTGGGAGTCTGAAAGGGTTCTGGTGGTCTCAGACCTACACTTCGAGAAAGGGAGTGCCTACGCTGCGAAAGGTCAATTATTGCCGCCCTATGATACAGGCGCGACATTGCGGATGGTTGAGGATCTTTGTGCTGAGTATACCCCCAAAACTGTTATTTCATTGGGCGACAGCTTTCATGACCGGAGCGCTGAGCTGAGACTGCCAGAGGTTTATGCAGAGCGCATTCGCAGGCTAACAGCATCTTGTGACTGGGTTTGGGTGGAGGGTAATCACGACCCCGACCCACCAGAGGACCTTGGTGGGCGGGCGACGCATTGTTTGCGCTTGGGGCCGCTCGTGTTCCGTCATGAGCCGACCGGAGAGGCAGGAGAGGTTGCAGGACACTTGCACCCGGCGGTGAAAGTGCGGGGCAGGGCGAGAAATCTTCGGCGCCGCTGTTTCGCGACGGATGGGTCACGGCTGATCATGCCTGCTTTGGGGGCCTTTACGGGCGGGCTTAATGTGCTGGATGAGGCGTTTGAACCCATCTTCCCGGAAGGGTTTTCTCCGTTCGCTCTGGGGGCAGAGCGGGTTTACCAAATCGCGTGGAAAAGCTGTGTTCCAGATGTCGTTAAACGGCGGGCTGTCAGACGATAATTTGACCATAGGTCTTTTTTCCTATTTATATGGGCGTCTGATTTTTGGCTGTTTGAGGTGGCCGCATGCAACATCGCGATATCTGGCGAGCGATTGATCAACTTGCCGCCCATCATGAGCTTTCACCCTCGGGGTTGGCCCGGCGTGCAGGATTGGACCCGACGGCGTTTAATCCGTCCAAGCGCGCGGCAAAGGATGGGCGATTGCGGTGGCCGTCAACGGAGAGTTTGGCACGTGTGCTTGATGCGGTTGGAACCAGTTTTGATGATTTTGCCTCACTCGTTGCCGGAACAGGGGCCAGCCATGCACCACTCATCGGGTTTGCTCAGGCGGGGCGGGATGGATTTTTCGACGATGCGGGCTTCCCAGTTGGCGACGGGTGGGAGCAGATCGCGTTTCCGGGTTTAGGGGAGGGGTCTGTTTATGCGCTGGAGATTTCAGGGGATTCGATGGAGCCAGCGTATCGGGCCGGTGATCGGATTGTCGTGTCGCCGAGTGCGGAGGTTCGCGTGGGTGATCGGGTGGTCGCTCGCACGCATGGGGGAGAGGTGATGGCCAAGGTGCTTGTGCGCCAGACGCCGGAAATAGTGGAGCTAGGATCGCTTAACCCAACTTATCCGGCGCGCATATTGGGCGCGGTCGATGTGGCGTGGCTTGCGCGGATTTTGTGGGCCAGCCAATAGGCGCAAAAATACTCTATTGCGTTGACTAGAAGCGACCAGAGTCATGGAATCATGGTGATCTGTCGCTTTTTCTGGGATTTCTCCTTGCCGCGAGGGAAAAGAGACGCCAGACATATGCGATGGATTGGGGAAAACTAAGATCTTTTCACGCTGCAGCGGAAGCTGGAAGCTTGACGTCTGCCGGGGAACGCCTCGGGATATCGCAGTCGGCTGTGTCGCGCCAAATTGCAGCATTGGAAGAGCAGTTGGGTGTTTCGCTGTTTCAACGGCATGCGCGTGGACTGGTGCTGACAGATAGTGGACACACGCTATATCGATCTACGAGTGACATGGCGACGGCCGCACTGTCCGCCAACACAGCGCTGCGTGATCAACAAGAAACGCCACAAGGCGAGCTGATCGTTTCAGCGCCGGTTGCGTTTGGCTCTACATGGCTGGTGCCGCGTCTGGGCGGTTTTTCGAGACGCCATCCCGATTTGCATTTGGATTTACGCCTTGATGATCGCGAATATGACTTGCTGAAACTGGAGGCAGAGTGCGCTATTCGCTTGTGGGCAGCGGACAAGGCGGATTTGATCCAGCGAAAATTGGGCCGGGTGGCCACCAATTTGTATGCGTCGCCAGAATATTTGAAGACTTTCGGCATGCCGCGTACGCCGCAAGATCTCGATAATCATAGGATCATCGCTTATGGCGATGAAAGCTCGCCTTTGATGGAAATGTCATTTGCGTGCCGTGTGGGCCGCGATGATAGCTTGCCGCGACCTGCGACGTTCAAGGTCAACAATGTGTTTGCAATGCTGCGCGCGGTGGATGCCGGGCTGGGCGTTGCGGATGTGCCTGATTACATGGCGGCGACGATGCCTAATCTGGTGAAAGTATTGCCAGACAATGTTGGCCCGGTGTTCGATTTGTATTTCATCTATCCAAGCGACCTGCGTCGCTCGAAGCGTGTTGGCGCGTTCAGAGACTTTGTGACGAGCGAAACAGAGATATTACGCCGTTCGTCTATGCGATAGTGTTCTGCTGCGGAACTTGGCGTATGCAGTTTTGCATGTGTGGATTGCCGCTCTGCATGTAGGTTTATATTGCGCCGCACAATATTTAGAGTATGTTCAATACATGCCTTGGGTCTTCGGCATAACCCAGTCTTTCCTCCGATTGGGGCGTTTCCTCCCTTGGAAGACCCATAACTTTACAGCCCGGCGCGATCTTCGCAGCCGGGCTTTTTTATGTCTAAAATCAAGATACTACAGGCTTGCGCGGAGCATCCAGGCGGTTTTCTCTGCAATGGTGGCGCGTTGGGTCATCAGATCCACCGTGACCGCGTCACCCGCATCCTCTGCGATCTGGATACCGTTTTTCGCGGCGCGACTTACGGCTTCGTGACCCGCTGCGAGGTTGGCGATCATCGTTTCTGCATCGGGCACGCCTTGATCTTGTGGGATCGAAGCCGCGTCCATCATTTCACCGGATGAGCCGGGGGCAAAATAGCCGAGGGCGCGAATGCGTTCTGCAATCTCATCGAGTGCGGCCCATAGTTCGGTGTATTGCTCCATAAACATGGCGTGGAGAGAGCTGAACCGCGGCCCAGTCACATTCCAATGGTAGCCGTGAGTTTTTGAGTATAGCGCGTATGTCTCGCCAAGTAGTATCCGCAGGGCGTCAGCCGACTTTTGCCGGCCAGTTTCTTCAATTCCAATATCGATAGCCATAATGACTTCCTTTCTCGTCTTTGCTTTCCGCAAATATGGACGGGAAGTCAGCGCTGCGCCAATTGAACTTTGGCGCAGCAGCTATAGAGATTATCTATGTCAGGCTCTTGCAGAAGGTCTGAATACGAGACAGGGCCTTCTTGAGCGCCTCTTCGCTGGTGGCATATGAGATGCGGAAAGCAGGGCCTTGACCAAATGCTGTGCCGAAAACAACGGCGACGTTCTGATTTTCGAGAAGTTCAGCGGCGAAATCGGCGTCGGTTTCGATCACTTTGCCGCTCGGCGCAGTTTTCCCGATTGTGCCAGCGCAAGAGGGGTACACGTAAAACGCGCCCTCAGGCTTGATGCAGCTTAGCCCCTCAGCCTTGTTGAGTTCCTCCACACACAGGTCGCGGCGACGAGCGAATGCGGTGTTGCGCTCGGCCAGAAAATCGTGCGGGCCATTCAGCGCTGCGATCGCAGCCCATTGAGAGATAGAGCAGGGGTTAGACGTGGTTTGCGAGATGACTTTGCGCATGGTCGCGATGAGCTTTTCTGGCCCAGCGGCATATCCGATCCGCCAACCTGTCATGGCGTAAGCTTTTGAGACACCATTCATGGTGAGCGTGCGGTCATAGAGCTTTGGCTCGACCTCTGCGATGGTGGCGAACTCAAACCCGTCATAGACAAGAAACTCGTACATATCGTCGGTGAGGATCCAGACATGAGGGTGGCGAAGCAGAACGTCAGCGAGGGCTTTAAGTTCTTTGCCGGTATAGGCCATGCCTGTTGGGTTGGAGGGGCTATTCAGGATGAGCCACTTCGTTTTAGGCGTGATCGCCGCTTCGAGGGCCTCCGGGGAAAGCTTGTAATTGCTGTCTGCGCCGCATGAGACTGTGACGGGGGTGCCGCCCGCCAGCTTCACCATATCGGGGTAGGAGACCCAATACGGGGAGGGGATGATCACTTCGTCACCGGGATTTAGCGTAGACACCATGGCGTTGAAGATGACCGGCTTGCCGCCCGGCGCGACATGCACCTGAGCGGGAGTGTAGGTAAGATTATTGTCGCGCTTGAACTTCGCGCAGATGGCTTCTTTCAGCTCTGGCAAGCCATCAGCGGGAGTGTATTTGGTTTTGCCCGACTGGATCGCTTCGATAGCGGCCTGTTTGATGTGGTCCGGCGTGTCAAAGTCTGGCTCGCCTGCACCCAGACCAATAACGTCTTGTCCGGCGCGCTTAAGCTCAGCCGCTTTCGTTGTGACGGCGATGGTTGCGGACGGTGCTACGCGGTTGACGGCATCGGAAAGACGAAGATCGGCGGCCATGTGAGTGCTCGGCTATTGAGGCCCGAAAGTGGGCGGGTTTCTGTTGCAAGTCGAATAGGCCGCGCACTGGCAAACGGCAAGGCATGGGGGGCGTTTTGTGCGAATTGGGCGCAGTTTTTCCGCAGGACGGCATGGTTTCTGCATTCTCCCGCAAATAGAGAAAACGGAACATGTTCTGTTTGCGACTCGTTAAACTTGGTGTGGTACTTTTTGGTGCGCTGGGTAGAAAAGTAGCGAAATTCTCTGAAACGACGCTTTCAGGAGGGACCAATGACTAAGCTAACTTCAGACCTCGGTCGGATACTCAATGATCTTAAAACTGAATTCATCGAGTTTAGTCGAGATACATTCAGTTGGTTCCAGCAGGCGCAGGACGCTGAGCGCCTGATTGTAATCTGTGTGTTCATTCTATTGTTTTTGGCTTTGATTGCGCACAAGGATTCGGATGGGAAACGCCGCTCGGGTGGCATGTTCAGGCAATTTGCTGGCGCGGTGATGTTTGTTTGCGTATTCGCATTTGCCACGGGGTGGGTGCTCGAAGCGCGTCATGAGTATGGCTTCTTGAGCTGGTTGGCGTAAAGCAAGGCTCGCAACCTGACACAACAGGCGCTATCTGTAGAGCATGGATTCGCCCGATCATATGAACCCGCACGCGCTGCGCGGTGTGGATGTTATCAAAGATAATTTGAAACGTTTGCCGGCCAAGCCCGGCGTGTATCGCATGTTCGGCGAGCATGATGATGTGCTGTATGTTGGCAAAGCCCGCAGCCTGAAGGCGCGTGTCGCCAGTTATTCGCGTTTTGCGGGACACAATCAACGCATTGCGCGGATGATTGCGATGACGCGGCGTATGGAATTCGTTGTCACAGAAACAGAGACCGAAGCTTTGCTGCTTGAGGCGAGCCTGATTAAAAGCTTAAAGCCGCGCTTTAACGTGCTGCTGCGCGATGACAAATCATTCCCGTATATTTTGATCCGCCGGGATCATGATGCGCCACAGATCAAAAAGTATCGCGGCTCGAAGATGAATCAGGGTGACTATTTCGGGCCGTTTGCCAATGCGGGCGCGGTAACGCGGACGCTTGATACATTGCAGAAGGCATTCCTGCTGCGCACGTGTGAGGACAGTGTCTACAATTTGCGGACGCGCCCCTGCATGTTGCATCAGATCAAACGTTGCGCCGCGCCGTGTGTCGATTTGATTGGAGCCGACGCGTATCGGCAGCTTGCGGATGAAGCTGCGGATTTTCTGCGCGGGAAGGGGGCGGATCTTCAGAAGCGCCTTGCTGAGGAGATGGAAGATGCTGCCGAGGCGATGGAGTTTGAGCGGGCGGCGTCTCTGCGCGATCGTATCCGGGCCTTGGCCCATGTGCGCTCCACACAGGATGTAAACCCTGACGGGCTGGAAGAAGCTGATGTCTTTTCCATTGCGATGGAAGGCGGGATTTCCTGTGTGCAGGTGTTTTTCATCCGCGCAGGGCAGAACTGGGGCGCGACGGCCCATTATCCGCGACATGAAAAGGATCAGTCGCCGGAGGATATTCTATCGGCTTTCCTCGTGCAGTTTTATGATAAACGCCCGCCACCGCGCCTGATACTTGTTTCGCAATTGCCGGATCAGGCGGCGCTGATCGCTGATGCTTTGGAGCTGAAGGTCAATCGCAAGGTGGAGATACGCAAGCCGGAGCGCGGATCTAAGCGAGATTTAGTTGCGCAGGCAACGCGGAATGCTGAAGAAGCCGTTTCGCGTAAACTTGCGGAGACTGCCAGCCAAGCGAGGTTGCTTGATGAAGTTCGCAAAGTGTTTGAAATGGAAGAGGTGCCGCAGCGTATTGAGGTGTATGACAACTCGCACATTCAGGGCACAAACGCCGTAGGCGGAATGGTTGTTGCGGGGCCTGAGGGGTTTGTTAAGCAGAGCTATCGCAAGTTCAATATCAAGGACACCGATATTACACCGGGCGATGATTATGGCATGATGCGCGAGGTGATGCGCCGCCGGTTTGCCCGCGCCTTGAAAGAACGTGAAGACGGCAATGCAGCCAATTGGCCTGACCTGGTGTTGATAGATGGCGGCATCGGCCAGTTGAATGCAGTGACCGAAGCGTTGGAGCCTTTGGGCATTACACCCGATGATGTGAACCTTGTGTCCATTGCTAAAGGTGTGGACCGGAATGCAGGGCGGGAGCAATTTTTCCGCCCGAACAGGGCACCGTTCAAATTGCCTGAAAATGCGCCCGTGTTGTACTATCTTCAGCGTCTGCGGGATGAAGCGCATCGCTGGGCGATCGGGGCGCATAGAGCGAAACGCTCGGCGGATATTAAAACATCACCACTGGATGAAATTGAAGGCATCGGCCCCGCGCGCAAGAAAGCGCTGCTGCATCATTTTGGTTCAGCAAAAGGTGTTTCGCGCGCCAAGGTGAGCGACCTGATGGCTGTCGATGGCGTGAATGAGGCTTTAGCTATTCGGATTCATGGGCATTTTCATTCGGGGTAACATCCAGCCCACGTTTGGTTTCAAGATAGGTGGCAAAGCTGGCCAGCCAGTGGCTGCCTGAATAGTGTTTGTCAGAGATTGCAGCGATACCGATCTTCTTGTGGCGTTTTGCTGCGGCGAGTAGGGCCGGGCGTCTTGGGTCTGACGTTTCAAGGCCTGAGGCAATGCCTTCCAGCGCCCACGCCCGAGAGAGGTTGACGCCATCTAAATGAACGAGTTTTCCATCCCTTTTGTTGAGCACAATGCCGGGCTCCAACCAGTCGTCACGTTCTGTCGTCGGAATGTCTGGGAGAAAGTTGTCGAGCCAGAGAGAGAACGCTTCAGGGGGAAGTATGCGGCGCATGAGGTCAGCTTCCATTAGGCAAGGAGAGAGGAAGTCTTCGCCTGAAGGTTCGTAGGAAAGCGGGCAGTTCGTATCGTTTTGGTGGAAGCCTAGTGTTTTTTGGGTGAGAGCGGCCGTGAGTTGGGGGTTTTCGACTGTGCGAGCGTAATCTAGCATGAGGCCAAAGGCGAAAGCGCTCTGGTTATGCGTGCCGACGCGAATGGGGTAGGCGAGCGGTGGAAGCCAAGCTTGGACATTGCCAACGATATGTTCTTCCAATGGACGCAGTGTTTCACGCCAGCGTGCGAGATCTGGATCGTTGCTTTCATCAAGTTCCGCCACCAATTGCAGATACCAAGCAAGGCCATAAGGGCGCTCAAACCCGGAGCGACCACCCGCTGACAAATAATTCAATTCTGCTGCGAGGTTTTGTACGGTGAAACTTTGATTGAGCGCGGCGCGAATTTCCGGGGCAAGCGGTGTGGCAGGGTCGGTCTTGAGGATGCGGACGAGTAACCAATGTCCGTGAACGGCTGAGTGCCAATCAAAACAGCCGTAAAAAGCCGGGGTCATGTTTCGAGGAAGCCCCATATCCAGATCGGACTGCATGACATGACCGATTTTATTCGGGTAGGGGCGATGGATGCAATCTAGCGCGAGGATGGCGAAGCGGTCAGTGACGACATCAGGGCGGGGGGAGACACGTGCTGGACGTGGCGGAAGCTCAGTTTGAAGGACGTCTTCTTGCTGAGTGAATGGTGCGGCGTCTGGATTGAGCTCTTCTTCGGGTTCAGGCTTGCGATTGCAAGCTGATATGAAGAGGGTGAGGGCGAGGAGACTGGATAAGAGAGTTGCGGGTTTCATGCCGTTTAAATTGGCCGATTTGGACGCAACACGCTAGCCGTCGTGACAGCATTTAGCTGCGTGCTTCTGCTGTGCCGAGACGGGCGAGTTCATCAGCGCGCTCATTCCCCGGGTCGCCATTGTGGCCTTTCACCCATTTCCACGTCATCTCGTGTCGTTGGCAGGCTGCTTCAAGAGCCTGCCACAGTTCTTTGTTTTTCACAGGCTTTTTGGCCGCTGTTTTCCAGCCGTTTTTCTTCCATCCATGAATCCATTTTGTGAGGCCATCTTTCACATAGGTGGAGTCAGTGTGGAGGGTAACTTTAGAGGCAGACTTCAGGGCGTTTAGCGCTTCGATCGCGGCGCGTAGTTCCATTTGGTTGTTGGTGGTTTCTTTTTCGCCGCCAAACATTTCTTTGCGGTGGTCGCCATAAACAAGCAGCGCACCCCAGCCGCCGGGGCCAGGATTGCCACTACATGCGCCGTCTGTCCAAATTTCTATCGTATCAGTCATGGCGCTGAGGTGGGGGGTTTTGGGCGTGAGGTCAAGCGCTGGCGTGCCGGTGAAATATTAGGAGAAGGTCTCGATCTCCACCTCGTCAATAAATTTGGCGGGACGGGAGATTTTTAAAAAAATGAAGGCACAGAAGAATCCGGCAACGCCGCCAATAATTCCGCCTGTTATCCCTGCGCTGATTCCGGTGACAACCAGCCTGTGCATACCCCCGAATATGCCTGTGGTGAGGCCGACGAGGGCAGCGCCAAGTAAGGTGGCGCGAATATAGTATGGCTTGGGCTCGTTTCGTCGCTTCCACCGCAAGCGGCCCAGAGTGAGGGCTAGGCCGCCCCATGTAACGGGTATGACGACAGGAAAGAGAGCGAGGTTGTAAAGGCAGAGCATAACAGCAAAAATAGCGCCGCCTAAGGCGGGTGATTTGCTGTTGCTCATGAGCGAGGAGATTGAGGCAAAGAGTTGCGTAATAAGCAGGATGACCAGCGCGATGATCGTCACTGACACCGCAGCAAGAACGCCACACACGATCACAGCAAGCCAGACGCGGGTAGGTTTGGGTTCGGAGGGGGAGGTGTAAGCGTAGCCCGATGGTGTGGAGGCGTTTGGAACTATCGGCACGGTAATCCTTTCTAGTTGGTGTCTATGCACCATATCCTTCAGCGTTGGTGACCTTGCGATGGAAGGCCAAGCGTCCTGCATAATCAAGCGGATTGTGAGGCATAACGAGGGCACCTTCTGGTGTGGCTGACCAGTCAATCAGGCGCGTGAGGAAGAATCGAATGGCCGCGCCACGGGCGAGCAGGGGGAGGGCCTCTCGCTCAGCTGGTTCGAGTGGGCGCACACTCTCGTAACCCTTTATGAGCGCCGCGCCTTTGGAGAAATTGTATTGAAGGCCGTCACCATTGCGCATGGGGTCGTCTTCGAACGCCCATGCATTGAGGCAAATGGCCAGATCGAAAGCGAGTTGGCCTGTGCAGGCGAAATAGAAGTCGATCATGCCGGTAAATTCCTCACCAATGAAGAAGGCATTGTCTGGGAACAGATCGGCATGGATGGTGCCTTCGGGCAGGGGCAGGCTAAGGAGGTCAGCTTTGGATAGCTCGTCTATGTCTTGCTGCACCAGTGCGGTGAGGCCTGGTTGAATAGCGTCGGCCTCTTCGGCATGTGCAGCCCACATTTCAGACCACGTTTGCGGGCCGAGCGTGTTGGTACGTGTGCCCGTAAACCCTTCGGCAGCGAGGTGCATGCGCGCGAGGCC
Source organism: Hyphomonas sp. (assembly GCA_050633385.1). GTDB lineage: Bacteria > Pseudomonadota > Alphaproteobacteria > Caulobacterales > Hyphomonadaceae > Hyphomonas. The sequence continues at coordinate 16,173 of JBOEGK010000018.1, forward strand.
AGCGCCAACATTTCTGCATTGCGTGACGCTGGGGCGTTTGGGGCTGAGGCCTTCAAGGAAGCTGACAATGACGGCTTTGCGGCCCTCAAGTGTTTGGATCGCTTCGCCATCCTTTGCCGCAATCGGCTCTGGGCAAGGAAAGCCAGTGCCGGCCAAATATTGTTTGAGGCCGATGAAGAACGGCAACTCATCCTCTTTCACATATTTCTCGAAGAGGGTGAGAATGAAACGGCCTTGCGTCGTCTCAAGATAGTAGTTGGAGTTTTGAATACCCTCGGCGATGCCCTTGAAGGACACAGCATCGCCGAGGGAATAGCGCGATAGAAACTCCTTGAGGGAGTCATCGGAAACTTGAGTGTAAACAGCCATGTGAGGCTATTTACGGCTTGCCGGCGATCATGTCACGCTGGAGTGTGCGCCCGGCCAACAAATAATGCAGGGAGGCCCAGAGATAGAAACAGGCGAAGATGGCGATCGCAAAACGCAGGCCGTTGGTATTTGCTGCCGTGCAAATGGCCAGAGCCTCGGGAGACAGCGCGTCTTTTGCGGCGCAAGCTTGGATAGAGAGATCCTTGCCGTTCAGAAGTATCGATTTAATGAAAGATGACAGTGCACCCGCCAATGTTGGTCCAAGCGCCAAGCCGATTAGGTTGACGAAGAACAAACCAACAGCAACCGATGTGGCCCGCATTCTGGAGTTCACGACACCGCCGAGAACCGCATACATTGGCCCGAGATAGAAATAATGCAGAAAGGCCGCCAGCATCAGCGGGGGCATCGCCCAAACCAAGCTGGATTGCATATATCCAAACACGTAGAGCGGGGTTGAGGCGGTCATTCCCACCGCGGGCAGCCATGACAGGGCATTAGGGTGCCGCTTGGAGACGAGGTCAGCAATATAGCCAGATGAGAACACACCGACCGCACCGCAGACACCGAGAATGAGACTGTAATAGAGAGCCGCTTCTGTCAGGGTTAGCCCGAAGCCGCGCATGAAGAGGGACGGGACGAAATGGCCAATGCCGTAGCCAGCGAATGAGGCGATGGCTGCACCCGCAACAACATGGATGTAAGTTGGTTTTGACTTGAGCACTTTAAGTACATTGCGGAAGGGTTCTGCTTCAGCTTTCTTTGTGCCGGGAGGATCGGTGTAGCCGCGTGGCGGTTCTTTGAGCGTGAAGGCGAGAACCAAGGCAACAAGCAGGCCCGGTAAGCCGACAGCGATAAAGGCAATTCGCCAGCCTTCGAGCGACGCGATGCCAAGCGCATCAGACAGCCCGCCCATGCCAACATCGGCCAGGAAGGTGTGTACGTTTGCGCCCGTCACATAGTCGTTGATGGGGCCGCCGAGGACACCCGCCAACATCGCGCCGAGCGGAACGCCGAGTGCATAGATCGAGACAGCAGTGGCCCGACTTTGAGGTTTGAAATAATCAGCGATCATAGATTGGGCGGGCGGGGTGCAACCCGCTTCACCGATACCTACGCCGACCCGGAACAAGAAGAGCATGATGAAGCTCGTTGCGAACCCGCATAGGACGGTCATGAGACTCCAGAGACACAGCGAGCAGAGGATGATGACCTTGCGGCTCATCCGTTCCGCGACATTGGCAATTGGAATGCCCAAAGTGGAATAGAGCAGGGCGAAGGCGAGGCCGCCCAGCATCCCCATCTGCCAGTCTTCTACACCGAGCGTGGCTTTGATCGGGTCATTCAGGATGGCCAGAATCGAGCGATCAATGAAGTTGAATATGTAGACAATTAAAAGGGTACCGAGCGCATAGGCGCGGTACCCTTTGGTGGTGTAGCCATCTGATCCTGCATAGGACTCCGGCTGCTGTGCAGTTGCGTCGGTCATGCGTTTTCCTCCAACCCATTTTGGGTGTCTTTTTTATAATTGTTAAAAGACACCCTAAGGGCGGAACGCGTTTACGCAACAGGTTCTGCGTTGCTCCATTGATCTTTCTTGAAGGTTTTACCCGCCATGAAGAAGCAGAAGGCAGCCAATAGGAACCAGAGCGCTGTCGCAGCCATCGACTGACGCAGGCCATTTCCGTAGGCTTTACAGTACTGAACAGCATCGCTGGACAGGCTGGCCGGATCACCCGCACAGGCACGTGAGTCAAAATCGGCTGCAAACTCGGTGAGGCCGGCCGCGGCGATCTGATTGCCCATGAAGAAGTCTGACATCATGCCGACAAAGAGTGGCCCGATACCGTTACCAATGATGGAGACCATCAGCAGAAGCACCGCAACGGCGGTCGCTCGTGCCCGTGGGCTGGCGATGGAGGTTGCGATTGAATACTGGGCACCAAGGTATGAGTAGTGACAGAACGCGGCGACCATCCAGAGGATAAAGGTCAGCTGCATCGTCGGGGCAAAGAAGGCACCGATATAGCAGGGAACAGCGATCATCAGGCCAACAGCGGGCAACCATGCCACAACCGAATGGAAGCGTGACTGAAGTTTCTCTGAAAGGAAGCCACCGCCAAATGTTCCGGCTGCTGCGCAGAGTGAGAGCGGTGCACCATAGAACAGAGCGGCTTCACGCACGCCAATGCCATAGACGCGCTGTAGGAACGGCGCCTGGAAGCTTTGCAGGCCATAACCGACAAATGCTACGAAGGCCGCACCGAATGCGCCCCACCAGAAGGTTTTCTTTTTACCGATTTCAGCAAAAGCGGCACCGAAACTGGCTTTTTCGACTTTGCGGCCATCTGGCTTTTCTGTGTAGCCCCGTGGAGGTTCTTTAACGGTCATCCACAGGATAGCTGCGATCAGAACGCCCGGGGCGCCGACCACGACGAACGCGATGCGCCAGCCTTCAACTGATTCCCAGTTAATACCCGAGAAGAGACCACCAAGACCTAGCGAACCAAGCCAGTTGCCGAAATCAGCCCCTTTGATGCCAGCGATTGAGCCACCGAAGACTTGTGCAAGCACACCGCCAAGTGTGACGCCCATAGAATAGATGCCCAGTGCATTCGCACGGCTTTTAACCGGGTAGTAATCGGTAATGATCGAGTTTGCTGGAGGCGTGCCGCCGGCTTCACCAATCGCGACGCCGATGCGGAAGATTACCAACCATAAAAATCCGGCAGCAAAACCACAAAGTGCGGTCATGACTGACCAGACCACAATACATACCGCAATTACCAAAACGCGGTTTGAGCGGTCAGCCAACATGGCAATTGGGATGCCCATTGCGGCGTAGAAAAGGGCGAAAGGTGGGCCTGACAGGAAGCCGAACTGCCCATCAGATAGACTTAAGCTGTCCATAATCGGTTGTGCGACAACGGTGATGAGCGTTCTGTCGATGAAATTGAGTGTGTAAATTAGCATCAAGGCAACCAGCACATATGTGCGATAACCCTTGCTGCCATAGCCTGTAACGTGGCCTGTATGCTCTTCCGCGCTAGCGGTCGTGTCGGTCATTCCTAGTTTCCTCCAATTGGAAACGCACTCTGATGGTGCGTATAGTCTACTCTCATTACGGAATGAGCAAAAAGGCGCAAGCCCTTACTCTCACTTGGGGAGTTATATTAAACCTGCCGATTTGAAACTGGTTACACCGCCCGTACCCGCTATTAGATGATCGTGAACGGTTATATCGAGCGGGTCAAGCACGTCGATAATTTCTCGGGTCATCGAAATGTCTGCGCGGGAGGGGGTTGGATCGCCAGACGGATGATTATGCACAAGTATTATCGCGCTGGCTTGCAGTTCCAATGCGCGGCGTGCGATTTCTCTTGGGTAAACAGGGGCATGATCGACGGTGCCGTGGCCCATAATTTCATCGGCCATCAGCTGGTTCTTGCGGTCAAGAAACAGGACACGAAATTGCTCTCGCCCTTCATGCTGCAACTCTGTTCGGACGTAATTTATGAGCGTTGACCATGAGGCGATGGCAGGGCGTGATTTGAGGTCTTCACGATGGGTACGCGATTGCAGCTCCGCGACGGCTTTGATGTAGGCGGCGGTTGTTTCGCCAATGCCTTTTACAGATTGCAGCTCTTTTGCTGGTGCGGCGAGAATGCCGGACATGCTGCCGAATCGGTTGAGCAATGATTTGGCGATGGGTTTGACATCAAGGCGGGGAATGAACGCCATTAGCAGCACTTCGAGCACTTCATAATCATCCAGCGCACCTGGGCCGCGTGCGAGCAGTTTCGTGCGCAAACGGGCGCGATGGCCCAAATGGTGGGGTTTTTCTGTTCCCGAATTGTCATTGCCCCCCGACATAGTTTTTAAGGCTTCACTTTGTTAGGCTCGTGCCAGCCTTTGGGGGAGGTGGTGAAGATTTCAACGCCGGTTTCGGTGACGCCAACCGAATGTTCAAACTGGGCTGAGAGCTGGCGATCGCGGGTAACGGCCGTCCAGCCATCGGGCAGGATTGCGTGATCTTTACGACCAAGGTTGAGCATCGGTTCGACGGTGAAGAACATTCCGGGCTTGAGTTCTGGTCCCGTGCCTGCGCGGGAGGAATGCACGACGTTAGGCTCATCATGGAACAGGCGTCCAAGGCCATGGCCGCAGAACGCTTCAACAACAGAGACACGGTTCTTGCGCGCAACGTCAGAGATAGCGCCGCCAATATCGCCGAATCGTGCGCCCGGTTTGATTGTATTAATGCCCGCCATCATGGCTTCATAGGTGATGTCCATCAGGCGTTCGGCTTTGCGTTTGACCTCACCCACGCCAAACATGCGTGAATGGTCGCCGTGCCAGCCATCAACGATGACGGTGACGTCAATATTGGCGATATCGCCTTCCTTGAGGGGCTTTTCACCGGGAATGCCATGGCAGATTACGTGGTTGAGTGAGATGCAGGAGGCGTGACGATAGCCGCGATAGCCAATTGTCGCCGATAGCGCGCCATGATCATAGACAAATTCGCGAATGAGGTCGTCGAGATGGGCGGTGGTGACACCGGGTTTTACCTCTGGCACCAACATGTCGAGACATTCTGCAACAAGCCGCCCGGCTTTGCGCATTCCGGCAAAGCCTTCCTCATCATGGATACGGATTTCGCCCGTGCGCATGGGTAAAAGGAGACTGGTATCGTTCATTCTGTCGTCTTTCTAAGGTGTTGCGGATAATGTGGCAGTGAATGGGGCAAATTTCTACCCCCGCCTAGCGATCGGGCATATTTTGGACTGATACGAGGTTCGGGAATGGTTGGCGGACGTCGATGAGCGTGGCATGAGTGAGGGATGACCGATACACAACCTGTCGCCGCCGTCCTCCTCATAGGGGATGAATTACTTTCGGGCCGCACCCGGGACATCAATCTGCAACAAATCGCAGGCTATCTGGCCCCGCTCGGCATCTCCGTGATGGAGTGCCGGACCGTGCCGGATATTGAAGACGAGATTGTGGGCGCGGTGAATGATCTGCGCGCAAAATACACATATGTGTTTACGACCGGCGGCATCGGCCCGACGCATGATGATATTACAGCCGACGCAATCGCCAAGGCATTCGGGGTGGGCATTTCAGAGCATCCCGACGTGACCGCCATGCTGGCCGAACGCTATAAAGAAATGGAAACCGAGTACACGCCTGCGCGCCGCCGTATGGCGCGAATTCCACATGGGGCCGAGCTTGTGGCGAACCCTGTCTCCGGCGCGCCGGGTTTTCAGATGGAGAATGTGTTCACGTTGGCCGGCGTGCCGCAGGTTGCGCGCGCAATGCTGGAAGATATTGGCCCGAGACTGGAGACAGGCGCGGTGGTGCATAAAGTGACCGTTCGCGGGGCAGGGCTGCGTGAGGGGGATATTGCCGAGCCTCTGGGTGAGTTGGCCAAAACAATGTCAGAGGTGAGCTTTGGTTCTTATCCATGGTTTCGAAGCGTGACCGATAATGGTGTTCACTTGGTCGCCTCAACGGTGCGGGAAGAATTGGTTGAAGATATAACAAGGCAGCTAGAAGCGATTATCCGCGCCAGCGGCGTGACGCCAGAACGGATTGAGAGTTAAGCAATGATCGGAGCGATCAAATCAGTACTTGAAAGACCGCTGGTCCTATGGGGGCTGTTCCTGAGCTTCGCCGGGCTGACGATTGGCTTTGCCCTCTGGATTCCGCATCTCGGTGGTGAGATTCTGGACGCGTACACCGAAGCAGGTGCGCGCCGGGTCATGGACCAGATGACCGAAGCGCAGCGGATTTCCCATGGCTGGATGACCTTGCTGCTGGATATGGCTTATCCGCTGGTTTACGGGCTCCTTTCAGTCGGCCTCGCATACAAGGCTTTCGGGACGAAGGGGACGTTGCTTGCAATGCCGGGCTGGGTGGTGATGCCGCTCGACCTTTCAGAGAACATAATTGAAATACTAGCCCTGTGGGATGTGGTCGATTTGCTGGCGCTGAAAAACTACATCACGCCGATGAAAAATGTGATTTTCGTGGTCGCTATGATCATTGCGCTGGTCGCCGCAATCGTGATCGCCGTGCGTAAGGTGCGAAACTCTAACGCGGGGTGAGAGAGTCGCCAAAGCCAAAGGCTGGCTATAGAGACATATCGTTACCTATTGAAATTTCTAAATATTGGAGGAGGACCGAACCCATGTCGGAACCAATTATTCTTGTTGAGCGTGATGGCCCCGTTGCGCTTGTGACCCTGAACCGTCCTGACGCGTTGAACGCATTGTCACGGGATTTGCGTAGCGAAATTGTGCGTGTGTTTCTGGAGTTGAAGGATGATGCTGACGTTCGCGCGGTGGTTCTGACAGGCGCGGGACGTGCCTTTACGGCGGGGATCGACCTCAAAGAAGCGGGCGAAAAAGGCTTTGCGCTCGGTGTTGGTGAAAAAGCCAAGCAGATTGATATGGCCGCCGCGATCAACCAGTATCCTTGGCCGATCATCGGGGCGATCAACGGCTTTGCGATCACGGGCGGATTTGAATTGGCCTTGCTGGCCGACGTTGTGCTGGCGGGCGAGAATGCGAAATTTGCTGATACGCATGCGCGTGTCGGTATTGTGCCCGGCTGGGGCTTGTCGCAGAAATTGTCACGTATCATCGGCGTATCCCGCGCGAAAGAATTGTCGTTTACGGGCAACTTCCTTGATGCAGAAACCGCTGAGCGTTGGGGGCTTGTGAACCGTGTTTACAAGCAAGACGAACTGGTGCCCGCGGCCCTGAAGATGGCGCATGAAATGGCCTCTTGCCCACCCGAGATGATCAAGAAGTATAAGAAGCTAATCGATGATGGATACGGTATGCCGTATGCGGATGCACTGAAAGAAGAGATCCGTCGTTCAGCTGAGCACGCGCAAAGCGTTACTGCGGATTCGGTTGAAGAAGCCCGTAAGCAAGTGACTGCCCGCGGACGCGAACAGAATTAATCCATAGAGGACCATAAGATGAGTTTTGAAGACGTTGTAATCTGTGAGCCGCTGCGTAGCCCTGTCGGCGCGTTTGGTGGCGGTTTGAGCACGGTTCCGGTGCACACATTGGCGACGACCATTGTGAAGGAAATGATGTCGCGTTCCGGCTTACCGGGCGAGGCGGTCGATGATGTGATCTTTGCCAATTGCTATCCGACAATGGATGCGCCGGCGGTGGGTCGCGTGATTGCTTTGGATGCAGGGCTGCCGATTACGGCTGGCGGTATCCAGATTGACCGTCGCTGCGGGTCTGGCCTGCAAGCGGTGATCTATGCTGCGATGCAGGTTGCGACCGGCGGCGCGGATGTTGTGATTGCCGGTGGCGCGGAAAGCATGAGCCGTGCGCCATATTACTCCACAGAAATGCGCTGGGGGATTAAAACGCCGAATATCACACTGGAAGACGGTTTGACCCGTGGACGCATCACTGCGGGCGGCGAGAATTATCCGGTTGCTGGGGGCATGATCGAGACGGCGGAGAATCTGCGTGCGGAGTATAATATCTCTCGCGAAGCACAGGATGAACTGGCGGCGCGTTCACAGGCGCGGGCAGGGGCGGCGATGGAAGACGGGCGCTTCGCTCAAGAGATCGTGCCGATCACAGTGCCGGGCCGTAAAGGTGATACGATTGTTGATACGGATGAGCATGCGCGTCCGGGCACAACCGCCGAGAAGCTTTCCAAGCTGCGCGCTATCCGTAGCAAAATTGACCCCGATTCAACCGTGACTGCGGGCAACGCGTCTGGTCAGAATGATGGCGCCGCATCCTGCATCGTGGCGAGCCTCGCTGCGGTTGAGAAATATGGTTTGAAACCTGTGGGTCGCCTCGTGAGCTGGGGCCTTGCTGGTGTTGCGCCGAAGTCAATGGGGATTGGTCCTGTGCCATCCACGCAGCTTGCGCTTGAGCGGGCAGGTTTGACGCTAAAAGATCTCGACCTGATTGAGCTGAACGAAGCGTTTGCAGCGCAGGTGTTGGCCTGTACGTCAGCGCTTGGCCTTGGTGGCGATGATTGGGACCGTATCAATGTTAACGGGTCTGGTATCTCAATGGGGCACCCTGTCGGCGCGACAGGTGTGCGTATTCTGACGACACTTCTGAAGGAGATGGAACGTCGCGAGAGCCGCTATGGGCTTGAGACAATGTGCATTGGCGGCGGGCAGGGGCTTGCTGCGATCTTTGAGCGCGTTAGCTAGCGTTTGTTGTTGAATATTGGCGGGCCGGTCTTATTGGAAGACCGTGTCCGCCGGTTTCAAGCTTGCGTTCAAAGCGACGATCAAAGCCGCGATGAACAGAAGTATTTCGATAAAACCCAAGCCGAATGAGAGGCTATACATCATCGCGATCTGGCTCATCTCGTGGGAGCCTGATGTGAGAGTGCGCATCTGAGTATATTGCGCGCCTATCTGGGCGAGTGTCGAGAGAACGGCAAATGCTAAATGGGTAAACCCCAATGGCACCAGTGCGCCAGATTGAAGGCGGCCCGTCAGATTTGCGTAGACGAGGCAGGCAGCGACCATCGATAAAGCGTGAATAAGCACATTTGGAAGCAAACTAGCGGCTAGTTCGGGCGATTCTGTTTGCATGGATGTGGCGAGAACGGCACCAACTCCAACAATTGTGAGCAGCCCGGTCGCGATAAACCAGGCGATTGTGAGTGGGTGTTTCATCTCGTGAGGGCTCCGACTATTGACGTCTTGACCTGTATAACAGGAAAACAAGTTATTGCCATTTCTTGAGCAGCGCTCTAGTCAAGGCGTGTCTGTGCGGGCGTGGTGAAATTGGTATACACAGCAGACTTAAAATCTGTCGGTCGCAAGACCTTGCCGGTTCAAGTCCGGCCGTCCGCACCATTTTTGTTTTCCTCATTATTTCGCGCACCAGCCCTGTATTTAGGGCGGGATAACCCATGTGTGGCCAAAAGGGCACACTTGAGATTCCCCTGATACGCGAATTTCAAAATATTAAGCGTGCGGTGTCGACGATGTTTTGGTGCCCGCCTGTGTCGTGGTAAATTGGTAGTCGGTGAAAATGGGTGGCCGTTCCTTTGGAGCAGGTATTTCCGAGGTGTCCGGTCGATAGAGAGGACGCGATATGCAACGTTTTATGATTGCAGCAACTGCAGCGCTCACGTTTGGCTTTTTTGCGAGTGCTGACCCTAGCGCTGAGAATTTCATTTCGAACACGGCGCTGGCCGTAACACAATCGAGTACGCCGGAGATCGAGCTGACACAGTCGATTGATGTGGACGCGGTTGCGCGGTTTACGCTGGGCAAATATTCGCGCCGCGTATCAGACGTCGACAAGGCGCGGTTTGAGGCGGCTTATCAAAGCTTTCTAGAGGAGGCGTTGGCCAGTCACACGCACATACTTTCTGGAGCAGATGTGCACGTGGTGGGATCAATTGATCGCAATGAGCATGATTGCATTGTCGAGACACGGCTGGCTCAAAATGGTCGAGACGCTGAGACAATTCGGTGGCGTGTTATTCATAGGGGCGGCGAATGGCGTGTGGTTGATGTGGAGTGGAGGGGCCTATGGTTGGCGATTGAGCAACGTGCACAGATCAATGCGATATTGGACAAACCGCGCGCGACGATTGAGGATGCCATCACCGCGCTTAAAGGGTGACGGTTAAGCTGCTTCCTCTGTAGCGTCGGGATCTGTTGGGTCTGGCTGAGTGTCTGTGCCCTCGCCGATTGTGTGAATGTCGTGTTGGCGGGTGAGCCACGCGGCGACGAGTTCATTGTCTATGCCCAACGCGCCCAGCATATCGATGACCATTTCCAGCCCTTTGGGTTCGGCGACGATGAGGTGAGCGCGAATACCGATTGCCTCGAAGCGGGCTAAATCTTCTGGTGACTGGAGGGCGGCAAAGCGGATGAGGTCAGCTGGGCGTCTATCTGCGGCAGATGTCAGGCGGGCTGAAACATCATAACGCGGATCACCCAAGACAACTGCCCGGGCATGACTGGCACCGACGGCATCAAAAAGTTTGAGGTTTGAGGTGTCACCGAACGAAACCTGATAGCCATCCGAGATTGCCGCGAGAAAACGATCTGCGTTATGGTCCATGGCAATATAGGGCAAATTGTGATCGATCAGTGCGTCAATGGCGAGACGCCCAGCCGGGGTCATGCCAATTACGAGCGTGGGGCGCTCACCCGAGAGGGATGTTAAGTCTGTTCCCTCACTAGAGGTCTTTCGCCGCTCAGCCAATCGAAGTGACAGGCGTACGCCAATGTCTGCCCAGAAGGGGGCGAAGGCGAGGGAGAGGGCGACAGCGGCGATGATGGCGCTCATTATCGTCGTAGGTAGATCGGATACGATGGCACCGATCGAGAGGATGACGAGGGTGAATTCCGATCCTTGTGCCAGCAGTGTAGACAGGTGAGCCGCGCCCGGAACGCTCCACCCGGAGATGCGTGCTGCGAAGTAGCCGAGACTGGTCTTCACAACGAGGATGAGCACGGCGCCGGCGATCACGATCGGGAAGTGTGCGACCAGACCAGCGAGATCGAGACCGATCCCGATACTCATGAAGAAGAAGGAGAGGAGCAAGCCTCTAAAGGGTTCGATATCAAGCTGGACTTGATGACGAAAGGGCGTGCCTGATACGGCGAGACCCGCAAGGAACGCGCCGAGCGTGATCGTCAGGCCTAGGGCCATGGTTGCACATGCCGCGGACAAAACCAGCAGAAGGCTGAACGCAGTGAATGCCTCAGGATTGCGGGCATTCGATAGCGTTCGGAAAATTGGGGTGATCAGGAAGCGACCGACCAGCAACGCGACGGCGAAGGCAATGAGTGTTTGCACAAGCGATAGCCCGAGGGTCGCAGCGAGCGGCAAAGAGGTTTCTGATCCAAGCGCATCCATAACAACGCTGGCGAGGCCGGTTGAGTCATGATCTTGGCCGCCAAGCGAGGTGGCGAAAATCATCAAAAATATTGCTGCGATGTCCTGAAAAATAAGAATATGTGTCGCTGTGCGCCCAATCGGACAACCAGCTTGTTCGCGTTCTTTCAAAATACGGGCGACCACCGCCGTAGATGACAGGCCAAGGCTAAGCCCCACGGCCAATGCAATGGGCCATGAGACTTCAAGGGCGTAGAGGATGCCCGCGAATGTGAGGCCTGTCAGGAGCAAATGCGCCGGAGCCAAGCGCGTGAGATCTCGCCAACTCTCTTTCAGTTCACGCAGCGAGACGTGCATGCCTATGTCAAACAGAAGTAAGACAACCCCCAGCTCGGCCAGTAAGTGTGTAGTTGATCCGTTGGCGATCAAATTTAGAACACCCGGACCGAGCAGGATGCCAGCGATCAAATAGCCGACAATCGGAGAAATTTTTAGAGCCTTTGAAGCAAGCGCAGCGCTCGCGCCAAACCCGAGCAGGGTTATCGCGGGAAGTAACGCGCTTATCAAAGATGTTTCTGCGGCCATGTGTGAGCGTGAGGTTAGAGGGGGAGGGGTGTCTCTGTCTCTTATATGGGAGGTGTTTATGGAATAAAAAAGGCCGTCACCCCTTAAAATTAGGGCGACGGCCTCGTTTGGCTGCATGCGTGGAGGGCAATCACGCGCATGCAGTTGGAGGAAACGCTAGGCCTTAAAGGCTTTTTCCGATTGTGAAGACAACGCGCTCTTCAGCGATGTCTACGTTATCGATGTCTGTATCCCAGTAACGGAGGTCGAAATCGAAGCCGCCATAAGAATATGTGCCGCCAACGGACCAGTTAGTGTAGTCGCCACCGCCGTCAAAGCTGTAGTTACCTACGCTGACGTCAGCTGCGAATGCGTCTGTGAATGAATATCCAGCAGAACCAGCGACATAGACGCTCTCATTGTCTGGATCCCAGTAAACTTCGCCACCAAGGCCAAGGCCGCCTTCAAGTTCGTACCCGAGAGCACCCTTGAGTTCGACGAAGTCAAGATCTTCAGCGTCTGCATCTGGGTAAGCGTAGTAAATTACGCCAACATCCCAAGTCATGCCGTTTGCGAATTCGCTTGCAAGACCTGCGTAGACATCCAATTCCACGTTCGTGTCAGACGCGTCACCGAAGTCGACGTTTGATGCCCAAGTACCAGCGTAGAAAATGTCGTTCGTGTAGTCGAAGCCACCAGAGATCGCTAGATCTTCGTTAGATTGTGAAACACCGCGCCAGACATAGTCTGAAGTCAGTGCAACATTCCCAGACCATTCGCCTTCAGCGACGGCTGTGCCTGCAAGTGTGGTCATAACTGCAAGGGCGACCCCCGCCCGTAGAGCTGTGAGTTTCATGGTAGAACCCCGTAAAATTTATCTCGAACGCTCCCCCGTGGAGCGCCAGACCCACCCTTGCCGTGAATGCCACTAAAAAAGGACTAAATTATTGGACACGTTGCGGTCGTTGACCTGAAACGCCGCGTTTTTGGGCAACATGTTGCAAATATGCCCTTCGATTGTGCGTCGTGGGTCTAGCTCGACAGTGATGCTCACTCATCCAAGGTGCATGCCCGCATCAACCAGCAGTGTTTCGCCGGTCACATGGCGGGACGCATCGGTGCAGAAGAAAAGGGCTGATGCTGCAATATCCTCTGGAGAACTTGCGACCGAGAGCGGGACTGATTCTATGACGCCTTGTTCCATGCGATTGTATTTGTCTTCGTCCATCACATCTTTGAACCAACGTGTGCCGATAAAGCCGGGACAAATGGCATTGACCCGTATGGCAGGTGCCAAAGCACGGGCGAGGCTGAGCGTCATTGTATTGAGTGCACCCTTTGTGGCCGCATAGGCGACAGATGAGCCGATGCCTTTGACCCCAGCAATTGAAGAGACATTCAAAACGGCTGCAGCGCGGCCGGTATCTTCATAAGTTTTGACGAGAAGAGGCTTCAGAGCTTGCATCATAAGGAAGGGGCCAACGACGTTGACCGCGTAGGTGTGCAGGAAGTCGTCTTTATTTAGCGCATCGAGGTCTGAATGATCGCGAGCATGACGGGTGACGCCTGCATTGTTGACGAGAATGTCGAGGCGACCATTGGCGGCCGCGGCGTCTGCGAGTTTTTTACAGCCGTCTTCAGTCGAAACATCTGCTGCGATGAGGCGAGCCTGCGCCCCAGCCGCCTGACAGGCGCTGACAGTCTCTTCCGCATCCGTAATAGAGCGCGTGCAATTAACGATGACGTCTGCGCCGCGCTCAGCCAAGCCGATCGCAATAGCGCGTCCCAAGCCGGTTGCGGATCCGGTTACAAGGGCGCTTCGTCCAGAAAGGTCTGCTGCATCGGTCATGGGTGTTTCCTCTAATGGTTTATGTAGATGTTCAATTTTCATGCTGTTCTGGGGGCAATTCCTAATGCGTTGTCAATACACTCGGCCATTTGATCAACGAAACTGAAACGTCAGAGATGTAAAACGAGAGGTGGAAAAGGTAGAGGATTGGGCATGGATAAGGTTGTAGAAAATTTGGGCAGAATGATTCCGGCAACGTCATCTTTGACGACGGAAGAGGCGCTGGAAGTCATCAATCACGTTTATCACGACGGTAGGATTGATCCGGGCGAGGCAGATGCGTTGTTCGAGTTAAACGCGACACTTGGCGGGACAAATCCTGCATGGGACGCGCGATTTATCGAGGCCGTAAAGGACTTCATCTTGGGGGAGAGTGAAGGGCCACGGCATTGGGTTACGGATGCGGAATCAAATTGGTTGATCACCAATATCGAGCGCGACGGTCAAATTTGTCCGGTGTCTGAGTTGGAGTTGCTGCTGCGCATTCTTCGTGAAGCTGAAGGCGCGCCGCTCGCACTTGGTCACTTTACCATGCGGATTGCGTGTGATCGCATCATTGATCGCGGTAAAGCAGTTGCAGAGGATATTGAGCGCGTGCGTCGGGCTTTGTATGCAGCCGGAAGTGATGGCGGGACTTGGGTGTCACGTTTTGAAGCCGAGATGATGTTTAGAACAAACGACGCTGTTGCGTATTCTGCCAATGATAAAGGCTGGAGCGACTTGTTTGCCCGGGCCATCGCAAACCATCTTATGGCGCGTGCACATCCCAATCCGGTTGGTGAACTGCAAGCTTTGGCGCGCGAAGCGTGGCTGGCAGATACTGATGTATCTGTGAAGAGTACGTTTAACAATTTGGTTGGTGGTCTGTCGTCTGGTTGGTTCAAGTCAGTCACACATGATGAGGCTAAAGCCCAAGCTGCGCGTGCAGCGATGAATGAGGCAGCAGCGCGAGCAGCGGAACAGATTGATGAGCCGGAAGTGAACTGGCTTTTGCGCCGGATTCGCAAGGATACGAGTGTTAGCCCGGCGGAGCGTGCCTTGGTGGAGTTTCTCAAGGACGAGGCGCCTGGTTTCTCAGAAGGCATACTTGCTGCGGCAGCCGCCTAACTGGGTAGACAATAGCTAAAACCGGCGCGAATGTGATGCTATGTTGATCACGAATTTGGCTGTAGCGAGTGTTCTCGTCGTGTTGACCTTTGCGTCGCATTTTTGGGGGTTGGTGGTCCTGACCTCCATTTTGCGCAAGCGTAAGAGCCACCCTGCGAATATTACCTCCGTTGCGGGGCAGGGCATGTCGATTGTATTCGTCGTGCTCGGCCTATTCGCACTGCATTCAGCGCAAATTTGGGTCTATGCGCTGGTTTATCTGTTCTTGGGCGAGTTTCAGACAATGGAGCCCGCGCTCTACTTCTCTACATCTGCGTTCACGACAGTTGGCTTCGGAGAGATCGTATTGAGCGAGGATTGGCGCATGTTGAGCGCCGCAGAATCGGCCAATGGGTTTTTGCTCATCGGCTGGTCAACGGCGTTCCTTGTGTCCGTGACCGCGAAGGTGCGGGCGTTTGAGGCAGATATTGAGCGCCTAGATGACGAAACGGACGATTAGGCTTTATTCGCCAGAGTCGTGTTTCGCTGTTTTGATATAATTTTGGCACCAACGACGGCGCCGGCGACGAGCACGATGCCTGCGATCAGGATGGTGAGCGGGTTGGCCTCGAACGTCTCAAAATACTGCGTATAGCCATGGATGGTCAAAAATACGATTGAGGTGATGGAGAGAAATCCGCCGCGCCGGGCAAAGGCGATGATCGCGATAAGGGCGCCGGCCCATCCGATTGTGAAGGCGATTTCGGGGATATAGAAGGCGGTTTCACGCCAGTCTGATGTCGCTTGCCAGTCGACGTTATCCTTCCATAATTCACCCATATAGTCACCGAAGAGGGAGCCAACCCAAAAGCCGAAATTAGCCAGGAAAAATGCAGTTCGCCCCGCGACCAAGGCTAATTTTTCCCATGCGGCTCCGATATGATGGTGAAGGAAGAACAGCGCTGCCGTGATCGCACCAAACACGATGATTGTGATTGTGGGTTCTCTGATAAACAGGCCGTACGAGGCGTGCCAATAGGCCGTGCCCGCACCCAGAGCGCCGCCTAATGAGAGAACTGTGAGTGCCCCAAGGAAGGCAGAGCGAAACCACACGGCCCCAGCAAGTAGAATGAATGTGACCGCTAGCGCTACGATGGTTATCGGTGCGTCCTGAAACTCGTAAGCGACCCATCCGGCTATACCCAATGTACCCATCATGGCGAGCGCTGAAGATAACAGATTGAGTGACACATCCTTTGCAAACCGGCGCAAGGCTTCTGCGCCAGCAATGGATGAGACGGCCAGAACCAAGCCTGTGGTCGGATCAGGAATGAGCGCAATAGCTGCAGTAGCGATGGCGATTGCGCCAAAAATGAGCATGACATTGATGATAGCCGAGTTGCGCACATTGGGCAGGGCGAGCGTCTGGAGGCGTTGCGATTCGGCAGCGGTTATCAGGCCATCAGCGAGGAGGGCATCCAGGTCTAATTTGATCTTTGTCATGGGTTCGGTGTCCGCAAAATAACGCAAGTGAGCGTTTGCTAACATGTAAGGGTGCGGCGATCAAGCGCCCTGTTTCCCAAGCGGCATATATGGACAAGACACATCACCCCCTTTAGGTGCATTAGAAAACCAAATAAGCGCCCATCCGGGCTGGGGAAATGTATGTTCAGTAAGATCCTGATTGCTAACCGTGGCGAAATTGCCGTTCGTGTCATCAAAACCTGCCGACGCATGGGTGTAAAAACCGTCGTTGTGTACTCAGATGCAGACGCCAACTCTATGGCTGTAGAGATGGCCGATGAGACTGTTTACATTGGTGGATCACCGGCTGCTGAATCCTATTTGGTTGCTGATAAGATCATTGATGCTGTGCGTCAGACCGGAGCTGAAGCGATCCACCCGGGGTTTGGGTTCCTGTCTGAGAACCCAGGGTTTGCTAAACGCCTTGAAGAAGAAGGCATTGGCTGGATTGGTCCAAACGCGTTCGCGATTGAGGCGATGGGCGACAAAATTTCATCAAAGAAACTTGCGGCGGATGCGGGCGTGTCGACTGTGCCGGGTCATATGGGCTTAATTGACAGCACCGAAGAAGCGGTAAAAATTTCCCGAGAAATCGGCTATCCAGTTATGATCAAAGCGTCTGCTGGTGGCGGCGGTAAAGGTATTCGGATCGCGGCTAACGACAAAGAGGTCGAAGAAGGCTTCCCGGCGGTGAAGGCTGAGGCGCTTGCTGCATTTGGCGATGACCGAACTTTCATTGAAAAGTTTATTCTTGAGCCACGCCACATTGAAATCCAAGTTTTAGGCGATAAGCACGGCAATTGCGTGTACTTATTCGAGCGGGAATGCTCCATTCAACGCCGAAACCAAAAGGTTATCGAGGAAGCGCCGTCACCATTGCTCGATGAAGCCACCCGGAAGAAAATGGGTGAGCAGGCCGTCGCGTTGGCTAAAGCTGTGAACTATGACAGCGCCGGGACGGTCGAGTTTGTGGCGTCTGGGGTTGATAAGGGCTTTTACTTCCTTGAAATGAACACCCGCCTGCAGGTGGAACACCCGGTGACAGAAATGATCACAGGTGTTGACCTCGTGGAGCAAATGCTTCGCGTGGCCTCCAGCGAGAAGCTGGCCATCAAGCAGGGCGATTTAAAGATCAATGGCTGGGCCGTTGAGAGCCGTGTTTACGCAGAAGACCCTTATCGTAACTTCCTGCCGTCTATTGGCCGCTTGAAGCACTTTAGCCCGCCAAGCGAAGGCAAGCTGGGCAAAGGTGAAGTGCGGATGGATAGTGGTGTGCGTGAAGGCGATGAGATCTCCATGTTCTACGATCCTATGATCGCGAAACTGGTAACGCACGGCAAAACACGCGACGATGCGCTCGATACGCATGTGCAGGCCCTAGATCGTTTTCACATTGAAGGCATTCAGGACAATATGCCGTTTATCGCGTCTGTGATGGATCAGAAGCGTTTCCGGTCGGGAAAAATTACGACTGCCTACATTAAGGATGAATTTCCTGAGGGCTTTGATGGTTTGGCGCCGACAAAGGCGCAAGAGAAGCAGTTGATTGCTACAGCTGCGTATATTCACGGCTTTATGACACGCCGCGCGGCAATGATCTCCGATCGGATGTCCCCGGTGCCGGAGCCACGTGAAGATTGGGTGGTCATTCTGGATCAGGACCATCATCCGGTTCACCTCGATTTAGGGCAGGGGGATGAGGCGGCCATCACTGTTGATGGCGGCAAAGCCATGAAACTGGTGACTGATTGGCAGCCGGGCGTTCTGTTGTTTGAAGGCGTGCTCGACGGCAAGCCGTTTGCGGTTAAATTCTCTGACGCCACAGAGGGGTATATTCTGCGCAATCGCGGTGTTTCGCTGCGGGCATTGGTATGCACGCCAGAGGTTGCAGACCTTCACGCGCGCCTGCCGGAGAAAGAAAAGCCGGATATGTCCAAGCTGATCATTTCTCCGATGCCGGGGCTGGTTGTTTCTATGGATGTCGAAGTAGGTCAAGAAGTTCAAGAAGGTGAAGCGGTCTGCATCGTGGAAGCGATGAAGATGCAGAATATCATTCGCGCTGAAGCCAACGGCAAGGTGAAAGCCATCAACGTTGCAGCTGGTGATAGCGTTGCAGCAGACGAGATTATGGTAGAGTTCGAGTAAGCCAGTCTCGATTAACCTTTAACTAACCCAAACGACTCGTTATGCTCGGTAACGTTCCCTTTGGCGATCCCGGCATGTGGCCCTTCGCAACAGAGGGACGATAACAGGTTTGACGCCGCATAAGGTCAAGAGACGCCACGCGGCCCGGGAGAGCTATTATGAGTTTGTTTCTGTCACCGAATGGGCGCATCGACCAAGGAACCTATTGGCGCGGTGTGTTAATCCTTTTTGCGATCAGCGCTGCGTTAGCCGCTGCATCTGCCTATGTTTCTGTCGCTATTTCGTTTCTTGGGATTGTTTTTGCTTGGCCGTGGATTGCGGTGCACGTGAAGCGTTTTCACGACGCGGGTAAAACGGGCTGGCTGACCATTGCGATGGTTGTACTGGCGATCGTGGTCAGCGTGGTCGCGTCGGCGATCCTTACGCCTATTTTGGGCGGGAATGTTGAGGCCCTTCAGGAAGAGATGACCGAAGAGATGATGAATATGGGCGACGATCCTGGCGCGATCATGAAGGTCACGATGGATTACACCAAAAAAATCTCGCAAGCGCAGCTAGTGCCAAGCATTTTGAGCACGGGTATCGTAACAGGCGTTGTTGGCGCGGTGATGGGATTGTTTAAATCAGACCCAGGCCCCAATCAGTATGATGTCGGGGTAGTAAACCCAACGGATACGACGTTTAGCTAAGCGTAAAAAAGCGTTTGATGCGTTGAGATTATAAGAGCCGGGCATTGGGAAATGTCTGGCTCTTTTTCTTTTGTTCAAAAGTTTGCGCTATTTTTCGGCGAGTTGGTGACTCGTCAGATTTTATCGTTTATTGATAAAATCTTGGCGCTGAATATAGTCGTTTTGCCATGAGGAATGATAGATTTATGGACGCTCGTTTCGTCTTCTTCAACCCGGAAGGTCGCACCGCGCCACACCTGTTCGCGCGAGGTTTTATTGTGCTGACAGGGGTGTGCATGTTCGTGCAGATTGCGGCAGTTCTGGTTAGTCCTGCCTTTGGTATGCTGCAATATGCGATGATTTTTCCCTATTTGTGCGTTTTTGCCAAACGCCTGCATGATGCGGGGCATTCTGCGTGGTGGTATGTGGCGTTTTTGATGGGGTATATGCTGCTCAACATCATCTTCGGTGCGATTACGCTGCCGGTTTTGTCGCCCGCCGCTTTTGCGTTGCAGGCAGAGTTTCAAGTCATACTGCAACAACAGGGCATGGCGAGCATGTTGGAGGCTATGTCGGAACGCGCGCAGGAATTGCAGCGCTTATCCGTTGTATCTTCTGTCGTCAGTTTTTTGCTGTCGAGTGCGGTGCTGGGGTTTATCGGCATGCGTTTGAAACAGGATAGTGGCCCGAACAAGTATGGCGTTCCGCTGACATAGCAATGGCAGAGGTTCCGAAAGGATTTCGAGATGAACACGCATGAGATGGTGGACCCGGCGCGACCGTGGATACGTGACCCGCGAGATGATTTACGTCAGATGCGATGGATTGAAACCTTGTTCAACCCCATGGGGGAGACGGTAAAGAGTCATTTTACCCGGGCGTGGACCTTGATGTTTATGGGGCGTTTACTGACCTATTTCATTCCTGTGTTGGTGGTTTCCATTCTGGCTCTGGCGGGTTTGGAGGCTGGCGTTTTAACGAAGCCTACGACGCTCGGTGTAATTGCTTTTCCGACAATGTTGTTACCCTTTGTAGCGTTTGCGTTGCTGACTGAGTTTACATCCTTGGTGGCGCACATGCGACGACTGGCGGAAGCTAAGCGTC
The DNA here is from genome assembly GCA_050633385.1 of Hyphomonas sp. Taxonomy (GTDB): domain Bacteria; phylum Pseudomonadota; class Alphaproteobacteria; order Caulobacterales; family Hyphomonadaceae; genus Hyphomonas. The sequence goes on from JBOEGK010000018.1 coordinate 36,353, forward strand.
CGACATGGCTGGCGGTCATTGTTTTGGTGCCGCTTGTGCTGGCCATGATGGGTTTTTTGGGCGGAACGATGATGGGCAAGCAGGCTTATCAAATGCGTCAGGACTATGTGGCAGCAAAAGAAACGCTGAAGGCCGAACCAGAGAATAAAGAGGCCAAGCGTATTGTCGCCCAAGGCCGTCAGCGCGGCATGGAGCGGATGCTGATTATGGAGCGTCGCCGGAATATTGAGCCGCCGACTGAACTGAAGATGGCAGCGGGAATGGGGCAGCGCATCGCCATCATGGTTTGGGCGCTTGCGTCATTGCCCGTTATGTTGTGGACGCTGTTTTATGTCGCGCGATTGCCCACGGGTGGGCGGGGCAGGTTGTATTCAGGTAGTGAGGAGCTACCCGATGAGTTTGAGGCTGCTGGCTCAGCCTAGCTGCTGCGTAGGCCAAGAGGGCAGCGGGCAGATTGTGTCTCGCAGTCGAAAACCTGCTTGAAGGCGCGCTTGAGGGCATCGTCTGCTTCATTCATGCTGGCCGGACGCCCGAGATCGACCAGACTGGTGACGCCAAATTGTGGATCGGCAATGCCGCACGGTGTGATGCTGCTGAAATGTTCCAGATCCGGCTCCACATTGAGGGAGATGCCGTGATAGCTGACCCATTTTTTGAGACGCAGACCAATCGCGGCGATTTTGTCTTCTTTTAACGCGCCGCCTGTTGGCGTGCGATCAACCCAGACGCCGACACGCCCGTCTCGCGGGCCTGCATCAATATTGAAGGCGCTTAGTGTCTCGATGACCCATTGTTCCAAATTGCTGACAAAGGCGCGTACGTCGCGGCCACGGGCGGCCACATCCAGCATCACATAGGCCACACGCTGGCCCGGCCCGTGATAGGTGTATTGCCCCCCTCGACCGGCATCAAAAACGGGAAAACGTGCCGGATCGTGCAGATCGTCAAGCTTTGCCGAGGTGCCGGATGTATAAAGGGGCGGGTGTTCCAGTAACCAGACCATTTCGGGCGCTGTACGCTCCCGAATCGCGCTTACACGCGCCTCCATAAAGGCGATGGCATCGGGATAGGGGACGCGCTTTTCAGAGGTGGCCCATTCGACGGTTGGATAATTCTTCATGCTGAACCCTATATAGGCAACATTCAGGGCTTCACAAAGTGCTTATGGCGTCCTATACGGCCCGTCTGCCTCGACGAAATGTGCGGCCGTGGCGGAATTGGTAGACGCGCAGCGTTGAGGTCGCTGTGGGGCAACCCGTGGAAGTTCGAGTCTTCTCGGCCGCACCAAACTTAAAAAAACCAACAAAAACAATGCATTCGGACGCTACCAAGGTGCACCATAGTAATGCTATAAATTTTACTGGTGAAGTTAGCAAATCAGAAGAACTCGCAATGGCGCGTCTTGGCTAAGTTATCGATACAGCAATAGTAAATTGAATGCTTGAGTCGGCAGAATGAATGGCGGATTTGGTCGGGAGGTCACCATCAGGCTAGCTGGGAAATCCAAACATACAGTCCTCGGTTGACAATTCATTGTTAAAGATGTGGCGGATTCTGTCTGTTCACTACGTTCTCTGATTTTACAAATCGGAGTAAAAAAATGCGCCACGCCTACTTATTTCTTTGTGCTGCCCCGCTCTTCATCGCTCTATGCGGTTGTGGAGGTTCATCTAATTTATCTTCTGATGCAGGTGACGTTCAAAACACCGCTAATGCCTCAACTTCAAACGATCTCCAGTCGAAAAAGGACAAAGGTGATGCACACCTGTCAATAGAGCGCGCAGCCATTCAGTTCGATCAAGTGCTCTGCATGGCTTCGCCGCCCAATCGCACCTATATTGTAACACGCAAAGAAGATGGTCATGAGGATTTTCTGAAAGTTCGTATCCCTTCAGATCCCGACAGTCCCTATGCGATTACATCCTTTGAGTTTGCAGATGTAGGGGAGGGTGGCCAGAAACTGTGGACGGCGGCTACGTTTGAGAGCGCCGGGGAAAGTCCAGAAGAGATTCTGATCCGCGGCTCCGCTCAGCCAACCATCATGATCCTGGAAGATGACGGGAACTATGTAGCAGACCCGGCAGCTGGCCTTGCCTTACCGTCCGAATTTGAACTGCGCGCGCGGTGTCCCTCAAAAAAATGAATTCAGAATGGCGGGTCACTAGCCTCTAAGCCGTTAGTGAAGGTGAGCTTCCAAAGAGAAGACGACTGGCACGTTGGATAAGACAAAAATCAATCCAAAAGGACGTCTCTTATGAAACGCTTTCAATTGACCCATGCTGCTCTTTGCCTGACGCTAATGGCTGCACCCGCTCTTCTTCCTGCCTCTGCACAACAAATAGATTCACACCCTGAGTTGCTACCCGGCGATCAATTTGATGCTGGTTCAGATCCCGCTGCGCTACCCGGTGATCAATTTGATGAGAATGATGAAAGGCTGCGCGACTTGATCAGAAAAATGTGCCTGGATGCAGCAGATCCAGGAAAATGCGAGGTGGTGAATTCGAGAGCGAAAGTGGATCGCAAAATTAGTCCAGATATCACCCGAAAGCCAACGGTCACGCTTGGTCGCGGCGATGAAATCCTTCCGCCTGGCGCTGCTCAAAAAACACCCACCCGCATAGCCGACGGGCTGTTGAGCGCTGCCCATGAGGCACGTGTAAATGGCTACAATATGGCCATCACTTCATTTGCAATATCGAGCATAACCGATGACCGTGTCGTTACACAGGTCAGCGTGACGCTTGAGCGTCCGAAGGGGGCTGATCTGTCGGCCCCATACAAACGCTCTGCTCGGATCAACATAGCCGCAGAAGGCGTCTATCGGCCAGTTGCCAGTAAGGCGCTTAGTGTCGAAGTTCCGGCTGGTGAAGTGGCCGCGCAGCAGCGCAAAACGCTCGTGTTCGAGCGCGGAAAGTTAAAGGCTCAAAATGCTCATGCGTCGCCTGATGCGTATGACGCACAGGTCTATCTGTCAGCATCTGCGACGGCAAATTTAATTACAGACGCGAATGCCGACGACTCTTACCGTCTCTTTGATCTGCCATCCTGATGGTGCGTACACCCATAGCTGCCGGGCCTATTCAGATGGATAGGCCCGGTGGTTTTTTGGCAAGGTGTCTTTGAGCAATGCGCGATCAGCGCGGCTTTGTGTTTCGTCCACCGCTCCCCCACTTGCGCGTTTCGCGCCCGCACTGAGCTGGCGTACATAGGCCTGCATCCAAGGTTGCTGGCTTGGGTCTTCTTCATACGCCTCAAGCGCTTCAGCAAAAGCAACTATTGCAGCGTCGTTGCGGCCCTCAACCAGGCTAATCTCACCATCAATCCTGGCCGCCAGCGCTATATGGGACGGCGCTGAAAGTCCAACTCTCGCCCGGTCAATCAACCCGCGGGCCTTCGCGACGTCGCCCATGTCCAATGCGGCCCAAGCCCGGTCCCGGACGATCACAAGCGATAAAGCGTTATCTGCTCCCACGGCATCTGTGGCGCGCCGTTCCAGGTCTTCCAGAATAAGGGTCGCGGTCGCTGCTTCACCAGTATAAAGCTTCAGGCGCATATAGTTCAGCTCACAGGCAATGCGGATAAAGCTGCTATCTGGCATTTCTGCGCGCGCATTGCGTGCGCAGTGAGACAGATGGCGTTCAGCCTGTTCAATCTGTCCAAGTTGCATGTAGAGCGCGCCGAGATTATTGAGCGCGCCCACAAGCTCTCCATGATCCTCACCAAGGCGTTGCGTATTGGCTTTGATGTTCGTTTCCAGAAGCGCGGTCGCGCGATCATACTCTCCGCGCTCATGATAAAGAACGGCAAGATTGTTCCGCATGCGAAGTGTCGTTGCCCATGTCCCGCCGCCATGTTCCTCCCGCATTGAAATCGCCTCCTTAAACAGGGGTTCGGCGCGTTCTGTATCACCCGCTGCGGAGTAAGTTGCTGCCCGCACCGAGAGCACGGCGGCGAATTCCGTGCTGTCACGGCCATATTCGCGAGCGTAAAAGATTTCTGCCTGATCAAGCGCAGCATGGCGCCCTTCCGGTGTCCCGATTTTGCCTTCGATGAAGGCCTTCGTCATCCAGCCCGTCATGTCTGGCTTGCCGTCTTTCAGGTCCAACGCAATTGCTTCGTCGATCACGACATCAGCGCCCTGATAGTCGCCGCGCTTCCATTTCATGCTGGCAATCCAACTGAGCATAGACAGAATGCGTGCCTCATTTTCTGGGTCATTTGCGCGGTCATATGCCAGCACGTCAGCAAAATGCTGCTCGGCTTTTTCATTATCGAGCATGAGGCCGTCATAGGCTTGCCCCAGAATTTCCTGAATGTCCGCTTTCACCGCGGGGGCATCATCCAGATCGGACGTGATTTTTGCATCCGCTGCCTCGATCACACTTCGAAGTGTAGGCTCTTCATCAGATGACAGCGTATTTGTGCTTTGTATCAGCATGTCAGTCAGGAAGGTCGAGACGGCTTCTGCTCGCGTGGCTTCGGCTTTCGCAATACGGGCTTGATGCAAGGAGATCACTGTGCCTGCAATGAGCGCACTAGCGACCGCGCTAGTAGAGAGCAACGGCAACCAGTTTCGACGAGCATATTTAGATACTTTGTAGCCCACGTTCGATGCTCTGGTTGAAATCGGATATCCGGTTTCAAATGCATTGATATCAGCCGACAGACTCTCAACGGCTTGGTACCTGTCCGCGGGATCGTGCGCGGTTGCTTTATCGATAATCGCCTGAAGATCAGAAGCGAGCGGTGGCGCGCCCAATATGACGCGGAGCGTCGCCCCTAGTGCGTATATATCTGACCGCGTTCCGATCGGGCCTCCAGCCAGTTGTTCCGGAGCAGAAAAGCCGGGTGTCGCGCCAGTCAGACGTACTTCGCGTGCTGTCAGATCAACATTTGCAAGGCGGGAAATTCCAAAATCTATGAGTTTGGGATGCCCATCTGGCCGGACCAGTATGTTTGCGGGTTTGATGTCGCCATGGGTCACTAGGTTTTGATGGAGATAGGCCGTCGCGTCACAGACTTTCTTGAAAGCGTTGAGCCGGTCTGCCTGGCTAGCCCTTCCTTGATCGAGGGCGTGATCAATCCGCACGCCATCGTCGACCAACTCCATTACAAGAAAGGGCAGCCCCTCATCATCTACACCGCCGTCGAGCAATTGCGCGATATAGGGATGGCGTATGGTCGCCAGTATACTGCGCTCATCATTGAATCGATTCTGGCCACGTTCTCCGGTCAGGCCAAATGGTAAGCGCTTTATGGCGACTGATTGATCAAACTCGCCATCAATACGAGAAGCGCGGTAAACGATGCCCATGCCCCCGCGGCCGATAATCTCGTCCAGACGATAAACAGATAAAGTCTCGCCAATTTCGCCCTGGGCCTCAGTGGCAATCAGGTCCCCCAGCAATGCGCCCGCAACGCCGCCGACACCTGTGTCAAACTTGCTGTCATCCAGTGCATGTTGCAACACGCGCCGAGCGGCTTTGGCGTGGTCTGGGGCCTCGCGATCAAGCTCGCTTAAACGCTCTGATCGTGTCTCTTCGTTGAGATCGAGCAACTCGTCTAGCAGCGCTTCGATATGGTCCCATGTTGGAGGTGTTGTGGCATTTGTCATCTATCAAAAAACGGCTTTCAGGATCAGAAGCCGCCACATCACGATTTTTGAGTCTCCACCTCATAAAAGTGGCTCATGAATGCTTTGGCCTTCATCCATTCGCGTTGTGCGGTTCGTAAGGGTATGGCCAGCGCTTCGCTGGTCTCTTTATCGGTCATGCCGCCAAAGAACCTGCACTCAAACACACGGGCGGCGCGCAAATTTTCTATAGATAAGGCGTCCAGCGCCTGATCGAGCATTAGCAATTCTTCGGCCTGATCCATCACCCCGATTTGAACATCATCAAAATCCACTCGGCGCATATTGCCAGCGCGCTTCTTAGTTGCTTTGCGCCGCGCATAATCGATGATGACCTGGCGCATTGCCTTGGATGCGACAGCCATGAAGTGATTTCGATTTTTAAACCCGTCGTTATGGCTTGATAGTTTCAGAAATGCTTCGTGCAGGATGTCGGTCGCGCTGAGTGTAAACGCGCCGGCGCTCGGTGAATGATAACCTGCGAGGCGGCGGAGTTCGGGGTAGAGCCGCTCGACGGCCATTGAAAAGGCTGCGTCACCTCCGGTTTCACTACCTATCAATAGGCGTGTAACCTCGTTCACGCTTTGATCCGACATCCCCTCACTCATTTGCCTATTTGGGCCTGTGCACGGTGCTATTGCAAGAAAATTATGACCGCGTGGCGAGTTGTTCAGCTCTTTCTCGTTTATGTGGAAGGTACAATTTTCAGGAGACCTAGCTATGAAGCTGTCACACACATTCGCCGCAGCCATAATGTTATTAACAGGTTTAGCCGCTTGCGGCGGAGCAGACGCTCCCGCCAGCCCCCAAGCGAATACCGATGCCGCCAAACCTGAAAACAAACCAAGAGGTGCGACCGGTTGGGCCAATCAGCCCGAAAATAGAGCCGGCACCGTCACCGCAACGATCAATGGCGAGGTTCACACCTGGCACGTTCAGAAAAGTCAATCTGAATGGTATAGTGGCCTAGATGCGCCGCAGTCATTTGTGTCCATCTACAGCTTTCAGGCCGTCGACAATCCAATTCCTAGCGTAATTTCCTTCGACATAAACCGCTCTGGAGACAAGTGGTTTGCTCAAAAAATCGTAGTGCGGCCAAGCAACCCCGATATCTGGGACTTTAGCACGTCCAATGACGGTGCGAAGACGTTCGAAGTTACGAGTGCGTCAATGGAAGGGGATGTAATGAAACTAACAGGTGTGTTTACGGCCGCCATGCCGGCGTTGAATAAGATCGGCGAGGACCCGGACATGACAAATATTCTGAAAGTCGAGAACGGCACGTTCGATGTAAGCCTGCCGGCGCGCCAGTGAATACGTCGACTTAGTTTTCTGCCGGAAGCGGGCAAACGACATCCCAGACCGGAGAACACTTTGTGATGCATTGCGGAACCGTGCTGGAATAGTATTGCACGTCGCAGTCACAAGGGCAGTAGGCCTCTGCTACGCGGCTATCACTCCCGCCGCCTGCCGACGTGCTGTTTCCGCCCGGTCCGGTTGGAGGTCTACCGCCCGTTGGCGGTGGCCCACCCGCGTCGCGCCTGCGCTCGAGTGCTTCGCGTTGTAGTTTCCAATCGATCGGTTCGGCCTCGATTGTGTGATCGCCTCTCCAGGGCCGGGCGATGTGGAAAGTTCCAGAAATATTGGCAACGACCGTTAGGCTGGGATCATCGCCGGGCGGGACATCCTGATGGTCAACCATCGCGCCGGAAAAACTCCCGCTCATCGAATAGAGGGTGTATTTGTCAATCGTGACATTGCCGTTCAGTTCAAACCCAATCCCTTTGCCCTTGATCGCATCAGCAGGGGCCAGCGCGTGCAACAGGCGCGAATCCTTCCCATTACCAGTTGCGATCCGGGCATTGGAAAATGTGCCGGTCTCGCCATAGTCCAGCATCGGGATCGTGATTTCCACCATCGCGCCGGGCTGTGTGCGCATGTCGATGGCGGCTTGCTGCCAGTCGCTTGCAGCCTGTGGGCCGCCAGCATCATTCAGGCCTAGCAGCGCTTGCGCGACTTGCGCGATTCCGCCGCCCGTGGCCCGATTGACCGATAGGTCCGGCGCGCTGTTCGGCATCGCTGACAGAGAAATACTGAGTGACGGCCCACACACCATGAACCGGAAGGGTTCTCTGCAATTTCTTGTGTTTGGCTGGCGGCTGACGTGTCCACTCAGCGAGGTGTGATAGCTGGGGGTCAGGTCTTCAGCATCTTCCACCGCTTTGGTGCGCTCTTCTTCAGACAAGCTGAACGGTGGATCACCCGGTTTGCGCGCTGTTCGTCGAGACGCTTTTTTTCCACCGCCTGCGGACGCGCTGGTTTGAACCGAATTCATCGAAAACAGAACAGTGTAGCTTTTTGGATTTCCCGCCACGCGCGGCGGGGTTGTTCGTGTCAGCACAAAGGCTGTTCCATTCGCACGCTTTTCAGGCAGGCTAAATGTCCAGCTGGCAGATTCAGGCGAGCCATTGTTTGGTGGAATATAGATAGCGCTTGAGACTGCGAGCCCTCCTTCCATGCCCATCAACAAATATTCGGGGTCGGCGCCAAGCACATGAGCCGATATATCAACAGCGCCGTTGGCCTCATCAACATAGACATGATAACAGCTTGCCGTGAGACTTTTGAGGGTGACATTGCTGGTCATCAAAAATGGGTTTGTTTCGGGAAAGCGCACTTCTTGGCAATCCCCGAAATAATTCATCATGTTGCGAAGCTTCTTGCGTTTGTTCCCAGCGTATCGTCCTGTTACACTCGCTGCCCAAGTTGAGAAGACATGCCCCAGGCTCTTTTTCAGGCCTGCGCGAGAGGCTAAGAAATCATTCGTAAGCCGATTTTCTGTTTCTGCTCCGGGATTAGTATTCAGCTCGGCCAAAGACTCAAAATAGTCATGTAGGTAAGCGTAGTCGGCAGATTCGGTCACCCTGCCGCGCGTCATCTTGTTGGCCTTTTTGGCTTGACCGACGAAGCGCCAAAATCCGCTTGTCCCGTAACCTTGCGGCCTTTTGCACAGAGAATATCGCGGCGCATTCACCTTGTTCATTCCGATCAGCAACGGCGTCGCATACAGATCACGCACTCCATCGCAGTCGCTTCGCCCTTGGTATCCCAATTTCACAGTGAGATCTTTGGATATGGCCTCTGCCGTTCCTTCCATGATTCCAAAGCCAGCCGTATCACCTTGCATACCCGGATAGGCGCGCTGATTGGTGTGAAAAAGTTCGTGTGACAATGAATAGGCGAGATAGCCTTGCAGTTTCCCATTGCCATCAAACACTGAATTGAAAACAGCCCGAGGAACAATAATGGTTTCCGGGGCGCCGCTGCGAACGGATGTTACAGCCACAGAGAGATCCGAACCATGATCGAAACGGATCACATAGCGTGTACCTTTTCGGTTCATTTCCAGATCAGGGGCACGAAAGCCGAGAGATTGATAATATTTCGCCGTTCGCGTCAGGTGATTTTGAATAGCGTTCTTCTCATCCCCGCTCAGGCCATTCTGATAGAAGAGGAGGCCGCTTTCTACGATTTCAAACTCATAGGTTGGCCAATCCGATTGCGCTGATGCCCGTGTGGGTGAAAAAAGCCCGGCTGCACAAACGATTAGCACGCACATCAAAATACGAAACGCGCGAGGGGCCTCCGAACTCATTGCGGCGCCTCTGAAAAGTTAATCCATGTTGCCGCCATCGCGCCGGACCGCCCGAGTACGATTGGCCCTTCAATGCTGCCATTAGGCCCTTCACTGAGCCACAGCTTTTGCGTGTTTGGTCCACTTGCCCAGAAGACTTTTTCGCTTTTGATTCCATACTGAAAAAGTTCTGAGTTGAAAGCGAGACCGGTCCGCCCCGGCGCTCGCACATAGGTAATGACTTCACGAAGCGGAATATCAATGCGTTCGAAGTTCTCCAGAACGAGGTCTTCACCCGCTGAATATTCCTTGAGCCACGTATAGATTGATAGTCTTGCGTCCGGGTCTTCGAATTCTTCCCTCGTGATTTCGAACACAAGAGAGTTGTTGATGTTGCCGCTGCGATGCGAGTCTTCACGAACTCGAATTTGCCGCGCCTTGTTGCCGTTAATGATACGGTTTTCCGCCAGCATCACCACGCCGTCCATATAGAAGGGTTCATCGTGTTGGTCTCGGAACTTTCTTATATCGTTGGACACGGCCCGTTTTGACTTGCCAAGCGCCCGCAGTTCAACATGCTGATTAAGACCGTAATCATCACGTTTGTCGGAATCACGCGATTGAATGTTGACCAGATCAGTCAGTGAAACGCGCAGACGCATTTTTTCAGCCAGGCTGGGCACGCAAGTTGTGACGTTTGTATCGAAGGAACTTCTCACTCCAACGCGTTCGCCATGCAGGTTTCTCAATTCATACGAGATTGGCTTCGCTAGCTTCGGGTTTCCAGCGGCCGTTTGCAGGTATTCTCCGAGATCGAGGGACCGGCTCTCAATGGAGTCCATAAGGGCGCGAATGGCAGCTTCTGAGTCTCCTCCGTACAGGACCGCCTGTATTTGAAAATCGTCGCCTTGTGCGAATGTATCAAACCCACTTTTTACATATCCCTGGTGAAGCACCATTTCCAAAGCGGCCTCTACGCCGCCTGATGTTTTGGAGATGTCGTGACGGCTTGTAACAAGCGCAACGCCGCGCCGCCCATAGGTGACCCGAGAAATATAGACGAGGCCATCTGTGTTTTCAGCAGGGGAGCGGAACACATCATCCTGATGGAGATCATCAACCTCGACCGAATACATCGGCTGCTCGAATTCTATGATGTATTTTCTTTTCTCGCTGGACTCCGCATGACTTAGCGCCAGCGCACCTTTTGCGAAGGGATTGGAGTATGCTCCATTCAAATAAAATCCAAATTCTTCTAAGGAATGAATTTCACGATAGTCATGTATGAACGATGCCGGAACCTCTTCCATGTCTCCTGACAGAAGCGTGTGAAGCCCGGCATTGATCTGACTGATTTTCGGATCATTTACAGTGACCACTGACTGCCCCCCACGCGCAGTTGTACTCAGCGTAATTGGCTTCCGTTCACCGCTTGGAACGGTGTATTTTCCTTCTGCAAAGCCCTGAGCTGTCATCACAATGCCGGGCTTGAGCCATCCCGGTGGATTTGGATTGAAATCACCCAGTTCTTCAGCACCTGCAGCAATTTGTATTTGTTCAGTGTGGCATTGGTCGCTGGGGCGCGATGCCGGCTGAACTGTCTTACGAACGCCTTGTTCAAATGTGTTGGAGACAGGAACCAGGCTCACCGTCCAGCGGTCGCCTGTGCCGGGTGTAACACCTTCAGCGGAGACAAACCCACGACGAGCGCGTTCCGCCGCTTGGTCTTTTGCGATTTCACGGAAGTCTTTTGCGCTACCCGGCAAATTCGGAGCGGGTTTACGCATGAGATCTTTAAATGAAGTATTATTCGATTCAGTACTTTCGTCCGGCTTCGAGCCGTCTTCAATGCAAAGAGACTGACACTTGAAGCCAAGGTGAGGGCGAGAAGAGTGTTTCGAGAAGTCATAAGATCGCTCCGGTTATTCTGTTTGGAAAGAGCTGTCTTTTGAAAAGCCCTATACCTCACAAACGCGAAGCGATCCTGTTTGCCGCCATGCCAACTTCAGCTGGCTTACTGGGCCTTGTTGCAATCGACTGTGACGGCCACGAACTGCTCTCCGGTTGGCACGCCGTTCGTGTTCACCTGGAAGATGCCTTCATAGAACAGGATATTATCCTCAAACCCGATGACGGTTTGCGCGTTATAGGCGATGCTTGTTTTCAACGGACTTTGAGGCGTTGCGCGGGCCGGGAAGAAGCGCAGCGTGGCGTCTTCCACTTTGCCTTGCATCCAGAAATTTGGGCCTGTCTGGTTTGACCGTGTGGTCTGCGTCGTTACCGCGAACAGGCCTGTTACAGCGTTGGGCGTTGTGCATTCTACATAGGGCATGTCGTAGACCAAATCATTGATCCGGACTTCGGCATTTGAATACATGTGCGGGTTAGGGTTTGGCGCTTTCGCGCGGAAAGGGGATGGTGCGGAGGCGGTCTGGGTTTGTTGCGTGGTGTGCTCCTGAGCGCTGTTGGATTGCGCCTCTGTTGACGCGTCATCGCCGCTGCTGCTTGCGCCGCCGCAGGCTGAGAGGGCGAGCCCTGCCGCTACAATCCATCCAAATTGCACGTTCATAATCTGAGCCTCCAATGTGTCTCACTCACATTGACGCGTTGGCGAATTAAAACCCGCCAACGCTTTTCACATTTCTGACTCAGCCATCCTGCCATTTGCCTGTGTTGGAGTTGAAATACTGGATCGGCCCATCGCGCGGATCGAGCGCTTGAGAGAGTGGCTCACAGATGAGGCGGATGCCATTGAGATACGAACCCCCTGTGGCCTCTTCGATATGGGCCTCGAAACCAACGGCAACCATGTATTGTCCTGTGTCGTCTTTTGGGCAGAACTGCCATGGACGCCACTTGTAGGAGTCCCGCGTTTTTTTGGTGCTCGCCGTATGCCATTGTATCGCTCTTTTTCGGTCTTGGCCGAGTCTTGAACCGTTTATGTCAAGCTTCCAGAGTTCAAAAGTGGGGCCCATTGGAAGGGGCCCAATTGTAAGTCGAATGCCGTCGTCTTTCTCAACGGTCTTACCTCTGATACCGAACGTTCCCCATTCAGCTGTGCTTGATAGGATGCCCGAACCACGAACAGCCCGCTCTAATATTTCTCCGGCGTAGATTGAATTAATTATGAGTGGAGAAAGTTGTGAATTCTCAATATCCTGCACTGACTTATACTGACCATTCAATCGAATTTGATGCGTATTCGTCGCGACGCTTTGAAAAAGGTCGTCTATATACAAGCCCTCTAGCACCGCCCCCTTCGGCGCGACTTGCCGCCAAATGCGATCCCCTGATCCGCCCGCCAGCCCGCTGCGGCGCAGCCGGCGCTTGTAGCCTTTATTGGCTTCCTTGCGCGCAGCTTCCGCTTCGGCCTCGGCGCGGGCTTCACGCTTTTCCAGCAAGTTGTAGTTCATTCGTTTGGTGTTGTTTGCAGTGTTTGCATCCTTCAGTGGCGAGCCATCAGGGTGCACCAGCTCCAGATTGAAGACGTAAGATTCCACGCCCGCTTCGAAGCGGGTCTGGTAATTGACGGGCACTTTCACCGCGACGATTTCTCCAACCTCGCCGTATATGTTGTATTTGATGCCGGGGTTCGTTCCCTTCCAGTTCGCGTCTGGCTGCACCTGTTTGGCCTGAATACGCACCGGCAGCGGAGCCTCTACGCCCGTCTTGCGAAGCTTGACTTCGAAGCTCAGATTTTCACGCGCCTCAAGCAAGCCGTTTGCGTTTCCGCCTTGATCGCGGACGGAAACAATCTCCCAATCTGTTTCGGTCGAACCCTTTCGCGTGACGGATTCAGGCAAATCTCGCGGAAGCTCTTTCGGTGTTGTCAGCGGACGATCTGTCGGCACGGTGAGTGGTCCACCGCCATTGACAGGCCCGGCGACAACACCAACATCTTTTGGGTTCAGTATCGGTATGCTACCGCCGCCGCCCGCCTTGATTGGCCCGGCATGGAGCGCGGCCACATCCGCAGCGCTGAGCGCGCGATCATAAACCGCCACATCATCAAGCGCTCCCTTGAACAGGTAGTTGGTCGCGCCTGCCGAACCCCATCGTCCTATACGTACGTCTTTGTAGTCTGCAGATTTTCGGTAAGGGACTGATTCGCTATGCGCGAGTTGTCCATCAAAGTAGTAGTCAACTTCTGCATCATCTCCAGAACGCGTCCAGACCATCGCCAGATGCACCCAACTGTCTCTCGGCACAGTGATGGGAGATGAGGCCCAATTGCCAGATCCTGTTGCGCTCGTGAATTTGTCGCCCTGAATATGAAGCTGTGAATGCCAGCGAGTGGCCAATACAGTCATGTTGTTTCCGGCGTCCGGCGCGACTTTCACCCATGCCGCCGCCGTTCCCTCAGTCCATGTGTCGGTTGGCAGTTCGATGTCGTAGATCAAGCCCTCGTCTGAGCTGAGCGCTTGCCCGAACTTCCCCTGCACCGCCGATGTAGCCCTTTCATAGATGGGTAAGCTGCCTGTGACCGTCTCTGTTTTCTTGCCATCGAAGCTGAGATGGAATTTCAAATTGCTCGTGGTGTCCTGAGCTGTTGCTGCCGGCGCAGATAAGGCTGCACAGACGGCTGCGGATAAAATAGCGGTGCGGGTAAAGACCATTCAGAAATCTCCTATTCTCAGCGTAATTATTGACGCTTCAGAAGAGACAACGGGATTGAAGGGCTGGGGCCGCCAAATACGCTCGGCTTTAAGCTGAGATTGCCCTACAAAACCCCCACATTTTGACCAACAAAATTCGTTGATCGAGTCCCTAGATCATTGTAATAAAATGATATTAAGGGAAATTATGCGATTTCTCGGCCGCACCAAGATTTTTTCTAGAAATTCTAGTAATGCCATGAAAGAGCACAAATTTTTTTGTGCTCTACTTTTGCTTTTTTAGTGTGTTGACAAAATTGTGCTACAAATTGCGCACATTTTGTGCTGCAAAACACCAATGAGCACATCAATCCCCGATGAAAAATGCCTCAGATTGAGAGGCGGTCGCTAGCACTATTATAGAAGAGTGCCTAAGAAATTCAGCGGAATAGATAAGCGAGGGACTATTCGCGTTGCTATGCGTACATCATCTTTAGAGATCGCTAGGATACGTAGACATGAATTGGCTCAGGCGGATGATGAGTATTGGGTAGAGATTCCATTCGAGATGACTCATAGTTTCATGTAAACTGTTAACAATTATGAGTTGAAAATTGATCGGAAAATCGCCAAGAACTGTTCCATTGAGAAAATGGCGAATTTGTCCCTTCACCGGGATAAAGCTGAAAAAAGGCTTTTTGAAATAGGTAGTGATCGTGGTGTTGGTTGGCCTTCCCCTGCGGTAGTAAAATATAACTTCTGTGATTTTGAGCATTTGAAGTGGCTCAAGGGGGGGGGGAGTGAAGAGGTGGTGTTCAGGGCGCACGGGGTGCGAGGAACATCTGAGTTGCCTGTTGGTAAGGGAAGGATCAATAATTCCCTTGTTTTTACACTTCCCCCACATCACCGAGGTTTATATGTTTGCCGCTCAGAATGGGGAGGCGCTAAACCTAGAGAAGACTACTACTGTCTTTGGGAGGACACCAAGTTAGGAAATAACTTCTTAGATTCCCACAATGATTACCCAATGTCCAACGCCTTGGTTATCCCACACAAACTGGCGTTTCAGGTGTTGGCAGAATATATCTAATCTGATGGTGGCGCGCCGACGTGTATTGAGTGGGTCGAAGCTCGGGATTTACCGCCGTCTGCCCTCCCGGTTCCCGAAGATCAATTGTGATGAAATTTTAGTCCTTCGTTTATTATCAAACTGGGAATATGCAAGATCAACGCGGGGCTTCAAATGTGATGTGGCCAGAAAATGTCGATGTAATCAAGTAAAGCGAGGCGTCGCTATTAACGCCAAAGCAGACTGAAGCCAAGCGGCTTAAAATCACCCAAACTAAACCTCTTGGCCAGAGGTGGTAAACGCCCAAAGTAGGACACTTGTTTATATTAATTCAGGAATAAGGCGGGCATTTTCAATGTGCTTGTTTGCTCGCTGTGGTAAGGATGGGTTTTTAATATAGTTTTGGAGGATTTATGAGCGCAGCCGAAGGTAATGACATGCCTGGTGAGGTCGTCGCATTGGAAAATGCATTCAGGGCTGTGCCCGGGATATATGATGTGAGCGTTGGTAAGAATATTCTTACCGCTGACGATATTCAGGCGATAGACAAGCTGAGTTTCGGGGGGGTCTATGCGGACTTACCTATTGCTATGCTAAGGAGATCTAAAGGTAACCTTGAAAATGAAATTTTGATCAATGTTGAGTTCAGAATCGAAAAAAATGTCAATGGGTTAAAAGCATTAGAGTTTTTATCTTGGCATGTACGAGATTCGTCTAGATCAGGAGAAAACCTTCAAATCCGGTCTATCGGTCTACCGCCACAGGGTAACGAACATGTTCAGTTGGGGCATACACTAAGGTTCTGGTTTGAAGCATACATAGTCACTGAGTCAGAAGAAATGAGCGCTGTATTGGTCCGCATTAGTGAACTTGCTGGCGATTTAAATGAAAATTTTTTGTCTCATAAATATCTATTTGAAACATAGGTGGTTTTGAATACAAAAAAGAAATCGGCCATAAGTTTGTTTGGTCGGTTCAAGATTCTGAGCGAGTGTGCAGAACGAGTGTTTTAACTGCCAGTCGAGTGGCTTAAAATCGCTCAATACCGTTGAAAAACTCCCAAATAGGAGGCGTTCAAATTTTCGGCATCAGAGTATAAATCCGAAAACTAAGATTAGATTTGCGCACTTGGACTCATAGGCGCATCAGGGTTCGTATCTTTGAAAATTGACTACCCCCCCCCCTCAGGTGCAAATTCAAAATACGTCTCTATGAGGCGGAAATTATTGGGTCGGAATTGAACATGGAGTTTTTCAACAGTATTGCTCCAAGTAAGACACTCATTAATGTACGGTTTCGGGATATACCTGCTGAAATCCCTCAACCTATCCGCCGCTATACATTCTATGCCCTGTTTGCATAACAAACGCCTTGCGTGTATATCTAAGTCATTGTAAAGGTTGAGTATAAAGATGAAATTTCAGTCTTCTCGGCCGCACCATTTTC
>JBOEGK010000019.1:0-72242 GCA_050633385.1 Hyphomonas sp.
CACTTTATATGATGCGAGTCCATTTTGACCACGCCTTCAGCTTCCAAATCGCCACAGAGTCCCACAAAACCTGTGCCCGTTCCCGACAAGCCCGCTGCGGCGACACCCAGCCAGCGCCCGACGGTCAGCACCGCGCGACTTAAGCGCCGCCATGGCTTGGTGATTCTAAGCTTCTTGTGTTTCGTTCTGCTGCCTGCGGCCCTGACCGCCTGGTATCTTTGGACGCGGGCCGCGGATCAATATGCCAGCCGGGTGGGGTTTTCGGTGCGCACCGAAGAAGCTGGTTCAGCGATTGAATCAATTGTGGGGATTGCGCAGCTTTCCGGGTCCAGTTCGTCTGACACAGATATCTTATATGAATATTTGCAAAGCCAAGAACTGGTGCAAGAGGTGGATGAGGCGCTGGACCTACAGACGATCTGGGCCAAGGCAGACCCGGATGTGGACCCGATCTTTGCCTATGATCCAGCAGGCACCATCGAGGATCTGCTGCGCCACTGGCAGCGCAAGGTCAAAGTCTATTATGACAGCGGCACCGGCCTGATTGATATTCGGGTGCTGACCTTTGATCCCGAGGATTCACGGATCATCAATGCGTTGATCTATGAAAAAAGCAGCCTGATGATCAACAAGCTCTCTGCCATTGCCCGCGAAGATGCGGTGAGCTATGCGCGCGACGAGCTGCAGCAGGCCGAAGACCGGCTGAAAGCGGCGCGTCTGGCGCTGCTGAGTTTTCGCAATCGCACCCAGATCATCGACCCCACGATTCAGACCCAGACCCAATCTGGTCTGATTGGGGCGCTGGAAACCCAGCTGGCGGATGCGCAGATCAATCGGGCCTTGCTGCAAGACACAACCCAGGCGGGGGATCCGCGGGTGGTTGAGGTCGAGCGACGAATCAAGGTGATCGAAGAACAGATCGCCAAAGAACGCGCCAAACTGGGCCTGTCCAATGCCCAGGCAGATACTTCGGTGGCCACGATGGTTGGGGAATTTGAAGCCCTGTCGGTGGAATTGGAATTTGCACAACAGGCCTATACGGCCACCCGGGTGGCGTTTGACACCGCGCGCAATGATGCGCGGCGCCAAAGCCGGTATCTGGCGGCACATGTGGCCCCAACCAAAGCCGAAAAGGCCGAATACCCGGAACGGGAAATCCTGTTTGTGCTGATCACATTGTTCTTGTTTTTGGGCTGGGCGGTCAGCGTGCTGATGGCCTATGCCTTGCGCGACCGGCGCTAAGGGCGGGGCGATGATAGAGCTGCGCAACCTGTCCAAAGTCTTTCGCTTGCGCGGGCGGGAGAAAGTGGTGTGCAACAATCTGAATGTGGTGTTTCCGTCGAAAACCTCGGTGGCCCTGCTGGGGCGCAATGGCGCGGGCAAAAGCACCTTGCTGAAAATCATTTCCGGCACCATGGATCCCACCTCGGGGGAGGTGATCAGCGATGGGCGTATTTCCTGGCCGGTGGGGTTTGCCGGCTCGTTTCATGGTGAATTAACCGGGGCGCAAAATACCAAATTCATCTCGCGGATCTACGGGATGGACACCGAGGAAATGGTGGATTTTGTGCAGGATTTTGCAGGATTGGGCGCGCATTTCCATCTGCCGTTTCGCACCTATTCGGCAGGTATGAAATCGCGTTTGGCCTTTGGGGTCAGCATGGCTGTGCCCTTTGACACCTATCTGGTGGACGAGGTGACATCGGTGGGGGATGCCTCGTTTCGCGCCAAATCCAGCGCGCTGTTCAAGGCCCGTATGGAAAATGCCGGGGCCTTTGTGGTGAGCCATTCTTTGGGCATGATACGCGGGCTGTGTGACACCGGTGTGGTGCTGGAAGATGGCCAGGCGACCTATTATGAAGATCTGGAAGAGGCGATTGCCCATCACCAGCGTAATATGGCGCCTCAAAAATAGCGCAGCATCCCTGGGATCGTGTCATTTTAAGCTGAATCAGAGCCGTTTTGAGCGCTGTGGCACATGCGGCAGAATTTGCCGCCCCTGCGGGGTGATCACCCAGATATGGCGCAGCTTGCCATTAGGCACCAGGCCGGAAAATCCGGGGGTGGCTCCGCCGGGCTCTGACGGCGGGCAGACATCCGAGCGCGGATGGCGTTCGGACAGGATGGTGAAGTGACCGGTCTTGGTTTCGGCATAGATCACCAGGGTCTGTTTCTTGGACAATTCAGGATCATAACACCAGCCGGTGACAAAGGTGCCTTCTTGCAAGGGTTCCTGGGTTTCCACAAAACCGCGCAGGCTGGTCTTTTTGACCTTGGGATAGCCAGAGATCAAAGCACGCAGCGGGGCGCTGTCATCGGTGCGGCGCTGGCGGCGCAACCGGAGTATTTCGGGACCTGACAGCGGAAAGGTCAGCCGTTGCTTGAGGCGGTTGAGGGTGCGGTCCGCCAAGGGTTTTTGCGCGTTGTATTTGCCGATGTCCGCTTCAGAGACATTATAGGTTGCCACGCAGATGTCGGTGGGCAGAAAATGCATGGGCGCCTTGCTGAGCAGCAACAGCAAAAAGGCATAATCTTCATAGAGGCTGAGATTGGGGATCTGATCGACCACCGATTGGGCCAGCGCGCGATCCACCAGATAGGAATTAAACGGAATGCAATTTTCATGCAGCACATCCGAGAGGTTTGGTTCAAAAGACCTATAGGGATGGTGCTCGGTGACCGAGCCGGTTTTGCGCACCAGCTCTACATTGCCGATTTGCAGGGCGTTGTTCCACATCCGGGCAGAGCTGAGCAGCGCGCTGAGCCCATCGGGCAGCAGCGTGTCGTCAAAATCCAAGAAATAGAGGTATTTTGCCCGGGCGCGCCGAATGCCCTGACGCAGCAGGATCGTGCGGCTGTCAAAGCTGTAATCGGTGTTGTGGTGCTGCAGGCTGATATGGGCGGGCAAGGGGCCGTCGATGAAATCTGACAGCTGCAAGCGTTGCGAGAAGCCGGAGGTTTCAAGCAGAATATCAACTCGGCCGTCCAGTTCCTGGGTGGCCACCGAATTCACCGCGCGGCGCAACACCGCTGTTTTGCCCGGATCATGCGCCCGGATCACAACATTGATGTCAGCAACTGGCGGGGGTGTGTCAGACATCTATGGTCTTACGCCCTTCGGCCTTTCCAAAGGCGATGTAATGATAAAACGGGTTCAGGCCGCTTTCAGCCACATCGGTGTTTATCATCAAATAATCGCGGGTGGAAAAATGGCGGTGCGGGTCCAGCAGCAGGTCTTCCCAGTGATCCAGATAGTGAAACAGGGGTCCGCCCTGATAGTCGGCGGCCTTGGGCAGTTGTGAGACGTAAAACAGATCATCAAACAGGCCGGACTCGCGCAGGGCATGTGCCATTTTGAGCCGGTTCTTTTCAGGCCGACTGCGCCGCAGACGGCTGAGGAACGTGTCTGAATTCACATAGGCCTGAAAGGCATCGTTGAAAGCGGCATCCACCTGGGTGGGGGCGGGCAGCTCGACATCTTCGGCGGCCAGCTTCCAGGTCTTTGCCTTGGCAATTTCATCGCCCAGCACCTCAAGATCCGCCGGGGTGAATTGCAGGTTTTGGTTGATATTGGGTCGATCTAGAAGCGATGCGGGGGCTGAGGTATCTGGCGCAAAGAAGCGCGAGAATTGCGCTTGATGGCGATCTGAAATTTCCGTCGCCAGCGCGGTGTCATAGAAATATCCGGGGGTCTTGGCCAGGTCTGGCTGGCTGTGCATATGGGCGACCAGCGCGGCATTCAGCGGCAAGACGGCCTCGCGCTGCAGGGCCACATTATTTGCGGTGCGGATCAGGCAGACCGCTTGTTTGGGTATCGAGATATTATTGAATTTCTTGGCGGGGGCGGCATAGGCAGAAGGGTCTATGTCTGACAGGCCAAGGGCGGATAATACATCGGTGGTGATGCTGGTTTTGCTGGCGCGCAGTTGATCGTAAGAGCGCAGGATCAGCTTGGCTTGGGGCAGGTTTTTGCGCAAGCAGTCGGCAATCTCCTGGCAATTCAGCAGGCCCAGAGCCTCTTGCGCTTTATAAAAGTCACGCGGGCTTTGGGTCAGGCGCAGCCCGGGGCTGGCGACGCTTTCGGCATACATCGATTCCAGCCAATCCACCGGATTGCGCAGATAGGCCAGCAAGGTCAGATCAAAGCCAGACAGCATGGGGGCCAGCTGGGCGGCGACTGCGCCCTTGTCCCAAAACCGGCTGGATAGAATGTTTTCGCAAGACAGAAAGACGGTTTTTGGCGCGCGGCTGAGCCCGCCAAGTTCCAGCATCAATTTGTCCAAGGCATCCGCATGGCCGGCAATCAGATTGGCCATCAATGTGGCGTGGCCAGAGGTGCGGTGACTGCGCGCGCCGCGGCCGTTTTCCAGCCCGGACATCGGATAATACAGCCCATGGTCGCGCAAGAGCGCAAAGCGGTTCACTTCCATGAACTTTTGCAGCGCAGAAGAGCCGGTCTTTGTGCTGCCGATGTGCAGGATCAGCCGTGGCCGTTTTGAGCGGGGGCGCAGCAGGGGTTTTTTGTCCAGGCGCAGGCGGATGTTAGAGGCAAAAAGGGCAAAGGCATCGGTGCTGAAGGCAAAGCGTGTTGCGGCGTGTTGCGCGCTGTGGCTGAGGTCTTCGACCTCGCGCACGCTGAGACGTTCATCCCGCATCAGCGACAGGGCCAGCTGTGTTTGCCCGGTGGCCAAAAGATGCGCCAGCGCGTCAAACAGGCCTGAATCTCGGTGGCGGGTCGGGATATTGCCGATGATGTCGTCAGAAAACAGATCGCTGGCGGACCAGCTATAGGATTGCCAGGCGGCAAAAAACGCTTTGGCCTGCCGGCTTTTACGCACCTCGCTGCGCAGCAGAAAGGGCCCCCAATAGCTGAGCATCACATGCATGTAATACAGCATGTTGGCGCGTTTGAGCACACGCTCTTGGGGGCTCTCCCCCAGCGCCTGCATCAGCCTGCCGATGAGCTCCAGATGGATGGTGAACATCTCGAGCTGGGCCAGATCAAGCGTGCCCATGGTCGAGCCGCTGCGCACCCGATAGCGCACCACACGATCCTGTATGATATTGACGCTTTGCGCCTTGAGCAGACATTCCAGAAAAAACGGACGATCTTCGCGCTGGCGCAGGCGGTCAGAGAATAAGATCTCTTCGCGCTCTAGAAACGCCCGGCGGTACATCATCTGCCAGCAAGAGGTGTTGTTGATCAGCTGCGGGAAATCTCGGCTGGTGACCTCGGCGCGTGTGACGCCGGTGAGCCGGTTTTGGGCGGGGGATGTTTCGCCGGTGCTTTCGAGCATCCGGTTGTACTGAAAATGCACCAGATCCGCAGCATTGCTTTGGGCGCTGTCCAGCACCGCTTTCAAACTGTGGGGGCCTTCCAGGCAATCATCCGCATCCAGAAACAGGATGTAATCTGCGCGGGCCGCCCGCACGCCAATATTGCGCACCCGGGCTTGTCCCAGATTTTCGCTCAGGTGCTGGACCTGCAGGGTCGGCAGCTCTTTTGCCAGCGCATCCAATGTCTCTGCGGTGTCATCCGTAGAGGCGTCATTGATCAGGATATGCTGGACCACAACACCCGCTTGCCGGGCCACCGAGGCCACGCAGTCCTGCAGGTAGCGCCCACAATTATAGGCAGGTGTGATAACGGTAACAGAGGGTGTTGCGTTGGCCATCAGAAGATTCATTTATTGTGTGACCCCAAGCTAAAACGCTTGGGGTATTTGGCGCAAGGCACCTGTGGCAGCGGGTTTACTGCGCGTCAAATGCGGCGGCTTGTTTGCGCACCTCGGGCAGGGCGTCAAAGGGGGCGACATCCAGCAATTTCGTCAGGTTGATCTTTTGCTTGGCCAGCAGGAAATCTTCCGCCGGAATAGTGTCGATATCATCCATTGGGCTGAGGTCCACCGGGCGGATTTTTTTCGTGATGCCCACCGACTGGAAGTAATCGTCAAATTTGATGCCATCGCCATGCACCTGCAGGGCAGAGTTGCTGGCCGTGGCCAGCACCGCAGGGATGCCATAGGCCTGAGCGATGATCACCCCGTGCAAAGAGGTCGAGATGATGCGTTCACAGCTTGTGACCTCATCCAGAAAGGCTTCGATCTGGTCATAGCCCAAGCGGCGAATGTCAATTCTGCGCAGGTCTGAACCGACGTTCAGCGGGGCATCCTCGTGGGTGTAATGCAGGATCAGGCCGGTTTTATGGGTCTTTTTCGGAACCGCAGGGTGCAGGATTGGCAGGAACCAGGCGGCGTCGCCATAGACCTTGTCGCATTTGCCCCCATTCTTCAGCACCAGATCGCGTGTCAGCGGGCCGCGCACCGCGCGGTAATCCGCATCTGCGGCCAGAACCCCTTCGGCATGCGGTGATCCGCTGCCCCAGACCGGCACATCGGTTTTGGCGAATTTGATGATTGACCCGATCGCGCACATGCCTTTGCCTCTGGGGCCGTATTTGGGTGGGGTGCCGGTCAGTTTTTCGACGATATAGGGGTTGATGATATCGCCCAGGTTGCCGGGAAAGGGTTCTTCCCACCAAAACAGCGACACCCGATCACTGTCGGGGATCTTCTGAGCCTCGGCCCGGCGATCCAGCGAAAATCGGAACAGCCGCGAATGGCCAAAATTGATCATCTTTTGATGGCCCGTCTGTTTGATTTCCTCAAACAGCGCATCAGCTTTTTCCCAGGCTCCGTCTTCCAGCGCCCGCATCATTTCAAAGCGGATGGCATAGGGCGCGAGTGTCTTGGATTTGCGGCCATAGGCCAGCTCGGCGGCCAGCTCTTTGGGGCTGTCAAAGCGGCGCAGCATGTCCAGCAATTTGACATAGGATTCAAAATCGGTTGGGTCGACCTGCAGGATGCGCTTCATCATGACGACAATCGCATTGCGGCGGCCTTGGCGCGCCAGGGCCTGCACCGCTTCCATCAGCACGCGTTTTTGCGTGGCCGGTTCCAGGATGCGCGGGATGTGTTGTTTGACCTTGCCTTTGTATTCATTGACGTTCCCGCTGTTGCCATGGCGGAACAGCGCACCTTCTTTTTCCGGTTCGATGGGCCGCTGCAAATCGTCCGGCGACAGGATCATCAACCGCATTTGTGCACTGGTTGTGCGCAGGGCCTCTTCGAGGATGTAATCATCGGTGAAGGGCCCCTCATGGGTGCGGTCAATTTCAATGCAATCGTTAAGAAATTGGATGGTTCTGGGGGTGTAGCGAAACAGCAGATAGCCGGGGTGGAAAGTGCGCGCAAAGTTGCCCGGATTGAACTGGGGCAGATATTTGAAATTGCGCATAAAGGCGGCCATGTCAAAATGGCCCTGATGCAATGTGCCAATGTCAGCCTGTAATTTGCTGTCCACATCCAGCCACATGATCGCACATTTATGCTTGTGCAGCATTTTATGGTAAAACCGCACTTTTCGCCGGCAGATATCAGCCCAATTTTCGTTGGGTTTTATGGTGATCTTGGCGATTTCATGTTCAAGACCAAAGCGGTCACACTGGGCTTTGAGTTCTTTTGCTTTTTCTTCGTAATAACCGCCTGCTGTGTAAAAGCTGACAATCACAAACCGACCAAACGGATCACTTGTGACAGGGGAGGCCTGAGGGGTGCCGAGGGCTTTTGAAAGTAATTTGAGCATGGTTTGAAATGTACTTGTGGCTGGGAACGGAAGGGCGAAATGAGCGGTGTTTGACGGATGGCATGTGCTCTTCTGTTATACAAGGCAGGGGCTTTCTGCAACATCGCGTGTTGGCCGAAAATACGGTGAAAGCCCATGTTTTAAGCGGGCATGTTGCGCATTTGTGTCGAGTTATTTGGAAAGTCCTTGGTTTTGCCTTGAAATGGTAACCCTTTTTGGATGGCCAGAACGCTACCCTGATATTTGAGTTGACGGCCATGGGGTATGGCCTGGGGTATGGGAGGTGTGGGGTGGTGCATCTGACACATAGGGCGACCCAATTGGGTGCGCCTTTGGACGCGGTTTTAACGATTGATGATCTGGACATTGTGCAGACAGAGGTGGGTGCTGTTTTGCTGGCCACCAGCCGGGCGACAGGTGAGGTGAGCAGCTATCTGTTGGGGCCGGGGGCGACAGATTTTGTGGCGACATCCTTTGTGCCCAATCTGCTGACCGGGCTGGGGACGGTGGGGCTGCATAGTCTGACCGTGGGGACAGATGTGTTGCTTTGTTCAAGCGTGGCTTCTGGCAATCAGCTGTCCAGCTATCGGCTGGTGGACGGGAGTTTGACCCAAAGCGGGGTGGCGCTGCGTGCGGCGCATTTGGACACAAGCCTGTCTGCAATGGCCCAGCTTACGATCGAGGGGCAGAGCTATGTGTTCACCGCCAATCTGGGTGCGCCCGGGATTGGACGCTATCAGCTCAGCGCCTCGGGGGGGCTGACAAACACCCGAAATCCGGATCTGGGCATGCCCGACGGCAGCGATGATATCAGCAGCCTTGTGGCGGTGACCTTGGGGACTCAGCAGTTTCTGGTGAGTGCCTCGGCCAGCGATCACCAGCTGTCCTGTTATCAGGTCGGCGAGGGGGGCGGGCTATTGTATCGCGGCAGTCTGGGGGCCGAACAGGGGCTGGGCATTGCCGCGCCCCAGGCGCTGTCTGTGGTGTCGCTGGATGGTGTGCGTTATCTGCTGGTGGCGGCCTCTGGCAGCTCGTCCCTGAGTGTCCTGCGTCTGGATCATGATGGCAGCCTGACGCCTGTTGATCATCTGGTGGATGATCAACACAGCCGCTTTCAGGGGGTCAGCGCTTTGGAAACCATCGAGGTGGACGGGCGGGTGTTTGTACTGGCCGGGGGCACGGATGGCGGCCTGACCCTGTTTCAGCTTTTGCCGCAGGGCCAGCTGTTGATGTTGGATGTGCAAGAGGATTTGACCGACCTGTCGCTGGCGCAGGTCTCGGCGTTGCAAATGCATTATGATGGCACGCAGCTGCAGGTCTTTGCCGGCAGTGCCAATGAGGCGGGGGTGACCCATTTCACCGTCACGTTGCCGCCCGTAGGACAAGAATTGAACGCCGTAGTGGATGGGGCGCTTTCTGGCGGGGCGGCCAGCGATATTCTGTCGGATGCCTCTGGCGACGAACAATTATACGGTCGGGGCGGTGATGACATTCTGATCGGTGGCACCGGCCAGGACCGGTTTGAAGGTGGGGCTGGGCGGGATATTTTCATCATTGCGGGCGACGGTCAGGACGACCGCATTGTCGATTTCGAAGTCGGGCTGGACCAAATTGACCTGACCGGCTGGGCCGGGCTGTATGGCCGCTCCGTGCTGCATTTTGTCAGCACCGCTGGTGGTGGGCGCATTCAATTTGGCGACGAGCGGTTGATCGTGCGCTCTGCAGATGGCTCCAGTTTAAGCGTTGCCCAGCTGAGCGCGGCGGTGATGCAGAATTTTACCCGCACAGATCTGCAGTTTGGCGCGCAGAATTTTCTGATTGAGGGCACAGCCCTAAATGATCTGCTGCAGGGCAGTGCCGGCGATGACATCCTGCGCGGGCTTGCGGGGGCTGATACATTGCGGGGTGGGGCGGGCAGCGACACCGTCAGCTATGAGGACAGCCGGGGCAGCCTGCGGGTTGATCTGTTGTTTGCCCATATCAACACAAATGTTGCGGCGGGTGACACTTATTCTAGCATTGAAAACATCATTGGTTCGCAGGGGTTTGACAATCTGCGGGGCACCTATGGCGACAATTACATCGCCGGGGGACGGAACGTTGATTATATTTTTGGCCGCCGGGGGGATGACACCCTAGAGGGGGGCATCGGTGATGATGTGCTGTTTGGCGGCGTGGGGCGGGACACGCTGATTGGCGGAAGCCATCGCGATCGGGCGCAGTATTCGGAAAGCCTGACAGCCATTGTCGCGGATTTGGCGATGCCGCGTTTTAACACCGGCGAGGCGGCGGGCGACAGCTATAGCGGCATCGAGGATTTGGCCGGCGGGGCCTATGGCGACAGCCTGTTTGGCGACCGCGGGGCAAACCGGCTATTTGGCCGCGAGGGCGCTGACAGGCTGACCGGCCGCGAGGGGGATGATTATTTGAACGGCGGGGCGCATCAAGACTGGTTGGATGGCGGTCTGGGCAATGATGTTTTGCGGGGGGGCACCCATGCCGATACCTTTGTGTTCTCGGCCGGGCAGGACCGCATCGAGGACTTTCGCTTGGCCCATGGGGATCAGTTCGCGCTGGATCGGGACATGCTGGGGATTGGGGCGCGGGATGCGCTTGCGGTGATAGATGATTTTGGCCGGGTGGAAAACGGACGGGTGATTTTGGATTTTGGAAGTGATAGCCTGACCTTTGACGGCCTGACCACCTTGACCGGCCTGGCGGATGCCCTGATCTTTTTGTGAACAGGGCGCGGTTGTCTTTTAGGTTGCATTTTATGCGATTATCTGGCGCTTTGACGGCCAAAGATATTCTGATTTAATTTTAAAGGTTGCCCAATGTATGATCTGACCCTGTCCCAGGCATATGGCTTTTACAGGCGTGATTTGATCCCCGTTGCATGGATGAACAAGCTTTCTGCAAATTGCATGATTTTTAATCCGACGCTGGCACCGGTCGAAAATGGCTATGCGATGTGTTACCGGATTGTGCAGCCCCATCTCAATTTTCGGGGCATGGCGGCCTGCCTGTTGGATGAGAATTTTGACATCCTGCCCGAGACGGTGACCCCCTTAAGTGATCTGATCGAATTTGCCGCGCCAGAGACCCTGAACGAACGGTCGCTGAACTGGCATGCAGATCCGCGCTATCAGGTGTTGCAGGGTCGAATTTACCTGTCCTGGAACGATGGTGAGAACCGCCCGCAAAACAATCAGTTCCTGCTGGAAATGGACGCCTCGGGGCTGCGGCCCGCCGGGGTGGCGCGCCGGTTAACGCTGCAGGGGATGGCGCGGCGCACGGTAGAGAAAAACTGGATGTTCTTTACCGCGCAAGAGCAAACCTATTGCGTCTATTCTATCTCGCCGCATGTGGTGCTGTCTGTGGATTTTACCGGCCGCGAAGATATCACCTGCCACCCGGTGGCCAACGTGGCTTGGCAGAATGAATATTCGACGATCTTTGGCGTGATGCGCGGCGGGGCCCAACCGCTGCAATGGCAGGTTGAGGGGGAGACGCGCTTCGTGTCGGTTGCCCATTCCAGCTATAAGGTGCCGGGGGGGCGCAAATACGAAGCCTGCCTGTATGAATTCAGCAGCCAGCCGCCCTTTCAGGTGACGCGCTGTTCGGTGCAGCCCATAGAGCTGAACATGAACAGCCACGAGGGGTTTGAGTTTGAGAAGCTAAACAGCGAAGTGATGTCGGTGGTTTACCCCTGTGGGGCGCAGCTGCGCGGCGCGGCGCTGGAAAATCTGGTGGTGTCTTATGGGATCAACGATGAAAACCTGGCCATCACAGAGCTTGAGCGCGCGGATTTAGAGCGGGTTTTAAAACCGGTTGAGGTCTTGGATTGGGGAGTCTCTATCACCGATATGCCCCCGGGAAGCCCTGCGCCGGATCTTCCGGAGTGGCCCGCGCCGGCAAACGCCGAGATCCCGATGTTCTGGTGGGACAGTGCCGGTAAGAAATTTGACGGCGACCTTGGAGAACGTCGGTTCACAACCGGAAATTTTGGCGACCTTGCGGCCAAGGATATTGTTGAGAGGGTCAGCGGCTATCGGGCCGCCCGGCCGCTTGCCGGGGTGCCCAAGCTGATTTCCGTTGGCTCGGTTCTGCATACGGCCCGTGACCGGGATGTCATTTGGGGGGCGGGGCTGAAGGGCACCGAGCGCAAGCTGCACCCCAGTGTGAAAACCCTGGATGTGCGGGCTGTCCGTGGCCCGCTGACCCTGGATTTTCTGCGCGAAGCGGGCTTTGACGTGGGCCAGGTGACAGAGGTTTTTGACCCGGGCTGTTTGGTGGCATATCTGTATAAAAAGCAGATCAAAGCCTTTGACGTTGCCCAAAATCAGGACCGGGGTCCGTTTCGGATTGTGCCGCATTTTCGCGATGATCTTTTGATGCGCCGCATGCACAAACATGTGCATCACGCCTTTCTGCCTGTGGACAACACGCCTTTGGGCATGGTGCAGGGGATGCTGGGGGCCGAGGCGGTATACTCCAGTTCGCTGCATGGGGTTATCTTTGCAGAGAGTCTTGGGATTCCGGCCTATTGGCTGAAATCCGTGGGCGGGGAAGACAGCTATAAGTTCTTTGATTATTACTATGGCACGGGGCGCTACAATGTGCGGTGTTTTGAGACCCTGTCAGAGGCGATGGCAAGTACGCCGATGGCCTTGCCAAAATTCCGCCCGACAAGATATCTAGAGACCTTCCCCAAGGATCGCTTGTGTGATCTGGCGCAGGGCATTTCGGGGCTTTTGCCCGGAACCAGCTTGGCCTTTACCCATGAACAGAGCATCCCGCTGAAAGCAGCACTTGTGCATAACAAGGCGGGGCGTATTGGCAGCGAGGGCTTCTGGTTTCACAACAAGGCTGCCAGCTGTGGTCTGCGTCTGGCCCTGGCAAAGGGCGCGCAGTATCAGCTGGAGCTGGTGGTGCGGCCGTTTAATGCCGCCAAGCTGCCGCAGCCGCAGCAGATCAAGGTGATTGTGGGCGAGCGGCATGTGGTGGATCTGCGGTGGCGGGCCGGGGATCAGAGTGACAAAACCATTAGGATCCCGGTGTCTGCCGATATGTTGGTGCAGGCGCTTTTGCCGCTGCGTGTGCAGGCGACCCATGCGGTCAGCCCGCTGTCTTTGGGGGTTGGGCAGATTGCAGAAAAGCTGACCCTGTGCCTGAAATCAATGGCGTTGCACCGCCAATAGGCTGATGCAGCATCTGTGGCTGTATGGGGCCTACCCCGCCCCTTTGCGCGCTTTTGTGGGCGTTTAGGGTTTGGTGGGAAACCGGCAGTTCAGGCGCAGGTGATCGTGGTATTTCGCATAGTCATCGGCCGCTCCGGGCGGCAGCAGGAAATCATCCAGCCCCATGCGGGCACTGAACTCAATCATCTGGTCCAGCTTGGTTTTTCCGGGGGCCTTGGTGAAATGGACTAGAAAATGATCGTCCGGCTGCTCAAAGTGAAAGCTGCGGCAGTTGAACCGGTCATAGGGCAGGATCAGGGATTTGGCCTGCCACTCTGCGGTGGTTTCAATCTGATAGACCAGGGCATCCTGATCGCCGCCGGTGTAAAACCCGTATTTATCCTTGTCCCACCAGTCGCGCACTTTGCGCAGCTCGGTGGCCAGACAGGCCTTTAGCAGCGCATGGCTGCTGGCGGTGTTGCGGATCAGGAAATTGCCCGAAGAAATATGTGTCCAGATCCCGTTGTTGACCGGGCTTTTGCAAAAAATCGTATCCGGGACCGTGCCGGGATCTGCGGCGGACATCTCTGGTACAAGGGTTTCCAGCGGGGTGTCCAACTGCATGAAGGCGGCGTCATCATCCAGCCAGAACAGCCAGTCACTGCTGTGCAGGGCCTCGCAGAGGGCATGCAGCTTGTGAAAGAAGAACTTTTGCACATGTTTGCGCGGGCTGCTGTCAAACCGATAGGCATAGCCATGCCGGTCGCAATAGGCGCGGTGATTGAGCATCGTTGGGTAGCGCATCAGCGAGGCCCCCGAAAGGACAAGGATGTTTTGCGGCGATGTCATGATAAATGTGACCCTGAAATGCAAAGAAGATTTGAATGTGCCGCGTCATCAGGCACAAAGGCCAGAGCCGCAGTGGCGAAATTCCGAGTATCGGCTGTGAAAGTCAAGCGCCCTGTGGCAGCCTGTGTGCGGCACGGCGCAAGGCTTTGGCTGGTTTCGGGTGATTTGGATGTGGGATTAAACGGTATGTATTTGAGAAAAACAGTCATGCGGATGCGGGGCTTGGCCCGGATCAGGCCCGCGGGGCTGGGCCTGTTGATTATTGCCAGCGGCGCCTGTGCGCATCATGAAAGCGTGTCCCCGGTTGCCGCGCCCGCGCGCGCGGACACGCCGGCAAAACAGACAAGTCTGCAGGCAGAGACTCTGACCGGCACGGTGATTGATACAGGTCCGGTTTGCCCGGTGGTGCAAAGCCTCTCTGGGGCTGTGGTGTCGATAAAATTTCCACCGCATATGGTGCAGGCTGGGGATCGCCTTCAGATTGTCGGGCGATTTGACCCTGAGGCCTATAGCACCTGTGACCGTGGCCAAGAGTTCATCTGGCAGCAGATACGGCTTTTGGACGCAGATAATAATGTTGCGAAAACATGGGATTTTCCTTAGGAAAAGAGGAAATTTCAAATGCAGTTTGCGCATTTGGCCCAGTTTAAAGTATTAAATTTTATAGGTTCTTGGATGCTCAACACTACAGAACAGCAGAATTTTGACGCGCAGGATATGCGCGAAAGCGGAGATGAAATGCGGGAATTGATCCCCACAGATCCGCTGTTTTCACAGCAATGGTACCTGCGCAATACAACCGCAGGTCAATATGATATCAATGTCACCAGCGTCTGGGACGATTATAGCGGTGCGGGGGTTCTGGTGACCGCCATTGATGATGGCTTCCGCTATACCCACCAGGACCTGGCCGCGAATTATGATTCCGCGACGGATTACGATTATCAGGGCTATGACGATGATCCGACGATCACCACTGCGGCCAGTGATTATCACGGCACGCCGGTGATCGGGATCATTGCCGGTGTTCAGGGCAATGGCGTGGGCGGCGTGGGCGTGGCCCATGGGGTGACCATCCGCGGCTATAAAGGCTTTACGCGCATTGATGAACAGATCGTGGATGCGGCCGGGCTGGGCAATGGCAGTGGCAATGCCAATGGCAATGCAAACGGTGGCGATATTGTCGCCATGAGCTTTGGCCGCGGGTCAAATGTATTTGGCTATGCCTCCTCTACATTGGCTTCGCTTGAAACCGCTTCGGCCTTTGGCCGTGGGGGCCTGGGGCAAATCCATGTGAAATCCAATGGCAACAGCCGCGCCGCGGCGGACAGCATTTACCGCGAAGAGGCCACGGCTGAGGCGATGGACAGCTCCAAGCACACCATCAACGTCGCGGCCCTGCGGGCGGATGGCTGGGTGACAGATTTTTCATCCCCTGGGGCCAACCTGCTGGTGTCTGCTCTGGCCGATAATACATCCAACAACTCTGCCATTGGCTCGACCTCTGCCAATGGAGACGCATCTTATACCAGTACCTTTGGTGGCACCTCTGCGGCCTCGCCGCAGATTTCCGGCGTGGTGGCGTTGATGCTAGAGGCCAATGACCAATTGGGCTGGCGCGACGTGCAGATGATCCTGGCCGCCAGTGCGCGCCATGTGGGCTCTGATGTGGGGGCCGCGGCCAATAGCGGCGCGCCATCCGGCGGTGGTCATGAACAGGCCACCCAGACCAATGGATCCAGCTGGTTCTGGAATGGCTCGACCTATTGGAACGGTGGCGGTGCGCATTTCTCAAATGACTATGGCTTTGGTCTGGTGGACGCTTTGGCTGCGGTGCGGTTGGCGGAAACCTGGACCCTGCAATCCACCTCGGCCAATGAAACTGTGACCAGCATTGATTTTGATGGTGGCGTCTTTTCGACAATTGTGCCGGATGGAAATGCCTCGGGTGTCAGCTTTATTCAGGCTGGTCCCAGTGACATGATCATCGGCCATGTGTCGGTGGAACTGCAATTCAGAGCCTATCACCTGGCCGATCTGGAGCTGTTTTTGACCTCGGCGCAGGGCACCCGGGTGCAATTGATCGCTGATACCGGCGACAGCGGTTATTTCAATGGCACCTGGAGCTTTGGCACCACCGCCTTTCTGGGTGAGATCAGCACCGGCAATTGGACCCTGCAAGTGATCGATGATGCGGCGGGGAATTCGCTGACCGTGTTTGATGCGGATGTGACCTTCAGCGGGGCCACAGGCCATCAAGGCGATGAAATCTTTGTGGTGACCAATGAATTCTCAGACTACAGCCACCTTGCGGGCCGTACCTCTTTTGTGGGCGGCACCGGGGATGACACGGTCAATGCCGCGGCGGTCAGCGACAGTGCCAGCCAGGTCAATCTGGCAGCCGGCACCGGTGTGCTGGATGGGGTGAATGTCACCTTCAGCGGCATCGAGAATTTCTTTGCCGGGGACGGCAATGACACGCTGAACGGATCAAGCGCGAACAACCACCTGATTGGCGGACGTGGCAATGACACGCTGACCGCCAATGGCGGCACCGATACGCTGGAAGGCGGCCGGGGGCATGACACGCTGCAGGTGGGCAACCATTTCAGCGGCTTTAGCCATGGGGAAATCTTTGATGGTGGGCTGGGCAACGACACGCTGTATTTTGGCAACCAAATTGCGGATTTCAAAGTGGATCTTGGCGCGGCAACTTTCAAAAGCGGCACCCGCACGGCAGCGGTCACCCGGATTGAAAATGTGCAGGCCGGCAGCGGCGATGACCGGATCATCGGCTCTTCTGGGGCCAATGTCCTGTCTGGTGGCAGCGGGCGCGACACCATTCACGGCGGGCTGGGCAACGATACGCTGAACGGCGGATCCGGGGCAGATCAGGTGCTGTATACAGGCCTGTCGTCGCGGGTTGTTGTGAACCTGAACAGCGGCACCGCCACCGGTGGCGGCGGTACAGACAGCCTGACCAGCTTTGAGCACGCTTATGGCTCGGCGCATAACGATATCATCTATGGCACCAATGCCCATGGCAACCGTCTGGATGGCAGCCTTGGCCATGACCGCCTGTATGGTCTGGCGGGGCGCGACACGCTTTTGGGCGGTGCGGGCAACGACAGCCTCTATGGTGGCACAGCCAATGACCTTTTGCTGGGCAATGCGGGCACCGACCGTCTGGATGGCGGCGCGGGCAATGATTTGCTAAGCGGGGGCGATGGCAATGACACGCTGAAAGGCGGCGCGGGCAATGACACGCTGAACGGCGGTGCTGGGATCGATCAGGCGGTTTATACCGGCACAACCGCACGGGTTGTTGTGAACCTGAACAGCGGCACGGCCACCGGTGGTGGCGGATCGGACGCTTTGGTTGGGGTGGAAAACATCTATGCCACCCAGTTCTCTGATATTGTCTATGGCAGCCACGCCTATGCCAACCGCATCGAAGGCAATGGCGGCAATGACCGCCTGTATGGGTTGAACGGCAATGACACCCTGCTGGGTGGGTCGGGCAATGACAGCCTGTATGGCGGCAGCAACAATGATTTGTTGCATGGCGGCAGCGGCAATGATCGTCTGGATGGCGGCGCGGGCACCGATACCGCCAGCTATGTTGGCACCCCCGGCGCGGTGAATATCAATTTGCAGGCTGGCACCGCCACCGGCGGCGCGGGCAGCGACACGCTGGTCAGCATCGAGAATGCGATCGGCGGCAATGGCAATGACATCATCTATGGCAGCCACGCCCATGGCAACCGCCTGGAAGGCAGCAATGGTAATGACCGCATCTATGGTCTGAATGGCGACGACACCCTGCTGGGTGGGGCGGGCACAGACACGCTTTATGGCGGCAGCGGCGATGATCTGATCCTCAGCAACAGCGGCAATGATCAGGTCTATGGCGGCGCCGGTCAGGATACTTTGGTGGCGGGCTCTGGCTCGGATGAATTCATCTTTACCAAAGTGTCTGACAGCGGGCTGGGGACATCTGCCGATGAAATCCGCGGCTTTAACACCGCAGGATCTGACAAGCTGGTGCTGAGCGGCATTGATGCAGATACCACCTCGGCGGGGGATCAGGCCTTCACCCTGGGCGGGTCCAGCTTTACCAATACCGCAGGCGAACTGATCCAGAATGCCACGACCGTTGGCGGCCGGTCGGGCTATATGGTGTCGATGGATGTGGATGGCGACGGCGTGGCGGATGCGCAGATCTTTGTAGAAGCCAGTAGCGCTTTGACGGCCTTTGATCTGATCCTGTAATTTCCACGCCAACGGAATGTCTATGACAGGGCCCTGCGGGGCCCTGTTTTGCGTTGCGACGGGATCGCGCGGGGCTCTCAGGGCTTGTTAGGGCCTTCTTCATAGGCTGTCGCGGACCCTATCGGAGACATATCATGCCAGAGACTTCGCCCCGTCTTGCCCTGCCGTTTATTCAGCCGGCACAGGCGCAGAAACACGTGACCCATAATGCGGCACTAGAGGTGCTGGATGCTTTGGTGCAGCCGGTTGTGCTGGACCGGGATCGCACCCAGCCGCCCGCGGTGCCCACGGCGGGGGCGGGCCATCTTGTGGCGGCGGGGGCTGTGGGGGCCTGGGCCTCGCAAGACCATAGCATTGCGGTCTGGCAGGGCACAGGTTGGCTGTTTCTGCCCCCGCAAGAAGGCTGGCGGGTCTTTGTGCAAAATGAGGCGCAGCAGCTGGTGTTTTCCGCCGGGATCTGGGGGGCTGCCCGCGAGGTCTTTGATCAATTGGGCGTGAATGCCACGGCCAGCGCCGTGGACCGTCTGGCGGTGGGGGCGGCGGGCAGCCTGTTTAGCCATGCGGGATCTGATCATCGCATGCGGGTCAATAAGGCCACGGCCACAGACACCGCCAGTCTGCTGTTTCAAAGCAATTGGTCTGGCCGCGCCGAAGTGGGGTTGGCGGGCAATGAAGATCTGTCCATCAAGGTCAGCCCCGATGGCAGCGTCTGGAGTGAAGCCCTGCGGTTTGACGCCACGACTGCACATGTTTCGGGGGCGGCGGTGCAACAGGATGCCGCTGATTTTTCCGCCGGGCGCTTGATGCGCGCAGACTGGGGGTATGGGCCGGGCAATATTCTGGGGGTGGTGTCAGAAACCGCCGGGGTGCCCACCGGGGCCCTGTTGGAAAGCGGCAGCAATGCCAATGGCAGCTATCTGCGCTTTGCGGATGGCACCCAGATCTGCACCGGACACTATAGCGCCACGGCGCTTGATATTTCATTTGGGTTTGCGGGCGGTTATCGGTCTGATAGCGGCGCGGCCTGCCTGTTTGCCATCGGGTTTTCTGCGGTGCCGCGGGTGGTGCTGTCTGGCGGAGACCTGGGCACAGCAGATGCGCTGCCAATGGCGGCGGCGGCGCTGAGCGTTACAGAGTTTACCCCGCGGTTCTGGCGGGCGGCCAGCGCCACGGTTGATGTGGCCGCAGACTATATCGCCATCGGGCGGTGGGTCTGATGCGGCCTCTGACGAGGCTGCGCCTTATGTTTGCGGAAGACCTGGGTTAGTTCACCAGATTGCTGGCGGCATTGCTGACCCCAATCGCGGCCCCAATCACGCCCAGCACGGTGCGGGCCGACGTGATCACGGTTTCGGTCGCCAAGAGCGTGTCTTGTGGCTGGATGTGGAATTTGCGGGCCGCAAAAAGCCCATCCGCTGAGGTGAGGTCAAACACAAACACCACCTGCTGTTTCTGCGGGCCGTCTGGTTTGATGTCAGCTTTGTCATAATCGCGCAGCAGCAGCACGGCATTCAGGTTCGCCCGTTGATCTGACAGGCCGCCAATCATCGACATGGCTTCCAGGGCGGTGACATCGGCGCGGGGGAAATAGACCAGCTCTTCCCGGCCAGTGGCCCCCAGCGCGGTGAAATACCGGCTGTCTTGTTCAACCAAAACCTTGTCGTTGCCGCGCAAAATGATGTCAAATTTCGGGTCAGATTTCAGTTGATCTACCGGAATTTCATAGCGCTTGCCCTGGCGGATCAACCGCACAACCGGATTGCGCAATGTGGATTGTATGCCGCCGCTTTGGGCGATCAGGCTGAGCAGGCTATAATTGCGATTGGGCAGCGGGTAGCTGCCCGGGCGGGCCACACCGCTGATCAGGTCAACCGAGTTTTGCTGTCCGACCACCAGGTTCATCTGCACCTGAGCCGAGGGCACAATGGCCTCGAGGGCAAATTGGATTTTCTGCCGCGCCTGATCTGGCGTCATATTGCGGATTTCGACATCTCCAAGATAGGGAATGAAGATCTTGCCGGTGGGCGAGACTTGCAGATCGGGCAGGGTGGCCTGTTTTGAGGAGGCCGGGGTCAACAGCGAGTTGCTTTGGTTGTCCCAGATCGAGACGGTGACGCGGTCGCCGGTGCGGATCAGCGGGCTGGCGGGGCCATTTTTCTTGCCAATCCAGCGAAAGCTGTTGCCGTTTGCCGGCCAGGCCATCAGGCGCTGGATATTGTCTTGGGATACCGTGACAACCTGATAGGCGGGATCTGTGGCGTCTTGCTCTTTCAGTATTTCCTCAGACAGTGCCGCGCCCCGTGGGATGGCACATCCGGTTAAGGTGGCAAGGGATATGCAAAGCGCAAAAATTTTGAAAAAGAAGGTCACGAGGATCCGCCGCAGAAAGTTATTTGCCCCCTTCTAGCGAGGCAGGCGCGTCATGGACAGACTAAAATCCCTGTTTGAAAAGATCACCTGCCGGGGTGTGGATTTCAGGTCTAACGGGGGGCAATGGGGGCCTGCTTGGATTGTTTGTTGTGGTCATTTCGGCTGACTGCTACCACGAGGCGGAACTCTGAGAAGTGATGGAAGAGGCCAGTGATGTCTGTGTTGAGTGAAGAAGAGCCGACAAATGCGGCACGTCTGAATGCGCAAGCGGTGACCCGGGCAGCTCAGGTTGTGCTGGAAAAAGAAGCCGCTGCCCTGCAGCGGATGGCCCAAGAGCTTCCGACGGATTTTGTCCAGGCGGTGCAGCGTATCCTTGAAATTAAGGGCCGGGTTGTGGTGTCTGGGGTTGGGAAATCCGGCCATATTGGTCGCAAAATTGCCGCCACTTTTGCCAGCACCGGCACCCCCAGCTATTTTGTGCATGGGGCCGAGGCCAGCCATGGGGATCTGGGCATGGTCACCCGCCATGACCTGTGCATTCTGATTTCAAACTCTGGTGAAACTGCGGAATTGCGGGACATCACGCTGTATACCCGGCGGTTTAATATCCCGCTGATTGCGATCTCATCCAACCCGGACAGCACCTTGATGCAGGCGGCGGATTACCGCTTGGCCCTGCCGAAAATTCCCGAGGTTTGCTCGATTGGCAAAGCCCCAACCACCTCGACCACTTTGACATTGGCTCTGGGGGATGCGCTGTCGGTGGCCGTCATGGAGCAACGCGGCTTTAGTGCGGATGAATTTCATGTGTTTCATCCCGGCGGCAAGCTGGGCAGCCAGTTGACCCGCGTGCAAGACGTGATGCATGGGGCGGATCATCTGCCGATTGTGGCGGCTGACGCGCCGATGTCGGATGTGTTGCTGACCATGACCTCCAAAGGCTTTGGCGTGGCGCTGGTGCTGGAAGAGGGGCGGCTGAAAGGCGTGATTTCTGACGGGGACTTGCGGCGCAACATGGCAAGCCTGATGACACAAACCGCCGGTGAAATCGCCAATACAGAGCCTGTTACCGTGCAGCCAGAGCTTTTGGGTGCCCAGGCGCTGGCCCTTCTGAATGACCGTAAGATCGGGGCCCTTGCGGTGACCGATGACGCAGGCCGCCCGGTTGGCATTCTGCATATTCATGATCTTTTGCGCGCAGGTATCGCATGAAAACAGTTATTATTATTCCCGCCCGCTATGCCTCGACCCGCTATCCAGGCAAACCTTTGGCAGAACTGACCCTGCCAGATGGCAGCCGCAAAAGCCTGATCCGTATGAGCTGGGAAGCCGCCATGGGCGTCAAAGGTGTGGACGGCGTCTATGTGGCCACCGATGACGCGCGCATCAAAGCGGCGGCCGAGGATTTTGGCGCCAAGGTGATCATGACATCAGAGTCTTGTGAAAACGGCACCGCGCGCTGTGCCGATGCGCTGGCCAAGGCCGATATTCAGGCGGATCTGATTGTGAACCTGCAGGGGGATGCGCCGCTGACCCCAACCTGGTTTGTCGAAGATCTGATCGCCGCCATGCAGGCTGATCCCGAGGCGCAGGTGGCCACACCGGTGTTGCAATGTGACCCGCTGACCTATGGCCATTTTACCGAAGACCGCAAAGCTGGCCGCGTCGGGGGCACCACGGCGGTGTTTAACGCCAAGGGCCATGCGCTTTATTTCTCCAAAGAGGTTTTGCCCTTTATAGACCCTGATAAAGTGCCTGACAGCGATATTCCGGTCTATCACCACGTCGGCGTCTATGCCTATCGCCCGGAGGCTTTGGCCGCCTATACCAGCTGGCCCATTAGTGAGCTTGAGACCCTTGAGGGGCTCGAACAGCTGCGGTTTTTGGTCAATGACACCAAGCTGCGCTGCGTGATTGTAGAAGGCAAAGGCCGGGTGTTCTGGGAACTCAATAACCCCGAGGACGTGCCTCGGATTGAAAGCGTATTAAAGGACCTGTGATGCAACAGAAAATCGTAAACGTCGGGGATATTGCAATTGGCGGCACCAACCCCTTTGCGCTGATCACCGGACCTTGCCAGTTGGAAAGCCTGGATCACGCCCGCATGATGGCGGAAAAGATCGCCGAGGCCTGCGCGGTCTCTGGCACAGAGTTCATTTTCAAGGCCAGCTATGACAAGGCCAACCGCAGCTCGATCACCACCAAGCGCGGCCTGGGCATGGAAGAGGGTCTAAAAATCCTCGGCCAGATCAAAGCGGAATTTAACTGCCCGATCCTGACGGATGTGCACACAGCCGAGCAATGCGCCCCGGCCGCCGAAGTCTGCGACATCATCCAGATCCCGGCCTTTCTGTGCCGCCAGACCGATCTGTTGCTGGCCGCCGGCAACACCGGCGCGGCGATCAATGTCAAAAAGGGGCAGTTTCTGGCGCCTTGGGACATGGGCAATGTGGCCGAAAAGATCGCCAGCACCGGCAATGAAAACATCATGCTTTGTGATCGTGGCACCTCTTTTGGCTATAACACTTTGGTCAGTGATTTCCGCGGGCTGCCCACCATGGCGGCCACCGGCTATCCGGTGGTGTTTGACGTGACCCATTCGGTGCAACAGCCGGGCGGTCAGGGGACCACTTCGGGTGGGCAGCGCGAATTTGCCCCGGTTCTGGCCCGTGCGGCCTGTGCGGTGGGCGTGTCTGCCCTGTTCATTGAAACCCACCAAGACCCGGATAATGCCCCAAGTGACGGGCCCAATATGATCCCGGTGGATCAAATGGCTAATCTGATCAGCGAGCTGCGCGCCTTTGATGCGCTGCGCAAAGGCTTGTAAGCCAAAAGGAGAGCCTAACGTGCCTGTAAAACCATCCGTTCTGGTGACCGGCGCGGCCGGGTTTATTGGCTTTCACATGTGTCAGCGCCTGTTGGCAGAGGGCTATTTGGTGGTGGGGGTCGACAGTCTGAACGACTATTACGACCCGACGCTGAAACAGGCGCGTTTGGATCAATTGACGCCCCATGCAGGTTTCATCGCTGTGACCGGCAAGGTGGAAACACCGGGCCTGTTGATGGATCTGTTTGCGACCCATGGGTTTGACACGGTGATACATTTGGCAGCCCAGGCCGGGGTGCGCTATTCGATCGACAATCCGCGCGCCTATGCCGAGGCCAATCTGATGGGGGTGTTTGAGCTGATCGAAGCCGCACGCGCCCATCCGCCCAAACATATGCTGATGGCCTCGACCTCGTCAGCCTATGGGGCCAACAGGCAGATGCCCTATCGCGAGGTGGATAAAACCAGCGCGCAGATGTCGTTTTATGCGGCGACCAAAATGGCCAATGAGGCAATGACCCATTCCTATGCGCATTTGTATGATCTGCCGATCACCATGCTGCGGTTTTTCACGGTTTATGGGCCTTGGGGGCGGCCGGATATGGCGCTGTTTAAATTCACCAAGGCCATTCTGAATGGCGATGCGATTGACGTTTATAACGGCGGCGATATGCAGCGTGATTTCACCTATGTCGATGATATCGTCGAAGGCATGCGCCAGTTGATGGATGTGCCGCCGGGCACAGAACCGGTAGGGGATTATGACAGCCTGTCGCCGGTGGCCCCACATCGGGTGGTGAATATTGGCAATTCCAAACCGACGCAGCTGATGGATTTCATCCGCGCGCTGGAAAACGCGCTGGGACGCAAGGCCAGCTGCAATATGATGGCGATGCAGCCCGGTGATGTGCCCGCCACCTGGGCCGATACCTCTTTGTTAAACAGC
The DNA here is from genome assembly GCA_050633385.1 of Hyphomonas sp. GTDB lineage: Bacteria > Pseudomonadota > Alphaproteobacteria > Caulobacterales > Hyphomonadaceae > Hyphomonas. Next base: position 24,089 of record JBOEGK010000019.1, read on the forward strand.
CTCACCGGCTATGCGCCGAGTACCGAGGTCGCCGAAGGTGTCGCAGCCTTTGTGGGCTGGTATAGAGACTATTTTAAGGTTGATTAGAATTAGAGACTGATTTTATCTCTGATGCGCTGCAAGTGACGCGCGACCAAGGCCTCGGCGCGGTCGCGGCTATCTGCCTCGGCGTAACAGCGCAGTTCCGGCGCATTGCCAGAGGGGCGCAGGTGGAGGATATCGCCGTTGGCAAAGCTGACGCGCAGGCCATCGGTCAAATCAGTCTCTGTTTCAGCGCTATCTATGTCAAAAAACGCCGCGCGGGCGGTGTTGTCTGTGATGAGGGTTTGCAGAATGGCGGCAGAGGCTGCGGTGGGGATTTCGGTCAGGCGATTGGCGGCGGTAAAGCGGTGCGGCAGGGCGGTGACAACCTCGGCCAAAGTTTTACCAGTGTTTTGGGCCAGATGCAGGCTGCAGAGGATCGGCAGCAAGCAATCGCGGGTCATTAAGGGGGCCAAGGTGCCGGCAGGGCCCTGGGCGGTAAATCCCAGCAGAAAGCCACCATTGGCCTCATATCCCACCACTTTGGCGGCAGGGTCATGTGCCATCACCGCTTCCATCGCGGCAATCACATAGGGCGATCCGATGCGGGTCAGGTGGATATCGCTGAACGCGGCCATCTGAGAAATCATGGTGTTGGATGAAATCGGGGTGCACAGCACATCTGCCCCCAGCGCCTGTGCGGTCAGCGCGCCCAACACGTCGCCGACAATGACTTGGCCCGTGTGGTCCGTCACCATGGGGCGATCTGCATCACCATCGGTGGAAATCAGCGCATCCAGCGCATGGGTCTGGCACCAGGTCTGAAACTGCGCCCGGGCCTCTGGATCAACCGCTTCGGTGTCCACCGGGGTGAAGTGATCGGTGCGACCAAGCGCAATGGGGGTGCCACCCAGGGCGGTGATCACATCCAGCATCACATCGCGCGCCACAGAGCTGTGCTGATAGACGCCAATGGTCAGCCCATTCAGAGCCTTGGGGCCAAATCCCGTGACGTATCGATCTGTATAGGCCTGCACGGCGGCGGGATCTGCGGCAATGGAAACATCGGTGAGGGGCTGCGCTGCTTGGGGCGCGGTTAAACCGGCCAGAATGGCGGCCTCATCTGCTTTGCTGATCTCGCCCTGCGTGGTGTAGAATTTTAACCCATTGCGATCTGCCGGAATATGGCTGCCGGTGATCATAATCGCGCCCTGTTTGGCTTGGCTGGCGGCCAAGGCCAGCGCCGGGGTGGGCACGGCACCTGCAACCTTCACCTGGGCCCCCTGCGCCTGCACCGCCGCAATCACCGCCTGGGCGATCTGGGGCGAGGAGGGGCGCAGATCCCAGCCCACATGCACCACGTTATCTGTGGCGCAGCTGCGCATAAAGGACGCCGTATAGGACATCACCAATTCAGAGGTGAGTTCGGTGACAAGGCCGCGCAGGCCGCTGGTGCCAAATTTAGGGGGCATGCTGTGATGTCTCTTTGCAGGTTTTAAGCTGAATTGGTCTCTGTTTGGTGTCTATAGAGTGTCTGGCACATCACTTTCTGGCGTAGACATCATCATAGCGCACAATGTCATCTTCCCCCAGATAAGAGCCGGTTTGCACCTCGATCAACACCATGGGCATTTTGCCGGTGTTTTCCAACCGGTGGGTTGCCCCCAGAGGAATATAGACTGATTGGTTTTCAGTCATCAGTTTGACCTCATCATCCACGGTGACCTTGGCGGTGCCTTCCACCACAATCCAATGTTCAGACCGGTGCTGGTGGCTTTGCAAGGACAGCGATCCGCCGGGGTGCACATGAATGCGTTTGACCTGAAAGCGCCCGCCGACCACCAGGCTTTCAAACCAGCCCCAGGGGCGGTGATCCACCGGCAATTGCACCGCCTGTTTGGCCTCTTTGTCTTTCAAAATTTGCACGGCTTTTTTGACGTTTTGGGATTCAGACAGATCCGCCACCAGAACCGCGTCGGGCATAGCAATGGCAACGATGTTTTTCAGACCAATGCCCACCAGTTCGATGGCTTCGTTTTCCGAGCGCAGCAGGGTGGTGTCACAATTGATGGCTGTGGCATTGCCGGTGGTGGCATTGCCCGCCCTATCCTGGGCTGTTTCCTGCCGCACGGCCTCCCAGCTGCCCAGATCCGACCAGGCCCCCTCAAAGCGGGCGCAGCTGACATTGCTGGCTTTCTCCATGATGGCATAGTCAATGGAATCTTCGGGCACTTTGGCCCAGAGATCAGGGTCAATGCGGCAAAAGCCCAGATCGCGTTGCGCAGCGGCCATGGCCGGTTGTACGGTTTTCAGAATCTCTGGCGCATGCTGCGCAAAGGCCTCGATCATAACGCTGGCCTTGGCCAAAAAGACGCCCGCATTCCACAGGTTATTGGGGTCTTTTAAAAGCGTCTTGGCGGTGGCGGCGTCTGGTTTTTCGATAAAGCGGGTCAGCTTGGTCACCCCAGGGTGGGTGGCCCCGCCGCTTTCCAGCCAGCCAAAACCGGTTTCCGGCCGGGTGGGGGCGATGCCAAAGGTGACGATTTGCCCGTCTTGGGCCGCCACAGAGCCTTTGTTGACCACCGCGCGGAAGAGGGCTGCGTCGGGGATGGCGTGATCGCTGGGCAAAAGCAGCATCAAGGCATCTGGATCCTGGGCGTGCAAATGCAGCGCGGCGGCCATGGCCGCCGGGGCGGTGTTGCGCCCATCTGGTTCGATCAAAATACCATTGGGGTCGATTTCACAGGCGGCAAGCTGTTCTGTCACAATGAAGCGAAAGCTGTCTCCGGTGACAATCAGCGGATTGGCAAACCCCTCGGCATCAAACCGTTTGGCGGCGCTTTGAAACAGGCTTTGGTCGCCCAACAGGGGCGCAAATTGCTTTGGGTAGCTTTTGCGCGATAGGGGCCACAGACGTGTGCCGGACCCACCGCAAAGCAGAACAGGGGTGATCATATCGGGTTCCTATCCGTTGTGTTGCCCAAGGCATTGCACAGAACATATGTGTTTTTGAAGGATGTTATTGGGTAAAATCGGGGCAAGGGGATGTTGTGTTCGTTAAAGCCAACTTGGGGGCGAGGCCAGGCCAAGCGGCATCCGCCACCAGAGGGGATGTAAAAGCTGTCGCACAGACTTGGCCTTTGCGGGGCTTCGGGCTGAGCTGTGGGCTAGTCTTTCTTCTGTTGTCCCAACAGCATCACCGCATAAAGCGCGATGCTCATGGCTCCGCCCAGACTATAGCCGATCAGGGCTGGCAAAATGCCCCAGCCGGTCAGTAACATGGTAATGGCGGTGCTGCTGCCCGCAATGAAAGCAATAGCAAGATATCCTATCATGCGCCTACTCCTCCTCGATGTTCCTAGTTTCACAACCTGAGGCTGTGCTGGAATTTTTATTCTTTCTAGAAGTGTAGCGCGGGAATGGCATTTCCCTAAGGAAATTTAGAATAGCAAAAACAAAGCCTTATGGGGTGTGAGGCCGGGGCGTTGGCTGGCGGGCCACAAATGGGGCGCAAAACCAGAGGCAGGGCATCCGCCAGACAGCATGACGGGGCGCATGAAAAGGGCCGGGAAATACTCCCGGCCCCAAAGGTCTGAAACGGTCAGAGCAAAGCGCTTAGGGCTTTGGGCTGTCCAACTGTGCAACCGTATTCTGGGCCGCGGCGGGCGCTTCTCCGACCCGGGCCCCATGGCCGGTCGAGACTGAGAGCTCTGCAATGGCCAGAGCATAGGCGCGACGGGCGCGGGCCAGAGCATTGGCGGCACTAGAGACATTTTCCTGTGCATCCAGCAGTTCCAGCAAGGTGCTGGCACCCAGCTCAAAGGATTCTCCGGACAGGCGGGTCAGGCGGGTGTAATTGCGCGATGCCTGAGACAAAGCATTGATCTCGGTGCGCCGGTTGCGGGCCCGCGACAGGGTTTGTTCAACCTCAGAGACGGCGGACCGGGCGGTGGCATGCCACGAGATTTCCGCCTGTTTGGCGCGGGAAATGGCGATATCCCGATTGATCAGCAACCGGGGGCGGCTGAACAGCGGAATGGTCAGGCTGGGGCCCACCTGCAGGGTGTTATCTGCTGTGGCAGAGGCCCGGATGGATCCGCCCAGGCTGAGCGAGGGGTAAAGCGCGGCTTCGCTGACACCAATGGCGGCCATGCGGGCGGCCAGAGTGCGTTCGGCCGACATGATGTCTGGACGGTTGCGCAGCAGATTGGCCGGCACGCCCGGGGCAAATTTATGGGTTGGGTTCGGAATGCCCTTATGGGTGGCTTGCAGATGTTTGATCACCGATTGGGTGGGTTCTGTCAGCAGGGTCGCCAGACGTACGGCATTGCTTTCAAAGCCAATTTGCAGGCTTGGCAGGTCCGCGCGGACCAAAGACAGCTCGGCCTCGGCGCGGGAACTTTCCAGAACCGTGGCCACATTGGCATCGACGCGTTCCTGCACCAGCCCCAATGTGCGTTGGCGGTTGGCGATGCTGCGACGGGCCAGGTTGATGGCGGTCTGATAATAGCGGGTTTCGATATAGGCGGCGACCAGTTCAGACTGATAGGCTAGGCGCACGGTTTGCGCATTGTAAAAGGCCGCGTCCAGTTCTGCCCCGGCCTGTTCGATGCCGCGGGCCACGCCGCCAAACAGATCAAAGACAAAGGTGGCGCCCAGGCTGGCGGTTTCGCTCTCGGTGCGCACACCGCCGGTTTCAGTGATGCCAACGGCGGCCGTGCCATTGCCCGACAGTTGCGCGGGCAGGCGGCTTTTGCCCCCGGCAGCCCGGAAGAGCGATTGGGCTTCGACAATGCGTTCCTGAGCCAGCTGGATGTTTAACCCATTGGTCAGGCCCTGTTCCATATAGCTGTCCAGAACCGGATCGTGAAAGGTGCTCCACCAGCGATCAAAGGCGGCGTCTTCCAGATCGGGTGAATTGGCAAAGGCATAGTGTTTGGCCAACTCGATTTGAGGCGGCTCATAATTGGGTCCCACGATGGCGCAGGAAGCCACGAATACCATCGAGGCGAGGGTCAAAAGAGATTTCATGTCAGTATCATTTCCGCTCGGTGCGCACCGGTTTGTTTTTTGTCACGATAGTCTCATTCCTAAATGCAACAGAGTCATGGCGCTGTCGAGTCGGCTGTTTCCGCGCGATTGTAGTCCATATGTCACATTTTATAGGGTTTTTTGGCTATTCGTTCGATTTTGGCAACAATGTTTGCCCCCCCCAAGCCTGCCTTTCCTCCCGCTCTGGGGCATGGTCACAGAAAAGACAAAATCCTAAACGCGGCCCGGCCCAACAAAAACAGGGTTTTCCTGAAAGTTCTGCGCCCGGGCGGGCCGCTTTGGGGCTGTGGCGCCGTAAAAAGCCTTTTGCCCGACACGATCTCGACCTTTTTTACTGCGAATTTTTCTCCTGACACGCAAATAAAGTGCCCATTTTGCTGCTCGCGGTGGGCGACCTTTGATCATAGTGCCGCCCCTGTCACATCTGGCGGCCGAGAGGAGTAATAACGATGGCAATGGTATCACCGATGACTTCATCGGAAAAAGTAGGCGAAATGCTCTCTGACCCACAAGTGCATCGGAGCTGGTACCTTGGTAACTCTTCTGCCTCTCATCTGAGCATCGACATCGCAAGTGTGTGGGAAGATTATGTCGGGACAGGTGTTAAGATTGGGGTGATCGACTCACAGATTGATTTTAACCACAAAGAGTTGCGCGATGCCTACGACCAGGGGTTGGATTACAATTTTGCCCTTGGGACAGGTGATTTCAGTATCGATTCAAACAATATGAGCAGCAGTCATGGCACCATGGTTGCCGGGGTCATTTCTGCAGCAGCTGGCAATGGCAAAGGCTCTGTGGGCCTCGCTTCGGGCGCCACGCTGGTAGGGCTGGGTATCGATTACAGCAGCAGCAGCATTCTGGATCAGGTGGTTGCGGCAATTCGGGCCGGCGCCGAGGTGGATGTGGCCAATAACAGCTGGAGTTTTAATACCAATTTTGCTGATAATTTCCAGCGCAGTGCCTATCGTGAATTGGCGGACGCTCTGAAGTTTACCGCCGAAACCGGTCGGGACGGTTTGGGTACCTCAATGGTGTTTTCTGCGGGCAACTCGGGCGACAAAGGCTCTTCAAACTATCACAATTTTCAAAACTCGCCTTACACCATTGCCGTTGGGGCGGTGACAGCCAGCGGCGATGAATGGGCCTCCACAAGCCTAGGGGCCAATGTTTTGGTCTCTGCGGGGGGGCATAATATTTACACCACCTCACCAGGCAACCAATATGCGCCGCCTTCAGGAACTTCGTTTTCGGCCCCGGCTGTGACTGCGGTCATCGGCTTGATGCTGGAAGCAAACCCGGATCTGGGCTATCGCGATATTCAGCAAATTTTGGCCCTGTCGGCGCGCCGCGATGGTCTTACAGATGATCCTTTGCGTGGGGACGGCTGGCTGACCAATGGTGCAAGCAATTTCAACGGCGGCGGCATGCATTTCAGCGATGCCTTTGGCTATGGGTTTGTCAATGCGCATGATGCGGTGCGTTTGGCGGAAACCTGGACACAGCAGCAAACTGCAGACAATCGCGACACAATCACAATCACCGAAAATATTCGCGGGAATCTGGTCGCAGGCAGCCAGGACCACCTTTCTTTTGAAGTGGATGTGACCGATCAGATCGAGGTGGAACATGTGCAGTTGTCAATGGACCTGCGGTGGAAAAACACCGGGGATCTGGACATATACCTGACCAGCCCGGATGGCACCACGGTGCGTTTGGTCTATGATCTGGAAAGTGGTTCATATGTGGGCGCTGTGCGTGATTTCAGCTTTACGTCGGTCGCGTCGATGGGAGAATTGGGGGCAGGTAGCTGGACGGTTGATATCTATAATCGTAACCCGAATGCGACAAACCCAGATGGTAGCCCGATGAGCGGCTTTCTAGACGACATCACACTGACATTACATGGGGACATGGATGAGTTCCGCGACGACACCTATGTGTATACCGACGAGTTTGCTCGTTTGTATAGCGGTTCGGATTTGGCGCAGCGTAGCATATTAAACGATACCGACGGTGGGGTTGATGCGATTAATGCAGCAGCGGTCACATCTAACAGCCAGATTGATTTGAGCGACAAAGGCGTCACCAAAATCGCTGGGGTTACCCTTGATATTAGAAACCCGGGTCAGATTGAAAACATATTCTCAGGGGACGGCAATGACCGGCTCAGGGGCAATGCGGCGGATAATTTGATCGAAGCCGGCCGCGGCAATGATACCCTGCAGTATAGTGCAGGTGATGATACGCTGAATGGTGGATCAGGGACTGACACGCTGCAATTTTTCAGTTTGTTTGCAACGGTGACTGGCTATTTTACCCAGTCAGGCACGTTTATGCTCGGCTTGGTGGATAGCGGGCTGAGCACCGTCATTGGTATAGAGCGCTTTGTCTTTAACGACGTTACTTATACGTTCTCGCAGTTAAAATCGGTCTTTAGTGGATCTGATGAGCCGCCATCACAAGAGCCCCCGGCAGACGCCCCCGCCGTGGCGGAGCCACCGGCTGATGAACCGCTTGTTCAAGATCCACCAACACAGGCCCCCCCGGCGGCTGAGCCTCCTGTTCAGGACCCGCCAGCGAATGAGCCGAGCTTTGATGAGGTCTTTAACGGTACATCCGGCGCAGACCGTTTGCGGGCGAGCCAGGGCAATGATGATATGTCCGGGGCAGGTGGAAACGATCGTTTGTTCGGATTTGCGGGCGATGATCGCATGCATGGCGATGCGGGCGATGACCGACTGAAAGGTGGCAGTGGCCATGATAAGCTGTTTGGTGATGGTGGCGTTGATAAGCTTTATGGCGAAGCCGGAAATGACACGCTGAAAGGTGGTGCTGGCAATGACAAGTTGGTTGGCGGCACAGGCGATGACGTGTTGATGGGTGGTGCGGGCCGTGACGTGATGATTGGCGGCGAAGGCGCAGACACTTTTTACTTCGATCTCAGCAATGCTGGAGATGTGGATATTATTCGTGATTTTAGCGCTACAGATGGGGATCAGATTGTTGTTACTGGCCTAAATGGTGCAGGGGACGTCGAAGTCGAGCTATTCACCAAAGGAACTACAACCTTTTTGCAAGTGGACACTGGCGATGAAATCATCCGCCTTGCTAAAATCGACGGCGATGGGGTCAGCAGCCTGAGTATCAACCAGCTGTCAGACGACATCTTGTTCTTTGTCTAAGAACGATCCGGATCTATCAAAGATTGCGACCCGGTTGTCATGGCCTTTTGGCTTCTTCAGGTGTCTTTCTCCGATCAGGGCGTGACCAAAGCACCACGAATTGTGCGAAAGAGGGTGCTTGAGCTCTGTTACAGGGCTTGAGCACCAATTTTGTCTGGAAATATCACGGTTTATGCTCATAAAACAGGGCTGAAGCTGACAGATTAGGAGGGTGCCAAATGGCCTTCAAAGGCGATCCGCTGCATAAGAAAATCTTGCAGGGTTTTTTTGCATCCCTGGGGTACAAACTGGTTAAGCTCAAAGCTTATGAACAGCGCAATGCCGCTGGCCGGGCGAATACTGACTTTAACAAAGTCTTTGGAGTGGGCTTTAACAAAACCGCCACCACAACTTTGGAACAGGTGCTGCGCGATTGCGGGTTTCGCATGCCAAAGCAACTGGAGCAAGAAGCGCTGCTGGCTGCAGTAATCGAGGCCAAAGATTACAATATCATGCGTAAATTCATTGCAGATTTCGATGCGGTTCAGGATCTGCCATTTTCGCAAAACAACACTTATGTGGCCTGCGATGCGCTGTTTCCCGGCAGCAAATTCATTCTGACGGTGCGCGATCCGCAAAAATGGGTGGACAGCTATATCAAGTTCTATCAGCGAGAGTTTGATTTGGAGGATGAAACCACATTTTCTGAGGCAAGCTTTCTGGGTAAGACCCAATATCTGCACCGTGATTATGTGCATAAATTGATGCGGCGCTTGCTGGTCGAGGAACAAGAGGGGCATGCCGTAGTGCGCTGGGATATGGCTTTTGACCGGGATTTTCTGATCGCCGCCTATCAGCGGCGCAACGCTGAAATTCGCAGCTATTTTGCGCAACGGCCCAACGATTTTTTTGAGTTGGACCCCAGCAAAGAGGCTGACACCGGGCGGTTGCTCGGATTTCTGGGTCTGACCGATATAGCCCCCGGCCCCTATCCACGTGCGAACAAAGGCTAGGGCATAGAGGCATCAAGATTGGCGCGCTTTATAACAGACCCAGCACCGGGTCTGTTGTGGCGCGGGTGGCCCCCTCGATAAATAGACTTTGATCGGGTCCAAATTCAATAAGTACGCCACTTGGTCGTTCGGTGACTTTCCAATTCACGCGACTGGCCTGCAGGGCAGGGGTCAGTGCAAGACGATGGCCAGAGCCAAAGCCGCGCAACCGATCATGCCCCCTTCCAAGATCAATTTTGACCGTCACGGTTTTTGAGGTCGGCTGAATGACATAAAGGTCATCACCGTCGCCGCCTTCTAGTGTGTTGCGTACTGATTCAGCTTCAAGCCGATCCCCGCCAGGGCTACCGCGCAGATGAGTGCCCCCGGCGCGGGCAATGCCATGTTCAACATGGTCTGGCAGGGTGAAATCTGTCCAAGCAATCAAAGTGTCTACACCGCCATCTTCTGCCTCAAAAATTTGGGTAAATCGATGTGCCACGGTGAATTTATCATGCCCGGGCCCGCCATGCATCACCACGGGATTGCCGCTGTCACGCAACCAAGAGCCAGCAGCAACAGCGGTTAAAACGCCATCCGCGTCCTTGTCCGTTTCTGGGCTATTTTTGCGCGCCGCCACTGCCGCGAGCACGTCACGGCCAAGTGGCCAGCGTAGGGTGAACTGCTTGGCGCTAAAGTCTCGCAAATTAGCGTTGCGAAAAATAATGGTATGCGGCCAAGCTGGATCGGCACCGCTTGGCAGCCAGACGTCATCGCCAACTTCTGTGAGGCGCACCATTACATCCTGGGGCCCGTTAAACGGATACCCTTCGAGTATGAGTTGGTCATTACGGCCAAACCCATCGATGATCTTATTCTGGCGACCCCGGGTTAGGTAGAGCCTATCCGCGCCGCGTGATAGATTGATAATATCAAAGCCGGGGCCCGGTATAATCACATCATCTCCGCGGGTGTCAAAGATTACGCTATCCCCTGGATCAAAGGGGGACATAGCTTTTTTCATATGGATTTCAGCTTCTGGCAGTAAGGCACGCATAGTGATGCTGCGCAGAACAAAAGCGTTATTGGGGTCCAAAACCTGATTTAAAACATTGTGTCGCGGGGACCACCAACCGCCCCGAGCCGTAAACTGATCATTGGCGATAAGATACATCGGATCATTGGCATCATCCGGTGTGGGTACGCGGTAAATCTCTGCTAAAGAGTCGCGATCTTTCCCAAAATAAAAGGTAATACTTTCAGGCGTCCACATGGCCGCATAGGTATGAAAGTCATTGTAGATATCTGCATCCAGATATTTGGCGGCATTTTGCGTTTCGCGAAAGGCATAGACATCACGGAGGCCACGTTGTTTGACATGTGGTGCACCATCGTCGCCGTTCTCGGCATAGGGATTTTTAATATTCACACCGTGTGTCGGTCTGTGATCCGCGTCAAACGTATCGAAATGCACCGCCGTATTGAATGTATTGTCTTTTTTGGTGCGTTGTTCAATTCCGGCACCATAGGCTTCGAAAACATCAATTTCCGGGGGCCATCCGAGCCCAGCAAAAGTCAACCAAAAGGCTGGCCAACGCCCTTTGCCCTGTGGAATGCGCGCCTCTACTTCGAAATACCCGTACTTTTGGGCCCAGGTATCAGAAGTAGAAATCATGCCGGTTGCATATTTGATTTTAGAGGCGTGATTGCCTTGACCGCTTATCGCCATATATTCGTTTAGCGTGGGTTTTATCTGATCTGGTAGGACCACGCTGCGCAACGCGAGCCCCTGCCTTGTGATCGCATGTACCGGCGGCAAATCGGAATCTGCTTGCGCGCCCAATACGCCGTAATCCAAAAATACTGTCTCGGCGGCATTGGTCATCAAAAGTTGACGGCGGGGCAGGGTTGTCCAGAGGCCCGATTTGCCATCATAGCGATTTAGGTCCGTGCGAAAGGTTTCCTCCAGAATAGGAACTGTGTCTGATAAATCAGGACCCGCAAGTGTTGAGACTGGAAACAGTGCAAGCGTAATAGGCAGAATGCTTTTGAGCATGGGTATTTTACCGATCATTGTTGAATTTTAACCGTGCTGACCTTATTGCCGTCACTTGCGTGGTTAGTATATTGCCAGCAGGAATAGATTTTCAACAAGCCGTACTGATTGGTATGAATTCCAATCCTTGGGTTCTCAACCTTGCGAGCATTTTAGGCAGAGTGGTGCCACCCAATGACCAAAAATACGCAAGACATTGCCGAGCTATCAAAAAAGACAGAAACATACGGATCACCCTCTTTGGCAGGCATTTTCAAAAAAGCACTGTCTTTGGTTGGCGGCCGTGTTGGCGGGAACCTGTTGACGCTGGGGTATACGCTTTTGTTGGCACGCATTGCGACGCCAATGGAATTCGGCCTGGTGATGACCGGATTTGCCTGGGCAATGCTATTGTCCATTGGCTTGGCCTTAAATGTTGAATCTGGCTCTATCAAATATCTTGTTCAATACCACAAAACAGATCGATCCGGGCTTGCTGCCGGTTTCATTCGCTTTAACCGTACAACAATTGTGGTGCTGTCTGGCGTTTCAGCCCTGTTGATGGGCGGCGCTTGGTGGTTTGGACTTTTAGATCAATCAGGGCAAACAACTCAAGTTCTGGTTTTGGCAATTGTCGCGGCCCCTGTCGTGGCCTTGACGCGGGTCTATGGTCGCCATGCGACAGCGCTTGGCCAAGTTTTGCGCGGCGGCTTGCCTATCATGTTGGTACGACCCGCTGTCATTTGTGCCTTGCTCACCGCGGTTTGGTTGAGCGGCCGCACGCCGGGACCTACTCTTTTAATGCTTCTGATGTTGGTCGCATTTGTGATGACGGCTCTGGTACAGGCATTTTTGCTACGCAAAACCTTTGCCTTTACCCGTAGCGCGGCCCCTGATTACGGGGAAGCAGGTAAATGGTTGTACACCGGGGCAATGATGGCTCCGCTTTTGGTGCTGCGCGACAACCTGAAACATATCGTCGTGGTTAGTGCGGGCTTGGTGCTCAATCCGGCCGAAGTCGGCTATGTGGCCTTGGCGATGTCTGTGATGAGTTTGATTTATTTTAGCATGAAAGCCATTGATATTTCGCTGAGCCCTCAGTTGTCCCATGCCCTGCAAAATCATAGTTTTGAGCGGGTGACGCAGTTGATCAAAAACTCGGCAAAATTGAAGTTGGGGGCCCTTGTTTTAGGCGTCGCAATCGTCACCTTACTGGGAAAATGGGGCCTCAGCCTGTTTGGGGCCGCTTATACAGCCGCATTTTATCCATTATTGATTTTAATGCTGGTCCCTGCAGCAGATGCGCTGTTTGGCCCTGCCCAAGTTGTCCTGAATGTAACGGGTCGACAATTTGCAGTATTCTGGGTCGCAGGTATTAGTTCTGTGGTCCTGGTGGGTGCCATTGTTCTGGGTGGCTGGCTTTATGGCGCAAGTGGTGCCGTTCTTGGCGCGGGCCTAAGTTATATGTTGCAACAAGCGCTTTTACGCCAAGTAAGTGCGCAGGATGCCAAAGTAGAAACCTCTGTGAAAACACTTTTGGGCACAAAAAAAACCAAAAATGCACAAAAAGATCAACCATAAGGCCGATATGCTTGGTTTGACCACAAAACCCGGACAATGCTGCGGCAATCGGAATTGTGGTTTGGCTTAGTAGTTGGAATGGGCTAGAGAAATCGCAACATGAGCTGTTGTGTATCATAAGCGGTCATCAGTAGGTCACGGCGTGTGGATTGATTGTTTATGCAGGCCAGTTCGCTGACACCTGTTGTTTTTGAGGGTTAAAAAAATGAATTGGGATCGAACCCCTTCATCGCGCCTAGAGGCTTCAGATCGAGACACCGTTCTACCCTCTATCGACCTAGGAGACATAATCCGAGATGTGGTTCAAAAGCTACGTCGTCGCTGGCTGACTTTGGTTTTTTTCCTGCTGGGTTCGGTCGGGTTGGCGGTTTTCTACGTTCTTAACGCTACTCCGATCTATACTGCCAATGGTGCCATTTTGATTGACCCGCGTGTCGGTCAAAACCCCGAAGGCAATGGCCAGTTGATGCCCGGACTTTTGCTGTCAGATGCCTTGACCGTTGATAGTGAATTACGTGTCCTTGTATCGCGCGAAGTCACAACCAACGCACTACGCACATTAGGTTTGGATAGTGATGCAGAGCTGCCCCCCTCGCTGCGCCAAAAAATCTTTGGGCTGTTTGGCATCGGGACCACTGCAGTAGAGACCCCAACATTGTCCGATGAGTTTCGCGCAGAACGTCGGTTGGAAACCCAGCGCAAGAAATTCGTGCAAAGTTTGAAAGTACAGCGCGCAGGCGACAGTTTTGTAATTGATCTGTCTTATTCTTCGGCAAACCTCGAGTTCGCGCCAAAAGCGGTAAATACTCTAATGCAAGAGTATCTTTTGCAATCGGGTAAACAGAACCTCAAAATGATTGAACGCAACCAACAATGGTTGTCTGACCGGATTGAAGAGCTGCGCGACGGCGTGCGAAGCGCCGAAGGCGCTGTCGCCACATACCGTCGCACCAACAATTTATTGACCCCAGAAGGTGCCCTTTTGCCAACCGAGGTTGCTTTGAATGCCGCGATTGGAGAGCTGGTGCGTTTGCGCGGCCAGGCGCTGACCGTGAATGTTCAGGTCGAACAGTTGGCAGAACAAATTGCAGCTAACGATGTGGAATCCGTGCAAATTCCTTTGGAGGAACGCACTAAGGCGCTTGCAGACTTTGAAGCGCGCTTTGCCGAGCTGCAGCAACAGGAGCAAGAACTGCTGTTGATCTGGGACGAAACCGCACCCGCGGTGCGTGGTGTGCGCCAGCAAAAAGATCAGACGCGCGCCTTGATTCTTGGAGAGTACCACCAAGTTTTAGCCCGCCTAAGCGCCCAGGCCCAGGCTATGAACCGCGAAGTACAGGCCACCGAAAATGTCATCGACGAATTACGAAACCAATATGGTGACGATACCGAAAAAACCCTGGAATTACGTAACCTCGAACGTGAAGCCAACGCCAAAAGAGAACTGTACGAACGCCTCCTTGAGGAATTCAACAGCACGTCGCAGCTTTTGACTTTTGATGCGACCTCTGCGCGGGTTATTGCATGGGCGGTTGCCCCAGATTCAAAATCGTCACCTAAATCTAAGCAAGTTGTCATGTTGGCCGCCGTTGGTGGGGTGTTGCTTGCGGTAACGATGATCTTCTTTCTAGAAGCCTTTGATCAAAGCTTCCGCTCGCATACGGATGTGGTGCGCAAACTGGGAATTCCTTTTTTAGGGGTCATCCCTGCCTTTGACTCTGACAAACGAGCGGCACACCCAAGCGGTGGCAAGCGCAAGCCCCGTGGGCAACGTTGGAAGAAACTGTCAAAAGCAGCCCAAAAGCTAGACTTTGCCTCTGTTTGGCCGGCCTCTGTCAGCGCGGAAAACATGCGAAGTATCCATGTTAAGTTGGCCCTGCAAAAAGGGCAATTTGCAGAACCAGCGCAGGGGCTTGTTTTGGGCCTGACCTCATCTGTGCGCGATGAGGGAAAAACCACGACGGCGTTTAACCTTGCCACCTATTTGGCCAGCCAAAATGAAAAAGTTGTTTTGGTTGATCTAGATTTGATCTCGCATGAAATGTCGCGCCTTGTGGCCTCGGTTTTGCCCAAGAAAAACCGTTTGGCAAGTTTTTTGCAAAATCCAGATATGTCATTGGCCAATCTGGCCCCTATTCCCGAATTTCCAGGCCTGACTTTGATCGGAAATCTTGGACTCGGTAGCATTCAGCCACCAAGCCCGCGGGGTATGGACGACCTCGACGCGTTGGTAAAACATCTTCAGCAACATTTTGATTACGTTATCGTTGATCTTCCCCCCATACAGGGTGCCGCAGATACGCAAATGCTTGCAAAGCTATGTGACCGCTTGATCTATGTGATCAAATGGGGGGCAACTCCACAAGATCAGGTGATTGCCTCGCTTAAGAAAAGTGGCTTGCGCAGTGAAGATTTTTTTGGCGCGCTATATACTAGAGCGAACCTGCTGAAATATCGATCCTATAACCGGCACGAGATCGCCGATTACTATTACTCTTAGACCTCTCCCTTGAGGCTCAGCTACAGTCAGGGCAAGCCCTAGGTGCAGGAGCATGATACGCCCGATGAACCGAGTATATACAATTCAGTATTTGCGTGCTTTGGCGGCCCTGGCAGTCGTAGCATTGCATGCGGGAAAACGCGTAGAACCGTCATTGCCTGATGGTGTCAGTAGCGTGTTGAATTTTGGCCATGCTGGTGTGGACCTGTTTTTTGTGATCAGTGGCTTCATCATGTGGAGCATTAGTCGCCATCGCAGCACAACAGCCGGCGGTTTTGTGATCCGCCGCATCATCCGTGTAGCTCCGCCGTTCTGGATTGCCATTCTGGCCTGGACCGCTGTGAACCTTATCCTTGGCTATAGCTGGATCACCATCACCCCTGCGCATGTGTTGCAATCTCTGAGCTTTATTCCCCATTACAGCCCAACCTTTCCAGATCGTATTTGGCCGGTTTTGGTACCAGGCTGGACGCTGAACTATGAGATGTTCTTTTACATAGTCTTTGGCGCTGCTTTATGGCTGCCTGCACACCTGCGCCTGCGCGCTCTGACCATTGCTTTTGTGTCGGTTGTGAGCCTAAGCACATTCAGCCCGCCCACACAGGCTTGGGCCGTGACCTATAGTAGCCCACTGTTGTTGGAATTTTTAAGCGGCTGTCTGATTGCGGAACTTTGGATGCGCCGCCCCGGAGGCCTGATGCGCAATTTGGGGCTGACGTTGATGGGCATTGCTCTTTTGGCCTATTTTGGGTCTTCGGTGGACCCAAGCGATCATTGGAGCCGCACGCTTGGCTTTGGGGGACCAGCGGTTCTGATCACCTTGGGCATGGCGGGATTAGGGGCCTATGTGCGCCATATCCCCTTATTTGAAAAGTTGGGCGATGCCAGCTATGCAATCTATCTATTTCATCTATTTGTATTGCTGCCGTTGACTGAGATCTGGATCAGGATGCCAAGCTTGCATAATACGACCATGGCCTTTGGATTTATTGCTTTGAGTTTGGGGCTCGCTTCGCTATTCGGGCTTTGGCTGTATCGCCATATGGAATATCCGCTGCAAAAGAGACTAAATAGGCTTTTTCTAGCCCCGCCTCAGACAACCCAACCTCAGGATCCAAGTCTTGCAAAACGCTGACATTCAACCGGCCATGTTGGGCACCCCCGCCAAGATCGAGGTTTTTGGCTTTGACGTGGCCGAGATTTCGCAGATCCGCCGCATTCGCGCCATGGCCGCCCTGGGCCATAACGTGCACAGCTTTACGATGCGGCGTGACAATATGAATGCAGATTTTCAGCCCGATTGGCCCAACACCCATCTTTACGACACCGAAAATGAAAACCTGCCCAAACGGGTGATGGTTGTGGCGAAATCCATCCTGAAGATGGCCCGCCACCGGGCGCGTATTCAGCAGGCGGATATGATCTTTGCCCGCAATCTAGACATGCTGGCCATCGCCTGGGCGGCACGCGTTCTGGCCGGGGCCCGCCAGACCCCGCTGGTCTATGAATGTCTGGATATCAACGGATCGCTGTGCGGTGATGGGGCCAAAAGCCGGCTGATGCGCGCCGCCGAGCGGTTTCTGCTGCGGCGCACCCAGATGCTGGTGGTGTCCTCTCCGGGCTTTATCAGACAGTATTTTGAGCCTCTGCAGGGCTATGACGGGCCTTGGGCGCTTTGGGAAAACAAACTGGCCGCCGGGGCCGCTTTGCCCGCCCGCCCCAAAACCCGCGCGCCGCGCAACCCGGATCAACCGATCAGGATTGGCTGGGTTGGCACCATTCGCTGCGCCCCCAGTCTGAAACTCTTGGCGGCGGTGGCCGATCAACTGGGCGCACAGGTTGAAATCCATATCCACGGTATTGTGCATCACCATGCGCTGCCGGGGTTTGACGAGGTTCTGAACGCCCGCGCCAATATGGTCTATCATGGTGCCTATGACTATCCGCAGGATCTGGCGCAGATCTATGGCAGCTGCGATGTGGTCTGGGCCCAGGACCTTTGGCAGACCGGCAATAACTCGGATTGGCTGTTGCCCAACCGCATCTATGAGGCCAGCTGGGCCGGTTGTCCCTGTATTGCTGTTGCCAGCACGGAAACCGGGCGTCGCGTGGCCGAGGATGATCTGGGCTGGGCGATTGAGGTTGCAGAGCCTGATCAGCTGATTGCGCTGATACAGAGCCTAGATATCGAGACGATCACAGCCAAAGGCCAGGCCTTGCTGGATCGCGCGGATCGGGACTTTGTGCAATCAAATGGCGATATTCAGGATGTCATCATGACGGTTCAAACCCATGCAAATGGCGGTGTGTAAGATGGATTATCTTTGCACCCATGCCAGCCCGGAAACCATTCTGGTGGCCATTCCCACCCTGAATGAGGCCGCTCATATTGCTGATACGCTAGAGGCGCTATTGGTGGATGCGCCGCAGATGGCAGAGGTGAAAATCGTGGTGGCCGATGGCGGCAGCAGCGATGCCACCTGTGACATCGTACGGGACTATGGCGCGCGTCACCCAAACATTCATCTGATCGACAACCCAGACAAATTACAGGCCGCTGCGGTCAACAAAGTGGTGAGCGACTGCGCCGAACCTCAGCACCGCATTCTGGTGCGGGTGGATGCGCATTCCCATTACAAGCCGGGCTATGTGCTGCGGGTGGCAGACAGCCTGCTGCAGCATGATGTGGCCGCCCTGGCCACGGTGATGGATTCCGTCGGCGACAGCTGTTTTCAACGCGGATCAGCTTGGTCGCTGGACACAAAGCTTGGCTCTGGCGGATCGGGCCATCGCGGCGGAACAGTCTCTGGTTATGTGGAACACGGGCACCACGCGGGTTTTGATTTGGACATCTGGCGCAAGGTTGGCGGCTATAACGTGGGCTTTGTCGCCAATGAGGACGCTGAGCTGGATCACCGCATTGGGTTGGCCGGGGGCAAAATCTGGCTGGATGCCACCATCCGTCTGGATTACGTGATGCGGCCCAGCTTGGGTAAATTGGCCAAGCAATATTGGCGCTATGGCAAGGGCCGGGCCCAGACCATTCAAACCCATGGCATGAGGCCTAAGCTGCGCCAGATGGTGCCGCCGGTGATTTTCATGGTGAACCTTGTGTCGATCTTGCTGTCGCCCGTTTTGCCTGTGCTATTGATCCTGCCCTTGCTGTATCTGGGCCTGTTGGCGGCAATATCGCTGCAATTGCTTATGAAACACCGCAGCCTGTGTGCGCTTTGGGCCGGGCCAGCGCTGTTGGCGATGCATCAGACATGGGGGGCGGGGTTCTTGATCCAACGCTATCTGACAAAGGGGCCGACCGCATGAAGATCGATATTTGCATCTGTACCTTTCGCCGCCCCTTTGTGGTGGAAACCCTGAAATCAATCGAGGCCGCAGAGCTGCCCCTAGGGGCCGAGCTGCATATCATTGTGATCGACAATGACGATACCCCCACCGCCCAAGAGCGGGTGGAAAGCACCGCCGCCACAATGACGCGGCCCGTCACCTATACACACGCGCCCGGGGCCAATATCTCGATTGCCCGCAATGCCGGGCTGGACAGGGCTGATGGCGATTGGATTGCCTTTCTGGATGACGACGAAGTGGTCGAACCCACCTGGCTGACAGCCCTTGTGGCGCGACAGGGTGAAACCGGGGCCGATGCGGTCTTTGGCCATAGCCGGGCCAATTACGGGCCGGATGCGCCCAGCTGGATCGTCAAAGGTGACTTTCATTCCCAATTTGCCGCCCCGCGCGGCGGGGTGGTGGAAACCGGCCATACCTGCAATGCGCTGCTGCGCTGGGGCGATGCCCCGTGGAAAGATCAGCGTTTTGCGCTGGAACGGGGTCGATCTGGCGGCGAAGATACGGAATTTTTCTTCCGCCTGCGCCAGATGGGGGCCACATATGCCATCGCAGACGCCTCTATTGTCAGCGAAGATGTGCCGCCTGCGCGCCTCAGCCTGAACTGGTTGCTGCGCCGCCGCTTTCGCATTGGCCAAAGCTATGCGGTCTCGGCACCTAGCCGAACTGCCCGGCTCAAACTTTTATTGCTGGCATTCATGAAGTCGACCTATAGCTTTTCTCGTGCAGGCTTGATTTTTAGAAATAAAGGCCGCCGTGCCTTTTGGCTGATGCGCGGGACTATGCATGCCGGTGTTTGTGCAGGCTGTTTGAACATACGCCAACGCACCCTTTACGGAAGTTAACCTTGCTGCCTTTTGGCAGCCCTACGCATACCGAGTAATATCAGATGATTACACAGCCTCTTCTTTTGCCAGATTTCATTATCATTGGTGCCATGAAATCTGGGACCACCACATTGTATCGTTATCTGGCGGAGCACCCAGAGATCAACATGTCACGCGACAAAGAAACCGATTTCTTTGTTGCGGAAAAGAACTGGGGGCAGGGACTTGAGTGGTATTCTAGCCAGTTTACCAGTGAGCAATGCACTCGTGGTGAAGCCAGTCCAAATTATACGAAATGCCGTGATTTTCCTGGGGTACCAGAGCGTATTGCGAAAACTTGCCCGGATACCCGTTTGATCTTTATCGTACGAGATCCAGTCAAACGCGCTAAATCACAGTTTCAACATAGCTTTATCATGGGGGAATTAGACCCGGATATGGCCGATTTCCACAACAGTCATGAATACCATCATATCATGGATGCCAGTCACTATGCCCGCCAACTGGAGGCCTATTTGATCCACTTTAAGCTGGAGCAAATTTTGATCTTGGATTTTGAGGAGATGATCAAAGATCCACAGGCTGCCCTAAATGAGATTACGGCGCATATCGGAGTAAGCCCACTTCAAATCCAAAACAATGGTGCCCAAAACGACAGCACGGAATTGTCGCGTGTACCCGCCCCCATCCTGCGCTTTGCACAGTCACCTCGGGGCCGTAAATTGGCTGGGTTGATAAGCCGTAAGACTCGCAACAAAATTCGAGGGGCCCTGGCCTTTGGGAAAGCACGACAACCTACTGAATTTTCAAGTGAGTTACTGGAAAATATGCGTCAAGAACTGGCCAGTGACACCGCGCGCTTCCGCAAGATGACTGGGCAACCCTTTCCCCATTGGACACTATAGGAAGCGCCTTTTGGCTCACATGGAATTGAACTTAGCCTTCATCAGCACCTAACAAGGCCTCGACCACCAGAATATCCCCCGGTAGCAAGAGTGTGTTACTATCAATGTCTTGTTGCGCGATACGATCTACCCGTGGTCCTTGTAGGCTATAAGATAACGAAAGGCCTTCGAGAATAGGCAGGCTGCTCCCTTCGCTGTTCAACAGGGAAACCTCATTTAGGGCAAACCGGTAGTCGCGCTGAATACGAGCCAAGTCATTGCGCACATCGCGCAGCTCTTCCAGATGGCTTTGGTGCAGATCAGATACATATCTTTTGCTGTTACGTTCCGCGCCAGACTTGCTGCGACTTACATTTACCTTAGCGGTTTCAATGGCCAAAAGATCTTCGCGTTCATCCGCCAAGCGTTGGATCAACGCCGACGTCCGTGTATTGGTCGCAAGCCCCTGTGATTGAAGGCTGCGCGCCGCATCTAGATCTTTTGAAATGTTGGCGATCACATCGGCCTTCAGCGCCGCCCGTTCGTCCAAAAGTTCAATCTGTCGCTGGCTGTCTTTTATCTCTTTTTCCCAAGTGGCCAATAAGACCTCAGAGGTTTGGCGCTCACTGCGTAAAATTTTTGCTTCGACCGCCAAGCGATCTACCATACCCGATATCTCTTGGCGTGGCACTTCAACACGTAGCGCCGTTGACAGTTCTACCTCTGCTGTGGGGCTGGAAATGGCAGCCTCAAGACGCGCGATCTGGGCGACATTACGCGCGATTTGCTCCGCCAACGTAAGGGAGCGTCGCTGCGCATTCAGGGCTGCAATATCCACATTTATGTTTGGTGTTTCAGACGAACCCACACCACCAGAAATTGCCAGTGCAACGCCGACAGTCATGTTTGGCACATAGTCATAGAGACCGCCTCGCTCGACAAAACCAGAAACAATCACCGGGGCATAGCTTGCGATTTCAACCGAAACTGAAGGAATTCCGCTAAACCCCCCCTGAAGCATTGCAGAAATGATGTGATTTTGAACCTCATCAAAGGTTTCACCAGCTGCCGGGATATTTCCCAACTCAAGTAACCGAATGTTTCCGTCCAGGTCGACTTCAGCAGTTTTGTCATGTTGGAGGAAATTATAGCTCAACACCACACGGTCGCCGGGAACCAGTCTATAAGGCTCATCCGCCAAAGATGGGCTTGCCAAAAGGCCAAGACATAAAACAAAAAATTTCAATCGCATCTTAAAGTGCCCCAATCGTTGTGCCTTAGCAGAGAATGGCCTGTTTCTGTACTGGTTCGTTCGTCGCTTGACCAAGTGCATTACCTTTTTCTCACGCCCTAGAAATCGTATTTACAGTAGATAGTTTTTCCACATCCGTCGAATTTATTGTGTCCTACGCGATGATTTAAATAGAGGACTTTTTTGGGCCTTCTCAAAAAAATGTTCTTTGCCATAGCTTAAGGCACGCCAGTCTTCTTGGGCAGACACTGCATACATGGTCAAAACCACAATGATAAACTCATGTGGGCGAATTAAAGATGGTGTCAGCAAAGACACCACAATGCTGGCAGCAACAAGAGTGATCCCACAGGCCGCCACAACAGATCCGGTTCGTATAAATAAAAACCATAACCGCAAAGTGGTTGTTGCCAAAAATCCAATCACAGCCAGGACCGTTGGCAAGCCGCCGCCCACGCGAATTTCGTGAAGGAAATTATGAAATGACGTGCTGGTTGTGGCCCCTGCGTGTTGTGTCATGAGCCGCTCATTAAAGAACTCCGGCGCGATCCAGAACGCACGGTAGCCCACCCCTAAGATGGGGTACTCTGCGCTGATTTCGCGCGCAACATGCCAAAGCTCGGTGCGCCCAGTAAGTGAGGTATCTTTGCCAGACGCTCCCAATACCATCTCTACTGGATTGGTACCGGCTGCTGCAAAGATCACCGGCGCGATCGCTGCAATCACAACCCCCGCGAACAAAACAGTGGCGGAAACTCCCTTGGGGATACGCCGAATACAGATCAGCGCCAAAAACCCCAGCATAACGGGCATCAAAAGGATCGCCGTGATGGATTGAGACAAAAGCAATGCTGGCAAACACAAAAGAAAAACCACGATCGCAGAAAGCTTCATGCCATTACTGACCTGCCTCCGCGGCATCAACCAAACCGCAAAAATTATGATCGCGCAAAACAATGCCCGCTGCCCCAGCATATTCTTTTGCGTGAATATACCGACAAGACCACCAACCCGGCTAAAGCGCGGCCAAGGGAAAACCCCCGTGGCCCAATGCAACATCGACAACACAACCGCTAGCGATAAGAATATCAACAATACTTTGGTAATCACGACCAGCGAATAACGCGATCCTAAATAGGTTGCGATCACAAAAGTCATTGTCAATTGAAGCGAAGAGATAAGAGTCACTTTGGGTTCAAGCGACCATAAAACCGACGCCATACAAGCCAGTGGGTACACGAAAATCAGTCGGTTGCGCAGGATCAGAGCCGAAAAATAAGGCCACAACATACCAATACGCAACATCGTCAGCGCATAGCACAGCAGCCATATCAAGGACTGTACCGGACGCAAATGCGATAAAAATCCCGCGCTGACACAGATGACCAAACACAACAAAGCCATATCAACCAAAGCCCAGGTATTCACAGACCCTTGGCGCGGGCCTGCTCCAGTGGGTGCAGGGAAGGTAT
The DNA here is from genome assembly GCA_050633385.1 of Hyphomonas sp. Taxonomy (GTDB): domain Bacteria; phylum Pseudomonadota; class Alphaproteobacteria; order Caulobacterales; family Hyphomonadaceae; genus Hyphomonas. The sequence continues at coordinate 47,229 of JBOEGK010000019.1, forward strand.
CAGTTACGGACATGGCGTTGGTTGAGCCTCTTAGGAAAGCGTCTTGGCGTAATCGTATAGTGCAATATCGGGGGCACATAGGGCCATCAGCTGACGCGTCTGCGCATCAGTATACTCCGGGTTTCGCGAAGGCGCGGCATTCAGTTGCGACATGCGCAAGGTCACACCAAACAGATCTTTATACTCTTTGAAAAATCGATCCGTTTCTTCCAGAAAACCAACCAAAGCAAATTTGGACAAGCGTGCCTTAGCCAGTTCCAGCGCCTCGGGAACCTCTTCATCGGTGATATCATTGCGGCCAGACAAATACCGTAGATAGACCCGTGCCTGTCGGCGGGCCACATCGGTTTCAAGGTAGCTATCTAAGTCTCCCTCGGTGACACCTGTGCGCTGAGACATGCGAAAATTTGAGATTGTACGTGCCACGGGATCCCGCATTAAAGTCACGTATTTATAGGCTTCTCCAAAATGCTTTTCAGCTTTTTCAGACCACAGAACATGACCATGAATTAACATCGTGTCCCAGGCCATATGTTGCAAAAGCATCTGCTCTCGCAGATCAAAAACCTGCTGCCCTGTATCTTGGTCTTCGTGGCAAAGCGTTAGATCATCTCTGTCAAACAATGAGATGGCTGTAGCGCGACGGGTTGAATGCGCATCAATCACGCCAATCCGTTGGCTGAATGGCACCGTAGCGTACATCGCTTCGGACAAAGACGTACCACCACATTTTGGCATATGAAAGAAAACGCTACGATGCTTGGGACCCGCGCCTGGCCAACTGCGACGGGCGCGGCCGCTGAGGATGGACAAGCGCCGCTTTGTGCGCTCTTTAAATGGAGCTTTACGCGCCATATCTACTCTCCTTCATCACAATACAGCTTGGGCTGCATCACATCTGTCAAAACCAATAGTACAACAAACCTTATGCGGATGGGCTCGACATGTAGCAAACCCCAACAAGGGTGCAAGCCGGTCTGAACACGAGTTTGTCGCTTGTCCAATCCCTCTTGCACAGCTTTATGGCGATCCAGCGTCGTGATTGTGAAAATAGCCAAGGATTTGAGCCCTAAGCGCAATCAAAAAATGCGAGACCTAAAGGTCTGACACAAAGTATGATCGTATCTGCGGAAAATATGGACGTTCTTTGCTCTTAGGGTCTCAAGAGGCGGGTGCGTCCACCGCCCCCAAAAAAAAAAGCACCCCGAGTTACCCCGGGGTGCTCTAAATATTCAGACTACTCTGAAACGTATCTCTTAGATGAAGTAATCACCAAAGTCAGATGCATCTGTACCAGAGAACAGAATTGTGCCGCCTGTGCTCAACTCAAGCACAACGCCTTTAGCAGTTTCTGTTGCGTCAGTGACAGAAATGCCATCTTCCAAACGCAGGACATCTTCGCTGCTGTCAAAGTCAGCAACTTTGGAGTTGCCGTCAGAGTCGTCGCCGAACACGAATGTGTCTGAGCCAGAACCGCCGAACAATTTGTCGTCGCCAGAACCGCCATACAGAGTGTCATCACCCATGCCGCCAGCCAATTTATCATTGCCTTCGCCGCCGGACAATTTGTCTGCGCCTTCGCCACCGTTCAGAGTGTCGTCACCGCCACCGCCTGCAAGGATGTCGTCGCCGTTGCCGCCTTTGACAACATCGTTGCCTTCGCCGCCGCGGATATAATCTTCGCCGCCTTTACCGGACAGAAAATCGTCGCCGCCAAGGCCACGTACAACGGAACCATCATTGTCACCAATAATTACGTTACCTGAGTTGTCAGCTGTAATAGTCATTAAATTACCCTCCGTTACATTATGAAACATTATGAATTTGATAGTATATGAGACCTGTTCGCTCAACCAGATATTTAACACATTTTCGCCATATTTTCAGAGCATTTTTTTTTAAGAAACCCTCATCAAATCAAACCGCTGCTGTCTCTCTGGCGTGAATAAGCAGAGGCCGCAATTACCGCTTTGGCCGTGTCACAATTAGACACTCTCTCCTTTAACGGGACTCGCGTGAAACCTGTCATGCAAAGCGCAGCCCCGGTCCTGGATTTTCGTTTGCAATGCAAACCCCTAGCCATTTTCCGCAGCTCAATTGCGCAGATCTGCCGGGGGCTGTTTGGCCCAGATGAAATCCTTCGGGCGGCCCGCATTGGAAATAATCTACGCTCAAATTGAGATAAACCTGCTAATTTATTGATGTTTTCCCAATAGGTTAACACTTTTTGATTTATGCAATTCTCTGGGGGAGTTGGTTTTGAACAAAATTTCGCTGACGCCCCAGAGACCCTCTCCCAAAGCGCAGGCTGATCACAGGGCAGAACCCAGCCCCACAGACATGTGCGGGATCGAAGTCGACCGTGCTGCAATGCCGTCACAAGATTGCACCCGCATCATCAATCTTAGGTTGAGTCTCACGTTGGATTTCCTGCGTCGCGAAAACCGACACAAAGAGAAAAAAGGCGCGCGCTTTGGTCACATTTCAGCCTCATTGTTGCCGCAGATAAAACAGAGTGTTTCACGTCTGACAGGCGCTTTTGCCCGCTGTTTAGGCCGCTCTCACCCGGATCGTTAAGATATCGTTTCCCCACAAACGAATCGCTGCTGGCCGGATCAGAAACCAAAGCCCCTTACCCCGGAGACAGAAAAAAAATCCGCCTCCAGATTGGGGCGGATTTTTGGGAAATATTTAGATGATATCAGGTTGAATTCAGCGCGAATTTTCGCGCTTTATCCTAACGGCCGGTGCGGTTTAACACGGCCCCTGCAGTGCGCATGATGATGCTCAGATCGCCCACCACAGACTGGGTGGTGACATATTCCATGTCCATCTGCACGCGTTCGTCATAGTCGACATCATTGCGGCCAGAGACCTGCCACAGACCGGTGATGCCTGGCTTGGAAGACAGGTAGCACCATTCATAGCCTCGGTATTTGTCCATCTCTTTGCGGGTCACAGGGCGCGGGCCAACAAAGCTCATTTCACCCAGCAAAACGTTCCAGATTTGCGGCAACTCATCCAGGCTGGTTTCGCGCAAAATACGCCCCAGACGGGTAATGCGCGGATCATTGGTCAGTTTGAAATCCCGGTTCCATTCTGCGGCCGCTTCCGGGTTGGACGCCAGATAGTCTTCCAGCACCGCTTCGGCATTATGCACCATGGTGCGGATCTTCCAGCAGCGGAATTCTTTATTATCTTTACCAACGCGCACATGGCCAAAAAAGCCAGGGCCACCATCACGGCGCGTCAGGACATACAGGACCGCAATCACCGGCAAAATCGCCGGCAGGATCAACACTGCCAGCATAAGATCAATCACACGTTTCACGCGCGTTTTTCTTACCTGTACACGTTCTTTCGCGCGGTCGTTATAGGCTTTCACATGTGCTTCTGAAAAGTCCATTCTCTATCCCTTCACGACAGTCAAACATGGGCTCTTTACCCAGTCACAAACCAAATTCATACAAACTAACTCGATGTCGTTGCCATCTCGCTCTATGGCAAGAATGTGGCACTCATATTAAAGTGCAAGTCTTTCAGAGAAAAGGGCCCCGGTAGATTCACCTTAAAGCGTGTTTTTTGTGCAGCTGCAGCAAAATTGCTGCGACCGCAAAAGATGTGGCTTACAAACGATGCTGGCTCAATCCGAGACAAAAACCCCTTGTTTATTGACATATATGGGCCTTTTATACGCTTAAGGCCCGGCGGACATCTTTTTAAAAGCCAGCCCAAAAAACCAGCCAACGCCCTTTGAATACAGAGTGGAAACACATTGTACAAGCTTGGGAAACAAAACAATAAGGCGGAAATTGGGCATATAGTTGCCGATTGTTAGACGGCCACGGCACAGGTCTGATCAAGGACAGTTTAATTCGAATCGTTCACAGCCGTGCCTTTGCAGTTGCAGCGCAGCCCGCAGCCCCAAGAACGGGTGCCCTATGTGGTTTGCACAAACCGCATGTTTCCAGCTTCAAAAACCGCCGCCGTCAGGCGCCCTGTGACATAGGCCCCGGTGTCGATGGCAATGCGCTGCTGTTGCACCAAAGGCTGCGTCACAATGGTGTGGCCATGAATCAGCCAGGCCCCATCGCTGCGCGGCTGTCGCGTAAACTCTGGATGCTCCCAGATCAGCGTGGATTCATCCTGCAGTTCAATGTCCTGCCGCGGGTCTGCCCCCGCATGGGTGACATACAGATTGCCGTTGCGGTCAAACAGCGGCAGAGCCCGCATCCAATGGATGCTGTCTTCGCCCATAACATCAATCAACTGATCCCGCGCCCGCAAGCGATTGTCCTGCTGCACCGCCACCCCATAGCTGGCCAATGTGTCATGCCCGCCATAGCGCAGCCAGCGCGCGCCATTGCGATTGGGCTGATCCAGAAAGCTCAGACACATGCGTTCATGATTGCCCATCAGACAGGTTGCGCCGGGCAGATCCTGCAACAGGCGCAGCACCGCCGCGCTGTCCGGACCCCGATCAATATAATCCCCGACAAAAACCAGGGGCAGGTCAGAGGTTTCATGCTCCAAAAGCCGCAGCATCTGCTCTAGCAAATCCACCCGCCCATGAATGTCGCCGATAACGACAAAGTCATAATCCGCCCGAGGAGGGGAGCTTACGCTCCGCTGTAGGGCATTCGCGCCACCCATCATCCGGTTCACAAATTTAAATGCCATGCCATTTCCACGCCTTACGCCCAGCAATCTATACCTGAGCTTCGTGTTGTCCAATTCTCAGTGGTTGTGATGAACTAGGAACACGTTCTTTGTTTAGATAGCGATTAACTCCGAAATCTGATGACCTACATATCCCTTAGACGACAGATTTCACAATCCGTCACCGATGGTGGTCACACTTGGTCGAATAATTGCTGTTTTTTGAGCAGCGTATCTGCAAGTATCAGTTTAAAATCAATACACGGAAATTTCTTAAAACAACCCCGCGAGAAAAAAGAGGGCAGCCAGTGGATCGGGCAACGACCAAATTGAAGTGCAATTCATGATGGATCTGGCTATGGATGATCAGAAATGACTTCTCTTGCTAAGCGCATCGCACATCATGCAGCACGCGGTTTTGTGCAACATCCTGTTCACACAGCCTTTCCTGAGGGTATGGTGAGCTTTTGCTTTGATGATTTCCCAAAGAGCGCAGCGACCTTTGGTGCCAGCATCCTTGAGGAGCAGAACCTGCGTGGGACTTTTTTTCCATGTGCCTCATACGCAGGTCAAACTGTTGACGGAGTGCGCCAGTTTGATACCGAAGATCTGATGAAATTGTCGGAAGCAGGTCATGAAATTGGCTGCCACACTGCCGACCACGCGCGGTTGCCGGAATTGTCTGTTGCTGAAATGCGGAAACAATTTGACGACAATGCGGGGTATTTCAAATCTCTCGGGCTTCCCGCAGCACAAGTGCATGCCTATCCCTTTGGGGATGTCAGTCCAAGGGTCAAACGGTGTGCGTCACAGCGGTTTCCTGTGTCGCGCGGAGCATGGGCCGGGGTGAACGCCAAAAAGACAGACCGAGCTTTGCTCAAATGCGTTAGCCTCGAAGCACATATTTTGAAGGAGCGGCCCATCGAGTATTGGATCACCGCAGCCAAAAACCAGCAGGCCTGGGTTATTTTTTTGACCCACGATATCCAAGTGGATCATAGCTATTTCGGTGTATCCCCAAAAAACTTTGAGGCCACTGTCGCGGCCGTGGTGGACTCTGGCATGCAAGTTTTGCCCATTGGTGCCGCATTCGATCAGGGCATTCTTCAAGAACCGCAACACCCAAGCAGCGATCTGAAGCAAGCCCATGTACGTTGAACCATTTGTGGAATGCACATTTGTCGAACATTAATATTTTGCTATGCACATTTCGTCGTACACATGTCGACGCAACAATCAGGTCACTGGCCGAACAAACGAACCTTCCTGGTTCTATCCACTTGGTGGTCGCTGACAACGATGACACACCATCTGCGGAGGCACGGATTTCTGAAGTTGCGAAGGAAGTCGACTTTCCAATTACCTATGTGCATGCTCCAGCAAGAAATATTTCAATCGCCCGCAATGCATGCCTAGACGCAGCAGATCCAGATGCCGACTGGATCGCCTTACTTGATGATGACGAAATCGCACCACCAAACTGGCTTGCACAACTGCATTCTCGCGCCTGCGAGACAGAGGCAGACGGTGTTTTCGGCTATGTAAAAGCTATTTATGACAACACAACCCCGCAATGGATGGTCGACCTGGACATTCATTCTACAATCCCCTTGCCTCGGGGAGGCAAAGTTCAGACCGGCAGCACAGGCAACGCACTTTTGAGATGGGCCGGTACGTCTTGGCAAGGCGAACGATTTGAGCTTGCTCGCGGTAAATCAGGGGGCGAAGATACCGAATTCTTTTTCCGGCTAAATCGCTTGGGCGCTTGTTTTGTCATTGCGCCCGATGCGATCTTGCTAGAACAGGTTCCGCCCTCGCGTCTCAGCACGGAATGGTTGCTCAATCGCCGGTTTCGTATGGGGCAATCCTATGTCTCTGGTGCGGTAACTCGAGGTACCCGCGTCTCATTACTAGCTTCTGCTGCAGTCAAGAGTCTCTATTGTATACTGCGCGGCGCTGTCAGTCTGAAGCAAGATCAGCGTATGTACTGGCGCTTGCGATGCGCTTTGCACCGCGGGATCTGCTCCGGGGTTCTAGGGGCAGGTCAGGCCGAGCTATACGGCAACCATGCCGAACTGGCATTGCCAGCCAAACGCTCCAGAGAAAAGTCGCACACCAATTAGCCCCTCAGAGACCAATGACATCCGCACCATAGGGGGGCTCTGTGCGTCGCAAAAACACATAATATTGATTACACGCTATTTGATTGTCACCGGGCACATTCTAACGCGGCACATTCTAAACTGGGTTGCGCCCCATCCTCCATCAAACGAAAATCAAATCATCATAGGTGACATTCGCTGCCCGTAATATGACTGTTTCACCAGTGGACAGCAGCTCGAGATAGATCACTTTACCTTCGAAGGTGACTGAGACATCATCGGCAGTCCCCGGAAGGTCGATTTCGATCCGATCACCCTCTTGGTAATCAGAAATGATGTCTCGTTGTATTTCGTCGAACTTAAAGTGAAACACATCATTCCCATCCCCACCTCGATAGGTGTCTTTTCCAGCGCCTCCGTTTAGAAAATCATCGCCGCTTCCACCAATTAGCTTATCGTTAGACATACCGCCCAACAGTGTATCGGCACCATTGCCACCTGACAGTCGATCAGCGCCAAGCCCGCCAAGCAAAAGGTCGTCCCCGGATCCAGCAATCAGTTTGTCATTACCTTCGCCACCATCCAACGTGTCAGCACCGCCTTTGCCCTTCATCACATCGTTGCCTGCTTGGCCAAAAAGGATGTCGCCATCACTGCTCGCGTATAAAAAATCTCGACCGTCACCACCATATAGACTGTCATAACCCGCGCCAGCCTTGATCGTGTCATTACCGGCCTCTCCAAACAGCCTGTCCCCACCTTCTGAACCTGTGTCTTTTATAAAATCGTCACCTTTCCAGCCATAGACATCATCAACCCCGGCGCCTCCGTCCATGCTGTCATTGCCATTCATGCCAAACAGGCTGTCGTTGCCAGCACCGCCCAACAAAGTGTCTGCAAAGCTTGAGCCAGTGCTGGAGTTGTCATTCGCATCACCAGACAAAAACAGCCCAGCAGTGAGATCCCAGACCACACCGTCAGAAAAAATTATTTGCTCAAGACGTGTACCAATGTCTGTTCCACCGATGCCAGGTGACACTTGCAAGCTGAAGTATTCTAGACCACCGCTGCCTTGCACAACGATATGCCAACGTGCCCACTCTACATAGCTGTGCACCTGATCAGAGCGAATATCTTCAAAGACAATCCGATCAAACCCTTCGTCGGGTCTTTCAATTATATAGTCGCCGTTGGGGTTCGCAGCACCATCACCGCGGCGCAACACATAGGTATCGTCCCCCAGACCGCCCACCAGAGTATCATTGCCCGTTCCGCCATCCAACCGATCATGACCAGTGCCCCCGATAAGATAGTCGTCGCCGGCAAGCCCGATCAAGGTGTCATCACCCCCTGCCCCATTCATGACAGTGCCCATGGCGTTGCCCGTGAACGTATTGGCTATCTCGTTGCCGACAAGAGTTGCTGTGCTGTTATCGACTAAAGAAAGCGACGCGATTCCGCCCAGATCAGCACTGCGAATGACCAGGTCATCATAAAGCTGAAGAGGTGTAGATCCAGCCGTGTTTAAAACACCATGGTAAGTGTCTCCAAACGCAGATTGGTCAGTGTTGCGGGGCAAATTTTGCAGTGACGGAATATCATATACCCGCACATAATCGATATCAAAAGTTTCGTCCGCCGAAGTTGTTTCATCCGGCGCACCACGCCAGCCGCCGATACCTAGATTAAGCCGCAGCGCCATCGGCACATGCATGCTTTCAGGGGTCGCGACTTCATACATGACACGACCGTCAAAGGTGTAGGTCAATGATTCCGGTGTCCATAGTAAGCCAAATGTGTGAAACCCGGCGCTGGTGTCCGGCACCATGTGCTCTTGGTTTACCTTTACATGCAGGCCCCAAATCGAGGCATGCGCGCCCGCGCGAAACACATGGGTTTCGTCACCCAATTGCTCAATCAAATTAAGCTCAGGTGGCCAAGAAAAATTGTCTGCCTGCAGCCAAAATGCCGGCCAAAACCCTTGGCCACTTGGGGTTTGCGCTCGGATTTCAAAATAGCCATACGTCTGGGCAAACGCCCCATGGGTTTCTAACTGACCAGAGATCCACTCTTCGTCGATCACATTTTGCAAATGTGCGGGCGTAGGCTGCGCCGAGATTGATAACACACCGTCTTGGACACTGAAGGGGTTGATGCCAAATTGCGTACCGTCGGCAGTTTGCGAGAATTGATCCACATAAGTGTGATAGCGTTTTCCATGGCTTACCGAAGCGGTCACCGGGTGCCCGTTGCTGGGCTGGGTGTTCCAAGTCCCATCGGTTAGCGAGCTTGCATCGCTAAAATCATCAAAAAAGCTTAGGGTGGCATCATCAAGCAGGTCGCTGGGCAACGTGTTCAATAAAAAATCTTCTGCGGCCAATTCATCCAGGGTCACACCCTGCAATAAGATCGACTGGTCAGAACCTAGCGATAAAAGCGCGCCCGCTTCAGTATCAGCACCTAGCGCCAAAATATCGTCTAGAGTGTTAAGGTCGAGCCCCCAGATCGTTATCAGATCGGTGCCCGGGGTAAAATCGATGATGACATCATGGCCTTCGCCGGCCTCAAAGAAAAACGTGTCTTGGCCGTCTCCTCCGGTCAGGGTGTCATCCCCCCCCCGTCCAGCCAGGGTTTGAATGCCGTCACCTGACGTGATGTTATTTCCTAAGGAATTACCCTCAATATAATGGGCATTCCCCGTGCCTTTGAAAACCAGATCTTCGACGTTATCGGGCATATCAACGGACCGCCACGCCCAAATTTCGTCATGGCCACCATCAACGTCTTCGACAATGGTCGTATCGGAGTCGTAGAGCCTATAACGATCATCGCCAGTGCCACCGACCAAGGTGACCTCTTCATATGAGCTCGACAGCACATCGTCGCCGCCCAGTGCGTAGACAACATCTCCGACATCATTCGCAGCAATAATATCCCGCGCTTCAGTGCCATAAATATTCATTCTAATATTCCATCAGAAAACGTCAAAAACTTGCTTCAATACGATACCCCACGACCCATACACCAAACGCACAATCGAAGGCACAACAACTCTCTTGCCATATTGTTGGCATCGAGCAGTCCAAGGCTTAGTTGCCCTATTTTTATATTACATCGGATATATAAAGAAATCTAAACCTGCTCTGAGTTTGTAGTTTTGTGATGACATCTGAAATTCGAAGCGCTTTCATGCGAAGCAACCGGGAACGCTCCCCTCGGTCCGCCCACTTAGGTAAGTCTTCATTACCTAAAAAGGTGTGCATCGTCCAAGAACGTACCCCAAAATCATCGGTAGGAGTGTTGGGGGCTGCGCCGCCTTAAACATCCTGAAAAACACAGGCACCGCACACCTCCCCTGCCCTGCCTTGCCCTGCACGCATCTAAACACCCCGCAACAACCCTGCTGCTAACCGAAATCGTCAACTTTCCGAGCTTGTAAATCCACTACGCCCGATACTCTCATAGGTAATGAAACCAGCACGGCGGGCATCCTTGACGGAATAAATATTGCGCATATCTGCCAGTTTTGGCGTGGCCATGCGTTTGGCAAGCCGTTTCAGATCCAACGCGCGGAACTCGTTCCATTCGGTCAATATCACCACCAAATCCGCATTTTGAACCGCCTTATAGGCGTCTTCGACCCAGTTCACACCGGGCAACAAGGCCTCGCCTTCGTGTTTGCCCTGGGGGTCGGTGACGCGCACCTTGGCCCCGCCGCCCACAAGCGCCGGGATGATGGTCAGGGCCGGGGCATCCCGCATGTCATCGGTGCCGGGCTTAAAGGTCACGCCCAGAATAGCGATGGTTTTGCCATTAAACGATCCGTCACACATATCCAGCAAACGGTCAATCAACCGGCGCTTCATTTCCTCATTCACCTTGATCACCGTTTCGGTGATCTGCATCGGCATTGCATGCTCCTGGCCAATCCGGGCCAAGGCCTTGGTGTCTTTGGGAAAACATGAGCCGCCATAGCCGGGACCCGCGTGCAGGAATTTATTGCCAATCCGCCCATCCAGCCCCATGCCGTGGCTGACCTGCTTGATATCGGCCCCCACCCGTTCGCAAAGGGCGGCCATTTCATTGATAAAGGTGATCTTGGTCGCCAGAAATGCATTGGCGGCGTATTTGATCATTTCGGCGCTTTCCAGATCTGTGATCACAACCGGAAATTCCCGCAAATACAGCGGCCGATAGATGTCGCGCATCACCTCTGCCGCCCGGTCGTTCTGCACCCCAACCACCACGCGGTCGGGCTTCATGAAATCTTCGAGCGCCGCCCCTTCGCGCAGAAACTCAGGGTTGCTGGCCACGTCAAAATCCAGATCAGGATTGGCCTTTTTGACGGTCTGTTTCACCTGCCGATTGGTGCCCACAGGCACGGTGGATTTGGTCACAATCACCACGTAATCGCGCGCCAATTCCGCCACCTCGGCCGCGGCCGCCATCACATAGGTCAGATCCGCGTGACCATCCCCGCGCCGGGTGGGGGTGCCCACGGCAATAAACACCGCCTCGGCCCCGTCGATGGCCTGGGCCAGGTCCCGGGTAAAGGTCAGCCGACCCGCCGCGACGTTTTTGGCCATCAAAGCCTGCAGCCCGGGTTCGTAAATCGGCACCTCGCCCTGGGTCAGGCGCGCAATTTTGTCCGGGTCTTTATCAACACAGACAACGTCATGGCCAAAGTCTGAGAAACAGACGCCAGACACCAGGCCCACATAGCCCGTACCAATCATTGCAATTTTCATAGCGGCGCTGCCCTTTTTGCCCCCGTTTGTGCGGGGCAAAAGGGGGAGCTGTCAAGGTCGGCTATGTGTCCTTGAGCAACCCAAGAAGGTAAGCCCCATAAGGATTCTTAGAGAAGGTTTGGGCGCGGGCGCGCAGCATATCGTCACTGATCCAGCCCATTTCATAGGCAATCTCTTCGGGGCTGCCGACCTGAAGCCCCTGACGTTCTGACAGGGTGCGCACAAAATTGCCGGCATCCAGCAGACTGGCATGGGTGCCAGTGTCCAGCCAGGCAAAGCCACGGCCCATTTGCTGAACATTCAGTTGCCCTTCAGCCAGATAGCTTTCCAACAGGCTGGTGATTTCCAATTCGCCACGCTCTGAAGGCTGGACCGATTTGGCCCGTTCAGGTGCGGTGCCATCCAGAAAATACAGCCCTGTGACCGCAAAGGGCGAAGGGGCCACGCTGGGTTTTTCGATGATCGCCTGCACCGAGCCATCAGGGGCGAAATCCACCACGCCATAACGTTCTGGATCTGCCACGCGATAGCCAAAGACCGTGCCACCGGTGGTTTGCGCATCAGCCTCTGCCAAGTGATCGGGCAGACCGTGGCCAAAAAAGATATTATCCCCCAGCACCATGGCTGATGGCGCGCCATCCAGGAAATCCTCGGCCAGAATATAGGCCTGTGCCAAGCCATCCGGGCTGGGTTGCTGGATATAGGTCAGGCTGAGGCCCCATTGACTGCCATCCCCCAGAGTGCGCTGGAATTGATCCTGGTCCTGCGGCGTTGTGATCACAGCGATTTCGCGAATACCGGACAACATCAGCACCGACAGCGGATAATAGATCATCGGTTTGTCATAGATCGGCAAAAGCTGTTTGGAAACGCCGATGGTGATCGGATACAGCCGTGTTCCAGAGCCGCCGGCGAGGATGATACCTTTGCGTTGCGTCATGGGTTTAAGTCCTTAATCACATCCGCCAAAGCGGCCCGCCAATCGGGTTGTGTAATAGAAAAATCAGTCTCTAATGCACGACAATCCAGCCGCGAATTCAAAGGCCGTGGGGCTGGGGTGGGGTACCCACTGCCGGGAATGCCTGTCACTTTGACGTCTTTGCCCGCCCGCGTAAATGTTTCGCGCGCGAAACATTTCCAACTTGTGGCTGGGGCCCCCGCATAGTGGTAGATCTTTCCGCCCTGCCCCAATTGCGGATCAGTCTGCATCGCCCTTGCCATGCTCATCAGCGTCGCAGCGATGTCTTTGGCAGATGTTGGCCCGCCGATTTGATCGTCAACCACCGTCACCGCATCGCGGCTTTCTGCAAGCCGCAGCATGGTCTTTACAAAATTCGCCCCATGGGCCGAAAACACCCAAGAGGTGCGCAGGATGGCTGATTGCGCGCCCGGCCTGGCGGCGACCTGAATGGCCGCCTCTCCGGCGGCTTTGCTGCGACCATAGGCGTTGATCGGGGCAATGGCGTCAGAGGGCATCCATGCCTGCGTGCCCTGCCCGTCAAAGACGTAGTCGGTAGAGACATGCAGAAAGGGAATGTTGCGCGCGGCACAGGCCACAGCCATGGCACCGGGGCTATCCCCGTTGATCAAGGTGGCCAGCGCCTCTTCTTCTTCGGCTTTATCCACGGCGGTATAGGCGGCGGCGTTGATCACCGCGCGCGGGGCATGTTGATGAATGGCCGCAGCGCAGGCGGCGGGGTCTGTCAGATCAGCGGCGGCGCGATCCAGACAGATCACATCGGGATAGGCCGCCAATTCGCGCGCCACCTGCCCGGTTTTGCCAAAGACCAAGATCATGTTTTCACACCCAAACGCTGCCCAACACCCTGACGATTTTGCAAGGCCTGCCACCAGTCTTGATTGTCCAGATACCAGCGCACGGTTTTTTCCAGGCCTTCTTCGACAGTCACCGAAGGGCGCCAGCCCAATTCATCGCGCATGCGGCTGGGGTCAATCGCATAGCGGGCATCATGGCCCGGACGATCGGCCACAAAGGTGATCTGATCGCCATAAGCTTTGCCATCTTCACGCGGCTGCAGCCGGTCCAGGATATCACAAAGGGTCTGCACCAGCTCCAGATTGCTGCGCTCGTTTTCACCACCGATATTATAGCTGCGACCCAACTGGCCCTTTTGCAGCACCAAAAGCAGCGCATCAGCGTGGTCTTCGACATAAAGCCAATCACGTATATTGCTGCCATCGCCATAGATCGGCAGGGATTTCCCCGCCAAAGCATTGATGATGATCACCGGGATCAGCTTTTCTGGGAAATGATAGGGGCCGTAATTGTTGGAACAGTTGGTCAGCACCACCGGCAACCCATAGGTTTCCGCCCAGGCCCGCACCAGATGGTCAGAGGCGGCTTTGGAGGCCGAATAGGGACTGCGCGGATCATAGGATGTGTCTTCGGTGAATTGCCCGGTGGCGCCAAGCGATCCATAGACCTCATCTGTAGAGATATGATGAAAGCGGAACCCCTGTGGCCGGTCTTGGGCCAGCCAATATTTGCGCGCGGCCTCCAGCATATGAAAGGTGCCAGTGATATTGGTTTCAATAAAATCACCCGGCCCATCAATGGATCTGTCTACATGGCTTTCGGCGGCCAGATGCATCACGGCGTCAGGCCTATGGGTGTCAAAAACCGTGTCTAATGTGGCGCGATCCCGAATATCAGCCTGCACAAAATCATAGCCCGGCGCATTGGCAACGCCTGCGACATTCTCCAGGCAGGCCGCATAGGTCAGCGCATCGAGATTCACCACCTCATGGCCGTCGCGAATGGCCTGACGCACCACAGCAGAGCCAATGAATCCCGCGCCACCTGTGACAAGAATTTTCATGGTTTATTCCTCAAACACAAAAGGGCTGTCAAAATCCGCAAGGGCAGGGGCCTTGGCATCTTTGTCAGATAAGATCACATCCCCGGCAAAGCCCCACTTTATACTGCAGCTTTGCCAATGCACCGCACCGTCGCAGTCGGGCGCATAGTAATCGGTGCATTTATAGATGATCTCGGTGTTTGGCTGGCGGGTGATAAACCCATGCAAGAACCCTTTGGGCACCAAAAGCTGTTTGCCGTTCTCTGCGCTCAGCTCGACTGCCACACTTTGCCCATAGCTGGGCGAGCCTTTGCGAATATCCACCGCGACATCCAGCAAAGCGCCTTGCCCACAACGCACCAATTTGTCCTGGGCATGGGGGGGGGCCTGAAAATGCAGCCCGCGCACCGTGCCAACCTCGGCTGACATCGAATGATTGTCCTGCACAAAGTCAAAATCAAGCCCGGCATCACGCATGCGCTGTTGATTCCAGCTTTCGCTGAAAAAGCCACGTGCGTCGCCAAAGCGTTTGGGGGTTAAAATAAGGACCCCGGAAAGGGCGGTCTGTTCAACATGCATCATTTTGTATTGTCTCAAACAAATCGTTTAAGCCTCCATACAACGCCGCCGCCAACAGGAGAAGCCGTAACACAAACATGACCTATAGGTCGTTTACCCGCGTCTTGACCCAGCCCAAGAACGCCTTATCCGCATTCGTCAAACGCGGCTTACCGCTGTCGGCCCAGAAACTGTGCCAGTCGGCCTCTAGCGCATAGACGTCCACACCGGGGATCAGCGCGCGGGCCGCCGCATGGGCCTCGGGCGTCAATATCGGGGCCTCTGATGGCATCACCACCTGGCCACGGCGGGTGACCACAATCAGATCACCGGGCTCTTCGCTTAGGTCATAATCGGGCAGGTTGGCCTCGGTGATCATCTTGCGGATCGCAGCGCGAAACACCCGTAGCGGTGCAGTAGAGCCTGATTTCTTATGCAAGGTGGTGACACTGGCGCGCCATTCGGGTTGGCGACCGCAATGTTTGCGCGCCAATTCATAGATGCGGCGTTCCAGCGGTTTACGTAAGGAAAAATAATCGCGGCTGAGTGTGAGAACCGACTTGGATTGCACCGCGCGAAACAACCATTCAGACAGGGTCACCATCACGCTGACCATGCGGCCACGTTTGGCCTTGCGCACGATCTCCCAGCTTTCGATCAGGCCAAAACCGCTGGTGACCTCGGCGCCGCCGGTGGTCATATTGGTGGTAATCCGGGTGCCGGCCAGCCGCTCAAACGCCTCACGCAATCGCGTATAGCCATCGCCGGATGTGTCGCGATTGGTGGCCATCAACAGATCATGGGCTTTCAGTTGCAAGGTGCGCGAAATCTCGCGGCCCGCATTGGCCGCCGACATCAACTGGCTGATGCAGTAAATCAGAATGTCTTTGTCATGGATGGTGGCGCGCCCCTTTACGCTGGGCGTGACCTCGATTGTGGTGCCATTATGGGCATAGCTTAGGATGCGCCGGTCAGGCCGGGTCGACAGGGAAAAAATCGGATGTTCCATCGTGCCCAAGTCATCCTTGGGACTCGCATCAAAAATATCGCAAACGAAAAAATCGCCCGCTTTGCCACGGGTGTTCTGAAGGGCCATAGCCCCAGCCCCGCTGGAAACCAGTTGTGCCATCTGCCTGTCTCTCTCTTGCGCCCTGCTCGTGGTGCGCGAATCCTGCCCCCGATTTTTCGGGGTTTCAGTGACGCTCACCCTAAAGTTATCCACAGGCACCGTCCAGCCTGCTTTCGGAGGATCAGAGTCACCGCCTCGTGGGATCAGAGTCACAAGATCGGGGTTTCAGAGTCGGAGGAGCAGAAAAAAGCCAGCGCAAAGCCCTTAAAACATTGGGCTTTGCGCAAAAGCAAAATTCCCGTAACGTATTAATAACAGTAAATAACACTAAAAAAGATCTGATCCTGAAAATCCCAAGCGGATTTCCCTGTGTTTCCTGTTGATTTGCTTAGAAAAACCAAGGTTTGTTTGCGCTTTTGTTGCATGTAAGCAGATTTTTGCTATACTGGTCAAAACCGCGCACATTGCTGTGTAAGCGGGCATCTTTGAGGGCAAGCAGATGAAAACCGAAGCGCGGGGCGATTTACCTCCTTACTTCAATATTGATCCGGATCAGGCGTTGAAAACCCTGGGGGATCCCACCACCACAGCGGGCTTTGGAAGCATTGCCAAGGCCTGCGAGGCCGGGCGCAGCGATCTGGCAAGCCGGGGCCTAGAAGCCGACGGCAGCCGCCACCTGCGGCTGTTTTCCACCTGGGAGATCACCAAATATCTGATCCCCGTGGCCACCGGTCATTTCCGCCGCGTGCTCAAACAAAACCCCGATTTGCCCCAAGGCACCAGCGAAACCCCCGGCGGGGCCAAGTGGTTCACCCTGGATGAGGTGCTGCGCCTGCGGGCGCATTTTGGCCAAGAGGGATCAAAGGCCAAGGAATACCTGCCCTATCGCCCCAAGGGCCAGCCCGCCAAGATGGTCTCTGTGGCCAATTTCAAAGGCGGGGTCGGTAAGACCTCTACAGCCGCTCACCTGGCCATGAGCGCCGCGCTGGACGGCTATAAGGTGCTGGTGGTGGATCTGGACAGCCAAGGGTCGATGACCTCGGTCTTTGGCGGTAAGGTCGAGGATGAGTGGCAAACGGTCTTTCCACTGATGGCGCGACATTACGCGCAACACCTGCGGGGCGAAAACCAACGCCGGCTGGATCGCGGTGACACCCCGCATCCGCTGGATGACACATTGACCGAGGCGCTGGACATCAAGGCGCAGGGTTTGGTGCAGAAAACCCATTGGCCCAACATTGATCTGATCGGCGCCCAGCTCAATCTCTATTGGGCGGAATTCCAGATCCCGGTCTGGCGCATGCAGGCGCGTGGCTGGAAGCTGTGGGATGCGCTGACCGAAAGCTTTGAGGCCGACGGAATCCTGGATGAATACGATGTGATTTTCCTCGATACCCCCCCGGCCCTTGGCTATCTGACGATCAACGGATTGGCCGCGGCGGATATTCTGCTGGTGCCCATGGGCGCGTCTTTCCTGGAATTTGACAGCACCGGCCGGTTTTTTGACATGCTGCATTCCACCTTTGGCAGCATCGAGGATGCCGAGAATATGGCGGCACGGGCCTTGGGGCGCGATGAGCTGGCCTTTCAATGGGATGCGGTGCGCACGGTGGTCACGCGCTATGATGGCACGCAACAGGCGGAACTTGCGGCTCTGATGCAGGCCTATTTGGGGCAAACCCTGTCACCGCACCGGCAGGATTTCACCGCGCTGATTGGTCAGGCTGGCGAACAGGTGCAGGGGATCTATGAGGCGGATTACCGCGATTTCAACCGCGAGACCTATGTGCGCGGGCGCGAAACATTTGATGCGACCTATGCGGCGTTCAAGCAATTGCTGATTGGCAGCTGGCGCCGGGACGAGCTGGACATGCAGCAGGCGGCAGAATGAGCAGCGTACGCCGTGCTGACGGCTTGTTTAGGAAAGGCCCCCAGACTTTAGGGCCTTTATCGTCTCTGAATGTGGCTCTAATACAGGAGAATACCCATGGCAAAACGTAAACGGCTAAGCCCGTCGATTGTGACCTTTGCCAATCCAGAGGTTGAGAAACAGGCTGAAAAAGCCGCCGCCGAGGTTCTGGGCCGTCGCGCGCCGATTGCCGATGTGGCCTCGGAGGCCGCCGCCATGGCCGCCATGGAGGAAATGAGCCAAGAGCTGGAGGATGCGCGCAAAAACGGTCGCATGATCCAGAACATCGCGTTGAAAAACATCACGCTGGATTATCTGGTGCGCGACCGGGTTGTGGTGGATGACGCGGAAATGGACGCGTTGATGGCGTCGATCCGCGACCGTGGTCAGCAAACCCCGATCGAGGTGGTGGCCACAGGGCTGGGGTTTTATGGGCTGATTTCCGGTTGGCGCCGCTGCGAGGCCATTCGTCAGCTGCAAGAGTTGGGCGAGGGCCCCGAGACCGTACAGGCCTTGCTGCGCAAACCCGATACCGCGTCTGATGCCTATCTGGCGATGGTCGAAGAAAATGAAATCCGGGTTGGCCTAAGCTATTTTGAACGGGCGCGCATTGCTGCCAAATCGGTGGAACAAGGGGTGTTTGAAACCTCAAAAAAGGCTCTACTCAGCCTGTTTAGATCCGCATCGCGTGCCAAACGCTCTAAAATTCGCTCGTTTCTGACGGTGGTCGAAGCCTTGGATGACGTGCTGACATTTCCGCAGGCCATTGGCGAACGTATGGGGTTGATGCTGGCCAAACAACTAGACGACGATCCTGATTTTGCAGCAGATCTGCGCAGCCAGCTGTCGGCCGCCAAGGTGCAAACCCCAGAGGCGGAGCAAGAGATTTTGACCGCGGCGCTGCAACGTGGCTCGCCCGCGACTCCGGTCAAAAAAACAGAGCCTAAACAGGCGAAATTCACCGATGATGAACTGCGCCCCGGCCTGACGCTGCGATCTTATACAGCAGGCGATCGACTGGAGCTTTCCGGTAAGGCGCTGACCCCAGAGCTGCGCGCGCGGCTGACGGAATGGCTGAAAGAACACTCCTAGGATTTGTCACCAATGTTTCGCGCGCGAAACATTGAAAAGGGCAAATTGTGCTTTCTCGCATGACCGGTACTGGGCGGGGTTCTTTGTTGGCTTTCTGAGCGTTGAAAGTTAAATGAACCTTAGGATTGTTTCGACTATGAATGTTTCAGTTGATGTAAATTTTATCCAGGTAGTCGCCTATTTTGGATGATCCGGTTTTAGGGAACCCGCGTGCTAAATCGTATTCGAAATTTGTATTTGCGCTATGAAGACAAACATCTGGAGTTGCGCGTCCCTGGGTTCCAACTGGTGGAGACCGATGGCACCTTGATCGGCAATGTTGATGCCGTTGTGCTGAATGGCCGAACTGTCGCGTTTCACGGGTGGTGTCGGGCCGAACGGATTTCCTTGATTTCACGCATTGGTCAAACCAGCACCGTGCCCAGTCTGTTTCGCAAAGATGTGCAAGAGGCTTTTGGTGGATCGCCACATGTGGGGTTTTGCCTGACCGAAGCCTTTGGCAATGGGAATTTCACCCTGAGCCTGCGCCATGACGAGGCGGATATTGCGTTGCATGTCAGACCGGTTTCGCGCTGGCGGCGGCAATGGGCTTTGATGGTGATGAAGCTGCGCTTTTTGACGGCGCTGTCGGTTGCCTTGCCGGCCATTACAAAATGGGCCCTGTTCAAAGATTTTGCCGCCCGCCACCGGGTAAAGACCATTCTGGGATTGCAGCCGGTGCACAGCGCCAATCCGCTGGATCCCCAACTGGTGCCAAGAGACGGACAGGGTGGGCAGCAGCAGCCTGTGACAGAGGTCCCGCCGATCACCATCATTCTGCCGGTCTATAATGCGTTTGATTTGCTGCCCGAAGTGCTGCAGCGGGTGGTGGCCCATACGGATGTGCCCTGGCAGTTGATCGTGATCGAAGACTGTTCGAGCGATCAAGCTGTGCGGCCTTGGCTGCGTCAATGGGTGGCCGATCACATTGCAGCCCAAAAGGATGACACCACCGGGATCGAGTTGCTGGAAAATGCTGAAAACCTGGGGTTTATCAAATCGGTCAACCGGGGGCTGGATCACGCGCGGGCCCACGCGCGGGCCACGGGGCAGCATGTGGTTTTGCTCAATTCCGATGCGCTGGTGCCCGAGGGCTGGGCGCGCCGCCTGATCGCGCCGATCGTGCAGAGCCCGGGGGTTGCAACCACCACGCCCATGTCAAATGACGCCGAGATTTTTTCGGTGCCAATCATTTGTGAGCGGAGCGATTTGCAACCCGGTCAGGCGGATGCCATTGATCGTGTGGCGCGCAATTTGCCCGTCGCCAAGGCCGCGATCCAGGCCCCAACCGGCGTGGGGTTTTGCATGGCGATCAACCACGCATTCCTAGAGAAGATCCCGCATTTGGACACGGCCTTTGGCCGGGGCTATGGCGAAGAGGTGGATTGGTGTCAAAAAGTCCGCGCCCTTGGTGGCCAACATGTGGCGGTGCCCAACCTGTTTGTCGAACATCGTGGCGGCGCAAGTTTTGGCAGCTTTGAAAAGCGCAAACTGATTCAGAAGAACAATGAAATTGTCGCAAGCCGCTACCCGAATTACGACCTGGATGTGCAGCGGTTCATCAAAGAAGATCCGCTGGGCACCGCGCGGATGGTCTTGGCCATTGCCTGGGTCAATCAACTGGCCGCCGGGCGGGCTGTGCCGATCTATCTGGCCCATAGCATGGGCGGCGGTGCCGATATCTATTTGGAACAGAAAATACAGGACAGCTGGTCTGAAGAAGGGCTTGCCTCGATCATTTTACGGGTCGGGGGGGATCGGCGCTGGCAGATTGAAATTCTATGTGGCGAAAGCCGGTGCAGCGGCACGCTGGATTACACCGAGGATGTACGTCGTGTTTTGGCCCCGATTGAACGGCGCGCCATTGTCTATTCCTGCGGGGTAGGGGATCATACGCCGCTGTCTTTGCCGCAAGAGCTGTTGTCGCTGAGGGCGTCAGAGGCCTGTCGGTTCGAGATTTTGGTGCATGATTATTTTATGATTTCGCCGTCTTATACCCTGCTGGATGACCATGGGGTTTTTCATGGCCTCAAGGCGGCCCCCCAGGGCGAGGAAGTTGCGGGCATTTCCTTGCAGACCTGGCGGGCGCAATGGGGGCAGTTGGTTGATCAGGCGGATCAGGTGACGGTGTTCTCTGCAAGCAGTCAGGATCTGTTCTTGGCGGCCTATCCTATGAGCGCGACCAAACTGTCTTTGAAGCCGCATCAGCTGATTGTGGACGTGCCGCATATCGCCTCTCATATTGCCCCTTTTGGTCAGGACGGGCAGGCGCGGGTGGTGGCTGTGCTGGGCAATATAGGGTTTCACAAAGGCGCCGCGGTGCTGCGCGAGCTGGCAGAGCTGCTGAAATCTGAAAAGACGATGTCACTTATGGTGCTGGGAGATGTCGACCCAAGCTATGTTTTGCCCAAAAGCGTTTATGTGCATGGCGCATATGCGCTTGAGGATCTAGAAGCGCTTGTGGCGCGGTTTAAGATTACCGATTGGCTGATCCCGTCGATCTGGCCAGAAACATTTTCTTATACCACCCACGAAGCCCTGGCGACGGGCATGCCCACCTATGCGTTTGATATTGGGGGCCAAGGAGATGCGGTTGCGCAGGCAGAAAATGGGCATTTAATCCCCTATTTTGAGGACACGGGGCTGGCGCAAAGCGTGTTACAGGCCCTTTTGAGACATGACGTTAAGAACAAAGAGGACCCATTGGGTCTGGAAATGAAAGTAAATGAGTAAACAACAGGTTTCTGAAAAGCGGTTGCGGGATGCAGGTATTGAAACATTGCGCCGTGGGGGCAGCGGCATTGGCAGTTCCGTGTCTTTGCCAACCCACAGCGTGTTTGAGGCCCCCTGCAGCTTGAAATGGACGGAATATGAGCATTCCATCGAGCTTGGGGCCTTTTCCTATCAGGTGTCGGGCTATTGTTTTGCGGCGCGCATTGGGCGGTATTGTTCCTTTGGGGAAAATGTTCAGATTGGCCGCCAGAACCACCCAATGGATTGGGTGTCGACCTCGCCGGCCTTTTATCTGGGGGACAAGCTGTTCTCGCTGGGGGACGGGTTTGAGCAGGCCGCAGACTATCACAATTACAAATTTGATTTCACCGGCCCGCCGACGCGGGTGAAGGTCACAAGAATTGGCAATGATGTCTGGATTGGCCATGGGGCCTATATTGCCGCGGGGGTGACCATTGGCACCGGGGCGGTTGTGGCCGCCCATGCGGTGGTGACCAAAGATGTGCCCGCCTATGCGGTGGTCGCCGGCAATCCGGCGGTGATCAAAAAGATGCGGGTGCCATCGTTTCTGATGTCGTCGATGTTGAATTCGCGCTGGTGGCGCTTTGCCCCCTGGCAATTGCAGCATCTGGATCCCTCTAACCCGCATGATTTTGTGCGCGGGGTCTATGCGATGAAAAATGTGCCTGATTTCAAACCTGATGTTTTTGACCTGCGAAAAGACTAAAGGCGCCCTCCTATGACCAGATTCACGCGCCCTGTCGTTTTTTTGCACATCCCAAAAACCGCAGGCCAGACCATCCATAATGAATTGCAGCGCGTCATTGGTGCGCGCCATGTGTCCCCGGTGCGCGTGCACACCCAGGCCGCAGAGGGGGCGGCGCAAATGCCGGCCGGATATAGGCTCTATTCAGGCCATATTGACTGGGATGCGCTGGAAACCCTGCCGGATCCTTTCACATTTTCAGTGTTGCGAGACCCGCGGGAACGCATTGCATCGTTTTACTTTTTTCTGCTGAAAGAGGCGCGTGCCCTGACCGAAGCTGAACTGGCTGAGCCACATAATATAGGCAAGCGCATGGTGCTGCAGAAATCCGCAAGCGCCTATTTCTTTGGCGGCGGCCCCTGGTGGCGAGAATTTATCCACGACCATTATGACAATTTCTATTGCAGCTATTTTGCGACCCGCAAAATGCGGGGCTGGGGGGATTTGGCGCAGATGGATCAGGCCGCGCGGGTGCAATTGGCACATCAGAACCTTGGGCGCTTAGATCGGGTCTATTCCACCTTGAATCTGGCTGCATTGGAGGATGATCTAAGCGGTTTACTGGGGCGTAAATTGAACGTGGTGCATACATTTGCCAATGTCGGCAGCCTGCCGCAGGGGGAAACCCGCTGGCCCCGGCTGCTTGCGTTGTTGGACAGTGACAAGGACCGGGCGCGGCTGGATGCATTTGCGGTTGCCGATGACGCTTTGATCGAAAAAACCGGCCTGACGGTATAGGCGCTAGATCCGTTTTATCAGCGCCAGGATCGGCAGCAGCACTTGGCCGGCGGTGTCGCTGCGTCGGGCACGGCTTTTGCGCAGCGCCTGATATCTGGGGTGGCGGCGCAACAGGGTTTCTGCGGCCTGGCGGTGTTCTGGCACAAGCGTGTCAGGGGGCAGGGCCATCAGGGCCATCAGGTTGCGAGACACCCAGCCGCCATAGGTGCCGTCAAACAAGCTGCGCAGGCGCCGCAGCCGTCCGGTCTTGTTGTTTCCCAGGCTGTTGGATCCGTGCTGACGGTACAAAAGGCTTGGATTAGGGTCACATATCAGGTCTGCGCCTGCCGCAGTCAGACGCAGATACAACCACCAATCATGATAGGGCAGATCTTGGGGGGGCGGCGGATCATTGCGGATCAGCTGCTGGGCTTGCGGGTTCAGCACAATGGTGTTTCCGGCCACAACATTCTGCACCATCGCATTGTGAAACGAGGTGGCCGGCAGGGGCGGTGGATCTGGGCGCAGGGGCTGTAATTGCGCATCGGTCAAAACCGTGGTGGCGCAATAGAAAGCTTTGTTTTCAAACGCTTGCAACTGCCTTAGGGCGCTTTCCAGGTGATGGGGCAGCCAGACGTCATCTTGATCAGACAGGGCGACATAGCCGGTTGGCAGCTCTGGGTGGCGCAGCAGATGCATGAAATTGGCAAACAGCCCCTGTTTGGGGCCATTGATCCGTCGGATGTTGCGTTCTGGGTGGGCCTGTTGAAATTGCGTTAGGATGTCGTGTGTCGCGTCATGTGAGCCGTCATCGCTGACCCAAAGCGACCAGTCCTGGTGGTTTTGTTGCAGATAGGAATTCAGCTGGTCTTGCAGGTAGGCCGCGCCGTTATAGGTGGCCAATAAGATATGAACATGGGTCACCTGTGCAAAATTTCCCGGTGATAGCGGTGTAAGAAAACCAATCCCACGGTGAAACTGACGCTGCTGATGATCATGACATAAAGCGGGCTGGCCCAGGGCGCATCATAGCTGGTGTAAAAGGCAGAGCGCATGATGGCGATGATATGCACCAGCGGGTTGTACCACAGAAAGTCCCGAAAGGGCTGTGGCACGGTTTCCAGCAGAAAGATGATCCCAGAGATCAAGAACAGCGGTCGGGTGACAACCGACCAGATGCGCTGCCACACCGGATACATCGAGGCCAGAAAGCAATTCAGGGTGCCGATGCCCAAAGCCAGGGCAGCGGTGAGCGAAAACGCCAGCAGGATTTTGAGCAATTCCAGCGTTGTTCGGGTCTCAAACACCCACAAAATGCCGGTGATCAAAATCAGAGACACCAGCATCTGGGTCATCATGTTCAGCAGAAACCGCCCGAAAATGGCATCAATATAGGTGACGCTGGGATAGGCGAGCAGCGATTTGGAATAATTGATGGCAGAGGCGACGGTGCCGCTGACGTTGTTATAGGCCATGAAGGGCAGCATGCCGCTGGCATAAAAAATGGCAAAGTTGCTGCCAAGCGGCGGCGAGCGGAAGCCCAGAGAGAAAATGATGGTCAGCAGGGTGATGGCGGCGGCTGGTTCCACAATCGACCACATATAGCCACCGGGAGAGCGGCCATAGGCGGTGCTCATCTCGCGCAAAATCAGCGCAAGAACCGCGCGCAAAGAGGCAAACTTCCGGCGGGGATGCTTGCTTGGCTGCGTCGTGGGGGTTGGAAAAACAATATCGCCCGGCATTGGAGGGCCCCATCTATTCTGGTAAATCACTGGCAGATTATATAGCTACAAAGTAGCCAAA
>JBOEGK010000020.1:0-109316 GCA_050633385.1 Hyphomonas sp.
GGCCGCAATCGGAGCTGGGTCCTAGCTTTCGCTGGGATGGGCGGGGATTGGGTTAGGCCATTTCGATATGGGGGAGGCCTTCGCCGCAGACTTTTTGAAGCGTTGCCTTGTAGCGCGGGGCGCCGCCCCAATAGGCGTTGTAGCGGAAGTCTGATGTGCCTTCATTCTTGGCGTTGGGGTTGTAGTGTGACCCAGTTGACGCCCATTTCAATCGCGGGCGTTTCAAATGGCCTTGGTTTTTACAGACGATATGAAGGCTTCTCCAGATTGATCGGATCGGGATTCAGTGCGACCCAATCCACAGCAAGTCGGCAAAGTTCTACAGATTCATCACCTTGCAGGGATTTAGCGTCCGAAATGCATTTTGCTGCGAAATCCAAATCTTGAGGAGGCAAAGGATTTCCTGATCTGAAATGTACCAGAAGGGCGTCAGCCATCTTGCGATGGTCGGAACCCCAATTTACGCCGCCATTTCTATTTAGTTCGTCACTGATGCGTCCGGAAATTCGGATCACTTCGCCTTGGACTGTTGATGCGGCGCCAATGGATGGCACCAACATCTCCCAAAGTTCCTGGTGTTTATCCTGCCAAGTCAATGATTTTGCGACGATGTTCGATTGGCCATCATGCAGGGAGCGTTTTGGAATCGGCTGCACGGCAAACAACTCATAAAGCCGATCAAGCGCCGTGCTTACGGCCTCCACGCTATCGGGATCAAAGTCGGCGCGATGAAACTCGAAAGTTCTGCCAATCTCTTCGACCATGCCTTTCATTTCAGGCGTTATCACATCGTCTTTACCGTTTGATTGTCCAAAAATGCGTCCGACAAACGACTTTTTCTCAGGCGGCGAAGTCATCGCGTTCAATAGCAATTCTGCCATCGGTGCCATTCTGTCGATCTTCACGTTGCTACATTTCTCTAACGCAAATACCAATGGAGATTGCCCTTTCGAATTAAGGGCATAAGGATCTGCGCCATACTCGAGCAACAGATCGGCTGTTGCTGTATTGCCTACAGCGGCAGCAAGATGCAGAGGCGTTTCTCCTCTGCCTCCCTTGTGATTCACTTCGGCTCCAAGCTCAAGCAATACTGCGGTATTGCCCTGCCAATGACCTGACCGGGAGTGAAGCGGTGTTTCGCCGTAGCGATCGGGGGAATGTAAATCTGCGCCTTGCTCCACCAGCCATCGAGACAGATCGTCAGGACAGTCATTGAAGGCCAGCGCGGATCGCTTGAAAGTACCGCCATGCGCGTCCACATCGACCTTGTCGAAGAGGGATTTGAGCGCGTCCAAATCGCCCGACCGTAGAAGCTCATCAAAGTTTTTCGGTAACGTCTTTCGTTTCGATTTGGCCATCTTTTCTCCATCAATACGACGCGCGACCCAAAATATCGTTCGTCGTATAGTAGTCTGCGCGAGCAACATCAATTGTAGGCCATTTAGGTCAGCATACCGGAAACCCGTTCAAAAACGGAAGATCAGCTTTTGGGCTGGCGCACGAAATCGGTGAATGCGTTCCGCAAGAGACGAGTGATATTGTTTGCAATCTTCAGGCATAGCAAATGGATTGGCCGACCATCCGCTGGGATGGGCGGGGATTGGGTTAGGCCATTTCGATATGGGGGAAGCCTTCGTCGCAGACTTTTTGAAGCGTTGCCTTGTAGCGCGGGGCGCCGCCCCAATAGGCGTTGTAGCGGAAGTCTGATGTGCCTTCATTCTTGGCGTTGGGGTTGTAGCCGGTAAACCAGCTTTTTACCTGCGCAAAGGGCATGCGATCCTGCATTTTGATGACTTCGCGCGTCCAGTTATCTTCTGCCTCTTTCGGGGCTTCGATGCGGGTTTTGCCAGTATCGCGAGCATGAATGAGCAGTTTTGTGACCCAGTTGACGCCCATTTCAATCGCGGGCGGATAGTTGGTCGAGCCGGACACGCTTTGCGGCCCGCCAACCATCAAGAAATTTGGGAAATTGTGGGAGAGCAGGCCGAGATAAGTTGTGGTCTCGCTGTGCCATTTGTCTCTGAGCGACTGGTTATCGCAGCCGCGAATGTCGATACGGTTCAGCGCGCCGGTAATGGCGTCAAAACCTGTGGCATAGATGATCAGATCCAGCTCATGGGTTTGCGTTGTCGTTTTGATCCCGGTTTCAGTGACACGCTCAATCGGGGTTTCCAGCAGGTCGATAAGCTGAACATTGTTGCGATTATAGGTCTCGAAATAATTGGTTTCGAGTGGCAAACGCTTCATGCCGAAGCTGTGGTTCTTGGGAATGAGTTTATCGGCCACTGCCGGGTCGTCGATACGGGCGCGGATGCGGGCTTCGACATAGTTTGTCAGGTCTCGGTTGGGGCCTTCTTCAAAGTTGGTTTCAGGGAAATTGCCGACGAGAAGCGCGAAACCTGTTCGGTCATAAAGTTCATCCCAGAACGCCAGACGCTCGTCTTCGGAGACGTTCTCATAACCGCGCCGGTCGGGCAGATGGGTGAACCCGCCATGGGTTTGATCGCAGGCGGCGAAAATCTCGTCATAACGGGCGCGGATGTCGTCCATTTCTGTTTCAGAGATGGGGGCATTGTTAAGCGGAATGCTCCAATTGGCGTGGCGCTGGAAGACGGTGAGGCTGTCCACTTTGTCTGCGATTTCGGAGATGATCTGGATGCCTGTTGCGCCGGTGCCGATGATGCCGACGCGCTTTCGGCTAAGGTCGAGACCTTCATCGGGCCAGTCATAGGTGTGGAACCACTGGCCTTTGAAATCCTCGATGCCGTCTACACGCGGCAAAGTGGGGATCGATAAAGCGCCGAGGCATGAGATGACATATCGGGTGACGAAGGTTTCACCCGTCGTGAGTGTAACCGTCCACAGGCGGGCCTCTTCGTTCCAGACCATAGATTCAACCTTGGAATTGAAGCGCATATATTGGCGGAGGTCGAATTTATCGGCGACGAAGTTGAGGTATTTCAAATTTTCAGGCTGGGACGAGAAATGCTCTTTCCAGTGCCATTCGTCGAGAACCTCTTGGGAAAACCGATAGCCATAGGTGTAGCTTTCAGAATCGAACCGGCAGCCGGGATAACGATTGCGGAACCATGTGCCGCCGAGATCGGCATGGGCCTCCAGCAGCAATGCGTCAAAGCCGTTATCGGCAAGGTGTTTGATCTGGCAGATACCAGCGACCCCCGCGCCGATGACAATTGTGTCGTAAATATGCGTCTCGCTCGCCATCTTGTTCCCCCGCCTTATGTGTCTTTTCTAGTCGATCACATAGCAAAACGAGGCCATTTCACAAAAGGGTTCCATTCCCCAATGGCGGGACGAGGGAAAACGTTTTCTGGAAAAGGGCAGTATCGAGCGACGGTCGAGGGTCAGGGGTGTGCTGGTTTAGGGAGGACAGTGTGGTCGTCCAGCACGATGTCGCTCGATACTGAGCCATGTGTTTAGCGCACTCGTTTGGAACCGTATCCGAACGCCGCGTTCATATTGCAGTCATGTCAAAATCCATGTGTGGCAGAACGAAACATGTGTCTAAAATCGGTAAAAAATGCGATTTTCACCGCGTGCGAGCAAAATTTATTTTTCTCAGAAAAAGAGAAATGGTTAACAGCGGCGCAAAAGCTGTTAACTTGTTCGGAACGTAGCGTACCGTTGTGGGAGGCGTGAAAATAGGTGAATTGCCTTGAGGCCCTTTGTTTACAGTTGATTGCGCCATACGGAACGCCTCGTACCGTTTGTGTGCATCCCCGACCTTGCATTAAAGCCACGTTAACGGCACATGAGGTATACTATGTGCATAGTGATTGGGAACAGAAACGGGCCTTATCGGCCGGTTGACCATTAGATGAAGAGTAGAAGACGTCATGATTGGTAGCCTCCTCGGCATGTTGTCCACGGACATGGCCATCGACCTCGGTACAGCGAACACGCTGGTCTATGTTAAAGGGCAGGGCGTAAAGCTCGATGAGCCTTCGGTTGTGGCTTACATGACCCAAGGCGGTCGAAAGATCGTTTATGCGGTGGGTGAGCAGGCCAAAAACATGCTCGGCAAGACGCCGGTGAACATGGAAGCTATTCGCCCGATGCGCGATGGCGTGATCGCCGATTTCGAAGTCGCCGAAGAGATGATCAAGCACTTCATTCGTAAAGTGCACAATCGCCGCGCCTTTGTGTCGCCGCTTATCATTATCTGTGTGCCTAGCTCTGCGACCAGCGTTGAGCGGCGCGCAATTCACCAGTCTGCGCTGGCAGCCGGTGCCCGTCAGGTTGAGTTGATTGAAGAGCCAATGGCGGCCGCGATTGGTGCGGGCCTGCCGATTGATGATCCAGCTGGTTCTATGGTTGTCGATATTGGTGGCGGTACGTCGGAGGTGGCTGTGATGTCGCTGGGCGGTATCGTCTATTCGCGGTCTGTCCGCGTGGGTGGCGACAAGATGGATCAGGCGATTGTGAACTATCTGCGCCGCGAACAGAAAATTCTGATCGGCGAAATGTCAGCCGAGCGGATCAAGAAAGAGATCGGAACAGCGCTCGCGCCAGAAAATGGTGCCGGCATGTCACTTGTTGTGCGCGGTCGCGGTACGCTGGACGGTGTGCCGAAAGAGACTGAAATCAATGAGCAGATGATTGCCGATGCGCTGTCAGAGCCTGTTGGCGATATTATCGACGCTGTGAAACTGGCGCTTGAGGCGATGCCGCCAGAGCTGGCTGGGGATATTGTTGATCGTGGTATCGTGTTGACGGGCGGTGGTGCTTTGCTGCGCAATCTGGATACTGTGATCCGTGAGCAAGCTCAATTGCCGGTAATGATTGCTGATGATCCGCTAAAATGCGTTGTGAACGGGTGTGGTCATGTGCTCGAGAATTTCGCAAAAATGAAAACGGTCCTGTCGCCCGAAGTTTAAGGCAGGCCTTATAATCGGAGACGTGAAGGATGGCGCTGTTTGGCGGCCAAAGTCACAAACCAGGTAAGCGCTCTGCCAAGCGCCTTGCCTTGTTTGTGTGTCTGTTTGGTGCGGCTGGGCTTGTTGTCATTCAGTCCGCTCCGCAGGTGCGTGACTTTTTCGTGCCTGTGCGCACAGCTGCCGGTGACCGTCTTGTCCATAATGATGGTATTTCGCTGCTTGGCCGCATAACGGGACAAGCGCGCAATGAGCGGCGTATTAAAGAGCTGGAAGTCGAGGTGCGCCAATTGTCTCGCTACAAGGCGGCGGCGATTTCGATGTCTGAACGGCTTGAGGCGTATGAAGATATTTTGAACCTGATGGGTGAGCCACCTGAATCTGGTGTGACCGCGCGCATTACAGCGGAAAGTGATGGCCCATTCTCTCAAACACTGCTGGCCAATGCGGGCCGTGCGCAGGGGGTTAAACCCGGTGCAGTGGCGCTGAATGAAGGCGGGCTGGTTGGCCGTGTCATTCATTTGGGCGAGCATTCGTCGCGTATCATCGTCATAACAGATTTTAACAGCCGCGTGCCCGTGATGGGCGAGGTCAGCGGTGTGCGCGCGATTATGCGCGGCTCTGCTGAGGGCGTTGGTGTGCTGACTGACTTGCCTGAGCAAGATAGTTTGATTGAAGGCGAGCGCGTTCTGACCTCTGCTGAAGGTGGGGCCTATCCCCGGGGCTTGGTCGTGGGGCAGGCTCGTATGGTCAACAATGCGTGGAAAGTGCGCTTCGCCATGGCGGAGTATGAAGGCGGATATGTGCAAATGGTTCCGCCACCCCGGATACCCAAGCCAGTCGCTGAAGAAGATTTGCCGGGACAGCCCGGTTCGGAATCATCCGCTAGCCCCTCATTGGGGGCGCGTCAGTAATGGTTTCGAGCGTGCGCGGCCTGCAGAAAAAAACACTGTGGTCCACTGCTGGCCCCATGGCGCGATTGGTTTTTGGTGCCTTCGTGATCATGACGATTGGCATATTGGGTTTGACGCCTAAAACCATGTTCGGATTTTCTATTATCTGGCCATATGCGGCGCTGTGGGGCGCGGTAGGCTGGGGCCGTGTGGGCCTGTCTCTGCGGCCAATGTTGTTTTTGATCGCCTTCGGTTTGGCGCAGGATATTAGTCTGAATGCGCCGCTGGGCTGTTTTGTCATCGTCAATCTATCGGTCTATGGATTAAGTGCTGCGGTCGCCGATGCGTTCGATACATCGAATGACCCGATCCTTGGTGTCATTGCGCCTACAGCTTTGCTGCTGATCGCTTTTGTTTTGGTCTGGGCATTGGCCAGTTTGTTACAGGAACATCCTGTACGGATCGTTCCGCTCACAAAAACTCTCTTGATTACAGGGATTGGGTTCGCAGTATTTCAGAAGGCGTTCAATTTAGGTCGCCCACCCGGCAGCATTATGGGGACGAGCTAGATGGCAGGTGGCGCGGACTTTGAGAGCCTGTTCACACGCCGCATGGCGATTGCAGCCGGCGTAGGCGGGGTGGCGTGGGCTGGCCTTGTTGCGCGACTGTTCCAGTTGCAGGTGCTTGAACGAGACCGATATGCGGCAATGGCCGAAGAAAATCATATCAAGCTAGAGCTTGCTGCGCCGCGACGGGGACGCATCTTGGACCGCTTTGGCAGACCGCTGGCAGCGCACCGGCGGGCTGGTCGCGTGTCGATCATTCCTGAGCGCACAGATGATCCGCAAGGGGTGCTGCGTAGAATTTCCGAATTGATAGATATTGCGCCAGAGCGTTTAGAGCGTGCAGAGCGCGATATCTATAATGCCAGGCGCCGCAATGCGGCTTTCGTGCCTGTTACCGTGCAGAATGAGCTGACCTATGAAGATTTCGCGCGCATGAATGTGCATGCGGCTGAAATCCCTGCGCTTGATGTTGAGATGGCGCTGACGCGGTCGTATCCGCGTGGGCGAGATTTTGCGCATGTTCTCGGCTATGTGGCACGGCCAAACGACAAAGACATGACGCGGCTTGAAGACTTTCTTCTGCTGGAAGCGGGGATGAACCCTCAGCGTGCCTATGATAGCGAGATGCCAAGTAACTCGCAGGAACGGGTTGAGCTACGCCGTATACGGCAGTTGCTGAAACATCCTGATTTCCGCACGGGCCGTTCTGGATTGGAGCTGAAAGCCGATGATTGGCTGCGCGGGCAACGCGGCTCAAAACGTCTGGTCACTAATGCCGCAGGGCGTACATTGGAAGAATTGCCAAGTGATGATTTGGCCCCGCGCGATGGGCGCGACCTGTTTATCACGATTGATTCTGATTTGCAGCGGGCGGCGATTGAGCGGTTTGGTAGTGAAAGCGGCGCGGCCGTCGTGTTGGATATCGAGAGCGGGGATGTCCTCTCTATGGTGTCTACGCCCGCGTTTGACCCGAATGATTTCGTCAATGGTATTTCGAGTGCGGATTATGCCTTGTTGCGCGACAATGATCGGGCGCCGTTGTATCCGCGTGCGCATGGCGGGGTGTACCCACCCGGATCGACGTTCAAGATGGTGGTGGCGACCGCAGCCCTTGAAGCGGGTGTGATCAATCCGTCAGAGCGCGTGCACTGCAATGGATACTATCGTTTCGGAAACCGCACATGGCACTGCTGGAAAAAGGGCGGTCACGGATCAATGAACATGCATTTGGGCATTAAGCACTCATGCGATGTTTATTTCTATGAAATTGCCAAGCGCACCGGCGTCGACAAGATCGCTGAAGTGGCGCGCAAGTTTGGCTTTGGTGACAGTTGGCCTTTGGGTATGACGGGTGGCCGCAGTGGGCTTGTACCTGACACTGAATGGAAACTGCGTGCGCGCAACGAAAAATGGCATGATGGCGAGACGCTGAATGTCGGCATTGGGCAAGGGCAGATGGGTGCAACGCCGCTGCAATTGGCGTTGATGACGGCGCGTATTGCATCTGAAGGCCGGGCGTTTAAACCGCGCCTTGTTGGCTTAGGCCCCAATATCGACGGCGAGCATGATCTGGATGCGCCGTTGGACCCTGAACTGATGCAGCGCATGAAAGCGGGCATGTATGGTGTGACCTCTGAGGGGGGTGGTACAGCCTATCGGTCTGGTGATCTGGGGTTGGGCGGGCCGCGCTTAGCGGGCAAAACGGGCACAGCGCAAGTACGTCGTATTTCTCGTGAAGAGCGTTTGAGCGGAATTCGCAAGGGTGAAGATATCGATCGCAAACTGCGAGACCATGCCCTGTTTGTGGCTTATGCGCCTGCGGATAATCCCAAATATGCGATTTCTGTTATCGTTGAGCATGGTGAAGGCGGATCGAGTACGGCGGCACCTGTGGCTCGCGATATTCTGGCCTTTGCGATCAAGAATGATAGTGGCCGCAAACCGGCTTACTCACAAACCGCCTCTGTCGTAACATCGCCCTCGCAGGGGGAGCCGACATGACGCGTGACGGCTATACCGGATTTTCAAGGGGGGAAGCGCGCACGCGAACAGCCTCGTCTTTGAGTTTTGAATCTCTTAAATTCACGTCGAAACTGGCGCGGATGCCTTGGGGGTTTGTTCTGCTGATCGTTGCAATGGCGCTTGTTGGCCTGCTGACATTGTATTCGTCCGCCTACACCAACCCATTGGAACAGAATCTCTGGAAGCTGCAAAGCGTGCGGTTCGGGGTGACGTTTGTGATGATGATTGGCATGGCATTGTGCCCGATCTCATTATGGATGCGGCTGGCTTTTCCCGCATATCTGGGCACTTTGGTATTGTTGTTATTGGTTGATTTAGTCGGTGTAACGGGCGGCGGAGCGCAGCGTTGGCTTCAGATTGGGCCGGTCGCGGTGCAACCATCAGAGTTTGCCAAGCTGGCGACGACGCTGGCATTGGCTCGATATTATCAAATGGTCTTACCGCAAACCAGCGATCGCCTCTTCATCCATATCGGCGCGCTAGCGATTATTGCCGTTCCTGCGCAGTTTATTTTCCGGCAGCCTGATTTCGGCACGACATTGGCGCTGATTGCATCGGGTGCGGTTATCATCTTTCTGGCCGGTTTAATGGCGCGGGTCATTGTCACCGGCATCATTGCAGGCATCGCGGCGGTGCCTGCGATCTACTGGTTTGTATTGGCGCCATATCAGCGCGAACGCGTGGATACGTTCCTGGCGGGTTTGTTCGGCACCGCAACCAACGGGCTGGGCGAGAGCTATCAGATCGAGCAGGGTAAAATTGCGATTGGTGCGGGCGGCTGGAATGGCAAAGGTTTTTTGCAGGGCATCCAGTCTCAACAGGATTATGTGCCTGAGCAGCATACCGATTTCATTTTGACGGTTATCGCTGAAGAGTTTGGTTTTCTCGGGTCTGTGGCGCTGCTGACTGGTTTTGCCATTTTGCTGGGATGGTCATTTTATTCAGCGCTTCAGTCACGCAGCTGGTTTGGCCGGTTTGCGGCCTGTGGCGGTGCAGCGACGATCGCTTTCTATATCCTGTTCAACGTATCCATGGTCATTGGTCTGCTGCCTGTGGTGGGTATGCCTTTGCCCTTGATGTCTTATGGCGGCACCGCATTGCTGACGACGATGGCGTGTTTTGGCATTATTTTGTCGGCCTATATTCACCGTGATGAAAAGCTGATTGCGCGCGGCTTCCTGTAACGTCACCTGATTGCGATACATTGATTTTTGAGGGCGCGACGTTACGGTCTGCCACATTCAAAATTCGCTGGGAGAAATTGTATGGCCGCTATTGGGCGCAAAACAGATCACTGGGGCTCACGTTTCGGATTTATCATGGCCGCAGTTGGCTCATCCGTTGGGCTAGGCAATTTCTGGCGGTTTCCCTACACCGCGGGTGAAAATGGCGGCGGCGCGTTTGTTCTGATCTATCTGATATGTGTGGCCTTTATCGGGTTGCCGCTTTTGATGGCTGAATACTCTATGGGGCGGAAATCTGGTCGCTCGGCGATTGAAGGCGTGCAGGCGCTCGCGCGGAATGAGGCCAAAAGTGCCAAATGGGGCGTCGTCGGCTGGGTTGGCACCTTCACAGCCTTCTTCATTCTTACATTCTATATGGTCATCTCTGCGTGGTTGCTGGCCTTCCTGATCCAGTCGATTGGCGGGTTTGGCAAACTCGATGCTGCGGCCTCTGGGGCTAACTTCAACAATGTCATTGGCCAAGGCGAAAACGCTGATAGCGCCAAGTGGCATATGATGCTGCTGCTTGCGATCTTTATTGCGGCGAACGTGGTGATCGTTGGGCGCGGGGTTAAAGGGGGGCTTGAGAAAGCTGCCACCATTTTGATGCCGGCCTTCTTTGTCATGCTGGTTGGTGTTGTCGGGTTTGGTCTTGTGAAAGGTGATGTTGCAGCGGCAGCAGACTTTATCCTTAAACCGAAATGGGGCGATGTTAGCTTCGGCACCTTCCTCTCCGCTATCGGTCAAGCCTTTTTCTCGCTCGGCGTGGGCGTTGGCTTGATGATTACGTATGGCGCGTATCTTGAGAAAGACACCGATATCAAGCGCTCATCCTTCATCGTTGCGGGCGCGGATACTTTTGTGGCGTTGATTGCTGGCTTTGCGATTTTCCCGATCGTGTTTGCAGCGGGATTGGACGCAGCCGGCGGGCCGAGCCTGTTCTTCGTGTCTATGCCAGTGGCCTTTGGAGGCGTTCCCGGCGGAGCAATTTTCGCAACAATCTTCTTCGCCTTGGCGCTGTTTGCGGCGTTTACGTCGTCGATCTCTTTGATGGAAGTGTCCGTGTCCTGGCTTGAGGAGCGCGAGGGCGTGTCTCGCTTTGGCGCGTCGCTCGGCATGGGTGTTGTCTTGTTCCTGATCGGGGCGGCTTATGTGTTCTCACCTGAGTATCTCGACTTTATCGACTTTATCACTGAGTGCGTGATGCTGCCGCTTGGCGGAATGCTGGCTGCGATATTTGCGGGTTGGGTTCTCAGCCGCACGTCACTGACGCGTGAGCTGGGCGAGGGCAAAATCGCAAACCTGTGGCTATTCCTCGTGCGCTGGTTCGTGCCGGGCTTTGTCGCGGTGATCCTCGTCTTCGGCTTCCTCGATAAGATTCAGGATGCTTATGGCGTGCAGCTGCCATCAGTGCTTCAGCTTCTGCTCGGGCCAAACGCATAATTTTGCGGATCAGATAATCCTGTCAGCTTAGCTTTGCGCGCGGGCTGACAGGACATCTGCAAACTGGTCAGTCGCTCTTATGAGGCGATCGACAATGCCGGGCTCCATCGATGAATGGCCTGCCTCTGGTATGATGTGCAGCTCCGCGCGTGGCCACGCCTTAGACAGCGCCCAAGCAGTTGAGAGCGGCGTGACGACATCGTAGCGCCCGTGAACAATGATGCCCGGCGTGTTGGCCAGCTTTTTTGCACATTCTTCCATCAACCAACTATCATGGGCGAAGAAACCGCGATTGATAAAATAGTGGCATTCGATGCGCGCAAACGCATCGACAAAATCGTCTTCTGTGAAACGCGAGGGTGTCATGAGCGGGCCACGAATAGACAGGGTTTCACCCTCCCATCGCGCCCATGCACGCGCGGCAGCAATGCGCTCATTGCGGTCGTCGCCGATGAGACGTTTGTAGAATGCGCTGACCAGATCATGACGCTCATCTTCAGGGATTGGCGCGATATAGCGATCATAGGAATCCGGGAACAGGCGGCTCGCGCCCGATTGATAGAACCATTGAACCTCAGCTTTGGAGACGGTGAAGACACCTCGCAGCACAACGCCCAGCACGCGTGCGGTGTGTGTGACAGCATATGCCAAGGAGAGGGTTGATCCCCAGCTTCCGCCAAACACCAGCCATTTATCGACACCAGCATGTTCGCGCAGCGTTTCCATATCTTCCACGAGATCCCAAGTCGTGTTCTCGCGCAGTTCCGAATGGGGGGTGGATCGGCCGCATCCACGCTGATCAAACAAGAAAACACGGTATTTATTCGGGTCGAAGAAACGGCGCATTTCAGGGTTAGATCCGCCGCCCGGCCCACCATGTAGCGCCACAACGGGGATGCCGTCAGGGTTGCCCGATTCTTCCCAATATAGCTCATGTAGCGTCGAAACTTTGAGCCTTCCACTGCGCCGAGCTTCGTATCTAGGGTAAAGATTTCGGCGTGTTTGGCGTTTGTTCATGTGTTTTTCACTTTAATTCAGCAATAATGCCGTTTCTTACTAGACTTGGGCAAACGCCATTCGTACTGTTTTTTACAGGGTGGGCCCGGTGTGTCAGATGGGTGTTTAATGCGTAGCGTATTTTTGTGTATCTCTTTTTGCTTATTGGCCGGATGTACGACCGTATCTATGGTGCCGGGTGAAACAACTGTGCAAACCAGTCTTTCGCAAAATCAATCAGAGTTACGCAAGGTCTCAAAAGCATTTTGTGATGATACGGTCGAAGCCGGATGGGTGAAGAAGTCAAACGGACTTAGCGATTTCACCTCAGTTTTGATCCATGGTCGCTCAGATCTCGCCAAAGAAAAAACCGACACATATTCCACTAAAATCGGTGCCACTACGGCGGCTCCTGCACTCGTAATGTCTCGAATTGTCTCTGACGTCAAAGCCGCAAGTTCAGGGCTGGATGCAGTTACAATTGAAGCCCGCTCAGTTCTCAGCGGTTCTAGCGAGGCCGGACGCGCCGACGTGATGAGCTTCGAACGCGCATTGGTGCGGGCTCAAAAATCTTATCAGAGCTTCAATACAGTTATTG
This sequence comes from Hyphomonas sp., assembly GCA_050633385.1. GTDB lineage: Bacteria > Pseudomonadota > Alphaproteobacteria > Caulobacterales > Hyphomonadaceae > Hyphomonas. The sequence goes on from JBOEGK010000020.1 coordinate 12,637, forward strand.
GCGAGCTGAAAGCCCGCGAAGATAATGATGTGGATCTCGCACCGGCTGAGGCTGCGCTTGGCGCTTTTGCTGTGTCTATTGATGACGCCCGCTCAACAGCCGATGGCTTGGCGAAGAAATACGCGTCACTTAATTCTGCAAATTCCTAGGATTTCCCCACTGATTTTGCAGCGTGCCATGCACAACATGCCCAACCGATAATCAAGCTGACGCCGCCTATTGGGGTGATGGCGCCCAAAATACTGGGTGCACCAAGGGCCATGGCATACAAGCTGCCTGAAAACACCCAAACACCAATCAGGAATGCCCAACCGCCTGCGCGCAAGGCTTTGCCTGCTGTGGCAAGAGAGGCCGCGAATGCAGTGACTGAATGGACAAGCGCATAAAATGTTGCGGTGTCCCACCAGCCTGTTTGTTTTACGTTTAGCGTGTCAGCCAAGGCATGCGCCCCAAAAGCGCCGAGCGAGACAGTCGCAACCCCGGTGAGTGCGCCTGCTAAACCGAGCCGATTCATGCCTGTGACTCTCCGATGTCGCGCGGGAGCGAATAGGTTACGATCGCCCGGCAGGCGGCTTCTTCTTCGTTTTCAGAACGCACGCGCGTTTCAATCGTCGCCAGTGATGTGCCAAGTTTGACCAGACGCCCCTCGGCAATGGCAACCGGGCCCATGCAGGGTTCAACGAAACTGATATTGAGATTGGTCGTTTTGAGTTTTTCGATGCGGCCTGTCTCGGTAAGAATGGCGAAATAGGCGATGGAGTCAGCAAGTGTCATCAGCGCCGGGGCGGAGAAATACCCATCTTCGCGCAGGTCAAAGGGCTTTGCGGTATAACGCATAACCGCCTTGCTCTTTTCCATCGATATCAGGCGAGCATTGGAGACATTGTCGCCAAATTTTCTATCGATAAAGGTATTGGCATCTTCTGTAGAAAGTTTACTGGTCACGTCTATTCTCCGTTCGACGGTGTCTTATGCTGCCTTCTAACATTGTTTCCAACTATTTCAGGTGTTTAACGCCGCTCACATTTGCGCGAGCGGATACCGCTTATGGTTTGCGAGGCAGGGCATAGGTGACAATGCCATGGCTGGACGGTTTTTCGGCGCCCTCAATGCGGATGTCGACTTCGATGACGGCAAGCGCCTTGCCGATCTTCATCAATCGCCCCTCGGCAACAACCACGTCACCAATGCAGGGCCGCAGGAAGTTGATGTTGAGATTGCTGGTCACTGTCATCGGTTCCAGCCCGATCCGGGTCATCACCGCGAAATAGGCCGCAGAATCGGCCATCGCCATCTGGGTGGGGCCAGATATATACCCGCCGGGGCGCAGATCCGTGTCTTTAGCGACCAGTCGGACAATGGCGCGATCTTTCGACATATGGGTGACTGTGCTGCCGCCATCACGTTTGCCAAAGGCGGTTTCAAGAAATTTGTTGGCGTCCTCGACTGAAAGCTGACTGGTCATGTTAGGTGGTTCCTCATCCCCAAAGTGCAGGTGATGGCGGGTGCGCCATGCCTGCATCAAAGTGTAGGCCGTGCGCAATGTCGTTCGCTAGCCATAACGGACCGTCAACGTCAGCCACGTTCGCCAGACCAGAGAGCAACACAGCCGGCGCCATGCTCAGCGAACCGGCTACCATGCAGCCTACCATGATTTGCATGTTATATGCTTGAGCCGCTTTGACCATTTTAATCGCTTCAGTCAGGCCGCCTGTCTTGTCCAGCTTTACGTTCACTGCGTCATACCGCTTGGCGAGGTGGGGAATATCTGCACTCGTGTGTGCGCTCTCATCGGCGCAAATCGCAATGCCGGCAGGGCGCTTAAGCAGTGCGTCGTCTTTGTCAGCTGGGAAAGGCTGTTCGATCAGAATAACGCCGAGCTCTGCAGCTTGGCTGGCCAGCGCTGGGAAGGTGTCTGGTGAGAGCCCCTCATTGGCATCGACGATCAGTCGTGCATCTGGCCGGGCCGTGTGTACGGCCTCGATGCGGGCAATATCTTCCGGGCCACCCAGTTTCAGCTTTAACAATTTGCCTGTGATGGTCTGCGCCGCTTTGGCCATCTCTTCAGGCGCTGCGAGGCTAACCGTAACAGCAGTTTCAATCGGTTTGGGTTCTGGCAGGTCAGCCAATTGCCAGACTGGTTTGCCCGTCTCTTTGGCTTCCATATCCCATAGCGCGCAATCAATCGCGCAGCGGGCTGCGCCAGCAGGCATGAGGATTTGCAGCGCGTCTCGGTCAATATTGCCACCATGCTCAGCCCAGAATGTGTTGATCGTGTCGATCACGCCCGCAGGCGTTTCGCCATAGCGCGGATAGGGGACGCACTCGCCGCGACCGATGACATCGCCACGCTGAAGCGATACGCGAACTGTTTCGGCATGGGTCTTTGCGCCCCGTGAAATTGCGAAAACATTGGCTAAAGGGGACGAGACATGCGTGGTTTTTAGGATAGTATCACCCATTTCTTTGCCCATTCCGTGAAATTTAACAGATAGAACTGTGCTTACTTTAAGCATAATTTGCTAGGACATTCAGCAGGTTATATGCCCATGACAGCTGTAGTGTCCCCCGATTTCGTGCTTGATGAGAGTGACGAAGCCCCCCGCCTTCGCATCAGCGGAGACTGGACTGTGTCGACAGTGCAGTCTGTAGATGACGCAATGCGCGCGCTAAAAGCCTCCGGTCCTGTGCTTCTGGACCTCAGCAATTTGGGCAAAATTGATACAGCGGGCGCGTTTGTGCTGGACCGTACTTTGCGGGTCCTTGGTGGGTCGGCTGGCACCATCGGTGATCATGCCGTTGCGGAGTCAATGCTGGCGCAAGTCCACGCCGCCTATTCGCCACCGACGGCAGCGCGCAAAGTCGATCATGGTCTTGTCGATATGCTGGAGCGGACCGGACGGTCATTCACGCGTGTTTTCCGCGAACTGGTCGCCACGCTCGCTTTCTTGGGCGAGGCCTTGGTAACGATTTTGCGCTTCATTGCGCAGCCGTGGAAATTGAGGTGGACGTCTATCGTTTCTGTGATGGAAGAAGCCGGCCTCGATGCCATGCCGATCATCGCCTTCCTCTCCTTTTTCGTCGGTATGGTGGTGGCCTTCATTGGCGCGACGACCTTGTCGACCTTCGATCTCGAAATCTACACAGTCGAGCTTATCGGATATTCGATGCTGCGCGAGTTTGGAGTTGTGCTCAGCGGCATTGTGCTCGCCGGGCGTACCAATTCATCTTTCACCGCACAAATTGGTACGATGAAGATGCGTCAGGAAATTGACGCGATGCAGACGCTTGGTTTGAAGGCGATGGATGTGCTGGTGGCGCCACGCGTTCTTGCGATGCTTGTGATGACGCCGGTTCTGGCGTTTGTGGCCACGCTGTCAGGGATTGCGGGCGGCGTGGTGGTGGGCTGGATGGCATTGGACATCAATCCCGGTGTCTTCATTGAGCGCCTGCGCACGATGGTGCCAATTGATCAATTCTGGTTGGGCATCGCTAAAGCGCCTGTGTTTGGCTTCGTGGTGTCAATCATTGCCTGCCGTCAGGGATTGATGGTTGGTGGCAGTGTTCAGTCACTTGGCCGGGCGACAACCACATCTGTTGTGCAGGCCTTGTTTGCCATCATCGTTTTGGATGCTCTCTTTGCCATGTTCTACATGGAGATGGGGTGGTAATGGCCGATCCAATTATTTCCATTCGCGGCTTGAAGACAGCCTATGGCTCCCATGTTGTGCATGAGGATTTAGACCTAGACGTGCGCCGGGGCGAAATCCTTGGCGTTATCGGCCCATCGGGCACGGGCAAGTCAGTGTTGTTGCGCGCAATTGTGGGGCTGAAACAGCCAGCAACCGGGTCTGTTGAGGTGTTTGGACAGACACTGAGCGAGCTGGATGAGGAAGAACGCGCCAGTGTTGAGCGCCGCTGGGGTGTGATGTTTCAGGATGGTGCGCTGTTTTCCAATTTGACCGTACTTGAAAATGTGATGGTTCCGATGAAGGAACACTCAAATCTGTCACCACAACTCGCACATGAACTCGCAGAGATGAAAATTCTCATGTCGGGCCTCGGGCCGGACGCGGGCAACAAATATCCGTCTGATCTGTCCGGCGGGATGCGTAAACGCGCAGCCTTGGCACGGGCTTTGGCGCTTGACCCGGAACTGTTGTTTCTCGACGAGCCAACAGCCGGTCTCGACCCAATTACAGCGGCGAATTTTGATGTGCTGATTAGAAGTCTTCAACAATCACTGGGCCTTACGGTCTTTCTTGTGACGCACGATGTCGATACGTTAAATGCGACGTGTGACCGAATTGCTGTGCTTGGCGAGAAGCGCGTGCTGGCAGTGGGGACGATTGAAGAGCTTCGGCAGTTTGATCACCCTTGGGTGCAGGAATATTTTGGCGGGCCGCGTGGGCGGGCCGCAACAGGCAACTAGAAGAGGGGCCGGAAAATGGAAACGAGAGCAAATTACGCGCTAATCGGAGCGTTTGTCGTTCTGGCGACTGTGGCGGTGCTTGGCTTTGTTTTATGGCTTGGCAATTCCCAGTTCCGACAGGACTTTAAAGCCTATGACGTGGTGTTTGAGGGGCCTGTGTCGCTCGAAGAGGGTTCATCCGTTCGCTATATTGGTATCAAGGTTGGTGAGGTGTCTTGGGTGCGGATTGACCGTGCGGACACGTCAAAGGTGCGTGCACGTATCCGTATCGACCGGGAAACACCGGTGCGCGATGACTCTATGGCCTCCATCCAGCTCGCAGGCATTACAGGCACAACATTTGTACAAATCTCTGCGGGCACAGGCGAGGCGTTGGAAGCGCGCGCCGGTCAGCCCGTGCCGGTGATCCGATCTGAACGCACACAATTGGACGAGCTATTTGCCGGGGGGACGCAGGTCTTGGGCAAAGCAAACTTGACCGTTGAGCGCCTTAATGCGCTGCTTACGGACGAAAATATTGAGGCGTTCTCCAACACAATTGGTAATTTGGATGCAATCACCACTTCCATGGCTGCTCCCGGTGGGTTGGTAGAGCAGGCCAGTGGCACATTGAAAGATGTCTCCAATGCCAGCATCCGCTTTGACGCGGCCTCGGCCAGCCTCCAGAAGTTTGGCGACACGGCAGATGTGAATATCAAAGGCGTAAGCGATCAAGTCGGCTTGCTGATCGGTGATATGCGCGTGGTAACTGAGAGCGCGAATGTCTCCATTCAGGAAAGCACGCGCGCCGTGTCTGCCGCTGCAGATGCGATCGAAGGGCCAGCCACAGATGCGCTGCGTGATGCGCGTCTGGCCAGTCAGGATTTACGTATGCTCATCAATCGCCTGGACCGGCTTGCACGTGATGTTGAGCAAGATCCACAAAGCCTAATTGTAGGCGATCCAATTCCATATGAGGGGGGCCGCAGATGATGCGCTCTGTCTGTCTTGTAGTTTCGTTGGCGGCGCTGACGGCCTGTGTCTCCGTCTTGCCGGAAAAGAAAACCCCCGAAGCCTTGTATCGGTTCGGGCCGATGGATGCGGCGCATACTGTCTCGTCCAGTATTATGGTGCGTGAGCCTGAAGCCTCGCGCCTGTTTGCCGGCCGCGCCATTGCTGCTGAAGGGCCTGATGGCGGGCTGCGCCTCGTGCCCGGTGTCGAATGGGCGGATAGCGCCACGCGTATGATGCAGGTTGCCTTGCTCGATTCACTGGGCGGGGAGGGCAGCAGTGTTGCTGTCACCTCGATCACTGGTGCGCCTACAGACTATGAAATTGCTTGGCGGATTTCAGATTTCACATTGCACGACGCCTCGGCCCGTTGTCGGCTGGAGGCAACCCTATTGAATGGGCGTGACCGAACGGTGATTGCGCAGAAACTGATCGAAACAAGCGCTGACGCTGACTCCAACAGAAATGGTGATAGAGCCAAGGCGTTGACCGATGCGGGGCGCGCCTGCGTCAAAGATGTGGCTGCCTTCGTCGTAAACGCGACGCAGACAGACACTGATGACTAGGTCTTGGTTTTACAGGTTTTAATGCCCAGCACGGTATAAATGGGGCACCAGCCAACGATACCTGTGAACAGCGGGACAACGCCGATCCATCCAAAGGGTGTCATGGGGCCGACAAACACCAGCGCGATCAAACCGATCCCGACGATAATGCGCAATAGCCTGTCTATGAGACCTTCATTGATGCTGAACATAGTGTGGCCCTTTCTAAACAGTCGTCTGTAACAGACTGTGCTGAAAGCGTGCCGCAATGGGTATTAGGGACATTCCCTATGGGAGAATGCGGCGCAAACACCTTTTGCCTGCGCCGCAAAATGTTTAGCCTTCTTTGAGCGCATCGAAAGGAATATCCTTGTCGACCCGTATTTCGCCGGGAAGACCCAAGACCCGCTCGGCAATGATGTTCTTCAAAATTTCATCTGTACCGCCCGCAATGCGCAGACCGGGAGCCCACATAAAGCTTTGCTGGAAGATGGCATCTGCTGGCGCGGTGTCTTCATCGGTGATGAGACCGTAATGGTCTTGCAACTCGATGGCGCTGTTGCAGATATCCTGCAAATGATTGGCCGTGATGATTTTGCCGATGGAGTTTTCTGGCCCCGGTGTTTGTCCACGTGACATCGCCGTTTGTGTGCGGAACTTCGTCAGCTTGTAGCCTTGCGCATTCACATACCAGTCAGCGAGTTTCTCGCGGAATGCCTGATCATCCATAGCGCCATTGTTCTTAGCATAGGTCATGATCTCTTTCCAATCAGGCCCCGGTGAGCCACCAACCGCCAGACGTTCATTCATCAGGGTGACGAGCGCAACTTTCCAACCTTGGCCGGGGTCACCCAGCCGGTCTGAATCTGGGATACGCACATCAGTGAAATAGACTTCGTTGAACTCTTTCCCGCCGCTTGCCTGATGGATAGGCCGCACCTCAACGCCAGCCTGTTTCATGTTGATGATAAACATGGTCAGGCCCTTATGCTTGGGCACAGTCGGGTCTGTCCGTACCAGCACGATGCCATAGTCGGAATAGTGCGCGCCGGATGTCCAGACTTTCTGACCATTGATGACCCAGTCATCGCCATCTTTCACAGCGCGCGTTTTTAGCCCGGCAACATCAGAACCTGCGGAGGGTTCAGAGAATAGCTGGCACCAAATTTCTTCGCCACGCACGGCCTTTTGGACATATTTTGCTTTGTGCGCATCAGAACCAAAGGCGATGACAGTTGGAATGCACATGCCAAGGCCAATCGCAAACGGGCCAGTCGGCGCGTCGAATTTGGCTTCTTCTTGGTTCCAGATGACTTGCTGCATCTGGGTGCCGCCCATACCGCCCAGCTCTTCAGGCCAAGTGATCTTTGCGTAGCCATTGGCAGCCTTGGTCTTTTGCCATTCCTTAGCTTTATCCATCATTTTCTGACGGTCGCGGCCAGAGGCAATCCGGTTCGCGCCTTTGGGCTCTAAATGCTCGCTCAGAAACGCATTGGCTTTTGCGCGGAAAGCGGCTTCGTCTTTTGTATCGTTGAAATCCATGAATTTGTCCTCCCGCTGATTAAGCTATGTTTGATGTTTCAAGCGCTGAAACGAGTTTCTCTTTCCAGACCTTCGGCCCGCCCGCTTGCAGGGCCAGCAATTTGGCGCGGCGCAAATAGAGGTGGCAATCCACTTCCCATGTGAAGCCCATGCCGCCATGTGTCTGGATGTTTTCCTTCGAGGCAAACCAGTATGCGTCGCTTGCGGCGACACGCGCTGCGGCCGCAGCTTCGGGAAGTTCCGGCGCATCGGTAGAAACCGCCCACGCGCCATAAAAACAGTTGGAGCGCGCCACTTCGTTTTTGACATACATTTCGGCGAGCTTGTGTTTCATCGCCTGATAGCCGCCAATCGGGCGTCCAAAAGCATAACGCTCTTTTGAATAGGCTGTTGCCATTTCGAGGCATTTGCTTGCGCCGCCAAGCTGTTCAAAAGCCATCAAGACAGCCACACGGTCGAGCAGCGCTTTGTTAAGTGTTTCGCCATCTCCTGCTGCACCAAGGCGTGTGGCGGGCGTGTTGCTAAATGACAGGTCAGCGTGGCTGCGTGTTGGGTCTAGCGTATTCACAGACTTACGCGTCACCCCATCGCCCGACAGGTCGACGAGGACGAGGCTTGCACCCGCGCCTTCTTTCACCAGTACAACCGCATGAGTGGCAATGTCGCCATCAGTAACCGGGATTTTGCGACCCGATATTGTTTTGCCGTCAAATGTGGTTTTCAGGTTTGCGGCGCTTGGGTTGCCGGGGCCTTCGCTGGCTGCATAGGCGCCAATGATATCGCCTGCTGCGATGCGGGGGAGAAGGTCAGATTGTTGGCTTTTGTCGCCTGCGAGCTTTACAGCCTCCGTTAAAAAGTAAGCAGTCGAGCTGAACGGTACGGGAGCGAGCACACGCCCCACTTCTTCGGCAAGCACGCACATTTCCAACATGCCAAGGCCAAGGCCGCCATGTTCTTCAGGGATGGTTGTGCCGAGCCAGCCCATTTCTTTCACTTTGTTCCAAAGCGTCGCGTCATGAGTGGTGTCGTCATTGTCGAGAACGGCGCGTACGCTGCTCATCTGACATTCTGATTCCAGAAATTTCCGTGCTTCATTGCCTAAGAATTTCTGGTCTTCTGAGAAATCGAAATTCATTGTGTTGGGCCTCCGTTTCCGTCTTGGAATTATGGGCAGATTTATCTGCTCTTCTGTCCATACCGTACCGCAGATTGGCCCAGTGGGAAGGCGTTCCCCAGCGAAAGGCGCTCGGAAAAGCCAAGATCGATGAAATTTCAACGAATGGCTGAACCATATTTCAAATCGTCTCAGGTATGACTTACAGCAAGATTGAGGAGATGCCCTTATGGCGAAGGCCCTATTTCATAAAAACCAGCGCGTCTGGGTGAAGCCTGTGGGAACATGGGCGCTTATCGAACAGGTTATTCCCCACTGGGTGAAGGACGTCGATGAGCCGTTGCGCATCAGTTATGAATGCGGTCTAGGTCGCACGTTTGAAGCCAAGGATCTAAGCTCCGAGCAGGCCAAGCAAACGCAAGGCCGTGCCGACGTCGATGACGAAGACGATATGATGCTAGAGCTCTGGCATATCTCTCGCCGCACACCACAATGGCGCACAGGTGGAGATTCCAACAATCCAGGTTCATTCCCAGTCGTTGTGACGGATGAGGGTGACTATGGTGGCTGGCGCGTTAAAGGCAGCGAGTATGATCGCGACCCGCAACGTATCGAGCATCAGGCGCGCATGATTGTGCACACACCAGACTTGCTGCGCATTGCCCGCCGTTTGGCTGAGGAAGCCTCCGAAAACCCGGACTCCCTGTCAGATGATATGAAGCGTCTCGCTGGTCGCTGCGCCATGATTTTGCGGTTTGTCTACCAGCTGGATGATAATGAAGTCGCTGAAGCGGCGGAATAATCTTAGACGCATTAAGAGCGCACAGGCGATGATATCTCCGCGCGCTTCATAAGTCCCCAGAACATCACAGCACTCATGCCCGCGCCTAGCGCATTGGCGATGGCGTCAAGCACACTTGGGCTGCGACCGGTACCTGCCAGCGCTTGTGCGATCTCCATGCTTATGCCAAGCGCAATCACCAATATGAGTGCGAAGAGAATACGCCGGCGACCCATAAATACGCAAACAGGCAAGGCCAGCGCGCCATAGGCGACAAAGTGTTTCAGCTTGTCAGAAACACTTGCCCCGGGTACCCCGCTGGCATTCACGACCGATAGAAAAACGATGATCGCGGCGAGTGTCAGGGCAACACATCCCGCTGCCATGCGGACGCCGCGCCGATCCAATAGTTGGGCAAGAGATTTCATGTCGCGCTTATTACCGTTTAATTGCGAGCAGTATAAGGTCTCGACGTGACTGAATTGCGCACTTATCAACAAAGCTGATAATTTTTCGCCTCATTCGGAGTTCTCATGAGCACAAAATCTCCTGTCGCCGTCAAATTGGCAGACTATTCATCCTATCCATTCGTGATTGAGAATGTGGATTTGTCGTTCGAGCTAGACCCTGACGCGACAAAGGTGACGACATGTTTAAAAGTTGTTCCCTTGGCGGGTGGCGCGATGGTGCTGGACGGCGAGGCACTCAACCTCAAATCCATTCGCATCAATCCGGAGACCAACCCAGAGCCGCTACCCGATAGCGCCTATGAGTTGAGCGAGACCGGGCTGACGCTTAAGACGACGCCGAGCGAACCTTTCATTCTAGAGACCATCGTGGAGATTTCTCCAGCGGCGAATAAGGCGCTATCAGGGCTCTACATTTCTGGCGGACGTTTCTGTACGCAATGTGAAGCCATTGGCTTCCGGCGGATCACATTTTACCCTGATCGCCCAGACGTGATGAGTTCATTCTCGGTTTGGATGGCGGCAGATAAGGCGGCTTATCCAATCTTATTGTCGAATGGCACACCCGGCGAGGCGGGCGATTTGCCGGACGGACGACATTTTGCAACATGGGTCGATCCGCATAAAAAACCCGCTTATCTATTCGCGCTGTGTGCTGGTGATTATGATGTGTATGAAGATGATTTCACAACGGCTTCTGGCGCTCCGGTAAAACTCGCTATCCATGTTGATAAGGGCGATGCACCGCGCGCGGCATGGGCAATGGACAGTTTGAAACGCTCAATGACATGGGACGAGCAAGTCTATGGACGCGAATATGATCTGGGCGTGTTTAACATTGTGGCTGTCCGTGATTTCAATTTTGGCGCCATGGAGAATAAAGGTCTCAACATCTTTAACTCTGCTTACGTATTGGCCGACGAGGACAGCGCAACCGACGCGGATTTCGAAGCCATTGAGGCTATCGTCGCGCATGAATATTTCCACAATTGGACGGGTAATCGCATCACGTGCCGTGATTGGTTTCAGCTTTGCTTGAAGGAAGGCTTGACGGTTTTCCGTGATCAGAATTTTTCTGCGGATATGCGATCTCGCCCGGTTCAGCGCATCAAGGATGTTATCCGCCTGCGCGCGCGACAGTTCGCTGAAGATGCGGGGCCGTTAGCCCATCCGGTGCGCCCAGATTCTTATGGGGCGATAGATAATCTTTACACGGCAACCGTGTATGAGAAAGGCGCGGAATTGATCGGCATGTTGCGCCGCCAAATCGGCGAGGAAACCTATCGGCGGGGGATCGATTTGTATTTCGATCGCCATGATGGTCAAGCCGTGACGATTGAAGATTTTTACAAATGTTTTGAAGAGGTAACGGGCGACAGCTTTGATGCCTTCCGGCTGTGGTATGCTCAGTCTGGCACTCCGATAGTGACGGTATCCGAGGCGTGGGATACGGCGACAGCGACGTTAAAAGTTAAGTTGTCCCAGACGCTTCCTGTCACGGCAAATCAGCCGAACAAATCCCCGATGCCGATCCCGCTGCTGTGTGCGTTACTTGATGGCGCTGGTGGCCATGTTGCCGCTGAAGGTCAGGCGACGTCAGACCCCTGGCTTGAGGTGCTAAATTCTAGCGAGCGCGAACTCACCTTTAAAATGCCAACCGGTAGCGCCCGTCCGCTCTTGTCGATCAATAGAGATTTTACGGCACCGGTGCGGATTGAACGCGACCTGTCGCGCGCTCAAAACATTTCGTTCATTCGTGGAGAGACAGACCGTTTCAATCAATGGGATGTCATTCAAAGCATGGTCAAAGATGAGATTCTGAAGCTGTCGGATGGTTCGCAAACAAATCCTGATGCGGAGCTATTGGATGTGTGGGCGCAAGTGATTGTGGCCAACAAAGCCGATCCCGCTTTCACCGCGCTATTGATGCGGTTGCCCGATGTGGGTGAGCTGTTCTTAGAGCGGCAGCCTGCCGATCCGGTTGCGTTGCGTGATGCCAGAAGTCGCTTGCAGGCGGAGCTATCAAATGCGTTGAGCGGGTTTGTGGCGGACGTTTTGGCTGCACCAACGCCAGAGCCATACAATCCCGGTGCAGAGCAGGCCGGCATACGCGCTTTGCGTACAGCCTGCGTTGAGCTGTTGGGGGCCTCTGAGGACGAAAGCGCACCCGCAAAGCTCATGGAAATGTATAAAAAAGCCAGCAACATGACTGAACAGCTCGCCGCTTTGCGTGCCCTCGTCGGTCAAGCTGATGGTGAAATTAGTGCCGCTGCGATCAGTGATTTCGAGCAACAATATAACGATAATCCGCTGGTGATGGACAAGTGGTTTGCTGTTCAGGCGCAAAAGGGCGATGCGGCCACGGTGCAAAAATTGGTGAAACATCCGGCTTTTGACATGCTCAACCCGAACCGTGTTCGGTCAGTTGCATCCGTGTTTGCGATCCAAAATCTTGCAGAATTTCATGCGCCCGATGGACGCGGGCATCGCGTGTTGGAGGAGATTATTCTCGACGCAGACCGCGCCAACCCCGCCTTAGGTGCGCGCTTGCTGACGGCATTTGAGCAATGGAAATCGCTAGAAAAACAAGGTCGAGATAGCGCAGAAGCTACTTTACGGCGTTTGGCGGCGGCAGGTTTGTCGCAAAATTCGGCTGATATTGTCAGTCGCGCCCTAGGTTAGGTCGGCATAGAAGGTTAACGGCCATAACAGCTTTGTTAACTAATCAGCAAGGATTCCCCTCGAAAACCTATAAGGTCTTGTGATTTTTACGGTTTGAATTGAGGTGTGAGTTGGCGAGCCCGGATAAAACGGCCTTGGTAGACGACGAGAAAGGCGCAGGTTCTGCGACCTCTCGTAAACGCCTGCGCCTCACTGTCTTGGGCATCGTCCTGCTGATGGGCATCGCGCTTGGCCTCAAAGCTTGGGATGAGCGCCAAACGGCGGATCGAAACCTGCTCTCCTCTTTGCGCAGTGATGCCGCGAGGGTTGCCCAGCGGATCGATGGCCGCGCGAATACGGCTGATGTTGCGATTGATCTGGCGACGCGCACCAATAATGCGTCCTCTGATGTTTCAAAGTCCACGCCAAATGTTGATGCTGTGCTGGCCATTAGCGACGCCGCCCGCAGCCCTGAGGGCAGTCGACTGAAAGATGCCGCCAATGCCGCCGAGGCGCTCGTTGAGGCAGGCGCACGTGTGGGTCTGTCTGCGCAGGGCGACGTCGTCCTTGTGTCAGAAAGCGCGAGCGGGACCGCTGTGATGGCGATTGCACCGGCGAAGACATGGTTGCCCAATGCGACCAAGGGCACGCGGCTGACTTTGGTGGGGCGTAAAGATGCTGTCTTTATCGGTGACCCCGCACTGGGCCGCGCCAATGTTGCACCGCATGTGCGCTCTCCCGGATATCAGTCTCTTGGTAGGTTAGAACGCGCAGCAACGGCTTGTGCACCCGTGAGTCAGAGCCAGTTAGCCGTGTGTAGCACGGTCTCGCGTCCGTTGATCTCGCTTGATGATATTATCCGCATGCTCATTTTTGTGCTGTTGCTCAGCGCGCCCGTCTTGGCGATTGTGGGTCTGATGCGACAGGTCTCTACGCAAGAGGCAAACGAAATAATTGAAGAGACCCGCGAAGAAGAAGCCGACCGTATTCTCGGCGTCGTTATGCGCGGTGCAAATGCTGGCTATTGGGAGTGGACCCAAGACAGTAACAAAATGTTCCTTAGTGAAGGCGCGTCCTCTCTGTTAGGCATGGACGGCGCAGGCGTGCTGGAAATGCCGGCACTCATTGAGCAAGTGCACCCAGATCACCGTGTGCGTATTACTGAGACACTCGATCAATCGCGCATTATCGGATGGGTGCAGACGAATTTTCTTGCCAATGTGCATCCACCGCGTTGGGTGGAGCTGCGCGGCAGCCTCACTGAAAGCGACGATGACGGGTCACAAGTATTTGGCGGCATCATGCTGGATGTGACCGAACGCAAAAAATCAGAAGATCGGGTAAAAGCGGCCGAACGCAGGCTGCGTAATGCGATTGAGGGCTTTAATGGCCCCTTCGCTCTGTGGGACCATCGCAAACGCTTGCTCTATTGGAACCGGGCTTTCGCACTCGATTTCGGATTGCAGGATACGCTACGTCCCGGCATGGGGCATGAAACAGTGCACATGGCGCGTGCGGGCGCGGTTCTGCTTGAGCGACAGTCTGAAGTCGACGCGCGAACAAATCTGGTCGCTTTGCAATCTGGCCGCTGGCTGAAAATGGTCGAGCGTTCAACGCCTGATGAGGGGCTCATCACGGTTGGTATTGATGTGACGGAAAACATCCGCAACGAAGAAGAACTCAAGAAGCAGAAGCGGCGGATGAAAAAGGCTGTACTTGATCTGGAGCGTTCCGAGGGTCGGGCATCAGAGCTCTCCCGAAAGTATTCTGAGGAAAAAGCCAAAGCGGAGCATGCGGCGCACACCAAGTCTGCCTTCTTGGCAAATATGAGCCACGAGCTACGCACGCCGCTAAACGCTATTAACGGCTTCTCTGAGATTCTCGCTAATGAACTTTATGGTGAGTTGGGTGACCAGCGCTATAAAGGCTATGCGCGCGATATCCTAACATCTGGCCAGCACTTGCTGGACATGATCAACGACATTCTCGATATGGCGAAGATCGAAGCAGGTAAAATGACCATTAGTCCGCAGGCGATCGACCCGGTTGACCCCGTCGATGCTGCGGTGCGGATGATCCGCCGTAAGGCTGAAGACAAGGGCATCGAGATTGAGCTGGATGCACAGCCGCGCTTGCCAGATATTGATGCAGACCATCGCGCCATTCGTCAGATGGTGTTGAATCTGGTCTCAAACGCCATCAAATTCACGGACAAGGATGGCAAGATCACGGTGAATGTTGAGCAGCGTGGCCCCGATATTTACGTCGGTGTAACTGATACCGGAATTGGTATCCCTGCGGAAGACCTGCCGCGTCTGGCCAAGCCGTTCGAGCAAGTCTCAGGCACACGTGATCGCAACTATGAGGGCACGGGCCTTGGTTTGGCGTTGACGAAGTCTTTCGCAGAAATGCATGGCGGCCGTATGGGTATTTCTTCGATTGAGGGCGAGGGCACGACAGTAAGTTTCACCCTGCCCATTTCAGGAGCAAGTGAGCTTGTCGCAGAAGCGAAAGCAGCTGATGAGCTTAACTCCGATGACATCACGATAAATTAGGGGCGCACGTTCCACTCTATTATCGCAGCTTGTCCGCCATCTGATATTTCTAAAAATCCAAATGAGCCGGTTTTGAGTTTTCGCTCTAGATTGATCGGCTTCATCTGCACCACATCTGGCAAGAAGCGCGCGATACCATTGGACGTAACAAGCAGAATGTTTGCGCCTGCGTCCATGTTGGAAATTTGCTCGATCAGCGTTTTCCATTCACCTTTAATCATCTCAGCGTCGACAACCCATCCGGGCGGCGCGATGGCGTCCTTGTCCCACGCATCGATGGCGTCTTGTCCCAGGCGGGCGATTACCTCTTCTTCGGGTTTGTTTTCGTCTGGTCCATAGTCGATTTCTGTAAGGAAATCCAAAACCTCAAGAGTTGGATAATCATCGCGCGTTTCCAGTATGCGCAGCGCTGTTGTCCGGGTTCGGCTTAATGGGGAACAATATGCAGCATCAAATTTCGTGCCCTTGAACACTTCAGCAAGGCGCTCTGCCTGCTCTAATCCCGAGCTGGAGAGAGGCAGATCAGTGCCGCAGCCAACGCGAGTCACGGTATCACCTTTGTCGAAGGTGTTTCCGTGACGTAAGACATAAAGTTTGCGCAAAATCAAAAATCCTTATGCGGATCACCGTGCTCGGCAATCAATCGTTCGGCGAGTTGAACGTCTTCAGGGGTGTCGATGCCGGGAATGGCGATATCTTCGGGCGTAACTTCAACGCATTGAATGCTCATTCCATTCTCCAGAAGGCGCAGCTGTTCCAATCCTTCCAGCGTTTCATACCGGCTTTCTGGTAGAGAAACATAGCGCCGAAGTGTATTAAGTTTGTATGCGTAAAGACCGATATGGCGACAAACAGGCGAGTGCGTTTGCGTCTCGCGCATCTGCGCTTCTTTGCGTATCGCGGGTAGAATATTCTTTGAAAACCAAAGCGCCTTGCCGTCTAAATCATGGGTGAGCGTTGTGCCGGAAAAAGGCGTGACGTGTTTATGTTCTCGCAGGGCGTCGAGCGCGGCCCAGTCGAGCCTGATATAGGGCGTCGCGGCGTCTGCGTCAGAGGTTGCGGCGGCTTCTGCGACCGCATGCACATGGGCAGGTGGAGTGAATGGCGCGTCGCCTTGCAGATTAACAATGATCTCGGGAGACGCGCCCAGTGCCTCCACAGCGCCCAGCGCGCGATCTGATCCAGAGGGAAGCGCTGGATTAGTCATCACGACACGGATGTTGCGTTCGGCGCAATGGGCTTCAATGCGTACATCATCGGTGGCGACGACATATTCTGCGTTATCGAGCATCTCTGCGGCTTTGCTGGCCATCATGGCGACACGGCTGACCATGCTTTGCCCCGCGATCAGTGTCAGGGGTTTGCCGGGAAAACGTGTCGAGCCAAATCGCGCAGGGACGACGATGAGAGTTTTCATTGATGATACCAATTATAAAGACGCAGGGGGTCTATGATTTGTTGTCGCGCAAGTTCTGGGCGATGTCGACAATTGTGCCAACCCATTCCAGCGATTCCTCGCTGACGCCTTCGTCGCGCAAAAAGTCGGTCAGAGCAGGCACCAATTCGCCGGATGAGCTACATTCTTCAAACGCGGCTTCGAGTTCTGGAATAACGGAGTTTGTGAAACTGTCTGCAAACCGTTCTAGGCGCTTAGGGTCGCTCATCAAGCGAATGGTCATGATCGGGTTGATCTCCCCATCAGCGCTTTGCAGCTTGCGCAGCTCGTTGATCAAACCGCGGTTTTTAACGGCGAACGGCTTGAGGATGCTGTCCGCTTTGTAATCAATCCACTCTGCGGTGCAGGCTTTAGGCGTTGTTGCGCACGCTCCCAAAATAGGCGCCGTAACAGCGGCCAGACAAATAGCACGAAACCACATTTTCAAGTCCTCCAGACATAAAGCGGATGTGCGGCATCCTAGTGCGTGTCCCGCCATGCGCAAGGGCAGAGCATACAGAGCCATTGAGCTAGCGGAAACGACGTTCACGCATTGGAGGTTAGACGGGTATGATCCGGCAGGGGCGGCTCTTATTCAGTGGATTGCCGCAACGTGTCCCTTCAAAAACTGTTGGCCGTCCTGTAGAGTTGTGCACACTTGCGAATGGGCAAGGTGTGGAGGAAATCGGTGATGAAATTTTTGATAACGGGCGCAGCGGCATTGGCTTTGATGTGCACTGGATGCAAAACACTAGAAACCAATGGGCAATTAGGCACGGTTTTGGGCGAAGTTTTGGGGTCGGAAACGGCCCAAAGTGTATTGTCTGAAGCAGAGATAGAGGCGGGCCTGCGAGAGGCGCTAAGCGTTAGCACTAACCTTGTTTCAGCCCAACTGAGCGCCAAGGATGGCTTTTTCGCCGACCCTGAAATCCACATTCCGCTACCCAAATCATACCGCAAAATTCAATCGAATCTCGAAGTGATAGGGGCCAGCGGGCCACTTGATGATTTGGAGTTGCGCCTGAATCGGGCCGCTGAAGACGCTGTGCCAGAGGGCAAGAAGCTTGTTTTGGCTGTTGTGCAGTCAATCACGATCGAGGATGCCTTAAATATTCTGAATGGCGGCGACACAGCTGCAACAGATTTCCTGCGCCAGCGTACCGAAACCCAGTTGAGAGCCTCATTCACGCCCTATGTCAGCGCCTCTCTGGCCGAATCAGGTGCGTTTACGTCACTTGAGAATGTGGCCGGTCAATATGGTCTGGGCGGCGTGACCTCCAATCTGCAATCAGACCTTACAAATCACGCAGTTGGTCTCGGCTTGGATGGCATGTTCCATTACATCGCACTCGAAGAGAAGAAAATTCGCGAGAACCCCGTTGCGCGCACAACTGAAATTCTGCGCCGCGTGTTTGGAGCATCCGCCTAATGCGCAGAACGCGTAAAGAAATGTCTGCCGGCGGTGAAATGGCCGGGCTAGAGTTTGGCGATCCGATCAAACCGCTTGCGGCAGTATGGATTCACGCCACCGGGTTTAACGCGATGACTTACCAATCTTTGCTGGCACCCTTGGGGTTGCGAGCACGCGTTGCTGCGTTGGATATGCGCGGTCATGGTCTCACCACCATTCCGGCCAAGCCACGAAAGTTGAAATCTTGGAATAGTATGCGAGATGACGTGATCGAATGGTTGGATGCTGAGGCGCCGCAGGGCGTTGTCATGGGCGGTCACTCCATGGGTGGATGCGTGGCGCTGCTGGTCGCAGCAAAACGACCAGACCTTGTGCGCGGGCTGGTCCTTGCTGACCCGGTCATTCTGAAAAAGCCTATCTATTTCGCCAGCCATGTTTTCTCGCCGCTGCGCAATCTTATCTTCCGCAACAATTTGATCGGGCAAGCTAAGAAACGTCGTGCTGAATTTCCGAGTTTCGAGAAAGCTCTGACATCTTATACAGGGCGCGGAGCATTTGCGACATGGCGAGAGCCTTTCCTTGCGGACTATCTGTTGGATGGCCTGCAGCGTGTCGATCATAATCCCCACGATAGCGAAGACCAAACATGGCGCTTGAGTTGCGAGCCAAAATATGAGGCGGCAACCTTTGCGGCCAATCGGCATCGTCCGTGGAAGGCGCTGAAGAAGGTTCGCAAAAACAAAACACCTATCACAATTCTTCGTCCTAATAAGAACTCGGTGATATCCGGTGAAGTCCGCGCCAAACTGATCCAGCTCAATCCTTCCATGATTATGAAGCCAGTGCGCGGGACGACACATTTCCTCGCTATGGAGGCGCCATATGAAATACGGGATCAATTGTCAGCCTTCATTGCGCGACTGGTTGAGGGCTTCACGCTCGAAGAGGATTCATTTGTGCCGCGCAGTCTGAAAGCAACCCGTCGACGCATCATTGGTTAGATGCAAGTCTACGCGGCGAAGAATTGTTGAAACGACTTCCCGGTGGAGGGCTGAGTCCATTCGTCTGCGTTGCGGGCGTGAGAGGCCTCTGCTTTGATGACCAGACAGGGTGGATCACGCCGCGACATCACGTGTAACAATGTGCGTGGGGCAACAGACGCCATGTTGGTCGATTGAGCGCAATTGACTGACGAGGCGAGCGCGTTAGTTTGCTTGAATGACAAACCCATTTTCGACTCTCACCGCCCTTCCGCCTGACCCCTTATTGGGGCTGATGACAGCCTATCGAGAGGACAATCGCGCCGAGAAATTTGATCTCGGTGTGGGTGTTTATAAAAACGAGGCAGGCCAAACACCTGTTTTGCGCGCGGTCAAAAAGGCGGAAGCCAAGTTTCTCGCCACGCAAGACTCAAAAGTCTATGAAGGGCCGCGCGGCAATGTTGATTTTTGTGAAGCCATTGAACGGTTCGTCTTTGGGCAGAATAGTTTACTGATCGCGGCGCAGCGCACTGTTTCGTTCACCGCGCCCGGTGGTTGCGGGGCTTTGTTCCTCGGGGCCAATTTGATGAAGCGCATGGGCACACAGCGTGTCTGGGTATCAGACCCAACATGGCCAAACCACCCAAAGCTTGTCAAAGCGCTCGGTTTGGACACGTCCAGCTATCGCTACGCTGAAAATGGCGCTTTTGCTGCCGCAGCGATGCTTGAGGATTTGTCCAAAGCCAGCCCCGGCGATGGCGTTATCATCCAAGGGCCGTGCCACAATCCAACGGGCATTGATGTGCCGGTCGCCGTCTGGAAACAACTGGGTGCTTTGTGTAAGGAACGTGGCTTGGTGCCCTTGCTCGACGTGGCCTATCACGGCTTTGCTGAAGGGCTAGAGCAAGACATGGCGGGCGTGCGTGCCTTTATCGATTCTGCGGGCGATGTGTTGATCTCCTATTCTTGCTCCAAGAATTTCGGGCTTTACCGCGAGCGCACAGGCTGTTTGCTGGCGACCGCTTCGAATGATCGCACGGTTGAAGCAATGCATACCCATTTGGCAGACATTGCGCGCGGGGCTTATTCAATGCCGCCAGCGCACGGGGCAGGCATTGTTGCGACAATTCTCAACGATGCAGGTTTACGCGCAGAATGGGAGCAAGAGCTTGATGAAATGCGGGGGCGTATGATCAGTCTGCGCACATCATTGTCAGAGGCTCTGGTAGCCAAAACCGGTTCAAACGCATTGGCCCGGCTGGCGCAGCAAAATGGCATGTTCAGCCAATTGCCACTCAATGCTGAGCAGGCAAATGCGTTGCGAACGGCGTCAGGGGTTTACATGCCGGGGTCTGGTCGCATCAATATTGCCGGGCTGAAGGCTGATGACATTCCAGCGCTCTCAACCATTTTGGCTGGGGCACTTTTCGCCTAAACAGAGAGGCCGGGTGGCGCGATTACCTTCAACTCGTCCAACATTGAGGGCGGCGCAGCGATCACTTTGCGGGCATCCAGATCCAGCGTGATCGCAACGGCTTCGCTGGTCGCCCATGGTTTTCCGGTGACCGGGTCCATCATCCAGTGGACCAATGAATGGGTCTTCCCGCCAACTGTGCCTCCGCCCGTATAGGCTTCAAACAAATCACCCGTTTTGGGCCAATGGCGATAACGCATCCTGTATTCAAGCACGGCTGCGCCAACTCGGCGCGCGCCATCTTCGGCTTTGCCCATACTCTGACGCCAATCATACAACAAATTGGGCACGCTGTCCGATGTGCGGCCAATCACCCAAGAGGCTGCCATTCGTCCGTGTGCATCCATATGCTGCGGCGGCACGCTGCCTTGGCCGATGAGGGGGATATTATGACGTTTGAGGTGGTCATAGGTAACGTCGCTATTATCGCGTGTTGGCGTCGACATATCGACAGAGCGTGGGGCCGTGTGTTCGGGCGGCGTGTCTTTCAGCGTCTCCAATGCATCAACGGATCTTGATGACCATGGGAAAGGCTCTCCACTTTTATTGTCTGCATGAATAACGCGTGTTCTGAACGCGGCGGCGACGCGGCCGTCTGTGTGGCGCATCTCCTGATAAATCACCGCGTCACATTCACCGGCGTCCAGCACACAGCCCACCATGCTGATGGGGCGACCGGCCAGAACTTCAGCCATATAGCGAATGTGCTGATCGACAGGGATGAGGGTGGATGTCGCGCCGGGACGAAACGCCTGAGGCATTTTCAGCGCGTGCGCCATTGTGGCGAGCCCTTCAATTTGCTTCTCGACATAGACGCGCACATTCATATGGCCCATCTCGTCACAATCCCACTGATTGCAGCTACCTTTCCAGAGAGAGATCATGCGGCGCAGTCCCGGCACGTGCCGCGCACTTCAATCATGGCGCTGGCCATGTGAAAGCCCGCCGCGTCCGCTTCCTGCGTGAGGGCGGTTTGCGTTTCGGTCGCATGCAGCTCTTCGGCGTTGCCGCAGAGATTGCAGATCAGGAACACCGCCGAGTGACTGTGGCTGGTATGGCCACAGGCGACATAGGCATTCAGGCTTTCAATTTTGTGCGCGAGGCCTTGCTCCTGCAGGAACTCCAAAGCTCGATATACAGTAGGGGGTTTGGCTGCGCCTTCACCATCCAGATTGGCAAGCAGATCATACGCTTTGGCCGGCTCAGGGCTCTCGATCAGCAGGCGCAGAACCTTCCGGCGAATACGCGTCATTTTTGCGCCGCGCCGAACAACGTGTGTCTCCGCCTCATTCAGAAAGAGGTCGACATCTTGCGGGCTACAGGGCGTGTTAGCGGTTTGGTGATCATGATCGTGTGACATACCCTCTATGTTGTGTGTTTTGAGCCAAATGTGAAGAGGAAAGGCATAATCAAGCGAAACTCAACCTGGGATGCGTATCGTGCGGATAAGCGATCATCCGCACGATACGAAGCCCGCTCAATCGCTTGATCCGTGTTCGCCCCGAGAGAGTTGGAATATGCCAGACTATAGTGACCGCCGCCTGACCCCCCCAGCGGGGATGCCGACCCCTTATCAGGTTTCAAAGAGCGTTGCGGCAATCTACGAAACTCCAGATCATGACAGCCGACTCGCCACCCAAGCGCTTCAGGGTGAGACGCTCATGGTTTTCAATTCCTCAGATGATTTTGTGAGCGTTCAGCTCGATCGCGACCGATATGTCGGTTGGGCCCGGAAAAGTGATCTAACTGCCCGAAACGACACCCAAACGGCGCCTAATTCGCCCGAAACAGCCTCAAACTGCACGCTATCGCACAAGGTCTGCACGGCCCGCACGCATGCCTATTCAGCGCCGGATTTAAAGACGCGGCCATTGGCGTGCCTCTCACTCGGGTCGCGGGTCAGCGTGCTCTCTGTTGAAGGGGATTGGGCAAATTGCGGGGCTGTAGGCTGGGTTCATATGCGCCATTTGTCCCCCATCGCGACGTATGAAAGCGATCCGGCGAGCGTTGCAGAGCGCTTCGTCGGCACACCCTATCTATGGGGCGGGCGAGAGAGCTTAGGCATTGATTGTACAGGCCTTTCGCAGCAGGCCTTCGAGGCATGTGGTGTGCTGCTACCACGCGATAGCGATATGCAGGCCGCATGGTGCGGTACTGAGATTGCAGACTGGCAATCGCCGGGTGCCCTGCGGCGCGGCGATCTTGTATTCTGGAAAGGCCATGTCGGTATAATGCTGGACGCAGACACGCTCCTCCACGCCAATGCTTGGCATATGGCCGTGGCCAGAGAGCCGCTCACTGGCGCCATAGAGCGCATCCGAACCTATTACGCCGAACCCACAGGGGCTCGGCGTATCGATGTTCAAACATCAGTTTTGGAAACACCTGACTGGCTTAAATAAGCGAGTTAAGTGATTGTTTTATCTAGTGATCATCAGTCTCAGCCGGTGCCTCGATCGGCGCTTCCGCTGGGGCCTCTTCAGTTATCACATCTTCAACAGCGTCTTGCGCGTCTTCAACGATGCCTTCGATCGCTGTCGCAGCGTCTTCTGTCACGTCACTCTCAACAGCGTCTAAAGCGGGAGCTTCAGGTGCAGCGTGATCTGCTGTGTCGTCATGATCTGCGTCTGCTGCGCCATCTTCAGCGTGCGCGTCATCAGCAGGCGCGGCCTCAACAGCAGGAAGTGGAGCCGGGAAGGCTGGCGCATCGGCTGTGTTCTCAGCGAGATATGCGATCAGGTTCATCCGATCGGGGTCCTTACGCAGACCAGCAAATGACATGGACGTACCGCGAGCATATGAAGCTGGATTTTCCAGCCAGGCGTTCAAATCGTCATAAGACCAGTTACCGCCAACCTCAGTCAGAGCTGCAGAATAACCAAAGCCTGCCACAGCGGCTTTGCCTGCGCCCACAATACCGTACAAGTTCGGCCCTGTGCCTGATGCGCCGCCAGATTCAATCGTGTGACAGGTGGAGCATTGGCCCTTAAAGACCCGTGCGCCTTTGCTTGCGTCAGCGCTGGCTAGCAACAGGCCAAGGTCAAAGACCTCTTCCACGACGTCACCGCCATGCCCGCTATCTGCAATCTCTACGCAGTAAGCGAATTTTGAGCACATCTGCTCTGACATGGTTTCTTCATGATGGTCGTCACCATGATGGCCGTCACCACCTTCGGCGAATACAATGTTTGAAACATTGTGCAGGCCGATCAGGCCCAGCGATGTGGCCAGTACAGCACCGGCGATCTTATTAAGACCGAGATTTCCCATGGGGGCATTCCTTCGAATCTGTCTTCTATTATGTCTTGGCGTGGGCCTTTTGGCACGCTAACGGTTAAGGGACAATATAAAGGCTGCGAGGGACGGAGGCTTCCCCCTATCTTCGCGGCGTTCCGACGCACTTAGCGTCAACAAAAAGGGGCCAAAATGTCCAAGATCATCGCCTATCAGGGGGAACCCGGCGCAAATTCTCATATTGCCTGCAATGATGCGTATCCAGACGCGACGCCTTTGCCATGCCCGACATTTGAGGATTGCTTTAGCGCCGTCGAATCAGGTGATGCCGATTTGGCGATGATTCCGGTCGAAAACACGATTGCCGGGCGCGTCGGTGATATCCATCACTTATTGCCGGGCACATCGCTGCAAATCATTGGCGAATACTACCTCCCGATCCGGTTTCAGTTGATGGCATTGCCCGGCACGACGTTAGAGCAGATTACCAAAGCGCGTTCTCACATAATGGGGCTGGGGCAATGCCGCGGTTTTTTGCGGGAACATAGTATCGCTGCTGTAACAGCGGCAGACACAGCGGGTGCTGCCAGAGAGGTTTCAGAGCTGGGGGATCATTCGATCGCCGCGATAGCGCCTGAGCTTGCTGCAAACGTCTACGGCCTCGATATATTAGCGAGAAACATCGAGGATTTTGACCATAACACCACGCGTTTTATAATTATGGCGCGCGAAGGTGTGGACTTGAACGTTGATGACGGGGTGGCCAAGACGGCCTTTTTCTTCGAGGTCCGCAATATTCCAGCCGCTTTGTATAAAGTGATGGGCGGGTTTGCGACCAACAATGTGAATATGACCAAGCTGGAAAGCTATATGGTCGGCGGATCATTCGCAGCCACGCAGTTTTATGCGGAAGTCGAAGGGCATCCGGATGATCGCAAAGTCCAACTCGCTCTGGAAGAACTTGGTTTCTTCACGCAAAGCCTGAAAATCTTGGGCGTCTTCCCCGCATCAAACCCGGACTGACTTGCTGGCCGTTTTGCAAGTGTCCAAATTGAGGTTTTTAGTTAGATACTCAATGAAGAGTTTGGCGTTTCCTCGCATTTGCTTGGATGCCCAAACACAATTGACGTGGAGTGGCTTGGCTTCCCACTCTGGAAGTATCCGCACCAACCGACCGTCTTCCACATACTCGCCAGCAGACCAATATGGGGCAAGTATATAGCCGAGACCATCGGCTGAAGCGCGGCTGAGAATGTCTACAGAAGACGCGATCATTGGACCTTCTGGATTGATGGATGCTGTCTCGCCGGTCACGTCGTTTGTGAGGTGGATGGGGTCACCTCTTAAATTTTTGTACATGACAGCGCGATGGGTTCGCAGGTCGTCGGGGTGTGTAGGCGTGCCGAACTTTTCAAGATGCCTGGGCGACGCCCACAAGCTGTTGGCGGTTTCTGCGAGTTTCAAATGCGGTCGCTTCGATTGGGATAAATCACCGATCCAAATGCCAATATCGATACGCCCACCGACCAGATCAGAGACGGAACTCTCGGAGATCAGGTCAATGTTGAGCTGCGGATTTTGTGCCATAAAGTCAGCGAGGAGCGGCGCGATAACACGACGAGCAAAGGAATGTGGGCTGACGATGCGAAGCAATCCGATCGCATCATGTTGCAAGCCGCGCGCTTCTTTCTCAGCCTCTTCGTATTCGGTAAGTATCGAGATACACCGACTGTAAAAACGCTCGCCAGCTTCTGTCAGGCAAAGCGATTTCTGCCTGCGCTGGAATAAGTCTGCGTTGAGCTGGTTTTCCAATTCCTGAATGCGGCGCGACACTGTGGGTTGCCCCACACCCGCATCCGCTGCCGCTTTGGAGAAGCTTCCGGCGTCTGCGACGCGAATAAATAATTGCATGGCATCGATTCGGTCCATGGGGCTCCCTTTGACCGGTGTAGAAAAAATCCCGACATTCAATCCTAAGTATACCACACTCATTGCGAGTGGACGTTCACAAGATCGAGAGCATTCTGTGTAGTTAACAGAACCACGCATTTCTCACCGGGAGTTGAGTTGCACGTGAACAGTCTGATCTGCCATGCTGGCATAATCAAGATTGGGCCATCTGTATATACTGCAACAGATCACAAGATTTGAAGTGAGTGTTTAAGGTGTCGTGATCTCAGCAATTTTGCTGGACAATAGGCACTTCAAATTTACCAAGGCTCATACCAATGGTGGGCGGGTGTAGCATCTCAAATGCGATCCAGAACAAATTTTCGGGAGATAAATGTGACAGGTTTCAAGATTAGTATGGTATCGGGCGCGCTCATTCTGTTGAGTTTCGGCGCCAATATTCATCCTGCTTTGGCTGAGCCGCAGATTTATACAGGGCGTTTCTCTCAGGTTGCGGTTCAGGGTTATGATCCCGTCGCATATTTCATCATGGGCCAGCCCATAAAAGGTGATGAGGCGGTTGAAACCGAGTGGAAGGGGGCAACGTTCCGCTTTGCTTCAGCTGAAAATAGAGACCTTTTCATTGCTGACCCTGATGCCTATGCCCCGCAATACGGTGGCTACTGCGCGTGGGCGATCGCCCAAGGTAAGTTTGCCAAAGGCAATGCAAAACACTGGCGCATCGTCGATGGAAAGCTGTACCTGAACTACAATAAAGGCATCCAAAAGAAGTGGGAGGCGAATATTTCCGGCTTTATCGAGCAAAGCGAGATGATCTGGCCTACGCTCAATGTGGAGTGATTAGTCGCGTTCCGCCCATTCTTTGAGGATATGATGAGCCACAGCGATATCTGGCCAAGGCATGATATCTGGATGCGTGCCAGCGAGGACATCACGAGCTTCAGCACGTGTGATCCATCGGGCGGCCTCTAGCTCGTTTTCGTCAATTGAGATGTCTTCCGTTTCAGCCTTAACGATGACCCCCACCATTAAAGATGACGGGAACGGCCAAGGTTGGCACGCGATATATTCCACATTCGCAGGATCAGCTTCGATGCCGGCCTCCTCGAACACTTCGCGACAGGCGGCTTGTTCTATGGTCTCACCCGGCTCACAGAAGCCGGCAAGACAGCTCCAGAAGCCTTGAGGCCACATTTTCTGGCGTCCCAGCAAACACTTATCGTCTTTTTCCACAACCATAATCGCAACCGGGTCAGTACGCGGGAAATGCTCTGCTTTGCAGGTGGAGCATTGGCGCTTCCATCCAGCCTCAGCCATGACACTGGCGTCGCCGCAGCGCGAACAGAACATGTGAGTGTCATGCCACATCAGCATGCTGCGTGCGGTGGAGGCGAGATTGGACTCCAGCAATGAGAGCCATGTCGACGCGGCGCGCATATCCTCAAACGCGCCCAGACCCTCGATCATCGAGCCATCGAGTGAAAACGACTCGGGCATGTCGAGCGCAAAAATGGGGGAGCCGTTTTTGTCTTCACCCATAAAGATTGTGCGGGTTTGTTCTGACAATTTAAGGGCTTCAGGTCCGAGCCAGAGAAGCGGGCGAATGCCCCCATCAACACGATCGCCCGGCCGCGGTGTAACGCCGCTGGAGGGGCCTTCTAACAGGGGCATTCCGCCTTGCATCAAGAAGATGAGTACATCGTCGCTTGTGGTCGCTGCGTCGAGCCAAGCCGTGTCTGTACGGCGGTGAGCCGCGCGCTCGATGGGGCGTGCGCCGAGCGGAATAAGGTTGGAATTAGCCATATTTACTCTCTTGTCTCGATTCCTCGCTTAGGACATCTCCTCATTGCGAATATCGGTTTATGTCCATCAGCCATAGCCAAACGTCGCGGCTTGGGGTAGGGGCGCGCGAAGATAACGTTCCCCTCCCGCGAGATGATACATGACAGATTCTATCGAAAAGATGCGCAATATTGCGATTATCGCCCACGTTGACCATGGCAAGACCACCCTTGTTGACGAATTGCTGAAGCAGTCTGGCACATTCCGTGAGAACGAGAAAACCGCCGACAGAATGATGGATTCAAACGATCTTGAGAAAGAGCGCGGGATTACCATTCTGGCGAAAACCACATCGGTTGAGTGGAATGGATATCGTATCAATATCGTGGATACACCCGGGCACGCTGACTTTGGCGGAGAGGTCGAGCGTATTTTGCACATGGTTGATGGCGTGATCGTGCTGGTTGACGCAGCTGAAGGCCCGATGCCGCAAACAAAGTTTGTTGTCTCCAAAGCCCTTAAACTCGGTTTGCGCCCGATTGTTGCGGTGAACAAGATCGACAAGCCCGAACGTCGTCCTGATGAAGTGATCAACGAAGTGTTTGATCTGTTCGCCAATCTGGATGCGAGCGATGAGCAGCTCGATTTTCCAATTCTATATGGATCAGCCAAGCAGGGCTGGATGAACACAGAATATGAGACCCAGACCACGGACATGGAAGAATTGTTCAAAATGGTTGTGGATCACGTACCTACCCCGAAAGTGGAAGAAGGTGCATTCCGTTTCCTTGCAACAACGATTTCTTCTGACCCGTTCCTTGGCCGTATTCTAACTGGGCGTATCGCCTCGGGAAGCATTAAGCCAAACCAATCTATCAAGGTGCTCGCACGCGACGGCACTCTGGTGGAGCAGGGACGTGTCTCTAAAGTTCTAGCGTTTCGCGGATTGGAACGCGTGCCGATCGAAGAAGGCATCGCTGGCGACATCGTATCGCTGGCAGGCATGACCAAAGCCAACGTGGCCGATACGTTTGTGGACCCGTCTATAAGCGAACCGATTGAAGCCCAACCGATTGACCCGCCAACGATCTCGATGACATTCCGCGTCAATGACAGCCCGCTGGCCGGAACCGAAGGGACAAAAGTAACGTCCCGCTTGATCTGGGACCGTTTGCTGAAAGAAGCCGAGGGTAATGTTGCGCTGAAAGTCGAGCGCGCCACGGATGCCGAGGCGTTCACCGTGTCAGGCCGGGGCGAATTGCAGCTCTCTGTTTTGATCGAAACCATGCGCCGCGAAGGCTATGAGCTTGGTATCTCGCGTCCGCAAGTTGTGATGCAGGAAGGCGAAAATGGCGAGAAGCTCGAGCCGATCGAAGAAGTCGTCATTGATGTTGATGAAGAGCATTCCGGTGTCATCGTTCAGAAACTGTCAGAGCGCAAAGCCGATATGCTTGATATGCGCCAGTCCGGTGTCGGGCGTCAGCGCCTTGTGTTCCACGCGCCGACTCGCGGCTTGATCGGGTATCAGGGCGAATTGCTATCAGATACACGCGGCACGGCGATTATGAACCGCGTGTTCCATGAATATGCACCGCACAAAGGTAAAATCGTCGGGCGCCATACCGGCGTTTTGATCGCGATGGAAAAAGGCGAGGCCGTTGCCTTTGCGCTTTGGAACCTTGAATCCCGTGGCCCGATGATCATTCATCCGGGCGATAAAGTGTATGGCGGCATGATCATCGGTGAACACACACGCGACAATGATCTGGAAGTGAATGTGCTGAAGGGTAAAAAGCTGACCAATATGCGTTCTTCCGGGACTGATGAAGCGGTGCGTTTGACCCCGCCCATTCAGATGACGTTGGAAAAATCTCTGGCCTACATTACCGATGATGAATTGGTTGAGGTCACGCCAGAGAACATCCGTCTGCGCAAGATCCATCTGGACCCGAACGTGCGCAAACGCCACGCGAAGTCGAGCAAGGACCAATAGGCCGAAATTCGCCTGCCCCAAAGGACGCCATTTATTTGTTTCTTTGGGGAATGGCGGACGGTCGCCTAGCTGTTAAGCTGCACTGAAATTGAGGAGCAGCAAATAGAATGGCAGTCAAATATTCACTGAATAGGCACCCGGTTCATCTGGGTTTGGGCGCAACTGCAGAGGTTGAGCCAGAATTTACAGGCGATCTGAGCTGGTATGCCGGTTATGGCGCTCGTCATGGCGACGACGGCATAGAGGCGCGTCTCGTCGCGATGCATACATTCACCAGCGATTGGGATGTTTGGGAAATGCATCCAAAGGGGCATGAGGTCGTCGTCTGCACATCAGGTGAGATGACCCTCATTCAAGAGGTAGACGGCGCTGAAGTAAGGGTCACCTTAACCCCCGGTGAGTACGCCATCAATGATCCCGGCGTTTGGCACACTGCCGATGTGACAGAGGCGGCCACGGCGCTGTTTATCACTGCAGGTGAAGGTACAGAACACCGGCCGCGCTAGGGCCGGGCCGATAATATCCCTTCAGGCGCGCAATGTAACTTTTGTGCAAGTAGGGCTCATGGCGTCCGGCTGAGTGTATCAGCGCGGGTAAGTGTGTTGGTCCACTCGACTTCCATGCTCGGTGTCCAGTCGGCTCCAAGAGCGAGTTGGACCGTATGCTTAATTGCATCGAACAGGCTCATGAAGAGTTCATCTGGTACGTCATAAGTCTCGTGATTGGCGCGTTCTGACGATAAAATGACGCTGGCCAATGCGCCATTGTCTGTCAGGTCGATCAGGCAATCAAAGGCCTGTTGCAACATGCTGCCGCGTACACCCCCATCTATGTCCATTGAAAAGAGGTGCTCAATATCGCGGTGCTGCTCAAACAAGCGAGAGTAAATCGCATCGGTAGGGTCTCCAATGCGCTCACTTGCGAGTTCTAAACTTGTTACCAGTGCTGAAGTGTTTTCCATGGCGGGCCTCCCTATTGGCGCAGTTTAGCCGATCATTCTGTTTAGGCGATTGGGAATAGGTAGTATGCACTCAAAATTCGCAAAAGGTGGTGGTGGGGAAATTGCTTTGCTTTGAAGATGGCTTCTCCTCTTGATTCCAGGCTTTAAGCTGCGCATATAGCGCGGAGGAGGCAGGTGGCGGACGAGCCGCTCGCCAATCGGGTCAGGTCGGGAACGAAGCAGCCCTAACGAGCTTTTCCGCTCGGGTCGCTCGCCTGTCTCCGCTTTCTCAGAAAACTCGACGTTCCTCGGGCAACTTCGTCCCCGTGATTGGGGTGGCGTTAGGTGGAAGATTTAGCGCGCCGGGTAGTGTTTTTTCGTCAAACCGCGACTATATTTAGTGTTGATATTCTGGATTGCGCAGACGTCTGATTCTCAGGCGAGTAGCTCGTCATTTTTTCGTCACAGGCGCGAATCTTGTGAAAGCCAATAGGCATAGGCAATCGCGCCAGCCTGTGGAATTCCGTTAAGAAGTTTTCCACTACAAAATTGCCAATTCGGTGCATGTCGACGTTGACCACTCGTTAACCTTCGGACACTATATCTAGTGTCGGGAACAGTGGTTGGGCCAATATCTGGTCTATCGGGGCTGATGTTCTTATAAATATTCACTTTTTGGAGGGCTGCTGAATGTCTGCAACCAAGACCAATGCTGTATCAAAATCCTCACCCCGCAAGGGACGCCCTAAGACAGGCGAAGGCGCAGAATTGCGCGTTGTTGAAGGATTTGAAATTGAATTAGATCACAGCCGTGATGCGTTGCTCACAGCCTTCGGAAAAACGACGCTTGAAGATCGTTATTTGCTGCCGGGCGAAGACTATCAGGATATGTTTGCGCGTGTGTCTAAATGCTATGCAGATGATGCAGAGCACGCCCAGCGCCTTTATGACTACATGTCCCAGCTCTGGTTCATGCCGTCGACACCCGTTCTCTCGAATGGTGGTGCGGATCGCGGCCTGCCAATTTCGTGCTTCCTGAATCAGGTTGGTGACAGTCTTGATGATATTGTCGAGACTTGGACAGAGAATGTCTGGCTGGCCTCCAATGGCGGCGGTATCGGAACGTATTGGGGCAATGTGCGGTCGATTGGCGAGAAAGTCGGCCAAAATGGTCAAACGTCAGGGATCATTCCGTTCATCCGCGTGATGGATTCGCTCACCCTAGCGATCAGTCAGGGCAGCCTGCGTCGCGGGTCAGCTGCATGCTATCTTGATGTTCACCACCCAGAGATCGAAGAATTCCTCGAGATCCGTAAAGCGTCAGGTGACTTCAACAGGAAGTCTCTGAACCTTCACCACGGCCTTAACATTTCTGATGACTTCATGGATGCGGTTGCCAAAGACGAAGAGTACGGCCTGATCAGTCCGATGTCTGGCGAAGTCGTACGCACGGTCAACGCCCGCAAATTGTGGCAGAAGATCCTTGAGCTACGTATGCAGACTGGTGAGCCGTATTTGCTGTTCACTGATACAGTAAACAATGCGATGCCGGCGCATCAGCGTAAGCTCGGATTGAAAGTGACGCAGTCTAACTTGTGTTCTGAGATCACACTCGCGACAGGTCTCGACCATCGTGGTGAAGACCGCACCGCTGTATGCTGTCTGTCATCCGTGAATGCTGAAAAATTCATGGAGTGGTCGAAGGAAGAAAACTTTATCGAAGACATAATGCGCTTCCTCGATAATGTGCTGGAAGACTTCATCGAGCGGGCGCCGAATGAAATGGCGCGCGCGGTTTATTCCGCTAAGCGCGAACGTTCAGTCGGCCTAGGCCTGATGGGGCTTCATTCTTTCTTGCAGACCATGAACGTGCCAATCGAAAGCGGCATGGCGAAGGTGTGGAACGAGAAGATGTTCAAACACATTCGTCAAGGCGCTGATGCCGCGTCTGTGAAGCTCGCTAAGGAGCGTGGCCCGTGTGAAGATGCGCGTGATGTCGGCATGATGGCGCGTTTCAGTAATAAGATGGCCGTGGCGCCAACGGCATCCATCTCGATCATTTGCGGTGGCACCTCTGCGGGCATTGAGCCGATCCCGGCGAATGTTTACACACACAAGACTTTGTCAGGTTCTTTCACTGTGAAGAACCAGCAGCTTGAAAAACTGTTTGATGACAAGGGCATCAATACGCCGGAAATCTGGAATTCTATTCTAGAGCATGAAGGGTCTGTTCAGCACCTTAAGGAGTTGGACGATCACGAGAAGGCTGTGTTCAAGACAGCGTTCGAGATTGATCAGCGCTGGATCATCGAGCTTGCGGCAGACCGCACGCCTTATATCTGTCAGGCGCAGTCACTGAATCTGTTCCTGCCGGGTGATATTGCGAAGTGGGATTTGCACATGCTGCATTGGACCGCTTGGGAAAAAGGTCTCAAATCGCTTTACTATTGCCGGTCGAAGTCTGTGCAGCGCGCGGCGTTTGCCGGGTCTGAAAAGATTGAGGCGACCGAAATGGAAACACCCAACACTGATTATGACGAGTGTTTGGCCTGCCAATAGCGGGTTAATTTAAAAATTTTACACGCTTAGGTGTTTGGGCCCGACCTTGTGTCGGGCCCTTTGTATTTTCGAGGATTATTGAAAGAAGCTGCCACATTTTTGCCGTGGCATCTTAACCAGTTAATTTTGAAAAAATCACTTATTGGCGCGTTTTTTGCTCTAAAAACTTCATGTTTATATAAGGTTGTGTCGAAAGCGATAGTCTGACCAACAACAATCGGTGTTAATGTTTTTGACGAGATTTGTGGTTGGGTTTCGGCAACTCTTTATGCTACATTAAATCTCATCTGGCCTAATTAACGACAGTAGAGTGTTGTTGGAGGCCAGTTAATGAAGGGTTTTACTAAGATGCTCGTAGCGGTTTCAGCTTCGGTTTTATCAATGTCTTGTCAGGCGTGTGTCAGCACAACGCCGCATGAGACGGTACGTCAAGAAGCGGCTGTTCCACCCACAGCAGGCATGACCCTTTCAACACGTGGCAATGGTCCATCACAGCAGATGGGACCTCAATCACTTGCACAATCGGTGCATATTGTTTCTGGCGGATCGCGCCGTTTTTCGGGCACGCCTGTTCGCAGCAGCGAGCTGCCAGTGTTTGAATTGACAGGTCAGCCCGCAGATTTTGAAATTTCTTCTGGTTATGTGCCGACGAGCACGCTGGGATTGAGTTGGACAAATAATGAGGCGCTCACAGCAATTGCAGCTGAACGCAGTCGGAAATCGCTGAATCTGCCAAGCGCAGCCGAGCAGAACATCGCTGCCGAGATTGCTTTTTCAGTGCCAAAAGAATCAACAGGTCTGGATTTTGACCTCGGTGTGGCTCCTCGGGTTGCAGTGCGAGACGATGGCGAAATCATTAGCCGCCGTGTCGGTGGTGAGGTTCGTATTGGTCAAAACTTGAACATTACCAATTCATTGGAGCAACCAAAAGGCTGGTACATTTTTGCCGGCGCTGACGGCGAAGCTCTGATCTGGGATGCTGCTATAGATGGCCTCACGCCGAGTTTTGGCGGCATGTCACTGTCTGACAAAATTACCGTCGGTGACTTACAAGCGGGTGTGTCTATCCAGCGCGCGGGCGGGGAGCTTTCTCTAAGCTATATCCACCGAGAAGTTCGTTATTCGGATCGCAATGGTTCGATCGAAACTAAGGAAGATTTTGCAGGTATAAGTTTTACCATGCGGCGTTAGGTGCTAAAACGCTGGCCATGAACTTGGCTAAATATTTCCATTTAGCCGCGCTCGTCGCGGCTTTTTTAATACCGGTGCATGCCGTTGCTGATGAGCCGAATCGAAAGCCAGCTGTGACCTCCATCACAACTGAGAATGACTTCTTTGGCGGCGGAACAGACCGAAATTACTCAAATGGGGTACGCTTGGAGCGGGTCTCGGCGGCTGATGATGTATTCCCGGCGCTGGACTGGGTTGCCCATCGTTTGCCTTGGCTGGATCTGGATCGGACTGATTTGCGTCAGGGTTTTGCGCTCTCGCATGTGATTTTCACACCAGAGGATATTCGCAGTCCAGTCGCTGATTCGTTAGATCGTCCTTATGCTGCGTGGCTAGCTGTGTCGGGAACAGTCACGGCCTCCGATGAAGATACCCAAGACACATTGCAGATTAATCTAGGTGTTGTTGGACCATCGGCGGGCGGAGAGTTCATTCAGAACAATTGGCACAAAGCTATCGGGCTGGATCAGGCGCTTGGCTGGGAAAGCCAGCTGCGAGATGAGCCGGGAATCGAAATCATTGGTCAGCGCTTGCAAACTTGGCCGGGGCCAGAATTGCCGATGGGGCTGGAGACCGACTTTGGTGCTCACGTAACTGGCGCGATTGGCAATGTGCGCACTTATGCCGGTGGTGGTATGACGGCACGGATCGGTTGGGATCTGGATTCGAGTTTTGGCCCACCGCGAATTCGTCCTGCATTGTCAGGCGCGGGTGAGTTTATTCCTGGCACTGTGGCCGACCCATTAGGGGGGTATATCTTCATCGGCGGTGATATTCGAGCTGTTGCTAGAGATATGTTTTTGGACGGAAATTTGTGGCGTGATGGACCGCGCGTCAATGATCGACGAACGGTTGTTGCAGACCTGCAATTGGGTGCGGCGGTACATTATCAAAATGTGCAAGTTGCGTTCACGATTGTGAACCGTACGGAGCAATTTAAGCGCCAAAATGGACCGCAACGCTTTGGGGCAATTTCGTTCTCCGTCGCGCGTTAGATCGTGCGAATTATCCGTCTCCCATGACAGTTTAGTAGAGTTAGGTATTGCCACCTCTGGTCTGTTGCGGCATCTTTGCTTCATGAGTGCAGAAAATACTGCAGATGCGGGAAATGACAGCAACAAGATTTGTCTCCCTGCATAGATAAACGGTCAGGGAGGCCAAACATGAAATTTATGCCCATCAAAGCGACAAGCTTGCTGGCGATATCACTGGCGGCGATCTTGGTCGCTTGCTCGCCAGGTGGCAGCGCAAATGACACGTCAGATCATGCGGGTATGGACCATAGCGACATGCCAATGGATACATCCGTTACTGTGCCAGACTATGCTGAGAATTTTCGTCTGATCGATCACACAGGCAAGAGCCATGAGCTGCATTATCACACTGAAGCAAGCGCCATTGTTTTGGTCAGCCACGGAAATGGGTGTCCCATCGTGCGTGGTGGAATGCCAGAGCTACAAGCGATTTCAGAGGCGTACGCAGACAAAGGCGTGAAGGTTCTGTTGTTGAATTCAAATTTGCAGGATGACCGCGAAGCCGTTGCGGCTGAAGCTGCTGAATATGGCGTAACACTTCCGATTTTGATGGACGATAATCAAATCATCGGTGAGTCGCTTGGCGTCCAACGCACGGCGCAAGTGTTTGTGATCGATCCGGCTGCGGGTTTCCAAATTGTCTATAGCGGACCAATGGATGACCGTCAGTCTTACGAGCGCCAGAAAGCAGAAGCAGAGCACACTTACCTCCGCGATGCCTTGGATCAGCTCGTTGCGGGTGAGGAAGTGACGGTAGATGCTCCGCCATTGAGCCCTGGCTGTTTAGTGAACTTTCCGGAGCGCGATAAGCGCGCTGAACACCACAATATTAGCTACAGCACTGACGTTGCACCGATCCTTCTAGAGAAATGTGCGGACTGTCACTCTGTTGGCGGAATTGGTCCGTGGGCAATGACAGATTACACTGCTGTCAAAGGCTGGTCGCCGATGATGCGCGAAGTGATTCGTACAGATCGCATGCCGCCATGGCACGCTGATCCCAATGTGGGGAAATTCCATGGTGATCGCAGTCTCTCGCCAGAGCAATTGAAAACGATAGTGCACTGGATCGAGGCAGGCTCCCCGCGCGGCGAAGGACCAGATCCACTTGAAATCGCAAAGGTGACAGCTGAAGATTGGCCGCTGGGCGAGCCGGATCTGATTTTGACCTTGCCCGCATTTGACGTGCCAGCGACGGGTATTGTGGATTATCGGTATCCGTTCGTGGAAAACCCATTGACCGAAGATAAATGGGTTCGGGCAACGACAGTGAAAGTCGGGTCGCGCGAAACGGTGCACCATGTGCTGTCAGGCTATATGCCTGAAGCGCCAGCCGACGGTCGGGGCGATACGTCCAAATGGCAGTCTTCTGTCGGTGGATATGCTGTAGGCGCTGAGTCGTCTGTTCAGGCTGAAAACTCAGGCACACCATTTCCGGCGGGCGGTGGCGTTGGCTTTCAAATGCACTACACGCCAACAGGCAAGGCAGCGACCGACGTGACGCAAATTGGCGTCTACTTCCATGATGAAGTGCCGGAGTTGATGAACCGTAGTTCGGTTGTGATTGACTTCTCAATCGAGATTCCACCGAATGTCGCTGAGCACAAAGAAACCGCGTATGTCGAATTTCCGGCTGACGCAATTTTGCTGAGCGTGTTCCCGCATGCACACTATCGTGGACGGGCATCGAATTTGCGGATTCGTTATCCGGATGGCGAAGAGAAGATGTTGGTGTCACTTCCCCGTTATGATTTCAATTGGCAGCGAGCCTATGTTTTCGAAGAGCCTGTTGAAGTGCCAGCAGGATCAAAGCTGATTGCTGACTACATTTACGACAATTCGTCAGCTAATCCTGCCAACCCAGACCCATCTGCGAAAGTGACGTGGGGCGATCAGTCGATGGAAGAGATGCTGTTCAGCTCGTTTGCTTATCGTTGGGTTGGTGAAACAACATCCAATCGGATGGATCATTTGCATGAGCAACTGAGCGCATCGCGCACCTTTGGTGCCATGGATGACAATATTGATGGCGAATTGCAAAAGTCTGAGATCAGAGGCCTGATGGCGGCGCGTTTGGGGGCTGCTTTCCCGTTGCTCGATGCGGATAAGAGCGGTGGTATCTCAGCCGAGGAGTATGCGGCGGGTATGGCGGCTGTTGGCCGGACCGGTGGCGGGCGGTAGGCGTTCGCCAAATTCAAAAGTGTTCAGAAGGCCGGGTCGTTTTAAGCGTCCCGGCCTTTTTTCTATTTGGCTAAGTTGTTTCAGCCGACTGAGATTAATACCTAGCAATGTGTGGCGAACGATATCCGCTAGGCTTCAGGGGAAAATTAAATTTGTGGAGAACATGATAGTGCGGCATGCGAGGGAGAATGCTCGAAATAGCTCTACGATTTCAACTCCTTCGCTGCGAAATTCATTGTGTGTAGTCCAAAGCCCTTCGGAGGGATTAAACTGCAGGAATGGGCCGACGGGTGATATTGGCTGTGGAAAAAACAAAACGGCGATAATCTAACATCTTGCGTTTACCGGCGGCGCGACGCACAATATGTGGTGTATTGAAGACCAATCCATTTCTTCCAATTTGCGATGTTTCAAGGAGGCCTGAATGGCTGACGGATCTCACTCTAGCGACCTTCCCGGTCTACTCACACCGAGTCTGGCGTACAAACCCTTCCGCTATGGATGGGCGTATGAGTTCTGGAAAAAACAACAACAAGTTCACTGGATGCCAGAAGAGGTGCCATTGGGCGAAGATTGTAAAGACTGGGCGGTGAACCTGTCTGACGGTGAGCGAAATTTGCTGACGCAGATTTTCCGCTTCTTCACTCAATCTGATGTGGAGGTTGGCGCGAACTATATGGAAAACTACATGCCTCTGTTTAAACCCACAGAGGTGTCGATGATGCTCGCATCATTCTCCAACATGGAAACGATCCACATTGCGGCTTACGCCTTGTTACTAGAAACGATTGGCATGCCTGATAGCGAATTTTCCGCTTTCATGGAATATTCTGAAATGGCGGCCAAGCATGACTATCTAGGTCAGTTTGGATGCGAGAATAATGAAGAAATTGCGGTCTCTATGGCCGTATTTGGTGCGTTCACGGAAGGGCTGCAACTATTCGCGTCTTTTGCGATGTTGATGAACTTCCCGCGTTTCAACAAAATGAAGGGCATGGGGCAGATCGTGTCTTGGTCTATCCGAGATGAGTCATTGCATTGCGAGGGCATGATCAAGCTCTTCCACACCTTTTGTGCTGAAACGAATGTCATGAATGATGAGCTGCGTGAGCGCATTCGTGAATGTTGTCGCACAGTGGTGTCATTGGAAGACAAATTTATCGAGCTGGCATTTGAGGCCGGTGAAATTGAAGGCATGACGCCTGACGATATCAAACAGTATATCCGCTACATTGCAGATTGGCGCTTGGGGCAATTGAAGCTGGAGCCAATATACGGCATTACCAAACACCCACTTCCTTGGTTGACGGAAATTTTGAACGGCGTTGAGCACGCAAACTTCTTCGAGCAACGTGCAACCGAATATTCGAAAGGTGCCACCAAAGGTGAGTGGCATGGTGACGACGGGGTGTGGACGAAGTTCGACACACGCAAGCCGGAAGATTCAATATTGGCCGAATAAACTTTTTAGAAACAGGGCTACGCTAAACGGACCAATTTAGGGGGCGGTTTCTTGGTGGACCTTACAAAATTGCGAGCAATAATCGGGAGCATGTCACTTATGCGGCACTCTTCAAATGCTGTGTTGTCGGTCGCGGCGATGGCAATGTCGAGTATGACGACCTATCTGACCTTTTTCGATAGTCGTTACACATTGACCACGGCAGTTGCGGCCGTTGAGCAGCAAGTTCAGCGTGGCTATTCGTCATCGAACGGTGAATCAGAGGTGTATTTCCGTCGATATGTGACGCCGCAAATGATCGTGTCAAATCGTGGCACTCGGCCTCTGGTGCTTAGCGATGTGTCTTTAGTACGTTCTTCCGATCCGGATACGTGTGCGGCTACAGAGGATGTGAGAACCACTCACTTTACGGCGAAAATCGTAGAACCGGGAACGGTTGAGCAAATGCCATTTGAATTTTCATTGCCAAATATTGAGGCAGTTTCAAATGAAAACGGAGAGTTCGACCTACAAGATACAACAGAGCTTTGGTGCTTGAACTGGACGGTTTTTGATCCGAATGGGCGTCGGAGAGAGCCCCTAAGTGCCGCTTTTGTTGCGACGACCAGCTATCCTGTTGAAGGGATAGATGAGGATGGTACGCCGAACATGAAGTTTGAGATTGAGCCTTCGTTCAAGGCTGAACGGTTAGTCTCTCGCGCGATATTCTAGCCGTTGATCGCTTCGGGTGCAGGGTTATCTAACGCCGCCCAAATGTCAGCCGCCATTTGAGCCGTGCGCTGTTCAACCAAACTTGGGGTCCAATCTGTTTCAGAGAGAATGTCTTGAAGCGTCAGGAATGTCTTTTTATGCCGCTTTAACGTCTTTAGCTTTTTCGCAAAGGGTTGGGTGCCAATTCCGTTGTTCGCTTTTGTCGTGCAAGCGACCATGTTGCCGATCATATTGATGCTGGCGCTGCGCACGGCGGCATCGGGAAAGGCTGCGATCCATTCAGGCTCGTCATCTGGGCGCTGGGGAAGAATGTGTTCGACGGAGGCTTCTTTGATGGCCTTGGCTTGAACAAGTGATGCCTCGCCCCTCAATTGTGATTCCCACCAGCGGATTAATTGGCGTAGCGTCACCATTTTAGTGATTTGGCCATTCAGCGCGCGATGGGCGCGCCGGCGAACAGTCAGCTTGGGAATGAGGCCGTTTGTGAGCGGATCATTTCCGTCATTGATATCATGAAGTGCACGGGTCACCATAGATTTGCGTTCGGGAGGTCTGGCGTCAGCGAGTGTAAGAGTCATATAGCTTTTATGGAGGCGTTCCATGCGTTGGCCGAGGGTTTTAGCGTGTTGAGGCTCACGGTTTTTCTGCGCCCGCGCGAGGCGCATATATTCCTCAAACCATAGAATGCCGAGTGGGCGCCACTCGTCATATTTTAACAGGCCAAGCCGCCAGATATGGTTGCCTGTTGGATCTTTGCTCGGATCATCAAAAATAACGTCGAGCTGTTTCCACGCGTGGGCTTTCTGGTTCAGCAGTGTGGTCCAACGCTCTGGGTCGATTTTGCGTTGCGACAGAGTGCTTGCAAGATCTGCAAGGCTGCTGGCGCGATTGTCACGCCCCGTTTCGAGGTGGGCGACGGCGTCCATAAATTTGCCGAACTGATCGCCCATGAGCAGTCGTGTCGCGCGATATTGGGCGAGAACCCGGCTGGCCGTGTCTTCATCTGGGCAAGTGTCGACAAGTTGTCCGGAGAATAGATCCTCTTCCGACAATGCGATACCGCGCTTATTCGTTGTGACAAAAATCTGACGCGCCAATCTGGGGGAGGCAACTTGCAAGACGGCTATGCCTGCATAGTTGAGAACATAGTGCGTGAATTGTTCAAGGTCGTCTTGATCCCACGTTTTAAGGCGATCGTGCATGAATGCTTTGGCTTGAACAAAAAGGCGGCCGACGTCAGATCGCGGCATAGATGTAGGACGAGACTTTGTCGCGCCCAGCCGCTGAACCTCATGCGTCAACGTTTTATCACGTCCGGGGTAGGTGAGGTGAGGCACACCGTCCGTATTGCATATCATCGCGTGCACGCGCGCCGACAAGTCGGCATCTTCGAGTATGTCGCGAATGCATGCTAGCATTATCGTCAGCGATAGCATGCGCTGCATACCATCATAAATGTCGAAAAGGCCTGGCTCTGGAGAGGTGAGAACTATTTTTCCCAGAAAGTAAGCCGTGGGATCAAATTGCACGGATGGGGCATCGTTAGTCTCGGTATGCCTTGTGCTGCGATACTCTTCAAAGGCGGCTTCGATATCGTCTAAAAGTTGGGCCCAATTGTTTTCGTTCCACTGATAGGCACGCTGGACACCAGCAGGCGTAAACCGCCCCATCATGAAGAGGTGTTCGATCGTTTCGATCGACACTTGCAGTGCGTCTTTGATTTCCACTGATCTTATTCTGCCTCTACGCGTTCCTTCCCCCGGAAACAACCACTCATAGCGCCAATCGGGGGGCGCATTCAACTCTCTCTGGTGGCAAACTCTCAGCTCGTTGCGGTCATGCTCAATGGGTGGGGTGCCAGATATTGACTTTGAGGGCAATTTCACCAATTGAGGGACATGAAAAAACTCAATTCCCCTACCGATGTAATCAATGCGCTTGAGCATGAATATGAGCGGGCGGTTAGTGCTTTGTCTGATGCACTGGATGCGTATCTAAACAACGGCACCGCACCTGATTCTATACTCCGCGAGAGCGGAGCGTTTTGTTATCCGCAGATTAGGTTGACTTATCAGCCAGATGGACCGCCCCCGCCAATTTCTCGCGCGTTTGGTAAAATGTCTGAACCGGGCACATATATCTCGACGTTTACACGGCCAGACTTTTTTCGTGAGTATCTCGAAGAACAGCTGACGCCGCTCATGCGGGACTATGATGTGACAATCGAGGTCGAGCGTTCTACCTCAGAGATTCCCTATGCTTATGTCTGGGATCAAGCGGGAGCATCCGGTCTTGAGGAAATTTCACCCGCAGAGCTCGCGCGTTTTTTTCCGAGTCCCAATCTCGTCGATATTGGGGATGAGATTGCAGATGGCGAATTATACAGCCCGGCGGACGAGCACCCGTTAGCATTGTTCGATGCGCAGCGCGTCGATTTCAGCCTAAAGCGTTTGCAGCATTATAGCGGAACACCCGTTGAGCATTTTCAAAACTACGTCCTGTTTACCAACTATCATCGCTATGTCGATGCCTTCTGCGATTGGGCGCTAGAACAAATTGATGGCAATAATCATTACACGTCTCTGTCTGTACCCGGTGGGCTGGAGATAGACGCTGTGAATGAGCGGTCGCGCGAAGCTATTGATGCTGCGCCGTGGCGTCGGTTTCAAATGCCCGCCTATCATTTGCGCGCGCCAAATGGCAACGGTATTACGCTCATCAATATTGGCGTTGGGCCGTCCAACGCGAAGACTATTACTGACCATTTGGCGGTGTTGCGTCCACAATGCTGGATCATGGTCGGGCATTGCGGTGGTTTGCGCCACAGCCAGTCTATCGGTGATTATGTGCTTGCCCATGCTTATCTGCGTGAGGATCACGTGCTGGATGCCGTTTTGCCGCCAGAGATTCCGGTGCC
Source organism: Hyphomonas sp. (assembly GCA_050633385.1). GTDB lineage: Bacteria > Pseudomonadota > Alphaproteobacteria > Caulobacterales > Hyphomonadaceae > Hyphomonas. Next base: position 54,978 of record JBOEGK010000020.1, read on the forward strand.
GCCGATCGCGGAGGTGCAGGTTGCTTTGCAAGAGGCGGCTGCAGCAGTGACGGGCGAGGACGAGCGTAGTTTAAAACGGCGTTTGCGAACCGGCACAGTGGTAACAACGGATGATCGGAATTGGGAATTGCGATTCTCTGCGACTGCGCGTCGGTTTAATAAGTCTCGCGCCATTGCCATCGACATGGAAAGCGCGACGATTGCGGCCAACGGGTTTCGCCTGCGAGTGCCGTATGGCGTATTGCTGTGCGTGTCGGACAAGCCATTGCACGGAGAAATCAAATTGCCGGGCGCGGCCAACCGTTTCTATGAGCGCGCTATCGGTGAACACATCCGTATAGGTATCGAAACGCTTGAGCGACTGTCGGCTGATAAGGGGGCCAAGCTTCACAGCCGAAAATTGCGCGCGTTTGACGAACCGCCATTCAGATAGGTTGGCGCGGTGCGCGTTCCAGCACCGCTTTCGTGCCGAGAAAGCGGATTGCTCAATCCGAACATGAACGCGATGTGAACTTCACCTAAACAGCGCGTTCATGTTAAATCGAGTTAATAGTTTATCAAATCAAATAGCTGAGGGGCTTTCAATGCAAGACTGGTTGAACCAAATCGACATGAATCAATATCTTCCATCCGCGCTGGCATGGGGGACGAACATTCTGTTGGCATTGCTCATTCTTATCGTCGGCCTGTGGATTGCAGGCAAAGTTGGCAACGCGGTACGCAAAGTCGGTGAGAAGTACGAAAAGCTTGATGATACTTTGTTCCGTTTCCTTGGGAGCGTCGCAAAATATGTGGTCATGGCATTTGTGCTTATCGCGGTTCTCAATCGCTTTGGTGTTGAGACCACCTCGATTGTCGCCCTGTTGGGTGCTGCTGGACTGGCCGTTGGCCTTGCGCTTCAGGGTGCCATGTCGAACCTTGCGGCGGGTGTCATGCTTATGATGTTCCGTCCGTATAAAGTGGGTGATTTCATTGATGCTGCTGGACGTTTTGGCAAGGTCGAAGAAATTTCGCTGTTCACGACCGTGATGCAAACCTTCGACAACCAGCAAATCATCGTCCCCAATGGTCAGATCTGGGGGGACCAGATCGTCAACCACAGCCATCATGCGGTACGCGGCGTGGAGATGACCTTCGGAGTTGCTTACGACGCAGATATAGACAAAGCCAAGGCGGTTATCGCTAAAGTATTCGCAGACCACCCGAAGGTTCTCAGCGAACCTGCGCCAGTTGTTGTTGTCTCCGAACTGAACGATAGCTCCGTCGACATAGCGACGCGTCCGTTTGTTAAGGGTGAAGATTACTTCGACGTGCGCTTCTCAATTCCTGAAGCCGTCAAAAAGGCACTGGATGCTGCGAATATCGACATCCCGTACCCGCACCGAAAAGTTATTCTGGTCAACGAAACAGTCAGCTAAGCGCGACGTATCGTAAGACAAAAAGGGGATAAGGCCTGCGCAGTTTGCGTGGGCCTTTTTTTTCGCCCGTTCCCTGATCTTCAAAATCTCCCATAAACACGCACCCGGTTTCTCCTGCATTGTTGATCATCGCATCCAGCCAACTGGATGTCGTGCCGATGTCTTCTTTAGGGGTTGGCGTTGATGCCAATGCACAGGCTGCAGTGCGAGACGTTGCGTTTTAATCGCGGGTGTCACCGCGTCACATATAGACGCACGGGAGGATACAGGCTAGCTCATCCCTATGACTGATATACGTGTTTATAGCCTCGATGGCGTCCGCAATTTCCGAGATTTTGGCAATTACCCGTCACGTTTTGGCGGCCATGTGCAGGCGGGGCGCTTGTTCCGCTCAGGCCACTATGCTGAAGCGACCGATGACGATCTAGCCGAAATTTCCGCGCTGGACATCCATGTTCAAGTTGACTTGCGGCGCCCGGATGAGCGCGAACGTCTCCCGGGAAAGTGGACTGCGACGCGCGTCATTTCCCATGATGATGGACGTGAGACACAAGCCCCACATGAGTGGTTTTTGAAGCGTGTTGAAGGCGGCGCGGAGGCCGCAGAGGCATGGATGACCGATTACTACCGTGCAGCGCCATTCAAAAAGCACCATACGGATATGTTTGGTGAATGGTTCACAGCTCTAGGCACGCTGCCATCTGGGAGCGCGGCGCTGGTCAACTGTGCTGCAGGTAAAGATCGCACCGGCATATTGTGTGCGCTAACGCATCATGTGCTGGGCGTTTCGCCTGAAGATATTCGTGCTGACTATAAACTTACCAATCAAGCCGCAGATGTTGCGACCCGACTGCCGATTGCTGCGGCGTTCTATAATGACATGTTAGGCAAGGACCATCCCGAGGATGTCTATCGCCCATTCCTCGGGGTTCGCCTTGCCTTCCTAAAGGCAGCAATCGATTCCATAAATGATCAGGCTGGGTCTGTGGATGACTATCTCACCGATGTTTTAGGTGTGGATGAACCCGCCCGCGATAAGATCAGAGACGGTTTGCTCACAGGCTGAGTGAGCGCGACGACGTATCAGGCATTGCGGCGAGGATGGCCCCCGGTCTAAACTATCGCGATGAGCGAGCCCGATTCCCCTGACGAACGCGCTGAAGAGCGTGACGACAAGACTTTCTCCATGTTTGGAGAGGCTGAAACGGGCGCGTCATCTGACAAAGCGTATGAGGTGCTCGCGCGAAAATATCGTCCGCGCCGGTTCGAGGATCTGATTGGCCAGGAGGCCATGGTGCGCACGCTATCGAATGCGTTTGAGACTGGGCGCATCGCTCACGCGTTCATGCTGACCGGTGTACGTGGGGTGGGGAAGACAACAACAGCGCGTTTGTTGGCGCGCGGTTTGAACTATGCCTCGTCAGATCATGACGGGCCGTCGATCCGGCTTGACCCGCAAGGTGATCATTGCGAGGCCATCATGGCGAGCCGTCACCCGGATGTGCTGGAGCTCGATGCAGCATCTCGCACTGGGGTCGCCGATATGCGCGATCTGCTCGATGGCGCGCGCTATTCGCCCGTTTCTGCCCGTTACAAAGTCTATGTTATCGATGAAGTGCACATGCTCTCCACGGCGGCGTTCAACGCGCTACTGAAGACGTTGGAAGAGCCGCCAGAGCATGTGAAATTTATCTTCGCGACCACAGAAATACGCAAGGTGCCGATCACTGTTCTGTCCCGCTGTCAGCGCTTTGACTTGAAGCGCCTTGACCCGGCGACCTTGGCAGACCATCTCGGCAAAATCGCCACCAATGAGGGCGCGAATGTATCTGATGAGGGCTTGGCCCTAATCGCGCGCGCTGCTGAAGGCTCTGTGCGTGACGGTCTCTCAATCTTGGACCAAGCGATCGTACAGACAGTGGACGGTGAAGGCGTGTCCGGCGCTGCTGTGCGGGATATGCTTGGGCTGGGTGATCGTGGCCGTTTGCTTGATGCGTTCGAGACCGCCATTTCTGGTGATGCAAAATCAGCACTCGCCGAAGTGCAGGATCAAGTACGGGCAGGGGCTGATCCGCTCGTATTGCTCAAAGACCTTATGGAAATTGCTGCCTCAGTATCTGTCGCACAGGCGACGGGTGATGATTTTAATCCGGGCGGACCGATAGACTGGATCGAACGGACGCGTGCACTCGCTCAAAAGCTGACCCCAGCGCAAGCCAGCCGTTACTGGCAACTGCTTCTGAATGGTTTCAATGTTTTGCAGACTGCGCCCGATACAGCGACAGCGCTCGACATGATTGTCATTCGACTTTCGGTGGCCGCGACACTGCCATCACCGGAAGAGGCTGCGCGCATGCTCGTGGAGAAGGCGTCCTCGCCGGGAAAGCCTGAACAACATCGTGAGGCCCCGCCAGAAGAACCCGGCGGTCTGACAAGTTTTGCCAATATAATCGCCTATCTCGACGAAATTCGTGAAATCAACTTGCATGTGGAGCTTGAGCGATACATTCGTCCCGGCGATGTGCGTGAGGGGTATTTCTCCTGCGAACTTGAGAATAATGCGCCCGCCGATTTGTTGAACCGGTTACGCATTTTTCTGGAGAAAGAAACGGGTATAGATTGGGTTGTCGAGCAGATCAGCGGCGGTGGTGAGACGGTCAAGCAATTTGAGAAACGGTCACGGGCCGAACAGTTCGAGGCGGCTGCAAATCATCCCGCGATTGCTGCGGCGCTGCAATGTTTAGCAGGAGCGGAAATTATTGACGTTATCGACGCGCCAAGTGTTGAAACCCCGCCAGAAGAAACCAATGTGGTAGACTTAGACAGCAGACGACAAGCCTAGGAACATTACAAATGAAAGATCTCGCAAAGATCATGCAGCAAGCGCAGGCGATGCAGGCAAAAATGCAAGAGGCTCAAGACAATATTGAAGCGATTGAGGCCGATGGTGTATCCGGGGCCGGTCTCGTGCGCGTCCGCCTAAAAGGTAAGGGCGAGTTGGTCGGTGTCACCATTGACCGATCTTTGATGGGTGATGATGCGGAGATTTTAGAAGACCTTTTGAAAGCGGCTCATGCCGATGCCCGGAAACGCCTCGATGAGGCGACTGCAGAGGCAATGAAAGAGGTCACCGCTGGCCTTGGGGGCGGAATGTTACCTGGTTTCAAAATGCCATTTTGATTGTCCTGAAGAGTTTTCAGTTCGCGACGAAGGAAAACTGACGACGGTCCGTTAAAGCTCACGAGATTTACAATGTCGCTTGAGGGATAACGCGATGAATTCGCTTAAATTGCGTCGATTGCTGATACATATCCATTTGTATCTAGCTGGCTTTCTTGCGCCCGGTTTTTTGCTCGTTGCGTTTTCAGGGGCCTTGTATCTGGCTCAATTGAATGGCGGAACTCAGTCGACGCCGATTGCACTCCCCGCAAATATCACTTTGGATTCAGCATCACCCTCGATTGAAGAGGACGTGCGCGCGGTGCTGAAGCAGGCGGGCGTTGATGTGCGGTTCGAGTATATTCGTGGGCGTGGCGATCGCTTTATGACCCGTCCGACAACCCGTGACTTTGTTGTGTTTGAGAATGGACCAGATGGTCTGAATGCGACCTTGGAATCGCCTAGCTTCACTTACGCGATGATGGAACTCCACAAAGGGCACGGGCCTCGTATCTTTAGGATGTATTCGATTGTCGCAGGCATTGCCCTGTTTTTGGTCGTGCTAGGCGGCCTCGCTGTGGGTTTGCTTGCCAAGAATTATCGTAGACCGACACTCATTTCGACGGGCATTGGCGCGGTTATTTTCATCGTCCTGGGATTTGTACTTTAAGGGGAATGGCTGAACTCTGCCGGTTGCCGCAATGCGCGGTGGCTGGCAGAGAGGTTGTTATGACTCTAAAATGGATACCTAACGCGCTTACCTTTTCTCGCTGCTTAGCTGGCGGGCTTGTCATGCTCGGATTGTGGAAGGGCGCTGACTACAGCCAGATCGTAACAGAGCGGATGACGGCGGGGCTGGAAGTGGAGCGCGAGGCGACGCTTCAGCAACTTTGGTATCAATTCGCTTTGCTCTCTTTTGTGTTTGGTGCGCTGACCGATTTTGTTGATGGTTGGGCGGCACGCGCATTGAACGCGACATCCCGGTTCGGCGTTTGGCTGGATCCTATCGCCGACAAGGTGTTGGTTGGGCTTACTCTTCTCGGCCTCTGTGTGCTGCTGAAGTCTTGGTTGATCTACCTGCCTGCAGCAGCAATTATTGGTCGTGATTTGTTTATGACGTGGTTTCGGACAACGCCAAAAGGCAATGCCGTTGTCGATCCCTCAAATTTGGCTAAGTGGAAAACCGGGTTTGAAATGGTCGCGATAATCGGTCTGATGTTACCCTTTGCGCTGTGGCGACCAAGCCCAGCGGGATCGATGTGGGTTTCAACGGACAGTTTTGATCCGGTCTCACTGGTGTTTGTGGGCCTGTTATGGGTTGCCGCCACATTGTCAGTTTTCACCTGTGTGAAATATATGATCGCTGCGAACCGGCAGGCCAAATAGAAAAAACGTCGATCCGAAATAGAAAAAACGTCGATCCGTACGAGGGGATCGACGTTCTATTCTGTGGGTCCGATCACAAAAGGAGCATTTCTGACCTTTAATCCGGACTCCGAGAGGCGGGAAAGGGGAAGCAAAACCCGCCACATATCTAGGGTAGTGTCATTCTGTTAATCCCAGCTTAACGGGCAGGGCGGAAATGTGGCGACCGATGGACTCGAAAGAATCTCGTAATTGCCTGTAGATCGCCTCAATTTGAAGCATTCTAAGAGAGATGAGACATCCGCCGCCATTTCATTGGAAACCGTTCGCACTATTTTTGGCTGCGCTCGTTTTTCTGTGTTTGCCGGCGATCTTTTCCTTTGCCGGGGCAGACACGTTATCTACATCAGATCGCTCAAATGCCGCCGTTGAAAGAACCTTGCCGCAAATGACCCGTGATGTGGACAGAGCGGGCTTTCATATTGGAGCGCCTGTCTATCTGCAGATCAATAAGAGTGAGGCGACGCTCTCTGCTTATCTTGAGCGCAGTGATGGCACTTATATGCATTTTCGCACATGGGCTGTTTGTGCCGCGTCTGGCACGTTAGGACCAAAACAAAAGCAAGGCGATGGCCAAGCGCCGGAGGGGTTTTACACCGTGGCCCCGCACCAGATGAACCCCGCCTCGAGCTATCACCTCAGCTTCAATCTGGGGTATCCAAACGCTTATGACCGCGCGCGCGGTTACACGGGCGATTATCTCATGGTGCATGGCAACTGTGTGTCTATTGGATGTTACGCCATGACTGATGCAGGAATAGACGAAATCTGGACACTTATGCAGGCGGCCTTTGAAGGCGGGCAAACCAGCATTCCCGTGCATATCTTTCCCTTCGATATGACGGCTGCAAACCTTCAAGCCAATGCGGGCAGCGAACACGCAGCTTTCTGGCGAAGTCTTGCGCCAGCATGGGTGCATTTCGAGACGACTGCACTCGTGCCAGAGGTATTGGTGTCCAATGGCGATTATGCGCTTGCTGACGTCGTACATTGATAAACAACTCGAGACGCCATAGACTGATCTCATGGTTCGCGTGTTCACGTTTCTAATGTGGCTTTGTGTGGCTCTGGTGTTCAGTTTTGACGCCGTGGCCCAGCCGTGTGACGTGCGTGACGACCTCTTCGCAAGCGCCGAGATTGTGACGATGGAGGACATGCCCTGCCATGAAGGAATGAATGTCGCTAAGGATGACACGCATGACAAGATGCCGATGCAGCCCGATACGTGCTGCTGCGCGGCGTTGCTGACAAATGTGACCGCCTTTTCCCATGCCGCTTTGGGTGCACCTGTGCCTGCAGCGCTGGCGTGGGCTGATCCGCTGCCGGAGAGTGCCGATAGCGTTAGTTTTGAGTATGAGCCGCCGCCGCCGCGCGCCTGATCCTTCGTTTTAGGATCAACTCAAACAGGACTTAGACAATGAAAACTCAACTTGCTGCGCTTAGCGTGGCAACCGCGCTTGTGCTGGGCTTTGGCTCTGCAGACGCGAGGCCCGTATCCTATCCTGGGGGCTGGACGGTAATGCAAACGAACACGGGCGACGCCTCGTCAATTCATGCGCACTATTCGCCGACCTATCAGGACTCGATCGGGCTGTATTCTGAACGTAATTGGGGCGAGGACTGGCATTTCACAGGGGTTCAATATAACCGCCTGCTGAAACGGTGGAACGAGCAATCGTCCCAAGCCAATGTATATTTCAAAGGCGCGGTGGGACAGGCGGATGCGTTCGGTCCCGGCGGTAAAGAGCTCGCGGGTTTTGTTGGCTTGGCTGCTGACTGGGAAACCCGGCGTTGGTTCACCTCTTATGAGGCGCGCGCGTATGATTTCGGCTTTGAGACGTCTGTTCGCCATGCTGCCCGTGTCGGCGTCGCGCCCTACATTGGCGATTATGGTGATCTGCATACATGGCTGATGCTTGAGGTCGAAAACAAGCCTGAAGCTGAAACTCCAACAACAGCGACCGCTTTGGTGCGGTTTTTCTACGATGTTCAGCTGCTTGAGATCGGGTACACGCCCGAGACTGAAGCGGTCATGCTGAACTGGATTATTAGATTATAGGAAATCAAGAAAATGAAAAATATTAAAGTAATTCTGAGTGCTGCGGCTTTGGTCTTCATCAGCCCGGCTGCAATTGCGCAGGCTGAACCGGCAGAGATGGTTCATGCGGAAGGTATGATGATGACCGTGCATGTGAAGGGCATGGTGTGTGATTTCTGTGCGCGAGCTGTCAGCAAAGTGTTCGGCAAGAAGGACGCTGTGGACGGTGTGCATGTCGATCTGGATAGCGGCGAAATTCATGTCGGCCTTAAGCCGGGTATGGATCTGACCGATGAGGAGGTCGCGTCGCTTGTGAAGAAGTCTGGCTATGCGCTGGTCTCGATTGAGCGTGAGGCCCTTTGATGGATGCGGATGCACAAGTGAAACCGCCGAGCGTGCTGCCAGCGACGCTGGCTCTGTTTACCTCGGTTTCCACACTCATCTGCTGCGCGTTACCGGCATTATTGGTGAGCATCGGGATGGGCGCGGTGATGGCTGGGCTTATCGAAAATGTTCCGGGCCTGACATGGATGGGTGCAAATAAGCCCATTGTATTTGGGGTGGCAGGCATCGTTCTGGCGGCTTCAGGCCTGTGGCAGTGGCGGGCAAAGTCGCTGCCATGCCCGATTGATCCTGTGCAGGCGAAGGCGTGCGCGCGACTGCGACGGATTAGTTGGGTGCTCTGGTGGATTAGCGTTGCAGCGTTTTGTGTTGGCGCATTCTTTGCCTTTTTCGCCAAATACCTATTGTAATAGATTGGAGGCGGGCGCTGGCAACTTGTTGTATCTGGCGCCCGCCGCTACCAAACTGAAGTGTGGCTTTCGTGCACGAACGCTAAAATCTGCTAACGATCTGTGTGAAAAGGGTCGCCAAATGCTGCGGTGCACGCTAAGAGGCCCTAAAGACGCAAAATTTTTCCGAAGTGAGACGATGTCATGATCCATCCTTCCTTGATTGCTATCGCTGCTGTTGTAGTCGTTTTCGGCATTCTGAACCTGATTGAGTTCAAGCGCCTCGACTAGGTCAGTAGGCAGTTATGCCTCAGATTACCCTCATTGCCTCCCTCCTTGGAGGGTTCGTAATTATGGCCTTTGCCGGGGATTTCCTGGTCAATGGAGCCGTGTCTTTGGCGCGCCGTATCGGTATTTCCCCCCTCATTGCGGGTATATTCATCGTTGGGTTCGGCACGTCCGCACCTGAGATGATCGTCTCCTTTGATGCCGCGCTGAACGGACGGGCCGGGCTTGCGGTCGGCAATATCGTCGGGTCAAATATTGCAAATGTTTTCCTTGTATTAGGCGTTCCCGCTCTCATTAGTCCTCTGGTTGCGGGTGGACACGGCCAAGGGCGTGCCCTGATCGCGATGTTGATTGCGACGGCAGCGTGGATCGGCATGACCGCGTTGATGCCGCTGGATGCGCTCATCGGTGTGTTGTTCCTCTGCCTCCTTATCGGATATTGCGGTATGACGCTGATCTTTGCACGCAAAGCGGTAGCGAGCGGCGCTGACCCTGGTGTGGATATTGACGATTCAGGGGCTGGATTGCCCTTGTGGCGCGCTTTGATTTATGTGCCGCTAGGTGTTGCGGGCCTCGTGCTAGGCGCGAAGCTGATCATTAGCGGCGGCGTGGGTATCGCCGAGTTTTACAAAGTGCCTCAAGAGTGGATTGGCCTGACCTTGCTGGCGATTGGTACGTCATTGCCCGAGATTGGCGCTGGTGTTGCCGCAGCGCTGCGCAAGAAGGGCGACGTGCTGTTTGGGAATGTGCTTGGGTCTAACCTGTTCAACATATTGGGCGCTGGCGGTATCATCTCGCTGCTGGGGCCGGTGCAGGTCGCTCCGATCTTCCGCCAGTATGACCACTTTGCGATGGCGATTGCGGCATTGATGATCGGTGCGATCATTGTGACAAAGGCGCGGATAGGTCGATTAATGGGCGTACTTTTACTTCTCGTCTATGCGGTGTATATTTACGGCTTGATCAATAGTTTCAACATCTTAGCGCTGTTTACGGGCGCATGACGCCGGGCCTTGCCCTCGTCACAGGCGCGGGAAAGCGCCTCGGCAAAGCGATGGCGCTGGCGCTGGCCGAAGATGGCTGGGATGTGGGGATTCACTACAACCACTCAGAGGCCGCTGCGTCGGAGGTGGTGTCGCTGATAGAGGCCATGGGGCGAAAAGCTGTGGCGTTTCAGGCAGACCTGTCAGACGAGGCGCAGACCGGCGCGCTTATCCGGGCAGTTTCGGGCAGTTTCGGGCAATCTGTTGCACTTTTGGTCAATTCCGCTTCGACCTTTGACGAGGATACGGCCTTGGGTCATGACCGCGCGTCATGGGATCATCACATGCTGCCAAATTTGCGTGCGCCGATCCTGTTGTCGCAAGAAATGGCGAGAGCGTTACCGAAGGATCAATCTGGCCTGATTGTGAATTTGATCGATCAGCGGGTTTGGAAGCTGACGCCGCAATTTTTCACCTACACGCTGTCGAAGGCCGCCTTGTGGCAGGCAACGCAAACTTTGGCGCAGGCGCTCGCCCCCAACATTCGGGTGAATGGGATAGGGCCGGGACCGACGCTGAAGAATGTTCACCAGTCAGACGATGACTTTACAGCCGAAAGCCGGGCGACCCTCACCCAGCGTGGATCCGACCCTGAAGAGATCGTGCGAGCTTTGCGCTACCTTGTCTCAGCGCATTCGGTGACGGGACAAATGATTGCATCTGATGGCGGGCAACATTTGATGTGGCAAACGCCGGACACGCAAATCTGATGGATTTTTCGTCTGATACGGCCGCGCCCGCGCACCCCTCAATTATTGAGGCGATCGCACGCGCCAATCAGGGCATGGCAGCTAGCTATGGCAATGATGACATCATGGCGCGTTTGCGTGTGCGGTTGAGGGGCGTTCTGGAGACAGATGATTTCGATTTTTGGATCGTCGGGTCTGGCACGGCATCCAACGCGCTGGCGCTGTCTGTTTTGTGTCCACCGACCGGGTCAATCCTCTGCCATGAAGAGGCGCATATCGAGCGTGATGAGCGCGGCGCGCCGGAGTTCTTTACCGGCGGTGGCAAGCTATCACTTCTGCCCGGAACGGACGCAAAGATTGACGCCGATGCATTGCGGGCCGCGCTGAATGCGATTGATGAGAGCTTCGTGCATGAAACACCGGCGCGTGTATTGTCGCTGACCAATCTGACTGAATCAGGCTGCGTGTATTATCCGAGTGAAATTGCGCTTTATGCTGATCTGGCAAAAGCCAAGGGATTGGCTGTGCATTTGGATGGGGCCAGATTGGCAAACGCCTTGGTGACTTGCGGTGCGACGCCCTCGGAAATGAGCTGGAAAGCGGGTGTGGACGTGTTGTCGTTGGGCCTCACCAAAGCAGGAGCGATCGGGTGTGAGTTGATCATTCTGTTCGGCCCGGCGCGAACGAAGTTTGCTGAATTGAAAGTGCGGGCCAAACGGGCCGGGCATATGCCGCCGAAAATGCGTTTCATGGCAGCGCAAGCCGAAGCGATGTTGACCGATGCGCTATGGCTCAAGCTGGCAGGACAGGCCAATTCTGCCGCTGGCGCGCTGGCGGAAGGTTTGGTGCGCGCGGGGGGTGAACTGGTACACCCTGTCGAAGGCAATGAAGTGTTTGTGCGTTTGCCAGACGGTGCCGACGAGACATTGCGGGCAAAGCAGGTGAAATTCTATCCCTGGCCGGATGGATCGCATCGCTTCGTGTGCAGCTGGACAACTGAGACAGCAGATATTGAGGCGTTGGTTAACGCGCTTTAAAGCCAATCTATCGGTTTGAACCGTCAGATTTGCGGATAATTTCCCATATTATGAGACGGTCTCCTCATATTGAGGGGACGCCTTATGCCTAAGCAGCAGATTGAAAGCTTGATTCAGACCGGGGTGCACCATGCGACCGGATCCGCTGATGCAGCCAAGGAGCATTTCGAGGCCTATCTGGAGAAAGAAGGCACTCCGCAATTGGATGTGGTTCAGTCTGGCCGCAGCTTAGATGACGTTTTGGGTGGACGCAGTGAATTGACCCATGCGCGCAAGATCTGGTTTGAACTTTTAGTGCCGCAATTGCGTCGCCATGAAATCGACCGGGCAGATGCACGCCGTGCCTTCAAAGCGCGTGCAGTGCCCGGAATGATTATCGGCGTCATAGCGGGTTTGGTGACGTTTCAGATATTGGGTGTCTTTTCGCTCGTGCTCGGTGGCGGGGTGTTCAGCCTATTCACCTTTAAGGAAATGGCCCGACTAAGCGAGATTGGCGCGCAATCGAAAAAGCTTATTCTTGCATCTGCTTGCGAGTTGATGGGTTTCAAATTCCACGATCATCATGAGGCGTCAGGCGCTGACCAGAACAAGACATCTTTCATTGGCAAGTTGGAATATATGCTTGGCAATTCCCCCATCACCTCCAGAACTTTGGGAATGTTCAGTCATCTGAAGAAAAATGATCAAACATGCCCCACGCCAGCCATGGATGCGATAGAGCCGTATAAGTTTTTTGGTGATTATGACCGCCAGTCTTATGACGATATGATAACGGGCGAACGGGCGGGCGCTAGATTTTCTGTTGTTGAAGCGCATTTGCAGGAATTGCGAGGGAGCGGAAAATCACGCCACCTTGTGACCTGTTTTCGAGGCTTATTGATGCATATTGAGTATCCAGAGAAGTTTCTGGGTACGACGGTTATTGCGCGCCGGGGACAGGGCCGAAAGCTGAAACGCAAGACCGGACTACAGGCAGTGGACATTGTTGCGAATGAGTTTTCACAGGACTTTGATGTTGTTTCAAATGATCAGGTTGAGGCCCGCGCTTTGTTGACGCCTGACCGCTTGCTCAGACTAATCGCCATGGAGCGTCACTTTAAGGGTGGGGATATTCAGGCGGTGTTCGAGGACGGACATTTGACGTTAGCGATGAGATGCCGGGATTTGTTTGAAGTGGGCGATGTAAAATCAGGCTTGGTGGATGAAAGTCGATTTGCGGTTTGTCTTGATGAATTGGGTGTCATCTGTGATGTGATCGATGGCTATATGACGCGCGAATGGGCCGTTGGCCGGGTCTAAATACGCTCGAATCTCTACAAAAAAGCCCGCCCCACTAAAATCGGGGCGGGCGAATTGTTTTAGGCCATCGGCGTTAGTTGCCCCAGAGCTTGTCCCACCAAGATTTTTTAGGCTTGTCTAACGCGACACCTTTGATGGCAGACGCAGAATATCCGCCTTCGGCCATTTTGGCTTTGATGTCTTTCAGCTTCCATCCCGTGAGATCTGCTAGGGTTTGGGCGTCTGTGTCCCAGCGCTCCACAAGCGTATTGGCATAATCGCCAGCAGCTTCGCATTCTGTGTAATCGCCGCGCCATGGGTGACGAAGAACGTAACGGCCCTGATAATTCTCGCGGTCGCCTGTGACTTGGAACTCAAGGTCTTCCGGGAAGGTTTTGGCGTCATAACGTACATGCAGACGGGTGACGAAGACGTTTTGCGCCTGAGGCATGCCACCACGCGGCATGGGGCGAATGGGTTGATCTCCAGCCTCATCGTCGAGCCACATAACGCCAAGCTCCTGAAGCTCTGACCGCGAGAGCGGGTCAGCTGCGCACGGATCACACCAGTTCATATCCCACGCATATTCCATGAACACAGATGTGCCGCCGGATTTCTCGACCTGATGGGAGAACATGTCTTTGTAAAACTCTCCAAATTCATCTTTTACATAAATCGGCACATCCATATTGGAGGGGAGTTTTACGGTCTTATAGTTCTTGGTTTCCACGCGGCCCTTGGGCGTCATCGCAAAGACAAACAATTCCTGCTTGCCGTCAGCATTGACCGTGCCGAGGCGGATAGGAAGCATGAAATCTTCATCCTCATAGGCTACCTGAATGGGGCGCAGCATGGCGCTGCCATCATGGCGGTCGAGGTTTACTTTGGCGACGAAGAATTTCATGTCGCGCTTGAGGTAAGCGCCGACGGTTTCTTCCGCGCCATCCGGGATTTTATAGCCATTGGTGTTGAGCCATGTGATGAGGCCGTCAGATTCTTCCGCAGACAGAATAAGAATGTCATATTCGCCAACTTCATATTCGGCCTCGATGGTGACGCCGAGTTCTTCAGCAGCATCAGCCATTTCGACGGGGGGCGCCGACATCGTTAAGGGGCCATTGGCGCGAGACATTTTCTCATACTCGGCTCTGTAGCACGGGTTTTCATCGTGATATTCCACAAGGCGCGGGGCGGTGTAGGCGTCGATGTGATCTATGAGGCCCGGATTGGCGACATGGATCTGGCCCTCTTCGGGGATGTCCACAACGGGCACAACCATTGCGAACTCTGACACATCTCCCCGGAAGTCTGATGCCATGGTGATGACGGTGCGTTCGCCATCACGGGCAAGCACGACTTTGGAGGCATCATTGAAAAGATCTGTATCAGCCTTGGCGACATAGAAGCCGCAAAAGGCATGGGCGGGGGCGGTTGCGGCCCACCCCGTTGCGGCGAGCGCGAGGCCCGCCATCATGTGTTTGAGTTTCATATCCTTGCTCCTGTTTGATCGGGGTAGGTCAGTGTTCGCGTGCCGGTGGACGCCGGGTTGAGTGTGTTTGGCGGGGCGCCAGTGTCGGCCCATTCAAACCGCCGGGCGCTGATGAAGTGATCTAGCACGGGCGCTAACCATGATAGGGCGGCAAGTGCCATGAGCGGAGCGCCGCGAATGTTTGGTCCGATGATGAAATATGCAGCGAGGCCTGCGACAGCGGCGGCGAAGATGAGGCGGCCAGCCCGGCTGTCTGGAATGGTGCGGGGGTCGGTGATCATGAAAAAGGCAAAGATGATGAGCGAGCCTTTTTGCATCTGGTGCAGGGGAATAGCCATCGGGTCACCCAGCCAAGCGGCGCGGGCAAATAGAATGAGGGCAAAACTGGCCAGAAAACCAAGGGCTACATCGAGCCGTTTGGCGCTTGAGAGGGTGAGCGCGGCGATGCCGATAGCAAACCCGGCGACGAGCGGCGTGTGCCCCCATTGGCCGGGAGACACCCACGCATCAGCACCCAGCGCGAGCATCATCACCACGATACCAATGCAGGCCGGGTTGAAGATGTGTTTGCCGTTGATACGTATAATGAATTTCAAGGCGATTCCGGTGAAGGCGGCGGCAAACCAGACCCATGGGTCAGCAGCGCGCAGGAGGATCGTGACGCCGAATGCGGTGATGAGCGCCGAGCGCCATTCAAAGCCTGAGAAGAGCGGGGCGGATTTGCGCCAGCCAACATAGGCCGTGCCGAGCAGTTGTGCGCTCATCGCGCCAGCGAAGGATAGGGTGAGTGCGAGCGGTGTTGCGCCGAAGCTGGATGTGGTGAGTGATAGAAGGAATAGACCGCTCAACCCTATGATCTGCCAATGGCGTGCATCCGCGCCAATGACACGAAAGACATTTACAGGAAAAGCTGCGAGTCTAGTCATGATGACCAGACAATACACCAAACCGGGCTAGATTACGGCGGTGTCACGATAATTTTTTGCGGGCGAGGTGCCACAGCCAATCTGACTGGACGCATTGCGCGGATCACGGCATGTAGGGAGGAGCAATTCGTTTCTAAGGGGAAATACAATGTCGCAATCTCGCTCTCTTATGAAAGCCATGCTGGTCGGTGCGCTTTTGTCCACGTCAGCGCTTACTGGCTGTGCAACCGCGTATTATGGCGCGATGGAGCAGTTGGGACTTGAAAAGCGCGACCTTTTGATTGACCGGGTCGTGGATGCCGCCGCAGCTCAAGAAGACGCCAAGGAAGAATTCGCAAACGCGCTTGAGGCCTTCAGGGCTGTTGTTGCCGTTGATGGTGGTGAGCTAGAGGCGACCTATGACCGGCTTTCAAAAGCGCACGAACGTTCCGAAGAGCGCGCCGAGCGGGTTCGTTCGCGCATTAAAGAGGTGAAGGGCGTGTCGAAAGACTTGTTCCGCGAGTGGGAGCAGGAGCTTGACCAGTATTCTGATCCGTCTTTGCGCCGTGCCTCTGAAGGGCAGTTGGATGCGACGCGCGATCGCTATGCCGTGCTCGCCGCTAAGATGGACAAGGCTGCCGCTTCTATGGACCCTGTGCTCACAGCGTTTAATGACCGTGTCCTGTTCTTGAAACACAATCTGAATGCCCGTGCGATTGCCTCACTCGGTAATGAGAGTGCGGTGATCGAGAATGACGTTGCTGACCTGATTGCTGAGATGGAGCGGTCCATCGCAGAAGCAGATGCGTTCATCAGTGAGATGCGTGCCGGGACTGTTTAAGCGCACATGTCAAATGAACGAACGCCATTGGAGCATTTGCGCCGTGTATCGCGCAAAGCGCCCCTCAACCAATGGATGGGTCTTGAAGTTCTCGCCGCGAGTGAGGGACACGTCGATCTTCGATTGCCTTGGAGGGACGAGTTCGCTCAATATAATGGCTTCCTTCATGCCTCTATGATTGGTGGTTTGATCGACACAGCCTGCGGGTTTGCAGCCCTGACCATGGCGGGGCCGGTGCTTGTTTCGCAGTTTTCTGTGCGGATGCTTCGGCCCGCCAAGGCGGATGTTTTCATTGTCTCGGCGCAGGTCGACAAGCCCGGTCGCAAGCAGGTTTTCACGTCAGCAAAGCTGTATGCCGAGAATGCCCCAGACAAGGCTTTTGCGCTCGGAGACGCGATCTGCGTGCCGGTCTAATCCCTTATGAGTTGAGCTGGGACGAAGACGATTCGGATAGTTAGTTTTCTAATGAATCAGCGCTCTTGACCGCATTTTCGGTTGTATCATTAGATGGAGGTCAACTCACCCTATCGGAAGCGTCTTGTTTTGTTGATGACTGACCCACAAGAGAGCGTAACGCTCGTATTGCCCAATTTTTTTGTGGTTGGATCTGCCAAGTGCGGAACGACGAGTTTGGCGGCGGCACTGGGCGAGCATCCTGAGGTATTTTTCTCTGAACCGAAAGAGCCAAACTTCTTCGCGTTTGACCGGGATTATCAGCAAGGGTTGGAAGCTTACGCGCCACTGTTCGAGGCGGGTCGAGGATTCAAGGCGAGGGGCGAGGGGAGTGTTGTCTATTCCCATCCGGCCCAGCAAGATATTGTTATGCCGCGTCTGCTTGATGCCGTGCCGGACGCCAAACTGATTTATATTGTCCGTGACCCGTTGGCCCGTATGGAGTCGACTTTTCGTGAGTTGACGACGAATGGTTTCAATCATGAAGATGAGGCCCAGCGGTGGAAGGGTATCCCCCGCACGCTGGACGCTGCGCTTGATGCGGCGCCCGATGAAATGATTGGTGAGACGCGCTATTTCGAACGGCTACAGAGTTTTCTGAAATATGTGCCGAGAGAGCGGATTTTGATTATTTTCTTGCAGGATTTCAAAAATCATCCTGAGGGCGTGCTGGCGACATGCTTCGATTTTCTCGGTGTGAACCCTTCGAGCGGGCGAAGCGAAAAGCCTGAGCAAAAAAATAGTGGTGAGGAGAAAGTGCGCGATACGGCACTGATGCATTTTGTTCGCAACTATGCGCCGGCTGTGTTGTCGATTGTGCGCAAAGTACCGGGTGCGCGGGCGCTGTTACGTCGGTTTGCGCGCCAGCAGGCGGATGCCTCGGAAGGATGGAGTGTAGAGGGCCGAACGCGGGCGCTGGCCGCTGTGAGAGACGATGCTGAGCGTCTGCTTGAGGCATGTCACAAGCCGAGAGACTATTGGGCCCTGAAATAAAGATTCAGCGCGATCTTTGAGTAGATGACCAGATGGCCTGTAAGCCGGGTTCTGTTCGCCCTCGAAAGGGTCTGGCAGCCATTCCTCTGGGATGACCGTTACCGATCACCTCACGCGACACACCCGGGGCACGGGCATAAGACAGCCCATATGCGCCCCCTATTTGGTCTTGCTCCGAACGGGGTTTACCGTGCCGCCCCTGTTGCCAGGCGCGCGGTGGGCTCTTACCCCACCCTTTCACCCTTACCCACATAAATGCGGGCGGTTTGCTTTCTGTGGCACTTTCCCTCAGCTCACGCTGGGCGGAAGTTATCCGTCGTTCTGTCTCATTGGAGCCCGGACTTTCCTCCAGTGACAGGTTACCCTCGCCACCAGCGGCTGCCCGGCCATCTGGTCATGGCTGTTAATATAGCGCACACTTCGAGCTGTCACTAAGCGTTTAACGCGATAAGGAAAGCCGGACATGAATGTGCAGGAGTTGATTGAACGCCTTCCCATGCCTCAGCGCATAAAGCATTGGGTGGTGATGCCGATTTGGCGGGCTTTTGTGCGGCTGTCCAAGCCTGAGGTGCGTATCGTGACAGGCGGTATTTCGTTTTATGCACTATTCTCTATTTTTCCTCTGATTTACTTGATGATGACGTTGCTGTTCGGATTCTTGCCAGCAGACTTGTCGGCGCAATTGTCGGACACAGTCGATCAGGTTCTGGTCTCTGCTGTGGCGCCCCTGTCGGAGGCCGATCTGGATGTGATCCATGGCGCGACGCCGCAAGGACTGACCGTGCGTGCTCTTTTGGCGGTGTTGGTGGTTTTGTACACGGCAAGCGCGGGGGCGAAGGCTGCGATTACCGGTATTCGCATGGTGGCGGGTAGCGAACAGAAGACACGTATTATCCGCTTTCAGGGCGTCTCCATCTTGCTGACGGGCGCGCTTATACTTGTCGTCTGGCTATTAGGAGCGTTGCAGCTTATCGCATCATTTGTATCTGAGCGCGAAGGGTTTGTAGCCTATGATATTGCGCGCTTTGTGGCTGCTGGCGCCGAGGCATTGTGGCTTGGAAAATGGTTTGCGTGTTTCCTTATATTCTACTTGATAATCGCTTTGTCCTTGCACGGACGCGTTGAGGGAAATCGTTTTCAGGCAATGGGCGCAGCAGCGGGGGCTTTAGTCTGGGTTCTTGTGACATGGGGGTATCACCTTTACCTCAAATTCTCAGCGCTCGACTCATTCTACGGCGCGCTAGCCTCCGTCATTCTGGGGTTCATCTGGTTGTCGATTTCGGTGGGTGCACTGCTATATGGCGCAGCGCTTACTGTGGAGTGGGCCGCTCGGTTCAATCAGACCGACGCCTCTGGCGCTGATGAGGCCTCAGCGTAGAGCTTGGCGATCGCGTCCAAGACGGCAAGCGTGTTGGCGGTGCAGTGGCCGGATATGATGTCTTGTGTCCAGCGCCGTTGAAAGGCTGTCACCGCGGCCTCTGTATGATCATCATAAGCGCCAGTCACCTCGATGGCGTATCCAATGCCAAGCAATTGTAGTTGAATGGCGCGTATGAGTTCGCCTGAATCGCCGGGCACGATGGGCGAGATCGGGCGTTTTGCTTTGACGGATTTTGGTTGATAGAGACCAATACCCGCCGCAGAAAGCTGCTGCCATGGGAAGTGTTCACCGGGGTCTTTTTTGCGAGCTGGCGCAATATCGGAATGTCCAACAATCCGTGTTTGCGGGATGTGCCAACGGGCGATGATTTGTTGCGATAGCGCAATGACCGATGCGATTTGTGCGTCTGGAAACGGCGGCAAGCTGCCATCTTCACGCGGGACATCATGCCCGCCATTGACGATTTCGATGCCGATAGAGCGGGAGTTCAAATCGTCATCGCCTTGCCATGTTGAAACACCGGCATGCCAGGCGCGTTTGTCTTCGCCAATGAGTTGGACAACATCGCCAGTCTCCCAGATCATATAGTGGGCTGAGACTTCTGACGCTGGATCGCACATGCGCGTCAGTGCCGCGTCGCCGCTTTCCATGCCGGTATAATGCAGCACGAGCATATCGACGTCTTCGCGGCGGTCATTGTAATTTGGGCTGGGCGTAGCGCTAACTTTCATTGTTTTTGCTCAATCCGAATTTGGTGCCAAGGCCGGCTTCTGGCAGTTTTTTGTTACCCCGTATTGCGATAATGAACACGCCAGCCAGTGAAATAACAGACCCCAATATTAGCCGTGCTGTGATGGGTTCATTCAGCAAAGTGATACCGAAGATGACCCCCCAAATCGGCGTCATGAGGGTGAGTGGGGTGAGGAGGGATATGTCATACTTTTTGATCAGTGTGTAGAACGCGCCGTGACCAAAAATCGAGACGCCGACAATGGCGAACACGGTGGCCAGCCACACCGGCCAACCGGCGGCCATATAGCTACCGATTTGGTTTTGTTCGACGAAAAATGAGACCAGAAAGAGGGGGGCAAAGCTCAACGCGCCGATCCATGCCTGCATTTGTAGCGCATTCATTGGTTTGATGCGCTTCATCAAGATGCCCCCTGCCGAGCCGATAAAGGCGGAGGCAACGATAAAGAGAAGCCCGAAGGATACATCAAAACCCGCAGGATCAAGTGCGATAAGGACAACGCCTGCAAAGGCGAGCATGATACCCAGCCCCCGGCGCCACCCGATTGTTTCACCCAGAAAGGCCATGCTCATCAATGTTGAGAACGGCACGCCGAGCTGGCTGGTAATTGCGGCCGCTGAGGCGTCGGCAAATCGTAAACCCATAAACAGAAGCGCAAAATGGAGTGAGCCAATGAAGAGCGAGATCAACACCATCATCCGCAAGCTTTGAGGGCGAGGGCGCAGGAACGGGATGAGACACAAGCCGACGCCGAGAAAACGGATGCCCGCAAAGAACAAAGGCGGAATGGCCTGATCGGCGACAACCCAGCGTGAAAGCACGACGTTCAGGCCCCATACGAGACAGATGAGGAAAAGAAGGGCGAAGTCGCGAAAATTCATGTTGCGTCTGTCCTGCACCTATTCTTGCGTTTCTGGAATAGTACAGGCCCATTAAAGTGGCTCTATTGGGAAAAGATGCCCCCTTCAGGACTGGCACGACGCGCGCCTGATCTCATAGGTAGAGCAGATCTGCAGTAAATATCGGTTCGGTTTAGCGGCTGCATTGAAACACACATCAACTGCATCAGCGCGGCTATTTGTTGCCAAATCGTGATATATCATTGTTATATACATTTGGTGTGAGCAAATAAACGGAGCGGAAAACGCTTCGATGAGGGAGTGGGTGATGAGTATGATTTGGTGGATTCTTCCAGCGATCGCAGGTGTGATTGGCTTGATGTTGCTCTTTGCGGGCTTTGGCAAACTAACAAAATTGAAGCCCTTTTCCGGTCTGACCCGTGTTGGATTTGGGGTTGGATTTATGGGGCTGGCGGGGATTATCGCGTTTGCGGGCCTCAACCTCCAAACTTATAAGCGCCTGACGTATGAGCGAGACGTGGCGACCGTGAAATTCGCCTCCATTGAGGGCGAAGAAAATGCCTATAGCGTGGATGTGACTTTTCAAGATGGCACCAAGCTGTTGGAAGCCACAGGCGCGACGCCGGTTCTGCGTGGCGACGAATTTGAAATCGGTGCACAAGTGATCAAGTTTCAGGCCGTGGCCAATATGCTGGGTTATGATTCCGTCTATCGGTTGGAGTTTATGGAAGGGCGCAACGCCCGTCGCTACTCTACGCAAGCGGTTGGAGAGGCGACAACGAATGGGATCGCCCTCGCAGAAAACCCGGGTTTGGACGTTTACACGCTCGCTAAACAGCAGGGCCAGTCGTTTGGTCTTGATGCGCAATATGGTTCGGCAACGTATCAACCAATGGGCGATGGGTTTGAGTATGATGTGAATATCACTCAAGACGCCCTGGTGGCGCGCCCAACTGAAGCAACGAAATTGAAGATTCAGGCGCGGTCCTATCCGGGTTTCCGGTCCAACAAAGATGGTGACGAATAATGAATTTGTGGGAACGCTATGTCGTTCCTAATCTGATCGCCTGCTCTTGTGCGACATCACCCATTATGAAGCAGCGAGAAAAGATTGTTCCGCAGGCAGAGGGTGAAGTGCTTGAGATTGGTTGCGGTTCAGGGCTGAATTTCAGCTATTATCGCTTTGATAAAGTATCGAGACTTTATGCGCTAGAGCCTGCGCGGGGCATGGTGATCAAGGCACGCAAAGAGGCCGAAAAACTTGGATTGACCGAGAAAATAGAGTTTCTGGAAACGGGTGGTGAGGCAACGGGCCTCGATGACAACAGCATTGATACGATCATTTTCGCATTCGTTTTGTGCACGATCCCGGATTGGCGATCTACGTTAGAAGAAGCGCGGCGCGTCTTGAGGCCGGGCGGACGTATTCTGTTTACAGAGCATGGGCCTGCGCCGGATGAGGGTGTATTGAAATGGCAACGACGTGTTGAACCGTTTTGGAAAGTTATCGCGGGGGGATGTCATTTGACGCGCAACTGCACGGAAATGTTCAGATCTAGCGGCTTTGAATTGCGAGATGTTCAAACAATGTATTTGCCCAACACGACACGCATTGCGGGGTTTGTGACATGGGGCGAGGCGCGCCCAGCCTAGCATGACACGCCCCCCATATTTGCCTTTTCTCAACGGTGCGCCAAGTCTCGCGCCGGGCCTTGCGCCCATTGAGCTGAGCCGCTGGTTTATGCCAGACACTGAAGCGGCGGCATGGCTGAGTGACAAACAAGCCTTGATGCGTGAAGACCGAGATCGCGTGTATGCTGATCAAGGTGATCCAGAGCGATGGGCACCGTTGCTGGACCTGATGTCAGAGCAGGGGGTGGCGATATCTGATGGTGACTGGCCAACTCCATTAGAGCGGGCCGCTGCATCCGTCTCCGATGATTTGTGCTTGATGGTTCGCGGGGACGATGGCGTCTGGCGATTGGAGGCGGCCAGTTTGTGCGCGCCTTCTGGTTGGGTGCTGACTGAGCGCATTGGTCAACCATTGGCAGGGCTGCACGGCCCTGTGCCGGACGCTGAACCAGTATTGGTGCAGCGTATTTCCCGCATGTTTGATGCTTTACGTGGAGAATTGCTGCTGGAACGGTTTAACTGGACAGTGCAGGCCGGTGCCGCGCGCCCAGCGGCCGACAGCGCGCCGTTCAAGCAACTCGCCCGCGAGACAGATGACGAGGCAGCGCTTGATGTTTTGCATTTGCGCGTCGAGCGCCAAACGCTTCGTAAGCTGATAAACTCGGATACGATCCTTTTCACCATTCGCATTTGTATCGATCCGCTGCGCATCGCTTTGGCAGATGCGCGCCATCGGGGCGCATTTGAGCAGGGATGGGCCTCGATTGACCCCGACTTAGCGGCCTATAAGGGCTGGCCTTCTTATGAAAGACTTGTGCGCCAAGCGCTGAAACGTCTTTCCTGATCGGGGGTTACAGGGTAAACACAGGCAGAATTGAGCCAAAAATAAGGGGCGTGTTGCCATGGATTTCCGTAAGATTTTTGAAGATGTTGCCGCGCGTGCGCAAAAGGCTGTCGATGAGTTTGACCTCGAAAAGACGGTCGCGCAGGGCAAAGACCTTGGCGACGATGCGCTGCAGAAGCTCAAAACAGATCGGAATACTCAGATTGCCGCCGGTGCAGGCGGTTTGTTGCTTGCCGCACTGATGGGCACACGCGGCGGGCGCAAATTTGTCGGCGGCACGGTAAAAGCTGGCGCTGTCGCTGGTTTGGGCGCGCTGGCTTACAAGGCGTGGGCGGCTCGCAATGGCGACGCAGCACCAACCGAAGCTGATCTGTCTGATCTTGGTTTTGCGACCGACAAGAATATGGACGCTGATTTTGCTGAGGCCTTAACCCAGACGATGGTGGCGGCGGCATGGGCCGATGGCGGCTTGAGCGCGCACGAATCTGGAGCGATCGAACAAGCGCTGCAGGGTGCAACGCCAGAGGAAGCCCGCGCCATGACCGCGAACGACCGACCCGAAGCAGAAACGCTGGCGGCGATTGCACGCGCGGCGAAAACGCCAAATCACGCCGCGCAGATTTATGCGGCGGCCTGTTTGGTGACAGAAGACCCGACACGTTCTGAGGCAAACTTCCTCGCGCGGCTCGCGGAGAAGCTGGGCATTGAGGCCACACATGCCGCGGCCATTCAGAAAGAGGTTGCAGCAGCATAATGAAATACTGGCTGTTAAAATCAGAGCCCGATAAGTGGAGCTGGGACCAGCAAAAAGCCAAGGGCAAAGCGGGTGAGGAATGGGACGGTATCCGCAATTATCAGGCGCGCAATTTTATGCGCGACATGACGATTGGTGACCGCATCTTTTTCTACCACTCCAATAAAGGGCTGGAGGTTGTCGGCGTGGCGGAGGTGAGCGCGGAAAGTGCGCCGGATTCAACCACCGATGATGAGCGCTGGGATTGTGTGCACATCCGGGCGCTTGCTGATATGCCAAAGCCCGTCACGCTCAAAGCGGTGAAGGCAAATGAGAAGCTGGCAGATATGGCGCTCGTGACCTCTTTCCGCCTATCGGTTCAGCCTGTCTTGGAATCGGAGTGGAAAGAAGTCTGCAAAATGGGCGGCATGAACCCGAAAACGCTAGAGCCCGTTTAGAGGGACCAGTCGGAGCAGGCCATATCAATGGCCTCTTCGCAATGGATCAACGCGGTATCGTATGTGGGTAGGGCAGAGTTCTCGTCATTCATGATGAGGCCGATTTCTGTACAGCCTAATATAATGCTGTCTGCGCCGCGCGCTTTGAGGTTTTCAGTGATTTCCAGAAAGCGCGTTGTGCCTGTCTCCGAAAAAATGCCTTTGACCAGTTCGTCAAAAATGATCGCTTGGATGTCGTCTTGTTCGGCGGCATCCGGCACCATCACACCAGCCTCTGCCCAGCGTGAGACGGCGTCTTTGTAAAATTCCTGTTGCATGGTGAAGGCGGTGCCTAATAGCGCGGGTGTTTTGCGCTCATCGGCTTTCAGGCGCAATCCCACCATCGAGCGTACATCCAGCAGGGGAACGCCCCAATGAAAGGCCAGCGTGTCGGCAAATTGGTGCATCGTATTGGTGGCAATCATCATCATATCTGCGCCAGCGGTGATCAATCGATCACCCGTTTCAGCAAAGCTCGCTTCCAAAAGGTCGCCACGATCTGTTTTGAGCCAGTCTTCGATCTGTGCAAAATCATAGCTGTAGATCAGCAATTGGGGGCTGGTATTCCCGCCTAAGCGCTCCCGGGTCAGGCGACATAACGTGTCGTAATAATATGATGTTGAAGCCGGGCCCATTCCGCCCAGAATGCCTATCGTTTTCATCCGCGGCTTCCTTCTTCAAAGCTGGCTAATGTCCATTCTGCGAAATCAAACAGATTTTCGCCTCGGAAGAGAAAGCCTGCGACGCCTGCGGCTCTGGCGGCGGCGATATCGGTCTCTTTGTCACCAATCAGGAAGCTTTGCTCTTTTTTAACGTGGAAGTCAGTCATGGCTTGGATGAGCATGCCGGGGGCAGGTTTCCGATCATAGCTGTCTTTGCGATAGGCAAGGTTCTCGCCGGCCTCATGATAGGGGCAATAATAGATGCGGTCTATCTTGGCGCCCGTGCGTTTTGCCAACTCTGCTTCCATATGATTGTGTAGCGTGTGCATATCGTCTTCTGTGTAATAGTTACGGGCGATTCCAGACTGATTTGTAACGACAAAAACGTGCCAGTTTCGGGCGTTGAAGGCCGCTATGGCCTCGGGCGCACCGTCGATAAACCGAAAGTCTTCCACCTTTGAGACATAACCGCGATCAACGTTAATAACGCCGTCACGGTCGAGAAATAGAGCGGGTTTTGCGTGGGCCATTTGTTGCTTGTGTATCTTAGTAGAGTGCAATGCAATATGTGAATTTGTTGTAATATTCTCTGGACGTGGGGATAATTTGTCGCTTGTCTATGTCTGGGGTCGCTGGTGACCCCATGCGTAGCCATTGGAGGGCAAAACCATGGAAGCATTTCTACCAATTATTCTGAGCGCAGTCGGCGGTACCGTACTGGGCCCAATTATCTCTAAAGTACTGGGTGGTAGCACCACAGGCGGCCTATTGGGCGGTGTGATCGGTGGCGTCGGTGCACATTTCGGCTTGGACGCCGCGAGCATAGAGCCGCTACTGGGTGCAGGCACATCCGCGACCAACCCGATGAACATGCTCAATTCATTCCTTGAGGGCGGCGCTGGCGGCGGCGTACTCGGACTTGTGAGCGGTTTCCTGATGAAGGGTAAGAAGCAGGACGACTAGTCCCGCTGCTTCATTCCGCAGGGGCGCTCGCTTTTTCGAGATCTTTCGCAT
The DNA here is from genome assembly GCA_050633385.1 of Hyphomonas sp. Lineage (GTDB taxonomy): Bacteria > Pseudomonadota > Alphaproteobacteria > Caulobacterales > Hyphomonadaceae > Hyphomonas. The sequence goes on from JBOEGK010000020.1 coordinate 81,139, forward strand.
TGATGCGAGCGCCCCGAAGGAAAGGGATAAGGGCCAAGGCCGACAGGCAGCCGGCCAGAAAGAATGCGACGCCGGGAAATCTGAACGGCGCGACATCGTGGGTGAAATACCACAGAATGCCCGACATCATGAGCGGGCCAATGGTCATTGCAAAAGAGTTGAGGCTGGCCGTTGCGCCCTGAAGCTCCCCTTGCGCATTGCTTGGGGTCAGGTTCGACATGATAGATGTCATCGCCGGATTGGCCACGCCAGCAAGCGACGCGAACGGGATAATCAGCATGAACATGATAGGCGAGACGGCGAAAGCATAGGCCATGCTTGTGCAGATTGCGATACATACCCCGATCAAAACTGTGCGCACTGGGCCAAAGCGTTTGATGACTTTCCCCATCAATACCGCTTGAACCAGCGCCGTTCCTACACCTGCAATGCCCAGAGTGAAGCCGATCTCTTTAGGTGACCAGTCATAGCGGATCTCGCCATGCACAGCCCATGTCGACGGGAAGGCTGTGTGGCCAAGAAAGAGTATGCCTGCGGCCAGCAAAAACCATGAAATATGCGGTAGCTTGGAGAAATGCTTGACCGCCCCGAGTGGATTGGCGCGTTTGAGGTTCAGTGGCCGACGGTTTTCCGTGTGCAAGGATTCAGGCAGCACGAAGAAGCCATACAGGAAGTTGATGCCGGCCAAGGCGGCGGCGGCGAAGAAAGGGGCGCGCGGCCCGATCTCTCCGATAAAACCGCCCAGCACCGGCCCGAATACAAAGCCGAACCCGAATGCCGCGCCTAGCATGCCAAAGGCTTTGGCGCGGTTCTCTGGTTCGGTCACATCTGCAATATAGGCATTGGCCGTGGAGTGGGTGGCGCTAGATATGCCGGTGAGCAAACGACCGATAAACAACATCCAAATTGTTGTCGCCAAGGCGGATATCAGGAAATTGACGCACAGCATCGCAATCGAGACCAGAAGCACAGGCCGACGCCCATACTTATCCGAAAGCGCCCCCAGCAAAGGCGCGAACAGAAAATTCATCATCGCAAAAGATGTCGATAACAGGCCGATCCATATCGTCGAATCTTCAGGTTCTATATGAAGCAACTCCTGAATCAGGCTCGGCACGACCGGAATGATGATTCCAAAGCCCAGCATATCCAGAGCGACCGTGATAATCACAAACAGGAACGCGTTCTTGCCGTGCTTTTTGGGTTGTGAATGGGGAGCAGTCGTCGAATCCATCAGGCGAGAACCTATGTCGGTGTAGTTAACTTCCGTCAACTAGAATTGCACGTCGACCTGCTAACTCTTAGTTTGTCTGGCACGGTCGCGTCCATCCCGCTTTGCGGAATTATTGCGCGCCAAAACTTTCTAGCCTTTGATAAACGGCACAATCTCGTTGAGCAGGATCGGCACAGCTTTGTGCGGCATGTCGTGGCCCCATTTTTCAATCACGCTCATCTTCGCTTTCGGGACGCGTCTGGCAATGTCTTCGCCTGCGCCGGACGGGATGAGCGTGTCCCGATCACCATGCAGAACCAGCGTCGGAATGTTCAGCGTGTTCAGGCGCTCATGCCAGCGCGGCTGGGCCAGTATCGCCGCATATTGGCGGGCGACCCCCATCGGCCGGTCAGACCGCTGATAGGTTTTCATCGCGTGATCATAAATCTGCTCGTCAGAATCGCGCAGATCGGTGTGGGAGCCAAAGATCGCGCGGTTCTTCACAGCCAGTTCCGATAAGGCCTCCAAGCTGCGGTTCTTTGGTTGTGCCGTCAAAGCCTGTTGTGCTTCTGGCGTGGATGTCGGCAGACCCGGCGCGCCAGAGGTCGTCATTGTGGGGATGACCTTGCGCACACGCTCTGGATGGTTGAGCGCCAGAATCTGGGAGATCATACCCCCCATAGACACGCCCATAATGTCAGCGTCTTCAGCGCCCAGCGCCGTGATAATCTCGGCTGCATCCTTGGCCATATCGTCCAGCACATAGGGCACTTTCTCGTGCATGGATTGGCCAGCTGCAAGGCCTTCAATAATGTCGCGTGGGGCAGGGGGTGTCTGGTCGCTCAGTTCAGCAGACAGACCAATATCGCGATTGTCATAGATCACGACGCGGCGGCCCGCATCGACGAGGCCTTGCTTGAAACTGGCAGGCCAGCTCGTCATCTGGCTGGAAAAGCCATTGATGAGCACCATCATCGGATCATCTTTTGAACCGTATTCCTCATATTCAAATTCTAATCCGTTCGCCTGTAATCTGGCCATGTCGTTTCCTCCGGTAATTTTTTATCTGAACTAAAAAGGCCGGCCCTGTAACAGGCCGGCCTTGAGCGTCTTTGTTAGGCTCTAACGGCCCAGTTCTTTCATCGCCTCGTCAAGTCCTGACAGGGTCAGCTCGAACATGCGGTGCCCACCGATCAGCTCACGGATAAGCTTGATGGAGCCTGTGTAATCCCACGCGCCTTCTTTGACGGGGTTGAGCCAGACGAGGTTCGGGTAGCGCTGCACAAAGCGTTGGATCCACAGGCCGCCGGGTTCTTCGTTCCAATGCTCGACACTGCCGCCTGCATAGGTGATTTCATACGGGCTCATCGTCGCGTCACCGACAATGATGACCTTATAGTCTGACGGAAATTTGTTGAGCACGTCCCATGTCGGAATGCGCTTGCCCTGACGGCGATGATTGTCTTTCCACAGGCCCTCATAGGGGCAGTTGTGGAAGTAATAATATTCAAGGTTTTTAATCTCTGACCGCGCGGCAGAGAACAGTTCTTCCATCACCTTCACGTGCGGGTCCATCGAGCCGCCGACATCGAGCAGCAGGATCACGCTGACCGCGTTGCGGCGCTCTGCACGCATTTCGATGTCGAGATAACCTTTGCGGGCGGTGCTGCGAATAGTGCCATCGAGATCAAGCTCGTCAGGCGCACCCTTGCGGGCCCATTTGCGCAGGCGCTTCATCGCCACTTTGATGTTGCGGGTGCCAAGTTCGACACTGTCATCATAGTTTTTGAATTCGCGTTTATCCCACACTTTCACCGCGCGGCGGTGGCGTGATTTGTTCTGGCCGATGCGGACGCCTTCAGGATTGTAACCGTTCGCGCCGAAGGGGGAGGTGCCGCCCGTGCCGATCCATTTATTGCCGCCCTCATGGCGCTTTTTCTGCTCTTCGAGGCGCTGTTGCAGCGTCTCCATCAGTTTTTCAAAGCCGCCCATGGCTTCAATCTCGTCCATCTCTTCTTTGGAGAGGAACTTTTCTGACATTTTGCGCAGCCATTCTTCTGGAATGTCTGCCACATCAACGGCATCAGACAATGTGTCCAAACCTTTGAAAACGTGAGAGAAGACCTGATCGAACTTGTCGATATTGCGTTCGTCTTTCACCAAGGTGGCACGGGAAAGGAAGTAAAACTCCTCCACATCCATGTCGATGACCTGTTTATCCATTGCCTCCATCAGCATCAGATATTCCTTAAGCGTGACGGGCACTTTGGCTTCACGCAGCTCGGAGAAGAAATTCAGAAACATGAGGGTATGGCTTTCTTCGATAAAGTCAGTTGCCAGTAGGATAGACTGCACAGAGCCGCTTGTCCAAGATCACCTTGCGGAAAAGTGGAAATCGGTCATCTTCTGTTCAGCGGCGAGGTGATAAATGATGGGTATGTTTAAACAAGTCTCTGTAGTTTTTGGGTTTTCGCTGGCGGCTTTGGTCGCGTGCGCAAAAACGCCGCCAAATATTGTGACCCCTCCTGCGGCCCTTGAAATGTCAGCTTCTTTTCAAGCCACGGCGCCCCAAAGTGTTTGCGCGGGCCAGCCGATTACAGACTGTGTTTTTGCCGCCATCTGGGACGCGGCTCAATCTTTGCCTGATAAAAAGCGTGATCGAATTGTTCCAGCCTTTATGTCGGTTGTGGTTTTGCAATCGGATGCAGAATTAACCGCAGCATGGCAACGCAAACTCGGCCCCGCGCCTGAAAAAAAGACTTACCCCGATTACAGCAAAACGCGTGCGCAATCCGTTTTGGATGAAAGTGGCTGGGACGGTTTCATCCAACGGGCTCGCGCCAGTGCGCCGCCCTTCAATGCCGGACGTCCTGAAATCATGGCTGCCGGGGTTGGCCTTGCAGATGATGAACAAACAGCGACACGCCTGATTGAGGTGATGTTTGATTTGGCCAAACCTAAAACCACACGGGGAGGGTTGGGCGATACATATGAGATGTCAGACTTTGGCCATGTCTTGGCGGAACTCGCGGTGAAGCAGTGTGATGTCGCGCAGTTCGACAGAGCCATGAATTTGACCAACGCACCAGAAAGTTTGCGATACGCACTCTGGCGTGCCCGTATTACGGGCGAGGCAGAGCTGTTAATCGACCGTATTCGTGATGAGGCAATCGAGGATGATACGCGCCATGTGCGCAGCGCGTTGGAAGGCGTGACGCCGCTTGTGCGAGATGGGTATTGCCCCGCAGGCTAAGCGTGGCGTGAAAACAATTTGTTTTCACACTTTTCGTTAGAGGAGAAGCGCGCCATATTGAGAGTTACATGACTGATTTTGACGATCTTTCCCTCGACCCGGACGGTGATCCACCCGAAGCAATTTGTGAAAACAAGGAGGTTGGCGCGCTGGCCCATCTCTATCGCGCTGAGGTGTATCGCTCGACAGTCTGGCGGCAACGCCTTGATCAAACGACCAATTGGGCCGTCATCTCAACTGGGATCGGCCTGTCGGCAGCTTTCGCAACCGAGCAATCGACACCTTTCCCAATCGTTTTGGTGTGTGCGCTGTGTGTTGTGTTCCTGATGCTGGAAGCGCGGCGGTACCGGTTCTTCTATGTGTGGCGGTTTCGGGCGCGTGTGTTGGAAATTGCCTTTTATGTGCCGATGTTGCGCGGTGAAGGTGCCCGGATCATGCTCGACCGAGGTACGGCGCTGTCTGATGATTATGAAAAACCCAAATATCGTATTTCACTGATCAGGGCGATTGGGCGGCGGTTGCGGCGCAACTATGCGTGGCTGTTCGCTATTCTCGGTGCGGCTTATCTGGCAAAAATTTCGATGCATCCTTATGATGTCACGTCTTGGCCTGAGTTTATTGAGCGCGCGCATATCGGCCCTGTGCCCGGTTGGTTGGCGCTAATGGTTGGCGGCGGGTTTCATGCGGGCTGGATGGGTATTGCATTCAAATCCTGGCTCGACGAACGAAAAGACAAAACCAAGATGGCGGATTTTTTGAGCAGTCGCGAGGATGTAAATCACCCCAGTCGGGACGTAGAGGAAGCGCGCGTTCTGCACTCGGACGACAATTTCAGTTGACCTGACTTGGCCTACCTCGATGCTTAGGCCGTAAGAGGGGGCGCCTTATGGCCACCTGACGTCAGCATCACGGAAACACCTGAAAACAATCTTATGACATCAAATTAGCCGATGAGTTGGGCAGATGTTGTTAGCGAAAAAAAAAGAGGAACCGTGTGAGCGGTTCCTCTTAAATTGATTGGCTTTTACGGGCAGCTTAGCCTGCTGGCCCTCTGCGGCCGCCGCCATCGCCGCCGCGACGGGCGAGATAGGCCAGACGCTCGAACAAAGCGATGTCCTGCTCATTCTTCAGCAAGGCGCCATGAAGCGGAGGTGTCAGCTTGTCTGGGTTCTGCTCGCGCATGGTTTCCAGATCCACATCCTCGTTCATCAGCAGCTTGAGCCAGTCGAGCAGTTCTGATGTTGATGGCTTTTTCTTCACGCCCGGCAATTCGCGCATGGCATAGAATGTTGTCATCGCGTCGCTGACGAGTTTTTTCTTCACGTCCGGGAAGTGCACATCGACAATATCGCGCATTGTGTCTTCGTCTGGGAATTTGATGAAGTGGAAGAAGCAGCGGCGCAGGAACGCGTCTGGCAGTTCTTTCTCGTTATTCGAGGTGATAATCACGATCGGACGCTGTTTCGCTTTCACGACCTCGTCGGTTTCGTACACATAGAACTCCATCCGGTCGAGTTCTTGAAGCAAATCATTCGGGAATTCGATGTCGGCTTTATCAACTTCGTCAATCAGCAATACGGGGCGTTTGTCAGCGGTGAACGCCTCCCACAATTTACCCTTATTGATGTAGTTCGCCACGTCTTTGGCGCGCTCTTCTCCCATTTGGCCATCGCGCAGCCGAGATACAGCATCATACTCATACAAGCCTTGGCTGGCTTTGGTTGTTGATTTGACGTGCCATTCGATCAGTTCGCAATCGAGCGCTTTAGCGACTTCGACGGCGAGAACTGTTTTACCGGTGCCCGGTTCGCCCTTGATAAGAAGGGGACGTTCCAGCTGGATCGCCGCGTTTACAGCAATGCGCAGATCGTCGGTTGCTACATATTTCTCGGTACCTTCAAAGCGCATGGTGGCCTCTTTCATAGTCGTTTTATTCGTTAAACGCACAATAGGCGGTGAAACCCATGGGGCAAGCATTTACGTGGGGAAATGTGAAGCTCCCGTGAAATCTCTGCAAGGTTAGGGGTGATTTCGACTTTCCCTGTTTGGGTCTGGTTTGTGGCGTGTTATATGGGAATCACCATGCGGGTGGCTGATAGGTGCAACAACGGTATCAGCAATTTTCCGTGATAAACCAAAGGCGCTCTTTTCAGTAGAGAGGAGGAGGTTTGGTTGTTTTGCGGACAGCAGGCGGTTGAGCGCATTAAGCTCCCGCATGGCTCTTCTCAATTTGCCCGTGAATTCGCGTTTTTTAGAGTATTCCCGTGTATTTATAAAGCCGCATCTTCCGGTGGCAAGTTTGCGTTAACGTATTCCTGCATAGATTGGTGAAGTTCCCAAGAATTGGAATCTATGCCATGCCACTGAAATTATCTTTGAAACCAGGCGAGACCTTTGTGGTCAACGGTGCGGTTGTTCGCAATGGTGAGCGTCGAGGCGTCCTACTCTTAGAAAATCGCGCGCGTGTTTTGCGTGAGAAAGACATTCTTCATCCTGAAAGCGCGACGACGCCGGCGCGTAAAGCGTATTTTGCGATCATGCAAATGTATTTGCTTGGTGAGGTCGATGGGCCAGCCTATGCGCAAGCCGCTGAATCGATGGCGACGCTTATGGCATCAGCCAAATCAGAAGAAGATCGCTCTCTTGTGCTTGATATCTCAGCAGATGTTGCGGCAACAAACTTGTACCGCGCGCTGAGCAAATGTCGCAAATGGATGGCAAATGAAGCGGAGGCTGCAGCCTAATGGCAGATGGATCTCTCATGCGTGCAGACACACAAAAATCAGAAAACACTCTCTCAGTTGAACAAGCCATTTCCAGATTGGAAGCAGGAACAGGCGACGGAATTACTGTAGACCTCGGAAACGGCCGAAGCGCCACTGCTGATGGGCATCGCGGTGATGACGGATTGCTGCAACGACTGCGCGGGCACAAAATGCTGCAGGCGCTGGCCTCCGGCAATGCTGACTTGTCCCGGTTTACAGCGGCAGACGAGACGTTGAAGATTGCACCTCTGGTACAAGAAATACTCGACGCTGCTCAACAAAAGTCATAAAGGCCGCGCATGAGCGCTGACCTTATTTCCCTTTTCACGGCTTCTTTTGTCACCTTCTTTGTCTTGATTGATGCAATCGGGGTTGCGCCTGTGTTTGCAACGCTGACTGCGCATGGCAAACCCGCGTGGCGACGCAGCATGGCGATTAAGTCAGTATTCGTTGCGTCACTCATCATTTTTGCGTTTGCGTTTGGCGGCGCGTGGCTGCTCGGAGCCATGCATATCTCGATTGATGCTTTCCGTGCGGCCGGGGGTATTCTCCTCTTACTGATTGCGCTCGACATGGTGTTTGAAAAACGCACCGAACGCCGCGAGAACCGTGCAGAAGAGCTGATGGCCGATCATGTGGCGGAGGAAGAACCAGACGATGTGTCGGTTTTTCCATTGGGCATTCCAATGATTGCGGGTCCGGGGGCGATTGCAACAGCCATGTTCTATATGTCCCAAACCACGGGGTTTGCGGAAAAGAGCGTTGTTCTGGCGGCTATCGGGATCAATCTATTGCTGACCCTGCTTATTTTCCTCGCAGCGGGCCCGCTCGTGCGGATGATGGGCGCCAGCATATCTGGCGCGCTGACGCGAATACTGGGCGTCATTTTGGCGGCATTGGCGGTTCAGTTGATGATTGACGGTATAAAAGGCGCTTTCGGTCTGGGCTAAGGCAATGCCTTAGATAACCTCCATTTTCAGCTGCCTACGGAAATTTCTGCGCAATGTTGAAAGCATGAGGAACAGCATGGCGAGGCTAGCTGCCGTCAGGCCCATCAGTTGAAGCACAACGCTTAGGGTCAGCTTCACGCCGCTGTCGGCTAATTTGAGGGCGTCGCGCCCGGTTTGCTTTACGAGTGCCACGGCCCGGTCCCCTCCGGCTTCTGAGATGAGCCGCGCGCGTCTGAGGTCGGAGCCGTTGTCGACAACTTCTAGCAACGTGATGGCAGCGGCAGGGCTGGTCAATCCGCCTAGTCGGTCAATCTGATCAAGCTCCTGTTCCAGTCTACGCATACCTCTTGGATCAATCGCGCTAATATAGGCTTGGCGCACGCGTTCCACGCGCTGATCGGTTGGCAACAGGCCTGAAGAGGCGAGCTGTTCTTCTAGTGCGGCACGCAGCGCCTCATCTGGTAAGGCTTCGTCGATGCGTCGCTCAATATGGTTGCCGAAACCTTCTGTCATGCGTCGCGACCGACGCGCTGATTTCAGAATAGACGCCGCGCGAAGTGTTGCGCCTGCTAGCCCATCGCCTGAATCTGTTTGGATCAAACCGATGGCTGTAATTTTCAGAACCATTGAGTCCGTCTGGTCATTTTCTAACCAGCGCTGTGTATTGTTTGCCAGATCTGAATAGGTGCCAAGCAAACGGAATTGAGTGTTATTTTCTGATTGTGCGACCGATATGGAGACTTTGCCACCCTCAGTCAGAGGGGCCGCCGTTTCCGAGGTGAGGGCTGTTTCTTCGGCCAGTTCAGTGCCGGCGTCTGCCGAACGTGTGTTCATCACATTTGCGGCGCCACTGATGGCTTCATATTTTTCGCCAACATCATACGGAAGTTTGCGCAACGCCGCATTAGCGAGGCGTTCATCGCGTGAGCCGCCACGCTCTGAGTCTGCCGCAGCGCGTAGTTCTTTGACCGACTCCCGATCCAGCATTTCAGGTGCCGCAAGCAGGTATCCGCGGGCGGCTGAGGCGTCCTTCACAGCAAGCTCTCGGGACACGATATCAGACCAATAGCGCAATCGGTCTTCTCCGTTGCGCGGGGCCATGGCTGCGAACGCATTATCCATATTGCGACGTGTATGATCGATTGCTTCAACGTTGGGCGTATCTGTAATCGATACACCAGAGTAGACATGGCCGAGCGTTTGCGCGGCGATAACCGGCATCAGAATTAAAAGGGAATTGAACATCACCGCCTGCATCCATCCAGATGTGCGGATTGTCCGTTTCCGGCGACGGGACATGGGCGCATAACCGTTGATATTGCATCACAAGGGGCGAACCATACATAGAGGGGAGTGCCGCCCAAAAGATCAAGGGCTGGCGTGCAGATTACACTGGAATTCTTGTTGCGATTTCCTGAAAAATGTGTGCTGAAAACACATAGATTTCATAATGTCGGCAAACTTGTTTGTGTTAATTTGCTGAAATTAGTCACTCAATGTGATTGCAGGGAATCGTCATGCGCTCTATATCGGCGCTACAAAAAGAGGTGTGTGTGATGAGTATTGAACTATCAGACGACTACCGCCCGTCGGAGGAAGAAGAATTTATGAACCCGAAGCAGATGGCGTATTTTCGTCGTCTCCTCGAGGCATGGAAGTCTGACATTTTATCCGGGGCAAAGAAAACTATTCACAATTTGCAAGACGAGTCTGGAGCTCTGCCCGATGTGGTAGATCGGGCGTCAGCAGAGAGTGATAAAGCGCTTGAATTGCGCACCCGAGATCGTCAGCGCAAACTGATTTTCAAAATCGACAGCGCGATCAAGCGGATCGACGATAACACCTATGGTTATTGCGAAGACACGGGCGAGCCCATTCGTTTGCGTCGCTTGGAAGCGCGGCCGACAGCTACATTAAGCCTGGAAGCGCAAGAGCGTCATGAGCGGAAAGAACGCACGCTCAGAGACGACTAAAATCCACTGCATAAATGTCAAAAACGGCAGCTCTCCAATCAGGAAGGCTGCCGTTTTCTTTTCAACCCAACGCCTTGGCGATGTTGATGCTTGCCCATGTGTCGAAAATTGTTTCGCACTGTGGTTACAAACACGCCCCTAATACACTGCGAATAGAGCTTTCGTGCAAGGCGCGGAAGGTTAACCCAATGGTGTTTCCGGTTAACCTTTCGTCGAAATCTGGCTGTGGAATTCGAAAAATGAGATGCGTCTCAGGGCAAAGTCCTAACTCGCCGTTAACCCTCTTGAGCGCAAAATGGCCCCTGATCTGTATTTTGTACCAATCTGGCGCGCCCGATGACCCTACTTCCTAACGAAAACCTCGATGATGGCTGGGACGTTGCGCCCGGATTGCAGGAAGATGTTGTGGTCGATATGCCGACCACGTTTGAAGAAATGGCTCCAGAGCGCCCCATTCCCTCTGGTCGAGGGGTGTTGAGCGCGGATGAAATACAAGCGCTTCTGCGTCCAGACCTGTCGGATATGGACGACGCCGAGCACGCTGACGATGTGATAGCCGAGCCTGAGGCGGTAGCGCCCGTTCAACTTCAGGACCATGCCACGCCGGTCGCGCAAAGTGCGCCAGCCGATCCAGATGGTTCCGAAGCCCGCGCGACTGATTTGCTTGCCTCACTTCAGCGCATCGCAGCCCGGCTGTCTTTGGCGCTGCGCCAGTCTTCAGGCTTGCGGGCTGCTGTAACGGTCCGCGATGTGGCAGCAGAGCAGTTTGACGTTTCCGTGTCTTCGCTCAGCCAAGACCGCGGCCGGGCTTATGCGTGTTTCACTGATGATTCAGGTGAAGTGGTCGCGATGCTGTGCATCTCCGGCCTGCTTGCTGGTCGCATGATTGAAGGCGCTTGTGGCGGCGCCAGCGCACATTCGCCATTGTCACGCCTGTTAACCCCGATTGATATTGCCTTGCTTGAAGCGCTGGTGCGTCCAATTGGGCAGGCAATCGCGCCGGGACTAACTTTTGCGCGTATCGAAATTGACTATGAATTTGCCGCTTCTCTTGTCGGTCCGATTGATGCCTGCGCGGTTGATCTGAGCCTGCGCTTGCGTGATGAAACGCTGCCTGCGCGTTTGATCATGTGCGAGACTTTGCTTCTACCTGAGCTGATTGGCTCTTCGCACAAGGCCCCCGCGCCCGCTCAGGCGATCGCCGCGCCTGAGCCAGAGGTGACAGCACCATCTGAAGCGCCAAAACAATCCGAGCCAATTGGAGTGACGGCCATTATGACCGCGCGCGTGGCCAGCCTCAGCGTGCCATTGTCTCGCTTGGCAGACCTGAAGCCCGGCTCCACTCTCTTGTTGGGGGTACCTGCGGACCAACCTGTTTCGCTTCTGTCTGGCGGCCGTGATGGCGCGCTTGTGGCGGAAGGAAAGATCGGGCGTAAAGGCAACAAGATCGCCTTGTGTATTTCCAGCCGCGGCCCACTTTTGCGCCGGGGCTAACGCCCGATTTTTTTATACGCTTTTAAATACCGCGAATAATCGACGGATGTTCTTTCGTCGCTTCATCTGCCGCGGCCAGTGAGGCTGCTGCGTCGCCATGTGATTTCAGCTCAGCTTCACGTTGTTTCCACAGGCGTTTTTGGTAATTGGTGGAGATGATATCTGTCACGACCAAGACGAAGATGACGAGATAGAAGGACGATTTGCTCATCGCATCGATCGGGTAAGAGAACAGCTTCAAATGGGCCAAATGCGCGCCTTCGGTGACGAGTAGGACGCCGACAAGGAACAGGATAAACAAGCCGAGCACTTCATACATCCGGTTCTTTTTAAGAAACTCAGCGACGACATCGGCCATCAGCGCCATAACGATACCTGAACTGACAATCGCGATCGCCATCAGCCAAACTTGATAATCCTTAGATGTCTGGCAGCTTACAGCGTCAGCGATAGGTGTTGAAATAAGAGCCGCCTGACATTCAGAAACAGTCCCTTTGAACGTGTCGAGTGTGTCGCCCGCAGCATTGACGATGTTTGCAATCTCAACATTTGCAATCGCCATAGCTGACAGGATGGAGTCGAACGAGAAGACGAGGTTCATGGCGACAATCATCGCGATGACTTGCGCGACGGATTTTTTCGCGCCGCCTTCACTGTGTTCGATATGATCGACGGTCAGCAAATGCGAAATCTCTTTGATGGCTGTATAAATAATAAATGCACCGCCAACCAAAGTGATCAGGCTCTGGAAGGTGAAGGATCCTTCGAACCATCCTTTCAAGTGCAGCCCAAATAGAGGCTCAGCCAACGCATCAAACAGCGCAACGATGATAAACAGCAACACAATACGGAAGACGACAGCCAAGCCGATGCCCCAACGGCGCACCATAGGCGCTTTTTCTTCGCCGACGCGCTTTGACTCAATTGAGATATAAAGCAAATTGTCGAAACCCAGCACGGCCTGCAACATCAACAGCATCAGCAGGGTGAACAGGCCTTGAACGGTGAAGACTTCAGCGACGATATCAGCAAACATTGGGACACCCCTCGGTGGGTTTGAGGCCAGACTTATTAGCTGGATAAAACGCGTTGCCCGAAATTGGCAAGCCTTTAACCGCCTTTGTGTGCACATCGAGGACGACAAGACCGCGTCCGCAAGTCGGTTTGGCGCTGGGGGAATTCTGTCAGATTTTACAGTATATATTAACGGATTTTTCGGTTTCATTAACCTTTGCCATGGCATGGTATGACGATAAGATTCTAACCGTGCGTGTCTGATTGATTCGCGCGTGTGGCATTTGGTGTGTTGAGTCCCGGTGCGGAACGTATCGATAGGACGACAGGAGTTGGGTTACATGAATTCTCTTGAGCTGACTGAAGCGGCGAACATCGTCGAAGATGCTGAGAGCGCCGCCGCGCAAATGGGCGAACCGAAACCAAAGCTGGATATTCTCCAGCTATTGTTCTGGGGCTGCTTGCTGCTGTCGATTGCGGCTGCGAGTGTCGCGCTGGCTTGGCCGAATGCGTCTGGATCACCCGGTCCTATTTTGTTGATTGCTATGGCGGCGGGGGGATTGGTCTTCCTGCTGTGGAGTGTGCGCGGTGCAGGGCGTTTTCTTGGCCTGTTTCCCGAACGCGGATCTGCTGCCCGAGCAGCGCAGGCTGCTGCGCCACGTTTTGGCTGGATCGAGGCGCTAGACGAGGCCGTGCTGATCGCTGATCGTGGTGGTGCGCCAGTTGCGATCAATAGCCGTTATCGGGATTTGACCAAGCTTGCGCTGATCGCCGCCAATGATGAGAGCGGTCCGGTGACTGTGGACCGCCTGTTCGGGTCGACCCCCGGTCTCAATGCCCCGGTTTATCGTCTGTCGAAAGATGCCAAGGCGGGGTTAGCACGCCGTGAGGTGCTGCCACCTCTGACGATTGGTTCAGATCAAGTCCCAGCCCAATTCGAGATTTCTGTGTCACCGCTTCCGCGCAGCCGTGTGCTGTGGCGCATCCGCCGCATCGCGGGCCAACAAGAGGCAACGGGCGCTGCAGATTTGAAATCGCTCTATGTTGAAGATGCCCCGATGGGGTTCTTTGCCGCCAAGCCTGACGGCACCATTACCTATGCGAACGGATGGCTTCGCGAAGCGCTGGGTCTGCCAGAGAGCGCCAAGAACATTCGTATAGACGACATTATGCGACCGGAATTTGTGAAAATGCTGTCGCGTGATCGCAAGACAGGTGCCCCTGGTCGTGCCGACATTCAAATTCGCGCGCGTGATGGTGTGGAGATACCGGTTCAAGCGATCACCACTTGGTCGGGTCGTGGCGCCGAAGCGGCTGGTCGCACGATGATTTTGCCAAACCTTCAGGCAATGGCGCAGGATGACCGTTTCAGCATGACAACGGCTTCACGCCCACCACGCCCCGATGGCGATCCAATGTTTGACGACGCGCCATTCGGTTCTGTTCGTCTTGAGGGGATTGGCATTGATGGTGCGATCATCACAGATGCCAACCGTGAGCTGATGGATATGACAGACGGACAGGCCGCGCCCGGTGGACGTTTCGCTGATCTGTTTGTTGCAGAAGAAGGCCTTGAGGCGCTCAATTCATTATTGGTTGATGCGATCGATAAGCCTGTGGCGTTGAAGATTGCAGGTGAAGAGCAGCGTCATGTGAATGTGTCAGTGGCGCTTGATGCCAATGGTCGCCCCTCAGTTGCTTATGTCATGGACATCAACGAACAGCGCGACCTTGAAAAGCGTCTGGCGCATGGCGAGAAGATGCAGGCCATTGGCCAACTCGCCGGCGGTGTCGCGCATGATTTCAACAATGTGTTGCAGGGGATCATTCTCAACAATGAGGAATTGATGGTGCGCCACCCTGTGGGCGATCCGTCTTATGGCAATTTGAAGTCGATTCATGAGTTTTCGATCCGTGCGAAAGACCTTGTGCGCATGTTGCTGGCCTTTGCCCGTCAACAGACGTTCAAGCGCGAGATACTCAATGTGACGGACTTCTTGTCGGAATTCTCAATTCTGCTGCGTCAAATCCTTGATGAGCGTATCGAGCTGGATGTTGTGCATGGCCGCGACGTGCCACACATCAAGGCCGATAAGTCTCAGATCGAAAATGCCATCATCAATCTGGTGACCAATGCACGCGATGCGATGCTCGCCGACAGCAGTGGTGGCAGTCTGACGATCCGTACAGAGCGCGCTACCGGAGAACATGCCCACAAGCTTGGCTTCGATTTCGTTGAAGATGGCGAGTACATGCTGATCGAAGTTCAAGACACGGGTCACGGTATGCCCAAGGATGTGATGGATAAAATCTTCACGCCATTCTTTACGACGAAAGATCTTGGCGTTGGCACAGGGCTTGGCCTTGCGACTGTTTATGGCATCATCAAACAGTCAAACGGTTACATCTGCACAACCTCCGCTGTTGGCAAGGGCACCACGTTCCACATCTATCTCCCGGCCCTCAGCGCGGATGAAATTCCAGCGCCGGTCGAGGCCGATCAAGAGCAGGCCAAGGCCCGCCCGATGGATATTTCTGGTCGTGGCCGCATCCTGCTTATTGAGGATGAAGACGGTGTGCGCGGCATCGCGGCCAGCTTGCTGCGCTCTCGCGGTTACGAGGTTGAAGAGGCCTGCGACGGCGAAGAAGCGATGGAAATTCTCGAAGACGAGTCCGGCAAGTTCGACCTTATCATCTCTGATGTGGTGATGCCGGGTAAAGACGGTCCGACCCTGATCCGCGAGGCGCAGGAACATCTGGGTCATGCACGCGTGATCTTCATCTCCGGCTATGCCGAGCGTGACATCGCCCAGCAACTCGACAATGACCGCGAAGTCTCCTTCCTGCCGAAACCCTTCACCGTGCGCCAACTGGCCGAGCGTGTGAAGCAAGAGCTCGGCTCACCCAAGCAAGATGCCGCGTAACACGTAGGCTCTCACCACCACAAAAAAGCCCGTGGCGTCTTTGCGACCCCGCGGGCTTTTTCTTTGTCGAGAGCGTGACCCGCTAAGGCGTTGCAATCTCTGGCAGCGTGAATGTCATCGGCGCGCCCGGTCCAAGGTCAAACCCAAACGCGATCCACAAGACCATCAGGGCCGCGCCCGTAATCAGCATCCAGACCGAATAGGGGATCATCATTGCGGTCAGCGATCCAAGCCCGAAATCAGACTGCCACCGCCGCGCAAACACCAGTATGAGCGGGAAATAGACCATAAGCGGCGTGATGATATTGGTCGCGCCATCGCCAACGCGATAGGCCGCTGTCGCGCCTTCAGGGCTAATCCCCAGCAGCATCAGCATCGGCACCAGAACGGGCGCAAGCAAGGCCCACTTCGCGCTGGCAGAGCCAACAAACAAGTTCAGAAATCCGGTGAACAGAACGATCAGGCCCAGCACCACGGGCAGGGGCAGGCCGCTCCGCTCGATCCCGTCAGCGCCATGCACCGCAGAGATCAGGCCGAGGTTTGACCAGTTGAACATCGCCACAAAATGCGCAGCGGCAAATGCCAGCACCAGATAATATCCCATATCCTTCATCGCATCGGCCATCATGCCAACAAGATCATCGCCTGATTTTATCGTGCCAGCTGCGGTGCCATAGGCCCAACCTGCTGCAAGGAACAGCATCATGAAACCCGCCACAAGCGACTTGAAGAAAGGGGTCGCCGTCACATACCAAGCTTGTCCTTCCGTGCCCGGCCCGTCATTCAAAAGCGGCGTGCCGGGGCCGAATGTCATCAACGCCCAGAGGCCGCAAATCGCCAAAATGGCGAGGCCTGCGCGTTTCAGGCCGGTCTTCTCCCCGTCGGTGAGGGGCTTGTCCTCATCTGCATACTGGCTCGCATAGTCCCCTTTCGCTTCCCATTTGCCGAGGCGAGGTTCGATGATCTTGTCGGTCACAAACCAGATCACCGGCAGATAGATAAACAGCAGCACCGCGATGAAATACCAATTGCCCGCAATATTCATGCTCCAGTCGGTGTCGATACCCGCGCTCTCCACGGCCGCTTCTGTTATGCCAAACAGCAAGGCGTCGAGTTGGCCGGGCGTGAAGTTTGCTGAGAACCCGCCCGATACGCCCGCAAAGGCCGCCGCAATGCCCGCCAGCGGGTTGCGCCCTGCCGAGGCAAAAATGATCGCCGCCAGCGGGATCATCACAACATAGCCTGCATCTGCGGCATGGTTGGACAGCATGGCCACAAGCGCAACAATCGGGGTGAGCAGCACAGTCGGCGCGCCGCGCACAGCTGATTTGATGCCGCTCGCAAACAGGCCGGAGCGTTCCGCCACACCGGCCCCCAACATCACGACGAGCACATAGCCCAGCGGATGGAAATGCGTGAAGGTTTTGGGCATGTCCCCCCACAGCCTCTGAATGTTCTCCGCCGACAAAAGGCTTACCGACGTAATCACCAGCGGCCCGCTACCATCCTCTGCCATTTGCGTCGGATGTAACGCCGAAACGCCGAGCATGCTGCAAGCAATCGAAATCAGCACCAGCGCCACTATCAGGAAAAAGAAGATAAAGACCGGATCGGGCAGCCGATTGCCGGCCCGTTCGACCATGCCCAGAAACCCTTTTTGCGTATTCGCTTGTGCTGTTTCACTCATCTGAATTGCCTTTTTGAAACCCATCTCATCGCAAACAAGGCCAGCATTGTTTCTGATTTGCAAGTTGTGGACAGAGTTTTTCAGGCCATCAGGGCTGAAGCCGGATCAGGATGAGAGAGAAATGAGACTGAAATGAGATAGTTTTGAGAGTGTTTTGAAAGAGGTTTAAGCGCTGTTATCCGCCGGATAAATCGCCCCCTGTCCGAGGGGAATGGCTTGCCCCACACCGCTAAACCGTCCATTCAGAAGGCAAACCTAAATACGCTGATAATTCTGGAGGAACTCATGAAAACTCGCATCACCGAAATGTTCGGCATTGAGCACCCAATCATTCAAGGTGGCATGCACTTTGTCGGCTTTGCTGAAATGGCTGCTGCTGTATCAAATGCTGGCGGTCTCGGCATCATCACGGCGCTGACACAGCGCACACCGGAAGATCTGGCCAATGAAATCGCCCGCTGCCGCGAGATGACAGACAAGCCGTTCGGCGTAAACCTCACCTTCCTGCCTGTGGTCAACCAGCCGGACTATCCAGGCTATGTCAAAGCCATCATCGAAGGCGGCGTCAAAGCGGTCGAAACAGCCGGTAATAATCCGGTTCAAGTGCTGCCAATCCTCAAAGAACACGGCATCAAAGTCATCCACAAATGCACCGCGGTTCGCCATGCGTTGAAAGCTCAGTCTATTGGGTGTGACGCGGTTTCAGTGGATGGTTTCGAGTGTGGCGGCCACCCCGGCGAAGACGATGTCCCGAACATGATTTTGCTGCCACGCGCGGCTGACGAGCTTGATATTCCATTCGTTTCGTCCGGCGGTCAGGCCGATGGGCGCAGCCTTGTGGCGTCGCTCGCCATGGGTGCGGAGGGCATGAATATGGGCACGCGCTTCATCGCCACGAAAGAGGCACCCGTGCACCAGAATGTGAAAGATGCGATCGTTGCGGCGAGTGAACTGGACACCCGCCTTGTGATGCGTCCATTGCGCAACACAGAGCGCGTGCTGACCAATGAAGCGGTTGAGCGCCTGTTGGTGAAAGAGCGTGATCTCGGTCCAAATCTGAAGTTTGAAGACATCGCCGAAGAAGTGGCCGGTGTCTATCCGCGCATCATGAAAGAAGGCCTCATGGACGCCGGTGCATGGAGCTGCGGCATGGTCGCTGGCCTCATCAACGACATTCCGACCTGTAAGGAATTGATCGACGGAATCATGGCTGAGGCGGATGAGATCATCAATAAGCGCCTTAGCGGTTTTCTGAATGCCTAAAGCCTAATCTTCAACGGCCTGCGCCCGGCCCTCCTCAACGAGGATACGCTGGGCGCGGTCTCCGAAGGCTTCAAACAGAAAGCTTTCAGTTCCGGTAAGCCAGGCTTGCCCCCCCAGATCCATCAATTCATCAAACAAAGCGGCCCGGCGATCTGCGTCGAGGTGTGCGGCGGCTTCATCCAGCAGCAAGAGCGGCGCAGGTCCGTCCCCGTCTGCGCGTAAGGCTGCGGCTGACGCAAGGATAAGCCCGATCAATAGTGCCTTTTGTTGGCCTGTTGAGGCGTCCTTCGCTGGGGCTCCCGTGGGCCTGTGGATAACGCCCAAATCTGTGCGGTGTGGCCCCTGAATAGCCCGGCCAGCGGCCATATCACGCCGGCGGGCGCTGCGCAGCGTATCGGACAAAACCTCAAAAATGGATTTGAAATCGTCACCCTGCATGGCGGCTTGTTCCGCTGGGCCATCAAGCGTGAGGTCCGCTTTCGGGAAATGGCCTTCGGGGCGGGTCTCGATGGCCCCTTGCAAGGCCTCAAGCACGTTTGCGCGATTGATCGCCATTTCCGTGCCAGCTTCGGCCATACGGGCCTCAATCGCGTCCGCCCAAGCGGGGTCAACGCTGCCGCGCTCCAGCAAGGCGTTGCGCTCCCTCATGGCCTGTTCGTAACGACTGGCGGCGCGCCCATGTGAAGGAATGTGGCTCATGACTTGACGGTCAAAAAAGCGGCGACGGTCGGAGGCGCTGCCACGGAATACGCCGTCCATGGTCGGGGTCAGCCAGACAATGCGGATGAGTTCAGCGAGGTTTGATGCGGTGGCCGATGCTCCATCAATGCGCACAACGCGCTTGGAGCTAGGCTTGGTCTCAAGCGCGACCCCGATGCGTTGTTCATTGGCCAGACTGGCTGCAACAGTCCATCCGCCGGGCGCATCAGTGCGGATCATATCTGGCAAGGTCGCTGATCGCAGGCCACGGCCGGGCCCTAATTGGCTAACGGCTTCAAGCAGATTGGTTTTACCAGAGCCGTTTGCCCCATACAGGCATACATGCCGCCCATCTAATGGCAGCGTCAGCGCTTTATAGTTGCGAAAATCCGTCAGTGACAGGCGGGTCAGTGCAGTCATGAAGGGTGTTTAACCCCTCTGAATTACACGCGCAGTGGCATCAGCACATAGCGCGCCGAATTATCGGATGGGTCGAGAACAAGCGCCGGAGAGGCCGGATCATTGAACATGAATTCGGCTTCGTCAGCTTCGATCTGACCGGCAATATCCATCAGATACTTCGCGTTAAAGCCAATCTCCATCTCATCGGATGAATAATCAGCCTCAATCTCTTCGTTGCCTGCGCCCGTTTCAGCGTGGTTCACAGCGAGGGTGAGTTTGCCGCTAGATAGCGATAGTTTTACAGACCTCGAACGCTCGGCAGAGACCGTTGCAACCCGATCGACGGCGGCTTCAAATGCCTTGTTATTGATCGACATTTTCTTGTCGTTCCCCTTGGGGATAACGCGCGTATAGTCTGGGAATGAGCCGTCGATCAGTTTTGATGTCAGCACAGCGCGTCCCGCCTTAATGACAATTTTCGCGTCGGAGACTGAGATTTCCACATCGCCATCGGTGGCATCAACCAATCGACGAGACTCTGTGACCGCTTTACGCGGAATGATGACGCCTTCGAGCTTTTCAGCGCCTGCCGGGCAGGGCACTTCAGCCAGCGCGAGCCGGTGACCATCTGTAGCGACCGCGCGCAATACAGCTTCATTGTCGTCATTCTCAGCGCCGTGAATGAAAACACCGTTCAGATAGTAACGGGCTTCTTCGGTTGAGATGGCGAATTTAGTCTTGTCGATCAGACGCGCATAATCGGTCGCTGATAGCGTAAAGGCCACAGCATCATCATCAGGTGTCATTGTCTGAAAATCTGACGCGGGCAGGGTGGGCAACTCAAAGTGAGAGCGGCCAGACCGGATGGATAGCCGCTGGTTCTCCGGTTGCAATTCCATTTCGATATCCGCGCCAGCAGGAAGCTTACGAACAACATCAAACAAAGTCCCCGCCGGCGCCGTGATCGCGCCATCTGTAGACACTTTGGCGTCGGCGCAATCGACAGCCTCAATATCGAGATCCGTCGCGGTCAGGCGCAGCTGGCTACCGCTCGCTTGCATCAACACGTTGGATAGGATCGGAATGGTATTGCGACGTTCAACGACGTTTTGCACGTGCGATAGGGCATTTAAGAGATCGCTGCGTTCCATAGTCAGTTTCATAGTCGTTCCATCCATCCATTCTTCTGGCGCTGGGCGCCTACATACGTGTGTATTCTCATATTTGTGTGACAGTCATCGGCTTTTTTGTGGCACGCTTTCCCCAACACATGAATCGGCCCGCCTCTGAAAAGAAGCGGGCCGGAAACCCTTAACCATTCGCGCGAAAAAGCCAAGCCATTGAGCGCGATTAGTTGTAATAATATCTTAGTTTGAACCCGCTGCTTGAAGTTCAAAGATCATTGCACGTACTTTGGCGATGTCTGCACAAAGTTCGGTGTCGGTCGGTACCGCCTTGGTTAGCTTACGGTGAGAATACAAAACCGTTGTATGATCCCGTTTGCCGAAACTACGTCCAATTTGCGGTAGTGACTTACCCGTTTCTTCACGGCAGAGGTACATTGCGATTTGGCGTGGATACACCACAGCGCGGGCTTTGCAGGGGCTTTCCAGATCTGCTTTGGTGACGCTGAAAACCTTCATCGCTGCGCGCTTTACCAACTCGATGGACGGCTCACGTACGGTGCCTTCAACGCGGCGGATAATGCGCTCTAGCATCTCCATCGTCGGCGCTTCCTCACCAAAGCCTGCTTCAGTGAACAAGCTCCACACAGCGCCTGTCAATTCGCGGCCGGGGCCACGGATCGCGCTGTTGATACGGGCGACCATAAGGTCATCCAGAACAAAGTTTGGATGAGATTGGTGAATGTGCTCTGCCAGATCGGTGATGATGCGCTGACGCATCTCCGCGCAGGGGGCAGCCACCTCAACAGCGATAGAACCTGTCAGCTCGCCGCGCATTCTAGGGCTGAACCCGGTAACGTCGCCGGGTGCCTGATCACCAGCCATGACAACGATACCGCCTTGGGATGTCACTTCACGGATGTTTTGGTACAACTCCGTTTCAGTGCCCTTTTTGCCGGCGATACGGTGCAGATCGTCAATTAGCAAAACATCAGCAGCACGCAGGCGCTTTTTAAGGGCGCTTGTATCTCTGGCTTTTACGCCATCAGTATAGGCAGACAGGAACTCTTCAGCCGTCATGTAGATGACTTTACGCTCCGGGTCGTTCAGCTCTGCCTCTGCGATGAGCGCTTGTAGGATATGGGTCTTACCTACGCCTTGCAGGCCATAGATCAGAACGCTGGATGTGCCAACAGGCTGGCCGCGTGCGATACGCAATGCCATTTGCACCGGGCGCTTGTTGGATTCACCTTGGACCAAGGTCTCAAAGGTTTTTTCTGGCGCGCCATTGTTATTGTCATTTTTTTTGCGAGCGGACTTGTCCTCGACATCAGCTTTAACAGCCTCATCATCTGACAGTTTTTGTGTCGCGGCGGCATCTTTTGCCCATGGATCATCAACCAGATCACGGAGTTCAGCCGATGCTGTTCTCCAGCATACGATGCGAACGGTGCGGCGCGCAGGGTCAGCATCTCTCCAGAAACGCTGGATTTGTCTTCTGTGCTCGATCGTCACGCGGTCGTATGAGAGTTGGTCGCGCGCTGCGATAAGAATTTCGCCATCGACTTCAGCGATGAGACGAAGACCTGATATCCAGCGCAAAAATTCTACACTATTGAGCGTCGCCTCAAGGCGCGCTAGCACGTCAGCCCAAATGTCCTTGCCCGGACGAGTTTCATCGCCTCCGCCGGACGAAGATGAGCTTAGATGCCCAGAGTCAGTCAGTTGGTTTCGGTCCATCACCAAACCCCTTTTTTTGTTATGTTCATCCCTGACCAACGGAACGCTCCTCTCCTGTCCCAGCTACATAAAACTGGCCCCGCCAATACTCCGTACAGAGAGAGGTTTTTGTTGGTAAGTTCAAACTATCGGGGTGACGTTTTTCTGACAAGTGTTTCTTTTTTTATCCGGCGAGGATTGCCCTGTTGACTCTCGTTTCAGGGGATAAAAAATCGTAATTAAACATGAGGGTAGACTGTGAAAAAAAATTTCACGTGATTATACGCTCACTTTTGTTCACAAATGTTCTGTCAACATTTTCACAAATAATCGTCTGTGTATAACCCTGTGAAAGTGTCACCAAAATCCGTCATCTTGTTAAGATTAATACTTGCTGCAATGCTCGTGCTTGTAGCTCCGCAAATTTGCAAAGTTGATGACCGTTTTGCGACAAAGGCGTTCTCTGGACGCATGGAAGCCATGCTGAGTTATGCATGGCGAATTTTGTTTTGGTGAATTGCGCGGCGGAGAGTTTCGACCAAAGAAAAACCCACCCGGAAAATACCGAGTGGGTTTAAAATAGATCATCCGAATTTGCGCAGACCGCAAATTGGAATGTTTAGCTCATCGCATTGACGCTTGCCGACAGGCGAGACACTTTGCGTGAAGATGTGCGCTTATGCATCACACCCTTCGTCACAGCGCGCATCAGTTCCGGCTGAGCCACGCGCAGGGCTTCCTGCGCGGCAGATTTATCGCCAGAGGCAACGGCTTCTTCGACCTTGCGAACATAGGTGCGAACGCGTGAGATACGCGCCTTGTTGACCTCAGTCCGGCGAGCGATTTTACGAACCATTTTCTTGGCAGAACGTGTATTAGCCATATCAAACTCCTGAAACCCTGATGGAGACCCTCCATTGGGCTGAAGGCGGGGGAATACATAATGGTGGCGAAGGCGTCAACCGTAACCCTGCTTGCAAGGCATATATTTTATACACGCCTAAAAGATGACCATTCACGCCTGATTTTCAAATTTGGGTTAGCGACCTCGAAAATGGGGTGTCCGCTTCTCAAGATACGCTGACATACCCTCTTCTTGGTCGCTGGTGGCGAATATGGTCTGGAAAAGCCGTCGTTCTGCCAAAAGCCCTTGTGCCATTGGTGTTTCATACGAGGTGTTGACGGATTCTTTGATCATCATCGCCGCTGTTTTGGGCAGTTCCGCGATGTTTCCAGCCAGTTCTCTCGCTTCGTCCAATAGCGCATCCCCTGCGACAAGGCGCGAGACCAGTCCAGAGCGTTCAGCTTCGCTTGCGTCCATCATCCGGCCGGACAGGCAGAGATCCATTGCCTTTGCCTTGCCAATATAGCGACCTAAACGCTGTGTCGCGCCTAGCGCCGGCATTCCCCCCCGCCGAATCTGCGGCAGTCCAAACTTGGTCGTCTCAGTTGCCATAACCACATCGCACATCAGCGCCAGCTCACAGCCTGCGCCTAAAGCGTAACCGCTTACGGCGGCAATCACGGGCACACGTGTCTGCTCCAGTCTGCGCCATATACGGCCCATGCGATCGTTGATGAAGGTCTGAGGGAATTGGTTTTCAACCAAATCAGCCATGTCCAAACCAATTGAGAACACTTTTTTGCTGCCGGTGAGAATGATGCAGCGCGCCCGTTCGTCAGGCTTGTCGATGCCTTCATATCGATCCAGCGCGTGCGCGAGCTCGGTCACTAATTCTTCGTTGAGTGCGTTAGAGGCATCTGCCCGGTGTAATGTGATGACCGCGACGCCCGTTTCGGGGCTGTATTCGGTGAGTATCGTGGCATACGACATGGAACTTAAAATCCTTCTTGCCGCCATTTGTCTGGCGGTCGGTACGCGGATGTGAACCGCTTTTATTTAGATATAATGAAACGCAACTGAGATATGTGGGGCGTTAGACAAGCGCCCGAATAATGTGTGGAACCAAAACTTACGCCGTCTCTGGTCTACGACCGCCTGAGTTTAGCGGACCGTTTGCCTATACAGGACTCCGGCGCTCCTTGTCACGCATTCGCGCTTTTCCGATGAGAAATTCATGCCTGAGGTGTGTGAAAGTCTACCTTTCCTCCTATATAGGGAATCTATGACTGATGACATGAAGAATGATCCTGAGCGAAATCGTTTCACTGGGCGTTTGGCTCGCTCTGCAAAGGTTGGCGCAAACTTGTCAGGTGCCGGTTTAACCTTCGCGACACAGTCTTTATTTGGCGGCGGCCAGGGGGATGAGCGTATTGCCAAAGCGCTGACAGCGGCGCTGGGCAAATCCAAGGGCCCGCTGATGAAGGTGGCCCAGATCGTTTCGACCATTCCCGACCTGTTGCCGCCCGAGTATGCCGAGGAACTCAAACAATTGCAGGCCGAAGCGCCCTCTATGGGCTGGCCATTCGTCCGCCGCCGTATGCGGGCTGAGTTGGGTGCAGGTTGGGAAGCGCAATTCGGCGCGTTCCAGAAAGAAGCGTCCTTTGCAGCCTCACTAGGGCAGGTGCATGAGGCGGAAACGCTGGACGGCCAGAAGATCGCCTGCAAACTTCAATATCCCGACATGGCAAGTGCTGTGGAGTCAGACCTTGGCCAATTGAAAGCGCTCATTGGCCTCTTCAAACGCTTTGACGGTTCTATCGAGCCTGATGAATTGCTGGTGGAAATTGCAGATCGTCTGCGCGAAGAGCTCGACTATCGGCGCGAAGCCAAAAACATGCGCCTCTATGCGCATATGCTGGCCGATAAAAATTATGTCACCGTGCCGCGTCCATTGGACGAGCTATCTAGCGACCGTCTGTTGAGCATGACGTGGCTTAACGGAAAACGGCTGGATGATTTTGTCGATGCGCCTCAGGAGACGCGCAACCAGATCGCCGAGATGCTGTTCTGGACATGGTGGGGGCCGTTCAACACCCATGCGGTCATTCACGGCGATCCACATCTGGGTAATTATCAGGTTACAGGCGAGGGGACGGGCATCAATCTGCTGGACTTTGGTTGCATCCGTATTTTTCCGCCAACCTTCGTTGAGGGGGTCGTCGATCTTTATCGCTCTCTGCTTGCCAATGACTTCGACGCCAGTGTCGCGGCCTATGAAAAATGGGGCTTTAAAGATTTGTCCCGCGAACTGGTCGAGATTCTGAATGTCTGGGCAGGTTTCATCTATGGTCCGCTTCTTGACGACCGTGTGCGCAGCGTGGCCGATGGCGTGTCGGCGGGCGAATATGGCCGCAAGGAAATGTTCGCCGTGCGCAAGGAATTGAAGGAGAAAGGCCCTGTGCGTGTCCCGCGGGAATTTGTGTTCATGGACAGGGCGGCGATTGGCCTTGGCGCGGCGTATTTGCGTCTGGGCGCTGAACTGAACTTCCATCAACTCTTTGAAGAGAGCATTGCGGGGTTTGACGTGGCGGCCGTCTCGGCGCGTCAGGCCAAAGCGCTGGCAAGTGTCGGGCTGGATGGGGCGGTCACCTAGCGCGAGCAGTGCCCTGTCGCGCGATCGCATTCCAGCCGGTCAACATCAATAAAGTCACCAAACGGGCTGAAGCGGTCAGGATCATCGGCTTTCAGCGTGATCGTGTAAGTCTCGCCCATTGTGTCCCAGTCTTCCAGCGGTTGACGGTCTGTGTCGACGCAGATCCGTTTGCTTGCGGTCGGCTGTAAATGGGCTTTGCCAATATCGGGTTCTGTATCCACCCAGTCACCAGACTGATTATGCAGCCTGACTTGATAGGCAATCTTGCGGCCGGATGTGTTCTTCACCGTAACGCACGTGCGCAATTCATCAGACCGGTCATCTTCCAGAAGCCGTTGTTGTGTGTAGGCCACCAGTGCCCCATGTGTGCCGCCGGTGTTGAAATGGCGTGAGCCGAGGCTTGAATTGACGGCCATAAAATAGGTTTGCGCCGCCCCCATACAGGATAGGTGGCGCACGGGCTTGTTATGCTTGGGATAAGAAATCTCGCACGCATCGCGCATATCCAGCAGGAAGTCGGTGTCGCAATCATATTGGTTTTTTGCGCCAGACCGGTAACACGCATCATGCATCTGACAGGCTGAAAGAAACGGGCCATCCGGCACAGCGATGTCCAACAAATTTTCCCCGCCACAGGCATCCAGCGGGTGCTGAGCGGCATGAAGAGCAGCAGCGATGGTGGGGCCATCTCGGTGCGGATCAGCAGTGGCGGGCAACACAAACAGGCAAGTCAGGGCGAACGTCGAGATCAGATGAGTGTTCATAAGCAAAACTTGATTGGAAAAATGAGTCAAAGAGATGGCGAAACTGTCTTCCACTGGAACGGATCTCCCAAGTCCGCCAGTTTGGCGTTAAACGCATTTGCCGCGCTTTCTGTCAGTATGACATAGATCAGTGACGTATCGAGGGTTTCGACATAAAGCTGTCCCGCTTTTCGTTTCGGAATGTGCTGATACAACTGTTCGATCAAACCGTCCGGTGTGTTTTTGGGGCGCAGCGTACACGGCAGGTGGTAGGTCTTGTCCTCTAATGTCACCGCAATCGAAATGTCACCCGCTGGCCCCACAGCGGCAGGCATCTCAATGGTCGCGCTGGCCGGATCGTGGCCGAACAGTGCGAGAATTTCGCAGATGGTTTGTTCGATTGTCGCCGCGTTATGCTCAATATTTTCGTGGGTGAACATCATTTGCGGCGGGCTCATATCGTGCTCGTACCATAGGTCACGCAGGGTGATCAGGGTTTCATAAGCGCCAATCGGTTTTGGCCCCCAGCCATCCTCATTAAACACGCGGATAAACTCGGCACGCACCTCGTCATCGGTCACGGCAAGGCCAGCCTCATTGAAGGCATCGAGAACATGAAAGGCGGTCGCGCGCTGTTCAGCCGTCATGACGGGTAAGCTATTTTGATACCGGGCCTGACGGCGCGTTTGCTCTTTACGAGTCCCCCGGCCTGATTTGATGTTATCAAGATCAAGCAGGCCCCGCCTGAATTCATGCCAGACCATAAACGCGCTGGCAGCCGCAAACACAATCGCGAGCAGGGTTAACACCAAGCTGCCGTCTGCTCCGGTGAACATCAGCATCGCGCAGATAAAAAACAGCAAAGCGCAACACCAGCCAAAGGCGGGCAGAAAGATCGTCAATTTTTGCAATGGTTGCATTTTGCCCCCTCGGCTCATCTGCCCCCGTGGCCTCCTCTAAGGTCAGGGTGGACAGCTAAACATCCCTGTGCATATCCAATCTGAATGACAGATGACTTTACACAAAATCAGACATTCGATGTGCCGCAAGGGTATCAGCTCCTACCTTGGCATCGCGGTTTTGGCCGTCAAGTCGGCCCGCTATTCGAGAAACGCGATGAGACCGGCCTAACGCGTGGCTTTCGCGTGGAAGAGCATCACACAAACGGCATGGGCAATGCGCATGGCGGCATGCTGATGACATTCGCAGACATGGCGTGGGGCGGCGCTGTCGAGAATGACGCTGATACATGGTGGGTGACAGTGCGTCTGCTCGTCGACTTCCTGTCCAGCGCGCCGGTCGGTGCCTTTGTGGAAGGCAACG
The DNA here is from genome assembly GCA_050633385.1 of Hyphomonas sp. Lineage (GTDB taxonomy): Bacteria > Pseudomonadota > Alphaproteobacteria > Caulobacterales > Hyphomonadaceae > Hyphomonas. The sequence goes on from JBOEGK010000020.1 coordinate 109,182, forward strand.
GTAAAGTTGTCGGCGAGGTGGACGGCGTCATCACAGTCGAAGGCAAAATCTGGTCTGAAGATAGACTCCTGTTACGCGGCACCGGCATCTTCAAAATCATCGAACGCCGTGACGGCTCGTCGAATACCAATCGCG